>CAJMSE010000012.1 GCA_905216025.1 uncultured bacterium | reverse complement strand
AGAGCTGAAGGAAGAGCTGAAGGAAGAGCTGAAGGAAGAGCTGAAGGAAGAGCTGAAGGAAGAGCTGAAGGAAGAGCCGAGGGAAGAGCCGAGGGAAGAGCTGAGGGAAGAGCTGAGGGCATGGCAGAAGGGATAAAGCAAGCCCGTATAGAGAATGCCAAGGGTATGAAAGCCCACGGCATAGCCTCCGCCGTCATAGCCGAGATTACCGGCTTGACTGTCGAAGAGGTTGAAAGCATTTAGCAAATACGAATGATGACACAATAAAAAGGCTGATATTGGAAAGCGGAACATAAACCGCCGCATTTCCGATACCAGCCTTTTACCTTTTTACCATTTACTTCTTTGTCGATATATGTATCGTCTTCTGAGTCTTAGGCATGGAAGATGATGAACCGGCAGACGGCCGCGCGGCGTCTTTCCGGTAGTAGCCGAGGGCCTCGGGCATCCATCCCTTTATGCTCTCGATGCGCTTCGCATCACTGGGATGGTCGCTGAAGAGCGATGACGAGCCGCCTCCGGTGGCCGACGACATGCGCTGCCAGAACTGCACGGCAACCTGCGGGTCGTAGCCGGCCATGGCCGCAAAGACGAGTCCGAGGCGGTCGGCCTCGCTCTCCTGCTTGCGCGAGTAGGCGGCAGAACCGAGGGTCGAGCCCAATCCGAAAGCGGCAGAGCCCAACTGCTGAATCCCTGAACTGGCTCCGGAACCCGAAAGCACCGAACCGAGAATCTGTCCTCCATACTGCTGGCGCACCTGATTGCTGAGCCGCTCGGCAGAATGCTTGGCCACGGCATGGGCTATCTCGTGACCGAGGACGACCGCAAGCGAGGCCTCATCGCGGGTGACGGGCAGCAGTCCCTCATAGACGACAATCTTGCCGCCGGGCATGCAGAAAGCGTTTACATTGTTGTCCTGCACAAGGTTGAACTCCCACTTATACTGCGACACCTCGCTGCCCAGTCCGTTGGCGTTGAGGTAAGACACCACAGCATCGGCGAGGCGCTGCCCCACCCTGCGCACCATGGCCGTATTGGCGGCATTCGCCGACGGCCGCGCCGTCTTCATGTACTCCTGATACTGCTGGTTACTGAGACTGAGCACCTGCTCATCGTTCACGAGCAGATGCTGACGGCGGCCCGTGATGGGCACGGTGCCTGTCGTGCCGCAGCCTGCAAGCATGCAGAGCACTGCGGCAAACAAAAACAATCTTGACTTTTTCATATTCTATACTGTTATTCCTTATATTATAATGTGTATCTCACTACTGGCTATCTGACCCTTATCAGCACCGAGCCACCGCCCTCGCCCGACAGCTGCATGGCATATACCCCGGCCGGCAGACCGGACATGGGGATGACGGCCGTACCGCCGGCAGACAGCATGACAGCTCCGGAAAATACCTTTGTGCCGCCTACCGCCCACACTGTGACGCCGACTTCGCACTGCGACGAAGCGGCGGAGGATATCTTCAGGCATCCGTCTGAATATCCGGCCGACAGGCTGCGGGACTCATCCCGGCTAAGACTGCCAATGCCGCTGAGCCCGAGCAGGCGGAGCAGACCGGCGTGGGCGTTTATCTCTCCGTGCCCGTAGATGTTGTTCGGATAGTCCATCGACGGCTCGGGGCGGCGGCTCGTCTCTTTTATCACGTCAAGGGCTTCGGCCGGAGTGAGGTCCGGGCGCACCTGAAGCCACAGCGCTATTGCACCGGCAACGACGGGGGCAGACATTGATGTGCCAGAACTTGAGTTCCATGAATACGTGCGTCCGCCATAGTCGAAGTGGCGCACGCCGCACGGAATGTCTATCGCGTCGGGGTTATGCTCAAGGTAGAAACTACTGTACGACGACACGACGTTATCGCCCGGAGCCACCACCTCGGGCTTGATGATGCCGCCCGTGCCCGGTCCTACCGACGATGCAGCCGTGTGCAGGCCGCCCTCAAGTCCCGGCGGGGTGTGGCATACCCATTCGCCGAGATAGTTGCGGTAGCCCATACGGTGGGTGGTCGAGCCCACGGTTATCAGTCCCGGGAAGCATCCCGGCGCCAGGACATTGTGACTTGTCTCAGCCGCGCTCCATGCAGCATCGGCCAGTCCGTTGACAAACACGGCCGCAGAGGCTGCCCTTACCGCCACCTCCGTCTCCACACCGCTCACCGTCATGGACACGGGATTGGCCGGAGAAGGCGGAACATCGCCGGTGATGACGATGCGGTATATCGTGTCGACGGCTGAGAAAGCCGAATGGTAGCGCTCTATCTCTATGCTGAGAGGCTGCCCGGCCGACGGCACAGGCCAGCTGAACACGGTCGTGGTGTCTGCCGCACATGAGTGCGAGGGAATCACCAGTTCGCCAGTTTCGTCCCCGTAACTGATGAGGCGCATCGTGAAAGGTCCGTCGGCAGAGGCGTAGAGCACCGACGTGCGGCCCAGGCTGTGCACGAAACTGCCGGCCTCGGCCACTCCGGCCGGTTTCGGCAGATAGCCCGCATTCAGCGACTCGTTGCCGGCCGACGTCACTATGATGCGCCCCGGACCGGTCAGGCGGCCGAGATATTCGCAGAAGAGGCTGTCCTCTCCGTCGTACCCTACATGATATCCCTCGCTGAACGATATGACGCAGGGCTTCCCGCGGCTGGCGGCATAGTCGAAGATATACTTGAATCCGAGCGCATCCACCGCCGAGGTGTATTTGTATACGTCGGCCGAGTCTATCAGGGGCAGGTCCGAACTGACGGCATTGCTCACCAGACAGAGCTCGCTGTCGAAGGCCATGCCGCGGTAAGGGCTGTCGTATCCGCTGCCGGCGGCAATGCCGAGGGTGTGCGTCCCGTGCGACTGGATATGTCCGTCGGCCGAGTGCGTCTTCAGCGAGGGGATATCTCCGGCGGCATAGTCGCGCCCCACGGGCAGGCTGCTGCCCACAGTGTCGCGGTCGAGCTGGTCCCATAAAGCGCCTATGCGGCACTGTCCTGACGCAGCGTCGAGAAAGTTCGGGTGTGTAAGGTCGAAGCCGACGTCCATCACCCCGACGACGACACCGCTGCCGGTGAACGCCCGAGGCAGTGCCTCGCCGGCTTGGGCCATGCGCCCTCCGGTGATTGCGGCCGTGGTGTCCATCGTCTGACGGCACGGGGCCGAGGCCTCGATGCGTGTCACGGCACGCTCCGCCGCCATGCCGCCGATCGACTGAAGCGGCATCGACACGATGAAGATATCGCCGCTGCGGTCGTATACGCGGCAGCCATGACGTTCAAAGAGACCGCCGGCAACGGCAGGATCGGCACATACGAAAGCTGTCACCTCACGGCCGCGGCCTGCATCTCCGGCGCCTTTAATCCACTGCCTGCCGGCCTCGCGCACAGCCTGCCTGACGAGTGGAGACAGCTTCCGCATCTCCGTCCGTGGCTGCGCCGGTGCCGACGCCACGCCCGCGATGACGGCGGCAAACAGCAGTGACAATCTTTTGATACTCATAATCAGATAAGTTCAGTTGTTTATTCGTGATACAAAAGAAACAAAAAAAAACGAGAAACACGAATAAATAAAACAACAAATGCCGCCGGTACCGGCAGACTTACCATGAAGTCTGCGATAACCGGCGGCATCTCTATAATCCGTTTACCCGCGCCGGGCATTACGGATGGGTATCTACTGCATGTTACTTTTCAAGTCCCCTGTTCTCGAGGGTGGCATGGAGCAGCATGCTGTACTTGCTGAACTGGTCTTCCGTGAGCACGTATCTCATGTATTTGAGATCCTTGTCCACAGCCTTTGCCACGAGTGCGCTGCGGTCGTCCTTGTGTGCCTGGGCGGCAATCATCATCTCACCGCAGAACGTTTTGTGGATGTCTGCCACGGTCTCCATCTGGTCGAGCGTCAGACCAAGGGTGTTTCCGAGTCTGCGTATGTTCACCGTCATGTCATAGGCGTTTGCCTCTGCCGCGTTGCTTGCATTCTCGTTCTCTGCGAATGTGGCCGTCATGCAGAACATTGCGACCGTCATCAAAAACATCTTTTTCATCTTTGTTACCCTTTCTTTCCTTTTAGTTAAACAATCTTTTTACCTGAATTGAATCTTTGTTTCCTCTAATTCTAAATCTTTTTACCTTAAAGTCTAATACCATTAAATGTGTTATCCCTTTGTCGTTCTGACGGTGCAAAGTTACGACGGATTACTAACTAAACAATGATTTTTGATTATTGTTTGCGCACACAGCTGGGTTTTGTTGACGTAAGTCAAAGAAACAGCATGTTATCGCATTTCGTAAAGCACCATGACAGACACTCCGCCAAAACGCAACGGGAAGCAACAGAAATCCTGCCGCATGCGGTGTTTTATAGATTAAAATGCTTATCTTTGCATTTTATATGCCCGCACGCGGCGGACAGGGGTGCCGGAGGAGACGCACGCACACTGCCGGAAGCGGGAAAGACTGCATAAAACAATAATTTAAAAGCATACAGAAGACATTATGGACACACCCAGAAACAAGTACATCGCCGTAGACTACAAGCTGTATACGGTGGAGAACGGAGAGAGCAACATGGTTGAGGAGACTACCGAGGGAAGGCCGTTCCAGTTTATCAGCGGATTCGGAATCACCCTCGAGGCTTTCGAGAAAAACATCGCCGGCCTGGAGCAGGGAGCCGACTTCGACTTCACGCTGACTAAGGAAGAGGCCTACGGAGACTATGAAGAGGCCCGCGTGCTCGACCTCGACCGCGAGATGTTCTGCATAAACGGCCACTTCGACCACGAACATATATATAAGGATGCCATCGTTCCGCTGCAGAATGAGGACGGAAACAGGTTCTACGGCCGCGTGCTGAGCGTCGGTGAAGACAAGGTGAAGATGGACCTCAACCACCCGTTAGCTGGCAAGGCCCTGAACTTCAAGGGCAAGGTGGCCGAGAGCCGCGAGGCCACGACCGACGAGATACAGGGAATGATAAACCGTCTGAGCGGCGAAGGATGCAGTTGCGGATGCGACGACTGCGGCGGAGGATGCGGCGGACATGACGACCACGAATGCGGTTGCGGCCACTGCCACCACTAAAAGACACGACTCCGGCAGCCGCGACGGAAGTCTCCGGCTGCCGAAGCTACGCTGACAGACAACTGAAAACGAAACCACAGACAACGGCAATGAACACATTTGGCAAGATATTCACACTGACAACCTTCGGCGAGAGCCACGGCGCGGCCGTGGGAGGAGTGGTCGACGGCATGCCCGCAGGCATCGCCATCGACCTTGATTTCATACAGAGCGAGCTCGACAGGCGGCGACCCGGGCAAAGCGCAATCACCACCGGACGCAAGGAGGCCGACCGGGTGGAGATTCTCAGCGGCGTGTTCGAGGGCAGGTCGACGGGATGCCCGATAGGGTTCATTGTCAGAAACACCAACCAGCATTCTTCCGACTACGACAACATGCGTGACGTTTTCCGCCCCTCGCACGCCGACTTCACATACCACAGCAAGTACGGTATACGCGACCACCGCGGCGGAGGACGCTCGTCGGCACGCATCACGGTGAGCCGCTGCGTGGCCGGAGCGCTGGCAAAGCTGGCCCTCAGCCAGCTCGGGATAAGTGTTCAGGCGTATACCTCGCAGGTGGGCGGCATCGCCATCGACCCCGACTACCGCCGCCACGACCTCAGCAAGACCGAGACGAACGCCGTGCGCTGTCCCGACAGTGAGGCTGCCGCGAGGATGGAGCAGCTCATCAGTGAGGTTAAGGCCGACGGAGACACCATCGGCGGCATCATCACATGCGTGATAAAGGGCTGTCCCGCCGGACTCGGCGAACCGGAGGCGGGCAAGCTGCACGCCGCACTCGGCGCCGCAATGCTGAGCATCAACGCCGTCAAGGGATTCGAATATGGCGGCGGATTCGGATGCGTGACGGCCCGCGGTTCCGAACAGAACGACATCTTCGTCAACGACGGAGACCGCATCAGGACCTCGACAAACCGCAGCGGGGGAATACAGGGCGGCATAAGCAACGGCGAGGACATCTACTTCCGCGTGGCTTTCAAGCCCGTGGCCACGCTGCTGACAGAGCAGCCGACCGTCAACGCTGACGGTACGCCGGCCACGCTGACCGTAAAGGGACGCCACGACCCGTGCGTGCTGCCCCGTGCCGTACCTATAGTAGAGGCCATGGCAGCCATGACCATCCTCGACTGCTGGCTCGTCGGCAAGGCCGCCACAATGTAAGCGCAAACACACCGCTATATGACTGCAAGATCGCGCACGACATATAATAATGTAATTAATCTATAACAAAAGTGAATTTTAATGCAAAAAAGCAGCAATATCCTTGCTGCTTTAATTTTTTCTGCGTATCTTTGTATCGCTATTGAGGGTTTGTGAAAATCTTTAATTGCTTTAGTTAAGTCTAGTTTAGTTTTTGTGTTGGTTGAGGGCGGCCAGTTGGTCGCCCTCAGTTTTTTTATTGTTTCCCGGGCCACGGCTTAGCAGGAGCGGCCCAGCAGGAAATCCATGAAGAACGGATAAAGTTGATTCCCATGTCACAAACCAAGTAGGGACAGAGTCTTGTCTTTGTCCGTAGCCCGTAAGGGCTTATTCACGTGGATATATGATATTCATATTTCATGGACAAAGGCATTCTGTTCCCATCCGAAAGCCCTTGCGGGCTACGGACAAAGACAAGACTCTGTCCATACCGGGATGATGATGTTATCAATCAAAACGATGCTGCTGATTTCACTCTGAGCCTCGATTCTTTACGCAATAGTTTGGTTTTTACCTTTTTTTATGGTATCTTTGCCAGACATACTAACATTAATCAATATTTATTATGAATATCAAAACAAGTATTCTGGCGTTGGCCTTGGTGGCCTCGGGAAGTGTTCCGGTGATGGCAGGCAAGGCCGACGGCAAGAAGCCGTTGAAGGCAGGGCCACAGGAAGAGTTGTTCTTTTACAGTCCGGGTGAGCGTGGCGGATTCCATGTTGCCCATATGACAGATGGCGGCGCGTATGAGAATATCGGGCAGCTGTTCTCCTCCGACTATTCACGTTGGGGCTCGGAGAAACGTATGTATTCGCCGTTCATCCTGAAACTCGACAAGGGCGGTTATGCCGCCGTATTTCAGGTTAACGATTATTCCCCCTGTTTTGCCGTGGCATATTCCGACGACCTGACGACCTGGCGGCCTCAGGATTATCCCCGCATGTCTGTAAAGGGCTGCTTCGCGCCGGTGATATCTTCCGACGGCACAGGCCGTTACACCGTCCTGTTCAAGACAAAGGACGGCAGCGTGAGGAAGACGGTGACGGATGCTGCCTTCCGCCATTTTACAAAGGATGTGCAGGCAACGGCAGAGGAATACGACAAGGCCGGACAGCAGTGCGGCAGGGATACAGTCACCATAGGCGACAAGGAGTATGCCGGATACCGGTGGACGGTGTCTCTCGGTCTGGCTGAGGAAATAAGGGCATACTTTGCGAAGATTGATGCAATGAACAAGCTCAATGGAGAGAAGCTCGCCGACGACGGAAAACTGAAGAAACTGCTCGGCGCAAAGCCGGTCAATGCCACGCTGCGCATTGACGGCAAGCGTCAGAAAGACATAAGCGACAAGCTGGTAGGCGTGTTCTTTGAAGACATCAGTTATGCTGCCGATGGCGGTTTGTATGCCGAACTGATACAGAACCGCGATTTCGAATACAACTCAAAAGACCGCCGTGAATGGACCGCCACCACGGCCTGGAGAACTTCCGGAGCAGAGCTGAAGATTTCTTCGGCCAACCCTTTGAGCAAGAACAATCCGCATCATGTTGTGCTGACGTCCGACACACTGTTCAATTCAGGATGGGACGGCATTCTGCTGAGAAAGGGAGAGAAATATGACTTCTCGTTCTACGTGAACAATATGGGCGGCAAGGCTAAGAACTTTACCGTAGCATTGACGGCCGGCGGAAAGACCGTCGCATCGGCCAAAATTGCCACAAAGGGCGCAGATGGCGCGTGGACACGCTATGAGGCAGAACTGACAGCCGGCTCGGATGCGGCAAAGGCCGAGCTCGTGATTGTGCCGGAGAAAGCTAACGAAGTGGCTGTAGACATGATAAGCCTCTTCCCGCGAAACACATTCAACGGCCGTAAGAACGGCCTGCGAAGGGACATAGCTAAGGCAATAGCCGACTTGCATCCCAAGTTTGTGCGCTTCCCCGGAGGCTGTATGAGCCATGGCGACGGACTTGACAACATCTATCACTGGTGGCACACGGTGGGCCCGCTTCAGGACAGGGTGCCCGACAGAAATATATGGAACTATCACCAGACACGCGGCCTCGGCTTTTTCGAGTATTTCCAGTTCTGCGAAGACATTGCCGCAGAGCCGCTGCCGGTGCTTGCCGCGGGCGTGCCCTGCCAGAACTCGGCACCCGACAAGGACGGATATGGCGGTCAGCAGGGAGGCATTCCGATGGCAGACATGCCGGCATACATACAGGAAATATTGGACATGATAGAGTGGGCTAACGGCGACCCCGCCACGAGCAAGTGGGCAAAGATGAGGGCAGAAGCCGGACATCCCGCCCCGTTCAATCTCAAGTATGTGGGGATAGGCAATGAAGACATCATATCCACTGACTTCGAGGAGCGTTGCCTGATGATATGCAAGGCCATAAAGGAGCGCTATCCCGACATCACCGTGTGCGGCACGGTAGGTCCGTTCCACTATCCGTCGGCAGACTACGTCGAGGGATGGAAGTTTGCCAACAGGCACGCCAGCGTATTCGACATGGTCGACGAGCATTACTATGAGAGCGTGGGATGGTTCCTCAACAACCAGACCTACTACGACAACTATGACCGCAAGGGACCGAAGGTATATCTCGGAGAGTATGCCGCACGGCAGGGCAAGGGCGGAATAGACTGCGCCCTGGCTGAGGCCGTGCACCTGTGCAACATCGAGCGAAATGCCGATGTGGTGACCATGACATCTTACGCCCCGCTGCTTTCAAAGAACGGACACAGCAACTGGAGCCCGGACATGATGTACTTCAGCAACGACAAGGTGCAGAAGACCCCGAGCTATGAGACTCAGCGGCTCTTCTCCACATACTCAGGAAACAAGTATGTGGCCTCGGCCATTGATATTGACAGCATTGCCGGTCACCGCGTGGCTGCCAGTGTGGTGCGCGACAGCAAGACCGGGCAGGCATTCCTCAAGGTTGCGAACGTGCTTCCCGTTGAGTTGAACCTCGCCGTAGAGGCATCAGGGCTTCCAATTGCCAACGTCGTGAGGTATGAGGGTATAAGCGGCAAGCCCGGACAGGCTGCTGCCGAGCCGGAGCGCGGAACCAGCAAGGTGAACGGAGAGGGGAAGCTCATATTGAATCTTCCTCCATATTCATTCCGTGTTATAATGCTTTAGGAACAGCATTATTGTGAAAAAAGCGCCGGAAGCCACCGGATTCCGTGGGTTCCGGACGCTTTGACTGGTATTTTCCGATGTTTAATCATTAATTTTTAATATAGTTATATGCAAACAAAACTTTTACAAACAAGGAACCGGATGCTCTATGCACTGATACTTGCAGTGATGTTAGCCGTCGGCAACATAGGCACTGTATGTGCAGAAGGCTCAGGAACAAAAGAAGACCCGTGGGTCATTGAAAATGGAAAGACATATCATGTAGAGTCTTTCGGCGGATTCTTCGGGATATTCACCGCACCGTCTGAAGGAACGCTGTCCATTGGCGGGATAAACTATTCGGTATATACTGATGCCACTTTCACTCAGCCAGACGAAAGCATTGCCCCCAAATTCAACGGCGATTATCAGAACATGGCATATCAGTTTGCCTGTGAAGCCGGTAAGACCTACTATATAGGAAATGGCTTTATCATGAATACAATCGACATTACAGTGAAGTTTCTCACCGAGGCAGAGCCACTGGTGCTCAGCGACCTGGAACCGGCGGATGGCAGTCTGTTCAATGCCGGTTCAGGCATCGTGGCACTGAAGTTTAATCAGAACGTAAGCATTGGTGCAGTGGAACTCACAGCCGGACAGGGATCTGATGTTGTCTCGGCCTTTGTGCAAGGAGCGTATGTCACCTTGGATATAAAGGATAAGATAAACCAGTATTATCGGGACGGAAGCCTGAAAGAGGGCGACGACATCAAGGTGAAGTTCAATAATGTCGCTCCCACAGCCGATCCGACGAAGCTCTATAATGGCACAGGTGCTATAGAGGTGACCTATAAGGCCGGAAAGATGCCGCTTCAGGTTGTCAGTTCGTCAAATACTCCCGACGGTACGCCGGCAATGAGCAATTTCCGCTCATATTACATGGCGGATGATAACTCTGGCATCGTCTCGCTTACATTCAGCGGAGATATAAACATGGCAGAGGGAATGCGTCCCGTTGTCACGCTGACATACGGAGACTTTGAGGCAGAGAACCCGAGTGAAGCTTATTCGGAGACCATCATTCCAACGGCACTTATGAGTAATATGCTCATGATTAACCTGAAGGACAAGTTGCGCCGGGCAAAGGATATGGTGGCTTCTGGCACGAATTATGGCATTATAACCCTCTCTGTCAATAATGTGAAAGACATGGACGGAAACTATGCTTACGGCTCAGGATCGGGCAACCTCGGTTCTTTCTTCTATCAGTATAATTTTAAGGATGTGGTTTATGAGCCCATGACAGACTGGACCGTAATGGGCAGCACTGGCGGTGTGATAAACGGCAGCACCAAGAATATAGAGCTGTGGCTGAGTGAGACGGAAGGTGAGAATGCTGCGTTCACCGGTGTGGAGATAAAGTATACCGAAGGCGGCGAGGTGAAGACCAAGACTTTGGGGCTCGGCGAGCTCACAATCACCAAGGAAGGCAACGAGACCACGATACTCATTCCCGTTCCTAACATTTCTGCCGATGCGAATACAGACATCACCGTGTCACTCACTGGCATAGAACGTCCGGACGGACTCACTCCTGACGTAGAGCCTGAGGCATTTGACAAGTTCACCAAGACGTTTACGACCACAGGCCTGACAGCTTCAGATTTCACTATCGAGAGCTTTGTATGGCACAACGGAGATGAGGATGTCAGCATGATGGGCGGAAGCATTGGCGTGCTGGCAAGAGGCACATCATCCACCCTCAAGACCAATAAGGACGCAGAAATAGGATATGCCGAGTTTGAGATACGTGGCGTGGATAACCCGGATGACGATTTCGTCAGGTCGGGTTATATAACAGGTCCTGTTGAAGACGGGGCTACCATCGAGTGGCATGGAGAGTCTTTCATGGAAGGCAAGGACTATACATTCACACTCAAGGCATGGCGCACAGAGGCAGAGATGCAGGGTAAGGCCGAGCCTACGGTCGGTGAAGCAGAGATTATCATCCACGGAGCAAAGAAGGCTTACGAATACAGCGATGTGGTGATGACAACCGATATCAGCAAGAATTTCGTGCTTGAGTCAGCGGAAGACAACTCACGAACGATAGAGTTCAGTGCGCCTGTGACCATGACAGCCGTTGTCAATACAGGTAGCGGCACAAGCATGGACTGCACCGTGGCGCCAAGCACAGACCGTACACAGTGGACCGTCACAATCCCTGAATATGTAATAGGTAGCTTTGACAGGTTCAACGTCAACATATTTGCCAAGGATGATGACGGCCGTGCCCTCAACAAGACGCAGAACGGCGAAGGCGTCATCCTCGGAAGCGAGGAGAACACATGGTTTGAGCTTACTTTCGTGTCAGAGTTCAACAAGCCTGAATTTGAGGTAAGCCCCGCCTCCGGGTCTACGCTGGAGAGTCTTGGCACAATAACATTCTCTTACAGCGGCGGCATCGGTGCCAACTGGAACAACAGCGAGAAGATAGCAGTCTACAACAGAACAACACGTGAGCTCATTGCTGAGTTTACCGAGGACGACGTGACGTATGTACCTGATCCAGACGACGAGTGGGGACCGTACATTGGGGCAACCATCACGATGAAAGAGCCTGTCACCGCTCCCGGTATCTATACGGTGGAAGTGCCGGCAGACTTCTTCGAGCTTGGTGAGCAGTTTAGCGGCGGACTCAGCAAGGCTGCCAGCATAACATACGAAATAAAGGCTCCGGCAAAACCGCTTGTTGTGGAACTGACTCCCGCTCCTGGTAATGTGAGTGAGATTCCGGCCAAGATAATTGTGACATTACCCAACAACAAGTCTGTGGGCAGTACATACACAGCCGACCCCACACTGGTTGACGAGGCTGGAAACAGCTATAAGGCAAGTCTTGAGATAGACTGGGATATACGCGATCTCAACGTCATCACCATAGTTCTCGCTGATGGAGCTATCACACGTCATGGCACTTACACGCTGACAATACCAGCCGGAGCACTCACATTCGATGATGATCCGGATAACGTGAACGGCACAGACCTTGTCTATATCTACGTCGTAGGTACGGACGGTATATGTAACTTCGTGACAGCCGAGGGCGGCAAGGTCAATGTCTACACTGTCGGCGGCACGCAGCTGCTGAAGAATGCAGATGCTGATGCTGTGGGCAGACTGGCAAAGGGTATGTACATCATCAATGGCAAGAAGGTTATCATCAAATAACGTTCAAGTCAGGGCAATATCGATCCGGCAACGGCTCACATCCTTTGTGAGCCATTGTCGGATTAATATGGAAGGATATATATAATAAACAACTGATAAAAACAAGAGAAGTAATGATTAGAAACAATCTGAAGACACTGCTTATGGCAGTTGCGGGGGCTTCGTCGCTTATCTGCGGGCACCTGAATGCCCAGACGGTGGCAGAGCCGAAGCTGACTGTCTATGATTTCCGTGATGCTTCCAGCGTACGTTCACTCTCTGACAATGGAAAGTGGATGGTCTCTTTCGGGGCGAGCCCTACTGACGGGTCGCGTTACACAAATGCACGTCTCATAAATGTGCAGACAGGAGAGACCACCGCATTAGGACTTGAAGACGATCAGGAACTGCCGCTGGAATGTACTGCCGGCGACGTGAGCGACGACGGAGTGGTGGTCGGTTCGTACAGCGGCGTGCCCGCCGTGTGGACGAAGGAGAAAGGATGGGTGAACCTTCCAGCTCCGGAGGGATGGGAAGCGGGTGATGCCGCGGCCGTCACGCCGGACGGACACTGGGCCGTGGGCCGAATGACAAAATTCGGCAGCGGTGCAGAGAACTATGGAGAGTATCCCGTGCTGTGGGATCTCACCACTATGCAGATAGTGGAGACGCCCGGCAGGCCGACCGTCGGCTCCAATGGAGAGACGGCACGCATGGTACGCTATACAGGCATATCGGCAGACGGACGGTATATCATTGGAACGGTGGATTTCAGTTATACATGGAATACGCTTGAGTTCATTTACGACCGTGAGACATCTGCTTACTCACCAGTTGGTTATGACATGGACGGCACCCCATGGGATCCGCTCCTTCTCAGTGCAAACGGAATATTCAGCCCCAATGGAAAATGGCTCGCTGGAACTGCCACGATGCAGAAAGGTGACTTTGATGAGACCACGGTGCCGTTCCTTTATAATACGGAGACCAAAAGCATAGAAATGTTTGATGATACCGATGTGCATGACTTAGGAACTATAGTTGTGGATAACAACGGTACGATATATGCTGCAACACCGAGCAATACACCGGTCCGTTCTGTCTATGTGCGTGCCGGCAAGTTCTGGTATGCTCTTGACGAACTGCTGGAGAGTGCATACGGCATGGACTTCTATGCCAAGTCCGGATTTAACAATACCGGAACGGCAATGGCTGTATCAGGCGATGGAAAGGTGCTTGCCTGTTTCCCCGATCCTAACGTCAGCTATGTGCTTCAGCTGGACGAGACGTTTGCCGAGGCTGCGGGCAGGGTTAATCTGCTCGGCAACTATAGTGCGCTTCCCGCCTCAGGAGCCTCGTTCTCTAAAATGAAGACTGTGACGGTGACATTCCCGCGCGACGTGGTGGTTAAGGGAAGCACGGATGACATCAGGTTTGTTGATGACGACGGTAATGCACAGGGACGTGTCATATCGTTTGCCACGGCAGCTTCGTCTGCCAAGACGGTGACAATAGGCTTCCGAACATTCTCACTTGAGGCCGGAAAGAAATATACCCTCACCATTCCTGCGGGCACTATAGCCCTCAAGGCCGATGAGACACGTACCAACGATGAGATGACGTTCACCTATACGGGGCGTGGGGCAGATCCGGTCAAGGTCGTTGCCGCTGCTCCTGAAGACGGCAGCGGACTGGCACAGCTCAACGCAACCACAAATCCCGTGCTCCTCACGTTCGATACGGACATAGCACTGACAGACAATGCCGCAGCATCGCTTTACCGTGAAGGTAGCGAGGCGCCGCTGGCCGATCTTGGCATTGCGGTCAAGGACAACCAGATGCTTATCTACTCCGAGACAACGCAGTATCTCTATCTCAACACCAACTATAAGGTGGTACTCAATGCCGGTTCTGTCACCGATGTCAACGGCGACAATGCCAACGAACGCTATGAACTCAGCTATGAGGGACAGTATGAGCGTGTCATCATGGCTGATGATACGTTGATGTATAAGGAGGACTTCGCCAACGGCCTGAACGGAATGCTGCTCTATGAGGGCGACCACAACACTCCCACCGAGGAGATGCAGGGTTATGACTTCCGCGACGGCGACAGCTATCCTTGGGTGCTCGTGCGAGATTTGGAAAGCAGTGATTTCGCAGCCGCCTCGACATCATCCTATAGCCCTGCGGGCAAGTCTGACGATTGGATGGTGACTCCGCAGATATACATACCAGACGCTAAATGCCGCCTTGAGTTCCAAGGCCAGGGCTTCCGTTCATACAAGCAGGACAAGCTCAAGGTAATCGTATACGCCAGCGAGGAAGTGCTCAACTACCTCACAGCGGACGATATCAATACGATGCGTACGGACGGTGAGATACTGATGGACGAGGTTCTGCTGCCCGGCAAGAGCGACGAGAATCTCGAAGGCGACTGGACCACATATTCATTCCCGCTGGACAAGTATGCCGGAAAGAGCATATACGTGGCCTTTGTGAATGAGAATGAGAACCAGAGCCTTGTCATCGTCGACAATATCAAGGTGATACGTGATAACGGTTTCCTCACCGCCCTCACATCGGCCACAACCATCGTAGGTCAGACCGGGCATAAGATAGAAGGACGCGTGATAGCCAATTCCGAGACTCAGACATACGTCACAGCTAATATAAAGCTGCTCGATGCAGGAAAGAATGTTGTAGACGAGATATCGCATAGCGGTTTGTCGCTGAAGAAGGGAGACCGTCTCGATTTCGCTTTTGCCAAGGAACTGCCCGTAACGATAGGTGAGATAAACAGCTTCTACCTGCGTGTGCAGCTTGACGACAAGTTCGATACTATCAGCTATGCCGTCAAGGACCTTGCTTTCCAGCCCGTCAAGCGCGTCATCGTGGAGGAGATGACCGGTCAGGACTGCGGCAACTGTCCACGCGGCCACCTCGCATGGGAGAATCTCGGGCGCATCTACGGCGACCGCGTTATCCTTGCCGGCTACCACGTGTATACCGGCGACAACTACGAGAGCGGCATGTCGTCATACGTTAACCGCTTCCTCGGCCTTGCCGGAGCGCCGTCGGCAAAGATACAGCGCGGCGAGACAATCAGTTCGCCTACTTATGCCGACATTACGGCCGGCAAGACGTCCTATAGCTTCACTTCTCCGCTGGGCGACTGCTGGTTCGACCTTGTGCAGAAGGAGTTTGACACCGATGCCGATGCCAATCTCGATGCCATTGCATACTTCGATGAAACGACACAAACTGTCAGGACTATGGCTTTTGCCAAGTTCGCTATGAACATGCAGAAGCAGAATATCGGCCTGTTCCTCATCATCACTGAAGACGGCCTGCCCGGTTATCAGCACAATTATCATTATGCTGAAGATTCGGAAGGTCTCGGAGAATGGGGCAGCGGCGGTATTTACGGACAGGAGTATGTATCATATACCCACAACGATGTGGTGCGTGCTCAGGTCGGTTCTTACTTCGGCACAACAGGTTATATGCCGTCTGCCATTACTAACGGTGAGGTGTATACGGCCACCATCGATTTTGCCAAGCCGGCAGTCAGCGAGATAAGCAATAGCAATGTCATCTGCATGATGATAGACGCAAATACCGGCACCGTAATCAACGTGGCCAAGGCCAAGATCAGCACCGATGCCTCCGCCATAGAAGGTGTTACAGCTTCCGGTACGGCAGTGAGTGAGACAGCCCGCTACAATGCCGCCGGCCAAATGATGGCAAGCCCCGCCAAGGGTCTCAACATCATCCGCATGAGTGACGGCAGCATACGCAAGGTTATCGTGAAATAACACGGCATTCAGCCTTAAACATAAAAAAACAACCCGTTGGCAGAATTCAATTCCGTCAACGGGTTGTTTTTTGCCATTATGACAGGTGCATTGAACTGCCTGCCAGGCTCAGTGGCTTCTGCTGAACGCTCACTAAAAAAACTTTGTCATATTCCTTTTATGCCTTGAACGCTCCCCGGATTTTTGCAGACCGTTTGGAGGAAGCTGAAGATATATCCTGAGGAAGCTGTGGATATATCCTGAGGAAGCTGTGGATATATCCGGAGAAACCTGTAGATATATCTACAGATTGAAAAACCATTGGTATTTTGGAAAATACCAATGGTTTTTTTATCGGCAGATACTATTACGCTTATTTCAACTTCGGCTTCAGCTCGTCGGGAGAGTCGTTTGTGAACATGTTTACGGCGGGTGCCTGCTTCTCGAAGAGGTTTGTTATCGTGCTGCTGTCGAGCGTCAGCGTCGGATGGAAGTCGTAGCTGTTCATATAGCCTATTATCGCGCGGCGCATCTGACGCGCTACGGGACGGTTGCCGAGGTTGTTGCAGATGTCCATCGTCGTCATCAGCAGGCGGCCGCCGAGCACGTTTGCCTCGATGAGCATGCCGAGCTTGCGGCTCACGGGCCATGTGTCTATCGGCTGCACGGGCGGCTGATATCCGGCGGGCAGTTCGCGGAGATTCATCACCTGAGCCTTGTTCAGCAGTTCCCACCAGTTCAGGTTAGACCAGTCGTCGGTGGGGAAGCGGCGGAAGAGCGGATGTTCACGGTCTATCACGGCACCGGTGGTGTGGGGTGGGCGCATCTTAAACCAGCTTGTATTCCAGAAAACGGGCAGGTATGTCTGCTTCACATCGCTGCCCATGCGCACACGGCCGGCAGCCGTTATGAGCACGCGGCCGCCAGACTTCAATATGTTGAGCGCCTTCCCGTCGAGCGTGTCGGTGATGTGCAGGCCGCCGGTCTGCGGCATGTTTTCATCGGATGGGTATACCCAAAACTCCCATTTATTCTCTGCCGCAGGGGCATTGTCTGCCGTTACGGTTGCCGTCATGGTCAGCTTTGCCGGTCCGGAAATCCCGCTGAGCGGCATGGTGACGGTGGTGAGCGGGAAGTTCTTGCCTACGGGAATGTCCGTACCTTCCAGAAGGGGAGCATAGCGGAGTGGGAGAGTGGTGGCGGGAGTATCCGCCGCGCCGCTTATCTCTACCTTCAAGTGTGCTCCGTGCAGTTCTTCGTCATACGCATTATACAGTTCTACCGGTACGCAGAGCGTATCTGTATCGGTAAAGACGAACTTCGGGAAGCGGGCCAGCGGCACTATCGGGGAGCAGAAACGGCGCCAGTCTTCGGCCGTGCAGTAACCCTTCTCACGCCAGAATACGTTGAGCACGCCCACGAGGGCCGTGCCTTGCCCGCTGTAGTCGTTGAGTCCGAGAAGTTGGAAACCGGCGTAGTCGCGTGTGCGAAGGTTGCGCTCAATCTCATATTTATATGCCAGAGTCTGCAAACGGCCGCTGGCCATGAGGAACTTTCCGGCCTGCGAGGCCATACCGCCGTCACGGAGCAGGTCGCGGAATATCTCGAAGTTGCCTGCGCGGTATGCTCCGGTGTACTGGTCTATCTCGCGGAAGTCGGGGAATGCGCACCACTGGCCCTGCTCGTGGGCCAGTATAGGAGTGTTGTTCACGTCGTTCTCATCCTTCGGCTTGAAGTTTCGCGGGCGCAAAATCTGGTCGTAATAGTCGTCGGACGACAGCGGCGCGCGGCGGTCCCAGTCGAGTCCGCGGGCCCCGCCCTTGACGTGGTATTCACTTCCGCCGTCCCAGGCCCATCCTCCGCCTACCGATGCACCGCAGTATACGCGCCGTCGGTCGCCCGTAGCCTGCCACCGGCGTACAAACTCGTCGGTCCAGCGCACCCAGTTGCCTGCCGGTTCGTTGCCTGCCGCCAGCATGCAGAACGACGGATGATTGCCATATTCGCGCACCATGCGCTCTGTCTCTTCCATCAGATAGCGGTCGATGGCCATGCCGCGCGATAGGCGCACGCCATGGTTGGGCCACGACGGGCCTTCGGGTTGCAGATAGAATCCAACCTTGTCGGCTGCCGTAAAGGCTGCCTCGGGCGGACAGTAGGAGTGGAAGCGCATCATGTTGAGTCCGTATTCCTTGCACTTGCGGAATATTTTGAGCCACGACTCTTCGTCCGTCGGCGGGTAGCCCGTCAGCGGGAAGCAGCAGTTGCCCACCGTTCCGCGCATCCATATCGGACGGCCGTTCATGTAGAACTGACGCCCGCGTATGCTTATCTCGCGCATGCCGAACGTTGTGCTCGCGGTGTCGCCGTTCATGACAGCCTGAAGGGTGTATAGGTTGGGATTGAATTCATCCCAAAGGCGTACGCCTTCACCCATCGGTATGGTCACCTCGGCCGTGTCGCCCGACAGCCGTTCACGCTGTATGCGCCGGCCGTCTATCAGGAAATCCACTGCCGTGCGCTTCGCTCCGCCGGCCATCGCCAGCTTTACGCGGATGGTCTTTGCGTGTATATCGGGGAAAACCTGCATGTCGCTGATGTGCCGCACGGGGCGTGATGTCAGCTGTATGCGCCCCACGATGCCGTTCCAGCAGCCCTGCGTCTGGTCGGTGACGCTGTGCGAGTCCTGTCCTACGCAGACATTCTCGATGCCATTGTATATGCGTATGACAATCTCATTGCCGCTGCCGAACTTGATGAAAGGAGTGATGTCAAACTCATGGGGCACGCTCAGCGATGAGTCGCGGCCGGCCGGCTTGCCGTTAATGTATATGTCGGTCTCGATATGCGGGCGCTCCAGATGTAGGATGACGCTGCGTCCGCGCCAACTTCGTGGGACGCTGACCGTGCGGCGATACCACGCCGTGCCAACATAATGCTTCTTTGGGGTGAGGAAAAACGGGAACTTCATCTGCCCCTCAACGCGGTAGCGCTCCATTGCTGGGTTGAAATAGTAGGACGAGTCGTACAGGCTGCCCACCCACTTCGTTTTGACCGACACGTCGTTGCCCTTGCCGTTGGTAAGCATCGAGCCGGGCAGGGTAATCTTCTCCGTGTATTCCTGTTTTTCACCCATAGAGAAATCCCACTCTCCGGAAAGACTGATGGTCTGACCTTTTCCGGCCAGACCAAGAGTCATGAACAGCATAAATGAAAAAATCTTCTTCATCGTCACCATACGTTTTCTGCTTTTATTCCAATAACTTTCTCGCCCGCTGCATCCACTTTCGCCTCACGCGGGAAATAGACCGGCATGTCTCTCTGCAGCGGCAGGATGCGCAACTCTAATTTCTTGCAGTCTTCCGGCAACCGCCATAGGCCGTACAGGAAAGGCCGCCCGTTGTAGAAGTTGTCTCCGATGAGCCGTCCGTCGGCATAGAGGCGGGCTACATCACCGCGGTAGTCAATCGTGAGCATGCGGCCTTCGCGCATCTCCGGCACGTCTATCGTATACACGGCGGCCTCGCGGAAGTCATCGTCAACAGGCTCTTCGGCCACTTTCTGTACGCCGATGGTTATCCGGCGTGGCGCTCCGGCCTCCTTCATCTTATTATATATAACGCTCTGCGGTTGTGCATCGGCTGTCTCTCTGTCGAGGAAAAGGTGTGCAGCCGTCTCCGAGTCGAGCAGGTATATGTTGCCGTAGACAGGTTTCTGGAGTCCGCGTGCCTTGACGTTCTTCAAGATACGGCCACCCACGCATATCTCCGTGGGGATGCCCGGTATCTGTTCCATATATATCTTGCCGTCGCGGCGGGCTATGAGCTGTGCCGTGGCGTAGCGTATACCGCCGATGTTTACGGGGAAGATGCACATTGCTCCGGCCGGAACCGTCATAGGCCGCTGGGGGAAGCGTACGCCGCATACGTCGAACTGTACGCCGCGCTTGGCCGTGAGATTCTGCAAACGCTCGTAGTTGTTGATGAATACGAAACCGCTGTCTCCCTGAGAGCGGTATGACCAGCGCAGCTGCGCGTCGTCACCTTTCTTTATATCCTGCGGCGAGGGGAACGTGGCATCCATCGGGGCCAGCGTCTCGCCGAAGTCGCGGCAGAACAGATGGAGCTTGCGCAGCGTGTAGTAGTGGGGAAGTCGCTGTCCGAATTCGCCTAATGGTGCCTGGAAGTCGTATGTCTTCACGGGCAGGTCGTTGTAGTTTGTGGCCAGTGTGCGCTGGTTTTCGTTGAGATACGTCATGCCTTCGGGGTTTGTTCCGCCGTGATACATGTAGTAGCCCAGCAGGTTGCTGCCGCTGCCCAGCTTCACCAGCGCCATCGAATAGGAATCTTCGGGATAGATGTACGGGCGGCGGTGGTAGGCCGTCATCATGCCGCTGCCAAGCTCGCATGTGAAATACGGATACTGAATGTCACCCTTGTTGAGCCGTTCCTTCTGTTCTCCGAGCTGCTCTGTGGCAATGGCTGTAGAGCTGCGGAAAGCCTTGAAGTTGAACGCCTTGTAGTAGTTTCCAGCCGTCTCCTTGACCGACCTCTCCCAGAAGCCGTCGGCGTAGTCGCCATAGAGCGGCAGCATCTCCCCGAACGGCACGGGCGTGCGAAGCTCGGGCCATCCGGTACGGGTGTAGAACGGAAGGTCGAATCCTATCGAGAGGGCTATCCGCTTCAACGCCATCAGATAGCTGCCGCGTCCGCGATATTCGTTGTCAAACTGCACGGCCATCACCGGACCGCCGTCTTTCCATTGCAGCCCCTGCACCTGCGTGAAAATCTGTCGGTAGAGCCGCTCCGCATGGTGCATGAACGTCGGATTCTCCTCGCGCATCTTGCAGCCCTTCGCGAACATCCAGTCAGGTATTCCGCCGTTGCGCACCTCGCCGTGGCAGAACGGACCGAGACGCAGCACGACGGGCATCTGTTCGTCGCGGCAAATCTCGATGAAGCGGCGCAGGTCGCGCTGTCCGCTCCAGTTGAACACGCCTTCCTGCTCCTCTACATGATTCCAAAATACGTATGTGGCAATGACGGTCACTCCGCCTTCCTTCATCTTGCGCACCTCGCCGGCCCACTCGCCGGCCGGAATGCGCGAATAGTGTATCTCTCCCATCACCGGCACGACTCTTCTGCCGTCTATCAGCAGGCTGCGGGAGTCCCACCGCACCTCGGGAACCGGCTTGGAAGCAAGAGCGTCTGAAGCCGAGGCTTGCTTTTTTGATGCCACGGCATGCCTTGTATTCATTTCAGCGGCCGCAGCCTGAGCCATGCAGGCCATAGCCATACAGGCAAGCGCTGTCAATCTCGTTTGTCTTAACATATCCTTTCAGTAGTTTTAATTAGGTTATATCAGTAGATTATCTGCAAAGATAACGATTTTAATGGCATCGCATGATAGATTATCGGATTAATAAGATGGACATTCTTATTTTAATGTGAATTCGTCGGATTCACGTTATTTTATTGTCTGATAGCATGGAAAAAGCGCAGGCACAGGTATGATGCTTACAATCTTCTCTGTGTCTGCGCTTTACATACGCCTTATCTAAGGCCGCTCATTTCATTCTCCCGTCTGCGTTTTCTCCCCGGGGGTGTACTGCGACATCTGCCGGGTACGTGCCTCTCGGGTCATGATTACCGTGCGGAGCGTGCCCGTGGCGCGTGCTCTCAGCCTCACACTCTTGATGTTGGCCGCAGCGGAGAAATCCTTTGCCGATGATGCCGGCTTAGTCACCAGGCCGGCCGAGAATATGGCCAGGTCGTCCAGTTTCACGTTCTTGCCGTCGAGCACAAGCTCCTTCGTGCATGCAATCATGTCTTTCAGCACGCCGAGTATTACGCCGGGCGAATACGGAGAGTTGTGCTCCGACATGTGCTTAGCCAGTTTCTCCGTGTTGAAAGTGTCTTCGGCCACGGCACGTGCATACCATTTTCCGTACAGCTCGCTTTTCTTGTTGTTGTTTTGGTAAAGTCTGAATCTGATCATAATTTTTTAATGTTTTAAATGGTTAGACTTGTTGTTTATTAATCACAATGCAAAGATACGATAAAGCCGAAGTGCGTTTGCAGGTTATTGCAGGTTAGCGCCGTTAACATACGGCTAATGCCAATTAAAAGCACTCTATGTCCTGCTTTAAGGCTCACCCAGCGCATCCACAATCTCCCTTACCTCTGCCGGTGTCCATGTCCGTGCCTGTCCGTCGCCGAGTCGGCGCAGTCTGTCAGCAAGTCCCGGTGAGCGGTTTATCCACTGCCGCAGCTTGCGGTAGGCAGAGCATGGTGTGAGTTCCGGACAATAAGCCATGGCCAGTTCCGTGCGTCCGTATGCCCGTATCCTGAATTCCTGTCCTGTCTGTGTTCCCGTAAAGTTTCTCATTGCTTCTGTTTTCATGGTTTTTACATTCTTTTTTGTCTTTCGTGGTTTATAATGTTTCTTATTCTCAGTCAGTGTTTCCTGCCCTAATATATAATAATGTATGGCGCTCATGACCTTGGATAGGTGCATGTGTGCCATGCCTTTCGCTGTAATGTTCCAAGTGCTGTGCAAAGATACAAAATCGGATAGGGCGTTTGCAAGAAAAACGGGAACTATTTTAGGCGTTTTTTGTGTTATACTTATTTGAGATTAAATGCAAAAATTATTTTGATATTTTTGAAATAATTGACGGCTGATATTGGAAGAAAAATTGTATCTTTGCCATTATTAAAATTTATATATGAGATTCACTCTATCAGATAGCATGTTCTCTCAATTGTTTGAGGTAATAGACAAACAATTCAAGAGGTTCATGACATCAGTAGATGTCGTGATGAAGGTTAGTGGCTTGCGCATAGATGCCATTCGTGCTATCACCCGTGAGGTTGGGATAGAGATTGAAGATATCGAGAGCAGATGTATAGATGAAAATCTGCTATCTCTGTTGGCGGATGCTCACGTTCGTCAACTGAAGTCTTATTTCAATAGGACCAAACGCCACATCTCAGAGTTAACAGGCGCAGAACTCTCGATGTTTATTGATTTTTGTGAAACCTTCAAAAAGCGCCAATCCAATAATTCTGTATTATCATGGGATAACATCGATGCGGATGCTATCCGTGAACAGTTCATCAAGAAAGTACACTCCCTCACTCCAACCCGAGAATTTCCATCGTTATTCTCTATCAGCATTATGCCTTTGGAGATTGTAACAGAATCTCATAGTTTAGAACCTTTTGACCTTGACACATTACCGTTTGAACGACAAAAAGACTTAGTCATAAGTCGTTTGCTGAAAAATCGTGGGCTCTATATGCAATGCAAGGAGCAGCATGTTGTTTGCAGCGACAAAAGGAGTATAGTAAGGAATTTCACACTATCTTCAAGGTACTATATATTTTCTGATGATGATGACGAACTTCTTTATGACACGAGAAACAGAACAATCCTTTTTCGTGCCCCTAAAGAAGTTGCATGACGTAAACTATATTAGGGGATATGACAAATATATACAGTTATGATCCCGAATAAGATATTCAACTCCTCTATTGAGGAATATAACAAAGAAGTAGAATTATATATGTCATCTCTTGATGTGAATTGTGCAAAAAGCATGATGAATATTGAAAATGCGATGAACAAATTTCTGATAAATTATTATGGCTACTTACCAACAGCGGGTGAGATAGAATGGCCAGTGCTGGAACCGAACTATAAAATTACATCAACCTCTTTACTCCCATTTAATGAAGCGTGGAGCTATGGAAGGACTGATTGCTTGGTTCATTTCTATATAAATGATAGTCTTTTTATGAGGATGTTTCGCAATCCCGATAAGTATATCCCGTTTCTTTGCAAATGTGTAGGCGTTGTAGGACCAGATATGTCGCAATATACCGACATGCCAGCAGAAATGCGGTATCGTCATGCATTTTGCAATATGTTGCTAAGCAGCATCCTTCAGAGTGATGGTGCAAACTTGTATCCGAATATTACATGGTCTAAAAGTGATAGTTATTGGTATTGTTTTCCTAAAAATCTAAAAAGCTCCGTAATTGCCATCAACAGCAATGGAGTTTATGCAACAGATTTGGCTTTATGCCGATGGAAATCTGGTTATGAAATGGCTATACGTTCATTGACTCCAATACAGATTATACGTTATGGTCAGTCTGTATCAGGAGAAGTAACTCAGATTAGTACTTATCATTTTAACGAACGACTTAAAACAATGAGAAATGGGAGCAAACGGAAGCAGTAGTTCTCGCTCAACACACTATTTTTATGGTCGCCGATGGAAAACCGTCGAGGTGTTGAGCAATGGTGTCAAAGTAATACAATTCAAGGATCCTAAGACACCTGGAAAAATGCCAGAGGAAAGTCTCTCTCCAAATTCTATCTATGCAATGATGAACAAAAAAGGCGGAGGCATCAAAAGTATAACAGTATATGGTAAAGATTGCAAAAAGATTGTTGAAATCCACACTGCGGACCACAAAGGTCTTGGACTACATTATCATATATGGAAGGACGGACACGATATTTCTGTATATAGTTTATCAACCAATACCAAGTGGAGCAACCTGCTTGCTGAAACTTTGAGTTGCTTATGACAAAGACTCCATATGATTATATACGCTATGATTTCGCAGGTTATCCATTTAATTATAAATACCCTCCAACAGGAAATATTAATGGAGGAATATATCATGGATACCGCAATAACACAGAAGAAACGTTCTTCTATGATTTTGCAGTACAGCGATATGACCTGCGATTTAGCTATAATGGCAAGGAATACTATTTTCTAAGTACAGATAGTTATGCCGCTCAATGCGATGAAACATTCACAAATGAAATTTGTCGTTACATTGATGGTAATGATGTCCTAGAACGATTCACCATTGATGGGGTTCGTCTGCTGGATTTGATAAATGAAGTCCAAGACGTAGAACCTATGTAATAATATTCTAATATCTATCCCTGCAAGTTACTATTTGCAGGGATAGATTGGGCTCATCCGATATTTGAGTGATATCCTTTGAGTTTCTTTCATTTATTGTCTGTTTCCGACTTCCTTTTTTATATGTTATTATAGCCTTATAGCCGCAGAGCAATCTCTCAATTAAGAGAACGCATATTTCAGTAATGCAACTCATGATGTTTCTTTTTTCTTAATGTGCTACAACCGTATGCGGTGCTTGTCTTATTTATTGTTCACCGCTCTCGCTGTACTCTGATTACTAATGCACTATCATGGACATTCATATTTCCGCTACACAAGAATTTCGTCGACCTCCCATGCCTGCAGGTGCTTTATCCCGTTGCGCGAGGGCAGCTGAATTTCGTCAAGCGACACTACATACTTCTCGTAGTTGTCGGAGATGGCTTCGAGCGAAGCATATTCGCGCGTGATGGTCGCCTCGTCATACAGCATGTATGTGCTCTGAAGATAGACCACACGGCTGCTGCGGCGCGCCACGAAATCTACTTCACGGCCGCGTATGTCGCCCACCATCACTTCATAGCCGTTGCGCCGGAGGTCGAGATAAAGCAGGTTCTCAAGCTCATAACCGGCACCGTGGGCAAAACCCTGATAGAGATAGTTGCGGAAACACAGGTCGTTTGAATAGTATTTGCATACTCCGCCTATCGTCCCCTTGCCCTGTATGTTGTAGCGCTCCACGCGGTGTATCAGATAGGCCTCGGACATGAAGTCGAGATATTGCGATATCTTCTCGAAACTCACCTTGCGGCCGATGCCCTTATAATATTTCACGATGCTGTTGACGGAAAACAGTTTTGACGTATTGTTGGTTACGTACACGAACAGGTCTTCCAGCAGGCGCGTGTCGCTTACCTTATACCTCTGTATAATGTCGCGCAGCAGCAGCGTGTCTTTCAGCGAAGACACATAATTGCGTCTCACCTCCTCGTCGGGAAGGTTGAACAGTTCGGGCATGCCTCCCGTCTTCATATATTCAAGATATGTCTGCCTGTCGGTGCCACGTCCTGTGATGCCGGCATACTCGCGGAATGAGAACGGGAACACTTCAAACTTCACATATCGGCCGGAGAGCATCGTGGCGAGTTCGCTGGAAAGCAGGCGCGAGTTTGAGCCGGTGATGAAGAATTCATATTCGTGAGTGAAGTCCTGGGAGTAGGCATTTACAAACCGTTCCCATCCCTCCACGTTCTGAATCTCATCGATGAAGATGTAAATGTGCCCCTCCGGTTTCATCTGTTCCTCATACAGTCTGACTATGTCGCGCAAGTCGTCATCGGTCTTGACGAACTCAAATCCGGCAAGGTCGAGATTAAGTATCAAGATGTTGCGTACATCCACTCCGCCGTCGGCCAGCTGTCCTGCTGTCTGGCGCAGGATATAGCTCTTGCCCGAACGCCGTTGGCCCGTGATGACCTTCACCAGCCTGTTACCTATGTATTTTGTTATGTTTTCCACATATTCATGGCGTATATAGCCCATGGCCGGGGTAGTGCCGTCCCATAGGTTAAACCTCCTTATGGCCGTAAATCTTTCATCCATACACGAATTTTTCCGCAAAACTAACCATTTATTCGTGATTACACGAATCTTTCCGCAAAAAGTTTCTTGTATATACGAATATTTTTAAAATTCAAATAAAAAATTCGTGTCGGCGCGAATATTTTTCGTTCTGTTACTCCATTCCATGCGTGTGTTTCATTATTATTAGTAGCATCATAAAAAAGAAAAATACACAGGCACCAGCAATATTTTACCTGACCATTGGCGGTACAAAACAGGGCCGTTAACGATGCGAAAGTGGGTCACTTTTGCATCGTTAACGGCCCTGTTTTGAATTGAAAGCAAACCTTCGGGAAAATGTAATAATCTGCGTTTATTTCTGTTTCAAATGAGGTGTGTTGTTATAAAACAAGGGTTTAATTCTTATAGTTTTCGACATTAAAATGTTATGTTCCTTTTTTGCCCCGATATTTTGCCGGTGAAGACAGTCGCTTTATTATTTGCGGAATATCGGGCATAAACCTTGCATGTTCTGTAAAACAGGTATGATTGTCCGTCTTTCAGGCACGGCCATTCCAAGGATATTTAATTAATTTTGCATCCGATAGAGCCGGGTAGGGCAGCTCAGTCTATGCCGGCAGCACAACAAGAAGCAAATATAAAACAATTAATGACAATGAGAATAATAATAATCATGCTGATAGCATCAGCGATAGCAACAACCAATCTTATGGCACAGAAAAAGATAGTACAGACCGCAGGGCGCGACCAGCTCGGTGAGTTCGCCCCGAAATTCGCGCAGCTTAACGACGACATCCTCTTCGGCGAAGTGTGGAGCCGCAACGACCTGCTCAGTCTTCGAGACCGCAGCCTCGTCACAATCACCTCACTCATCAGTCAGGGCATCACCGACAGCTCGCTCACCTTTCACCTGCAATCGGCAAAGGCAAACGGCATCACCCGTACGGAGATTTCCGAGATAATCACCCACATTGCCTTCTACGCCGGATGGCCGAAAGCATGGGCGGCATTCCGCCAGGCTAAGGACGTGTGGGCCGAAGACGTGGCCGGCGACGACGCGAAGGCCGCTTTCCAGCGCGAGATGATTTTCCCCATCGGCGAGCCGAACACGGCATACGCAAAGTATTTCACGGGTAACAGCTATCTTGCTCGCGTATCCACCTCACAGATACCTTTCGCCAATGTGACGTTCGCCCCCCGCTGCCGCAACAACTGGCACATCCACAAGGCCACGAGCGGCGGAGGCCAGATGCTCGTCGGCGTTGCCGGCCGCGGATGGTATCAGGAGTGGGGCAAGCCCGCGCAGGAGATTCTGCCCGGGACGGTAATACACATCCCTGCCGGCGTGAAGCACTGGCATGGAGCAGCTGCCGACAGTTGGTTTGCACATCTCGCTTTCGAAGTTTCCGGCGAGAACACGTCGAACGAATGGCTCGAACCTGTCAGCGACGAGCATTACGACGCATTAAGGAAATAGGTTCAAGCCCTCTGCCTCCGCAGATACTCAATTGCGATGACCGCCAGCGTCAGCACTTCAGCTGCTGGGATGGCGAGCCATAGGCCTTTCTCGCCGAGCAGCGGAGGCAGTACGATGAATGAGGGCACGAGGAAAAGAATGCCGCGCAGCATGGTGTAAGCCGTGGAACGCGCGGCATTTTCAATGCTCTGGTAGTAGCCGATGAATGTGATGTTGAGTGCGAAGAACACCGTGCATGTGCCGAGCAGAGGCAACCCTGCGGCGGCGATGTCATGGGCGGCATCTCCGGCGGGGATGAAGAGGCTGCTGAGCATCGGCGCTCCCGCCCACATGCCGGCAGTGATGAGCAGTCCGCAGACAATGGCAGTGCCTATCGATATGTGCAGGGTGCTACGCACGCGGTCGGGGCGGCCGGCTCCGTGGTTGAAGCTGATGATGGGTTGTGCTGCCTGCGCCACGGCGTTGTTTATCGAGAATATGATTGGGAAGAGGTAACAGCCAACACTGTATGCCGCCACGCCGGCCTCGCCGAGCATCGACATGAAGGCATAGTTGCCAGTGACCATCATCACGCCCATGGCAAGCTCCGAGAGGAATGTGGCCGAACCTATCTTTATCATATAACCGACATTGCGCAGCGACAGACGCAGCGATTTCACAGTCATACGCAGACGGTAGAAGCGCAGCGTGACTGCGCTGAATATAAAGTACAGCAGTATGAGCAGCGCACCGGCCGCACACGATATCGAGGTGGCACCGGCCGCGCCGGCAATGCCCATCTCCCACTGCCACACCATGAGCCAGTCGAGAAAAATGTTGAGCAGTGCCGCGCCCACCTGTATCGCCATGGCATAGCGTGGCGAACCGTCAAGGCGCATGAGAATCATTCCCACGCACTCTACATAGAGAAAGAACAGGCCGGGAAGTATCCACAGCAGGTAGTCGGTGGCGTATGTCTCGAGAGCGTCGCTGCATCCGAGCACCGCGAGCAGCTGGTGGGTGAAGAGCAGCGCCGCAACGGCAAAGACAATGAACATCAGCGTGCCTGCGGCGAAGGCCGGCGTCATTATTATCCGCGCCGCCTTGACATTGTTCTCAGCCATGCGGATGCTGCATATCACCGACGAGCCGATGCCGAACATCAGTCCGATGCCCGTCCACAGCAGGAACACCGGCGCCACGATGTTTATCGCCGCCAGCGCGTCGCTGCCCACACCGTGCCCAACGAACATTCCGTCGCAGATGTTAAGCAGAGAATTGAACACCATTCCTATGAGCGTGGGGAAGAACAGCGCCCTGAAGAGGCTGCCGATACGTTCGTTTCCGAAGTCGAGTCTGTCTCTGTTCATATTTTCTTATGTTTTGTCATATAAATGGCAGGATGTGCCATGTAAGCGGCTACAAAGGTAGTAATTTATAGTTTAACAGGCAAAAAAATCCGGATATGTGGCGTACATATCCGGACTATGACTGTAAAAAAGCGGAAGGGAATCTCCGTCACACATTCAGCGAACGTAGTGCCATGACTCCCTGATGGTTGATGTCGGCGGCGGCGAGTTCGTCAAGATAACACTGCGCGCGCACTGTGTCGCCCAGTCCGCGGTAGCCGAGAGCCAGCATGTAGAGGCAGTGGATGCGGTTGCGGGCGTCGAGCGAATCCTCCCAAATGAGCAGGTCGGGCAGCGACACAGCGAAATAGTCCATCACCTGCGGCTCGAATATATGGTTGCGTCCGTAGTTGACGAGGCGGTTGAAGCGTCCGTTGGCCTCATCGCGGCGCCCGAGACGGATGAGGGCAAGCCCCTGATAGAATATCTTGTCAGGTTTGGCGTCGTTGTAATACATCGCGGCGGCGGGTTCCTGCGGACCTTCAGTGGCCAGCGTCCACCAGCGGCGGGCCGCCTCTTCATTACCCTGAGCACTTGCGGCACAGCCCAACAAATAATGGAAGTCGTTCTCCTGAGCACCGTGCAGCTTGCCTTCGCCCAGATGGTGCGGATATTCGAGGCACTCCATGAGCAGCTTCTCTGCACGCGCGGCATCGCCGGCGGCCAGTGCCCGCTTGGCCAGTTCCACGCGGCACGTCTGATACTGCGCCGACACCTTGCCTTCGCCGCCCTCCCACGGGTGGAAGACGCGGCTGTCTATCAGCGCCATAGCCTCCTCGTAGCGGCCCGTCTGATTCAGCAGTGTGGCCCATTCGAGCACGAGGTCGTCACGCTGTGCTACAATGCCGGCATGCTTTTCGAGCAGGGCGAGACGCCGGGCGTGCGGCCGTTGCATGCGGCGGTATAGCTGGTCGAGCTCCATGAGTATGCGCGCGTCGGAGGTGTCGAGGCTGAAAGCACGCTCCATATACTCCACGGCGGTGTCCTTGCGGTCGAGCTTGTTGAAGTAGGCCAGCGCCAGATTGCGCCATACGGTGGGGAAGTTCGGGTCGAGCGCGGCCGCGCGCTCCCATGCCTTGATGGCCACGTCGTACTGCCGGCGGTCGTAGTAGAGGCATCCGAGATAATAGGAGGCACGCGCGCCGGCGGGATTTTCCTTTGCCGCAGCGGTCAGGGCCACCACCGCCTCGGGCCTGTTGGGGAAGCAATAGTCCGGCGAGGCGGCCTCGGCCTCGGCCCAGCGGCCCATATAATAATATGTCATGGGCGACACTGCTCCTTCCTCTTCTGCCATCCGCCATATCGCGCAGGCCTCCTCGCGACGTCCGGCGGCCATATAGTCGAGCGCCACCTCGTCATAGTTGTGGTTTGAGCGGCGGAGCATGGCGCGCATCGCGGCCAGTTCGGCGTCATCGCCCGTGGCCAGCCAACGCTCGTAGCGGCAGATGTAGTTGAAGCGGTCGAACGCCAATGACTCGTCGATGAAGCGCAGGCGCTCTTCCGCCGTGCAGCCGGCGAGGCGCATGATGACGGCCCGCAGCGCGCGGCACTTATGGTTGTGCCAGTTGGAGGTCAGGCAGCGTTCGGTCTCGTCCAGCGCGTCGGCAAGCCGGCCCTGCGCCAGTGAGATCTGTGCGGCCTCGAAATAGCCGGCGTCGGCCCACGCCTTGTTCCACGCAGACTTCCAGAACCGTTCGTAAGCCTCGTCGAGGCGGCCCTGATATTTGAGTGCAAGACCGAGGTTATATATCGGTTCGCCGTCGTAAGGGTTGGGATTGCGGCGCGTAATCACGGCGACGGCGCGGCGCAGGTATTCCTCGGCACGTTCGAATCGGCCCCGGCGCAGATACCACAGTCCCATCGCGTTGCAGCAGCGGTAGTCCATGGGGTCGCGGCGCAGCGCCTCCTCGTAGTAGTCCGTCGGGCTGTATGTGGCGTGGCGGTACTGCTCGAGATGCTGTCCGGTGAGATAGAGCTGCTCCGTGGTCTTCACGTCCTGCGGCTGCTGTGCAGCCTCGGCTGCGGGCGGAATGGGGCGTATGTCGTCGGGCTCGGGAGACCATTTAAGTGAAGAGGGTGTTCTAAATGAAGAGGTAAGAGTGAAGAGTGAAGAAGTTGCTGCCGCTGTGGTATTGGATTCTTCATTCTTCATTCTTCGTTCTTCATTTATCACGGCTTCGAGGTCGGCAAAGCGTGCGCTTTCCGTGGCGACCGTTTCGTCGAAAACAGTTTCGGGTGAGAGGTCGAGGGTGTTGTCGTAGAAGACCATGCCGTCGGCGGTGGAGCGCAGGACGATGCGGGTGCGCTTGCGCGATGTGGCCATGAGGCGGATGCGCACGCTGCCTTCTGCGGCCGGTTCGACGTTGAGGATGTAGTCGCGCGAGGCCTGCTTCACCATGCCCAGTTCGCGGTAGGGCATGAAATACTGCGTGAAGCGCTTTTCCTCGTAAGGCATCAGCCACGTGAAGTCGGGCTGGTTCTCGGTGTATACGCCCGCCATGAGCTCGATATAAGGGCCGTCGGAGTCGGTTAGGTTGCGGTCCCATGCACGACCGAAGTCACCATTGCCCCATGTCCACTGCTTCTTGCCGGGCGACAGATGGCGACTGGCCACGTGAAGCATGCCCGCGCGGGTGTCGTTCTCATATCCGCCCTCGAAGTCGTACTTCGAGTTTACGCCCATATACGATGTGGGCACTTTGATGTTGCGGTAGTTCGATATGTCCACTCCGGCAGAATAGTCCATCTTGTAGTACGTGCCCGTGGCGATGGGGAAACTCGATACGGCGCGCTTCCCGTGGTCGAACACGGCGTTGATATCCGGCGGGAACACGCTCTGATAGTCGTCGTTGACGGCCACGGCGGGGTTGGCCCACCACAGGAACGTCTGCGGCATGTCGGTGCGGTTGTACAGCACGCCGCGAATCTCGAGATAGGCGCAGCCCGGGCGCAGCGTGAATCCGGCCATGCCCTTCTGGTGCGTCATGCGCTCCATCTCGTTCACCCACACCGTCACGGAGCCGTCGGCATGCTCCTCTATCGTTGAGTCGACGGGCAGATAGGTCGACGGGCGGTGGTGCTGCGGCCAGTTGAACTCGATGCCGCCGCTTATCCACGGGCCGGTCAGACCGACGAGGGCCGGCTTGATGACGTGGTTGTAATATACGAAATGGCGCCGGCGTATCTTGTCGTATGCCATCTGCACGCGCCCGCCCAGCTCGGGCAGTATCATCACCTTGATATATTCGTTCTCGATGTACACCGCGTGATACTCCACGTCGGTCTTCTCGTCACTGATGCTCTCTATCACGGGATACGGATAGACCGCTCCGCTCGATCCCTGATAAACTCTCTTTTCGAGGAATATAGGATTTTTCTCCGGCTGTCCCACCTCGTACGTGGGGATGACAACCGTCTCTCTCCATGCTTTAACCATATTGAATTACGAATGTTGAGTTGTCGGCCTGTGGCCGATTATGAATTATTAAATTATGAATTGTACCTGTTTGAGGTCGGCTTGCCCGCGGCCTGTCATCACTCCAGACGTTTCCCCTTTGTCTCCGGCAGCCGTGCCTTGAAGAAGGCGAAGCCGGCGAGGCATATCGCGCCGTAGAGCCAAAACGTGCCGCTGCTGCCCAGCGAGGCGTTGAGCGATGGGAAGGAGAACGTCAGCGTGGTGCAGCCCGTCCACAGGGCGAACGTGCAGGTGGCCATGGCCACGCCGCGCACCCGCGTGGGGAATATCTCGGAGAGCAGCACCCACGTCACCGGACCGAGCGACATGGCATAGCAGGCTATTGCCGCCACTACAAGCACCACCATGAAGAAGCCCGTAACGTGCAGATGATAGCATGTGCCGAGGATGAAGTATACCGCTGCCAGCGCGCCCGCGCCGAAGAGCATCAGCGAGCGGCGGCCCCAACGGTCGACCGTATATATGGCGACGACGGTGAAGATGACGTTGGCCACGCCCGTGATGACGATGTTGAAGAGCACGTCGCCCACGCTGTAGCCGGCGGCGGAGAATATCTCCTGAGCATAGTTGAATATCACGTTCGTGCCGCACCACTGCTGGAACACGGCTACAAATATGCCGAGCACAAGCATCGCGGCATAGCGGCGGGAGAAGAGCGTGGCCAAGTTTCCGCTCTCTGAAGGCTCCGCCGGTGCGTCGCGCATGGCCCCGGCCTCGCTGCGGGCATATCCCGCCCCGCCGATGTGCGTGAGCGTGGCAAGTGCCTTGTCCTCCTGTGTGTGGACCATCTGCCAACGCGGACTCTCGGGGATGAAGAACGACAGTACGAGGAACGCCGCTGCGGGGAAAGCCTCGGCCCAGAACATCCAGCGCCATCCCGTCTGACCGTTCCACGACGCGAGTATGTCGGCCGCGGTACAGCCCGCGGGCACCGGCTCGGCCAGCAGCCAGTTGACTATCTGCGCGCCGAGAATGCCGAGCACGATGGTCATCTGATTGAGCGAAACGAGCCGTCCGCGCACCGCCGCCGGCGATATCTCGGCAATGTACATCGGCGAGAGGGCCGACGCCACGCCTATGCCGACGCCTCCGATGAAGCGCGCTATATTAAATAAGGTGAAGTCGCTCACCGCACCCGTGCCCACGGCCGACAGCGTGAAGAGCACGGCCGAGATGATGAGCAGTGGCCGGCGGCCGTACCTGTCGGCCATCGCCCCTGCCACCATCGCGCCCGCGAGGCAGCCCACGAGAGCCGTCGACATGGCCACGCCCTGCATGACAGGGTCTGCGGCGATGCCGAAAAAGAGTTCGTAGAACGGCTTTGCCCCGCCGATTACCACCCAGTCGTAGCCGAAGAGCAGACCGCCCATGGCCGATACAAGGCAGATGAAAGAGATGAATGTCTTGTTGTAGTTGTCCATAAAAGATTGCGTTTATACCGGTTAGTGTCTGCAAAGATATGCAGAAAGACTGAACGGGGAAATGGAAAAACAGGTTGAAAGGATGGATAATCTTACGTTTTACCCGACGGCAGACAATCGGTAATGACGCAAGATAACTTTGCATGCCACCGTCTGAAGATAGCATGCAAACCCTCAGATACCTATTGGTTTTTTATCCCGACGGGGTTAATAATTCGGGATTTTTTATATAAATTTGCAAGCATGAAGCAGAAAGACGGATTCAGCGGCGAGCGTTCCATTGTGCTGCCGCAGATGATTATAGACATGGAGCGAAAAGACCCGCTGGTGTCGAGCCTTTACGTCACCGATATCGGATATTATCCGCATGCCGACGGGCATTTCCGCGAGCGGAAGGAACCCATCGGACAGAACGTGCTGATATATTGCGCCGACGGTGCGGGATGGTACCGCGTCGGCAAGCAGGAGTTTGCCGTCGATGCAAACCAGTTCTTCATCCTGCCCGCCGGCCGGCCCCACGCCTACGGAGCCGACAGCCACAATCCATGGACAATCTACTGGGTGCATTTCACGGGCAGCCACTCCGACATCTACGCGCAGGGCGCGGACTGTCCGCAGGACGTCAAGCCTGGACTGCGCTCGCGCATAAACTACCGCAACAACATCTTCGAGGAGATGTTCAACACCCTCAACGCCGGATATACCCTCGACTGCCTGCGCTACGTGTCGTCGATGCTTCATTATTACCTCGCCTCGATGCGCTATCTGAACACTTTCCGCAATGCCGACCACCGCTTTGACGACGGAAACGTGGTGACGGCGGCCATCCACTACATGAAGGAAAACATGGGGAGGCGGCCCACTCTCGAAGAGATTGCCGGATACGTGGGCTACTCCCCGAGCTATTTCTCCGCGCTGTTCAAGCGGCAGACAGGCATGACGCCGCTCGGATACATCAATACCATGAAGGTGAAAGAGGCCTGCCGCATGCTCTCCGAGACAGACATGCGCGTCAACCAGATATGCCACAAGGTGGGCATCGACGACTGCTATTACTTCTCGCGCCTGTTCAGACGCACCACGGGGATGTCGCCGAGGCGCTACCGCGAGGAGCACGGCGGAGGCTGAGCGGCGGCACGGCATGGCGACAGGCTGCGGATAATATTTTTTTCATATTCATTTGGTATAGTCTTTGATTTCCACTAACTTTGCATCTGATTATGGCACAACCTTTAGCCGAACGGTTACGACCGAAGACACTCGACGATTACATTGGTCAGAAGCATATCGTCGGTGAGGGCTCGGTACTGCGCGGGATGATTGATTCCGGGCGGATACCTTCGTTCATCCTCTGGGGCCCTCCCGGAGTGGGCAAGACGACGCTTGCACAGATTATCGCCCGCAAGATTGAGACCCCGTTCTATACGCTCAGTGCGGTGACAAGCGGTGTCAAGGATGTGCGCGATGTCATTGAAAGGGCTGCCAAGGGCCGCTTCTTCAACGAATCCTCCCCGATATTGTTCATTGATGAGATTCACCGTTTCAGCAAGTCACAGCAGGACTCGCTGCTGGGCGCTGTGGAGAAAGGTGTCGTCACCCTGATTGGAGCCACTACCGAGAACCCTTCGTTCGAGGTGATAAGGCCGTTGCTCTCGCGCTGTCAGGTCTATGTGCTGAAGTCGCTTGAGAAGGCCGACCTGCTGGAGCTTGTCAACCGCGCGATACGCGAAGACATCGTGCTGAAAGAGCGGAACATAGAGCTGCGTGAACCGGACGCCCTGCTGAGATACAGCGGAGGCGATGCCCGCAAGCTGCTCAACATCCTCGAACTTGTGACGGAGAGCTGTCCGCCGGGCGATATCGTGATAACCGACGAGTTGGTTGCGAACCGCCTCCAGCAGAATCCGCTGGCCTACGACAAGGACGGCGAGATGCACTACGACATCATCTCGGCATTCATAAAGAGCATCCGCGGCAGCGACCCCGATGCCGCCCTGTACTGGCTTGCCCGCATGATAGAGGGTGGGGAAGACCCGAAGTTCATTGCCCGCCGGCTCGTCATCAGTGCGTCGGAAGACATCGGACTGGCCAATCCGAACGCGCTGCTGCTGGCAAATGCTGCCTTCGACGCCATCGCGAAGATAGGCTGGCCCGAGGGGCGCATACCGCTTGCCGAGGCGACGGTGTATCTTGCGACAAGTCCGAAGAGCAACTCGGCCTACCTTGGCATCGACGCCGCCCTCGCCCTCGTGCGCCGCACCGGCAACATGCCCGTGCCGCTGCATATACGCAATGCGCCCACGGCACTGATGAAAGAGCTCGGATACAACGACGGATACAAATATCCGCATGACTATCCGGGGCACTTCACCGGGCAGCAGTATATGCCCGACGCCCTTGTGAACGAGCGTATATGGCACGGACAGCATAGTCCGGCAGAGGAAAAACTAAACCAGCGGATGCGTGACTGCTGGGGAGAGCGCTTCGACAAATAGCATTATAAATCGCAGTAAAGGAGATATAAGACATTACATAAACATCTATAAGACAGAAAACATGACTCAAAGGCAAGATATCAATATCGTCGTATTGGACGGATACGGGCTCAATCCCGGCGACCTCTCATGGGATGCGCTGGAGCGTCTCGGTAATCTCACGGTCTATCCGCGGACAGACAGGGCAGACGTCGTCAGCCGGTCGGCCGGTGCAGCCATCATACTGACAAATAAAGTTGTCATCGACGACAGCGTCATGGCTGAACTTCCGGACCTGAAATACATAGGCGTGCTTGCCACGGGATATAACGTCGTTGACGTTGAAGCGGCCGCAAGGCGCGGCATCACCGTCACCAACATCCCTGCATACAGTACGGACAGCGTGGCGCAGATGACATTCGCCCACATTCTCAACATCACAAACCGCATCGGCCACTATGCCGCGCAGAACAGGGAAGGCCGCTGGAGCGGCAACGCCGATTTCTGCTATTGGGACACGCCGCTGCCCGAGATTTCGGGAAAGACCATCGGCATCGTCGGACTCGGCAATATCGGGCTGCGCGTCGCACAGATAGCCCATGCGTTCGGAATGGATGTCTTCGCCTTCACGAGCCGCAATTCGGCATCGCTTCCGCAGGGGATACAGAAGACCACGCTCGACGGTCTGCTCTCTGCGAGCGACATCCTGACTCTTCATTGCCCGCTGACAGAAGCCACACGCGAGATGATTAACCGCGATTCCATCGCAAAGATGAAGCACGGCGCGATACTGATAAACACCGGCCGGGGCCCGCTCGTGAACGAGAGCGATGTGGCCGAGGCACTCAAGAGCGGCCATCTTGCCGCATACGGAGCTGATGTGATGTGCTCCGAACCGCCGTCGGCAGACAATCCTCTGTTCGGCGCTCCAAACGCATTCATCACTCCCCACATAGCATGGGCAACCTACGAGGCACGCGTACGCCTGCTGAACACAGCGGCCGGCAACATTGCCGCGTTCATGAATGATAATCCCGTAAATGTTGTGAGCAGATGAACGACGAGATAGCCTTCTCGACCATACCTTATATAATAGAGTTCCTCGGCACGTTTGCCTTTGCCATATCCGGCATAAGGCATGCCGCGGCAAAGCATTTCGACTGGTTCGGTGGATACGTGTGCGGCATCGCCGTTGCCATCGGCGGAGGCACGATACGCGACCTCATGCTCGGCACGACGCCGTTCTGGATGACCGACCCCATATATATGATATGTACGGCGCTCGCACTCGGCGTGGTAATAGTGTTCTCGAAGCATATCGAGAAGCTGAACAATGCCTGGTTTGTGTTCGACACCTTCGGCCTCGCCCTGTTCACGATATCGGGCATACAGAAAAGCCAAGCCTTCGGACAGCCGTTCTGGGTGGCCATAATAATGGGCTGCATAACGGGTGCCGCGGGCGGCGTCATACGCGATGTGTTGCTTAACAACGAGCCCGTCATATTCCGTAAGGAGATATATGCCATGGCCTGCCTGCTCGGAGGCATCGCCTATTGGGGGCTTACAGAAATTGGCTGCCCGATAGAGATTACCGTGACAGCCAGTTTCCTCATAACGTCTACGATACGTTTCGTAGCCGTCAAGTATCATATTTCATTACCCCGGCTGAAAGGCGAGGGGTAATGAAACCTCTTCATAATCCGTTCTTATTCTTCCGGCTTCTTTCTGCCGCGGCCGTGGCGTCTGCCGCCGCGCTTCCTTTTGCGGCCCTCTTTAGTGCCGGCCGTTGCCTCGTTTCCTTCGGCAGGCGTGACTATGGTCTGTGCTGCGGTGCTGTCGGCTTTGCCTGCGGCGTCTTTTCCGCTGCCGCTCCTGCTCCGTCCACGTCCGTTTCCACGGCGTCCGCTCTTTCCGTGGCGGCGCGTGCCGCTGCCTTGCGACTTGCGGCCGTCGGCCTTGTACTCCGGTCCGGTGCCGATGCCGTCGGGTAGGGGATTCTTCTCCACCTCCTTCTCGAGGAACTTCTCTATCTGCTGGAACTTGTATATCTCCTTGTCGTTGACGAAAGTGATGGCTACGCCGTCGCGGTCGGCACGTGCCGTGCGGCCTATGCGGTGCACGTAGTCCTCAGCATCGTGAGGCACGTCGTAGTTGATGACCATCTGTATGTCGTCGATGTCTATTCCGCGGGCAACGATGTCGGTTGCCACGAGCACGTCTTTCATTCCCGCCTTGAACTTATACATCACCTCGTCGCGCTCCTGCTGGGTGAGATCGCTGTGCATCTGGCAGCAGTTTATTTTCTGCTGGCGCAGCTCCCGGGCTATATCCTTCACCTTATCCTTCTTTCCCGAGAAGATGATGACGCGCTTCAGCTGGTCGGTGGCGAAGAGATGCTTGATTATCTTTATCTTCTGTGCGTCGTAGCAGACGTATGCCGACTGCTTTATCTTCTCGGCCGGCTTGCTCACCGCAATCTTAATCTCGACGGGATCGTTGAGTATCGACCGTGCCAGTTGCTGTATCTTGTCGGGCATCGTGGCCGAGAACATGATGGTCTGCCTGTCTTTCGGCAGTTTGGATGCTATCTGCATGATGTCGTCGCTGAATCCCATGTCGAGCATGCGGTCAGCCTCGTCGAGCACGAAGAAGCTCACCTTGCTGAGGTCTATGTTGCCCATGCGTATGTGGCTGAGCAGGCGTCCGGGCGTGGCAATCACCACGTCGGCTCCCATGCGGAGGCTCTTCATCTCCTGGTCGTAGCGGTTGCCGTCGTTTCCGCCGTATACGGCCACGCTGCTGATGCCGTCGAGATAGTAGCCGAAGCCCTGCATGGCCTGGTCGATCTGCTGTGCCAGCTCGCGCGTGGGCGACATGATGATGCAGTTTATCGTCTCGGCGGGGTAGCCTCCGTCGTCGAGCATGCTCAGTATCGGCAGCAGATAGGCCGCCGTCTTGCCCGTTCCGGTCTGTGCCACGCCTATGATGTCGCGGTAGTCGAGTATCTCAGGTATGCACTTCTCCTGTATCGGGGTGCACTCCTCGAAGCGCATGTCGTACAATGCGTCGAGGATGTTGTCGTTCAGATATGTTTCTTCAAATTTCATCAGTTTGGTGCTTTTTTATAACAGAAATATGCTATCACGAAGTATAGCAGGTTTGGAATCCATGCTGCGAGCATGGGTGGTGTGTTAGCGTTTATTGCGAATGTGGAGCTTACGGCCTGGAGAAGGATGTACGAGAAGCTGAGCACCATGCCGATGCCGAGATACAGGCCCATGCCTCCCTTGCGCTTGCGTGCGCTCAGGCTTGCTCCGATGATGGTGAGGATGAACGACGCGAAGCACGTGGCTATCCTTTTGTGGTATTCCACCTCATACTGCACGACGTTTCCGGAGCCGCGGTCTTTCTGCTTCGATATGTACCGCTTCAGTTCCGGACTCGTGAGCGTTTCCTGCTGTCCCTTGTTGAATATGAGGTCCATCGGTTCCATCATTATCACCGTATCCATCTCGAATCCCGAGGTGATATGCTCGCGCATGCCCTTGAGCGTGCGTATCTTGTAGTTTATCACCTTCCAGTGATAGCGTGAGTCGGATATAGTGTCGTATTTGATTACGTTTGCCGTCATGTGGCTCACCAGTTTCTTGTTCTCGAACTTGTCGAGGAAGAAGCCGTAGCCAGTCTTTGACTTGTCGTCATACTGCGATATGCATGCTATGATGCCGTTCCCGACCTGCAGCTGCACGTTGCTGGCCGACGTCGTCTTCTTGTTGTTCTTGTATTGTGACTCGAAGTTATGCCTTATCACGGTGCCTTTCGGTATGATGTATGAGCCGAGATAGAAGTTCAGCACCGATATCATGGCTGCCGATATCATGTACGGGCGCATCAGCCGCTTGAAGCTCATGCCGCATGCCAGCATGGCGATGATTTCGGAGTTGCCGGCCAGTTTCGATGTGAAGAATATCACGGCGATGAACACGAAGAGCGGACTGAAGAGGTTGGCGAAGTACGGCACGAAGTTGGCATAATAGTCAAAGACTATCGCCCGCAAGGGCGCGTGGTAGACGGTGAACTTCGCCAGGTTCTCGTTGACGTCGAAGACGATGGATATGGAAATGATAAGCACGATGGCATAGATATACGTTCCGATGAACTTACCTATTATATATCTGTCCATCCGCTTCACGTATCTCAGCGGATTGAAAACCCCGAGCCGGTGCATGGCCGCGCCGCAACTGTCCATCCTGCGCCTGACGGCACGGAGGCGGTGCAGTGTCTTATGCCTTTTCCTTATTTTATAATATTCCATATATCCTCTATTCTAAACTCTCCTGCCGAGATTGTCAATCACGCTGCGCTTCCATGCCACGAAGTCTCCCTGCTTGATATGCTCCCTCGCGTCGGTGACGAGACGGAGATAGAAAGCCAGGTTGTGTATGCTTGCTATCTGCATGGCGAGAAGTTCCTGCGCCTTGAACAGGTGATGGAGATATGCCTTGGTGTAGATTTGGTCTGTCTCGCATCCCGTCTCGTCTATCGGCGAGAAGTCGTTTTCCCACTTCTTGTTACGCATGTTCATCGTTCCGTTGTATGTGAAGAGCATCGCGTTGCGGCCGTTACGTGTCGGCATGACGCAGTCGAACATGTCAACGCCGCGCTCGATGGCTTCGAGGATATTCTGCGGGGTGCCCACGCCCATGAGATAGCGCGGCTTGTCCTTCGGCAGAATCTCGTTGACGGTCTCGATCATCTCATACATGATTTCCGTAGGCTCGCCCACGGCCAGTCCGCCGATGGCATTTCCGTCGGCCCCTTTGTCGGCGATGAACTTCGCCGCCTCGCGTCTGAGTTCCTTGAACGTACACCCCTGTACGATTGGGAAGAGCGTCTGCTCATGGCCGTAAAGCGGTCCGGTCTCGTTGAAGCGCTTTATGCATCTGTCGAGCCAGCGCTGTGTCAGTGCCAGGCTCTTCTTGGCATAGCCGTAGTCGCTCTGTCCCGGCGGGCATTCGTCGAATGCCATCATGATGTCGGCACCGATAATGCGTTCCGTGTCCATGACGTTCTCGGGGGTGAAGAAATGCTTTGAGCCGTCGATGTGCGACCTGAACTCGCATCCGTCCTCGCGCAGCTTCCTTATTCCGGTGAGCGAGAACACCTGAAAGCCTCCCGAGTCGGTCAGTATCGGGCGCTCCCAGCCTATGAACCGGTGCAGTCCGCCGGCAGCCTTCAGCGTGTCGAGTCCGGGTCGGAGATAGAGATGATAGGTGTTACCGAGAATTATCTGGGCCTTGACCTGCTCGCGCAGTTCGTTGAAATGCACTCCCTTCACGCTGCCGCATGTGCCCACGGGCATGAATATAGGTGTCTTTATCTGTCCGTGTGCCGTCGTTATCAGACCTGTGCGTGCATCGGATGCCGGATCGGTATGTTGCAGTTCGAATTTCATTCTTTCTTGTCTTCGTCAATAGTGAATACCAGCGGATTATCCACGATTTCATCGGTGAGGGCATAGTCCCATACGTCCTGCACGTTCTCCACATAGTGGAAGCTGACGCCATGCAGGTATATCTCAGGTATTTCGTCGATGTCTTTCTTGTTTTCGCGGCACATCAGTATGTCCGTTATGCCGGCACGCTTGGCCGCCAGTATTTTCTCTTTGATGCCTCCCACGGGTAACACCTTGCCTCTCAGTGTTATCTCGCCTGTCATTGCAGTGTTTCTTCTGACCTTGCGCTGCGTCAGTGCCGATGCAATGGACGTCGCGATGGTTATTCCGGCAGACGGTCCGTCCTTCGGAGTGGCGCCCTCCGGCACATGGATGTGCATGTTCCAGTTGTCGAAAATCCTGTAGTCGATGTTGAGCTTGTCAGCATGTGCCTTGACATACTCCAATGCGAGCACGGCCGACTCCTTCATCACGTCTCCGAGGTTTCCGGTCAGCGTCAGTTTCGAGCCCTTTCCCTTGCTCAGGCTCGTCTCGATGAACAGTATCTCACCGCCCACGCTCGTCCATGCAAGACCGGTCACGACGCCTGCGTATGAGTTGCCCTGATATATGTCGCGATAGTATGGCGGCTTGCCCAGCAGGGTCTCTATCAGTTCCGGAGTAATCTTGGTGTAGGGCAGCACCTCGTTCTCGGCCTTGGCAAAGGCGAGCTTGCGCAGGGCCTTGTTCACCTGCTTCTCAAGCTGGCGCACACCGCTTTCGCGCGTATATTGCTCTATAATCTTCTCTATGGCCTTCTTGCTGAAGGTCAGCTGCTTCTCGTCCTTGAGTCCGGTGTTGTCCTTTTCTTTCGGTATGAGGTGGCGGCGGGCAATCTCGGTCTTCTCTTCAGTGATGTAGCCGCTCACTTCGATAATCTCCATGCGGTCGAGCAGCGGCCTCGGAATGGTGTTGAGGTCGTTCGCCGTGGCGATGAAGAGAATCTTTGACAGGTCGAAGTCGACGTCGAGATAGTTGTCATGGAAAGCCGAGTTCTGTTCCGGGTCGAGCACTTCGAGCAGTGCCGACGCAGGGTCGCCGTTGACGGTGTTCTGCGTTATCTTGTCGATTTCATCGAGAATGAACACCGGATTCGACGAGCCGGCTTTCTGTACGTTCTTTATTATGCGGCCCGGCATGGCGCCGATATATGTCCGGCGGTGCCCGCGGATTTCTGCCTCATCGTGCAATCCGCCGAGGGACACGCGCACATACTTGCGGTTCATGGCGGCGGCAATGCTCTTGCCGAGGCTCGTCTTGCCGACACCAGGAGGACCATATAGGCAGAGGATGGGCGATTTCAGGTCGCCGCGCAGACTGAGGATTGCGATGTATTCGAGTATTCTCTCCTTCACCTTCTCCATGCCGTAGTGGTCTTTGTCAAGGATACGGCGTGCCCGGCCGATGTTCATGTCGTCCTTGGTATACTCGTTCCACGGCAGTGCCACGAACGTCTGCAGATAGGTCAGCTGCACGTTATATTCCGGGCTCTGCGGGTTCAGCTGGTCGAGCTTCTCTGTTTCCTTATAGAAAATGCTTGCTGTTTCGTCCGACCAGTTCTTTGTCTGGGCCTTGTCGAGCAGTTCACGCTTTTCGGGCGAGCTCTCTCCGTTACCTATCTCGGCCTGTATGTTCTTTATCTGCTGCTGAAGGAAATAGTTTTTCTGCTGTTCATCGATGTCATCGCGCGTTCTGTTGCGTATCTCCTGCTTCAGGCTCTGCAGCGAGAGTTCCCTGTTTATAATCCTCAATGCGTTGAACAGCCTGCCCTTTATGGAGTCCATCGTCAGCAGTTCCATCTTTTCCACGATGGATGGCAGCATGTTCGAGCAGATGAAGTTGAGGGCCATCATGTCGTTGTTGACGTTGCGGATGGCGAACGTGGCCTCTTCAGGTATGTCGTCGTTGATTTTCACGTACTCGGCCGTTGTGCTGCGGAGGTCTTCCATTGCAGCGGCAAACTCCTTGTCCTTGTCAGATGGGAAAATCTCGGGAGCGGCCTCGACCTTTCCTGTGAGATAGGGCTTCCGGCGCTGTATGCTGTTCAGCTTCAGTCTGCCGAGGCCCTGTATGATGGCTGTGATGTTGTTGTTGGGCAGCGTCAGTATCTTGACAATCTTTGCAAAGACGCCGAACTCGTACAGATCGTTCTTTCCCGGCTCGTCCACTTCGGGGTCCCGCTGGCATACTATGCCTATCAGCGCGCCCGATTTCTCGGCTCTTTTCACGAGTGTCATGCTCGATTCGCGTCCGATGAGTATCGGAGATACGACGCCTGGGAAAAGCACGAGGTTCCTGACGGCCAGAATGGGCATGGTCTCAGGCATGTTGATATTTGATAAATCGCAGAAGTCGCCCTCAATGTCTGCAATCATTGAGAATGCTTTGTTGTTTTGCTTGTTGTCCATAATTATGTAAATCGGACTGCAAAGTTACTAAATATCAATGTAAAAACGGAAAAGAAAGAAACAAATTGGGGTTAAATATAGTTTTATTTGACGTGAAAAGGGTCTGTCGGCATTGTTTTGGGAGGTGAAAGCTGGTATGTAGCGGCTTTTCAGGTGCAGCCGGAGTATGCGTTGACGGCTCTGACAGCAGTTGCCGGTGATGGTGCAACGGGGCCGTTCTGATGATGCGGTGGAGGCGCTTTGATGGTGTGACGGGTTGTCCGCTGATGTGTCGTGCCTTCTTTCAAACGTGTTTGTGCCAGCTATCAAAAGAGTTTTTGAGGGCTGCGCCAAACGTTTTTGAGAGCTGGCGGAAAGTATGGTGGAACATGCACTGTAACCGAGCGGATAGTGGAATGAAGAAAAAGAATAATGCCACCTGCATAAATTCATGTGTTACATGATGTTATGCAGATGGTATATAAAAGTTATATCCCTTGTGGGGATGTCTCTTACTGATGCTGTTCGCGCAGCAGGTCGTTGACCGTCTTCACTGGGTTGAACGTGCCGAGGGGCACTTCAACGAATATCGTGTTCCAGTCGCTCATAGCTCCGTTCCACAGTCCGGGCAGCTCGAGGGCTTTCAGCTCCTTGCCGCCCTTGCTCTTGCTGCTGATGAATCCGGTGGTACGGTCGACGAAGTCGGGCAGGTTGAACGGCTTGCCGGTATAGTCCTTCACGGCGCAGACGAGGTCTACAGGGTTGAAATGCGTGCCCTTGGTAAACATTTCCATGTACTCCCGGTTGTTCTTGTCTATCTGGCTGCTTTCCAATATCTGAAGGCTTACCGTGCCGTCCTGGTTGTAAGTGAGGAACGGTCCGCCGCCAGGCTCGCCCACATTCTTCACCACTCCGCACACGCGCATGGGGCGGTTGAGCTTCTTCCGGAGGTAGATCACCAGCTCGGCGTCTTCCAGGTTCTTGATGTCCTTGTTGCGGCAGCACAGCTCCTGCTGCACGAAGCGTATTATCTCCTCAAGCTGGTCGTGGGTATAGTTGCCGGTGTCGAGCAGTCTCAGATATCCGAAGGCCTTGGCCTGCAGCGTGACGAGTATTCCGGCGATGACCTGCTTGTAGTCTACAGTCTCCTTCTTGAGTCTGTCTGGCACGACGTTGTCGATGTTCTTGATGAATATGACGTCGGCGTCTATCTCGTTCAGGTTCTCGATGAGTGCGCCGTGGCCGCCCGGACGGAACAGCAGCGTGCCGTCGTCGTTTCTGAACGGGGTGTTGTCCGGATTCGCGGCAACGGTGTCTGTGCTCGATTTCTGCTCGGAGAAAGTGATGTCGTAGCTGATGTTGTACTTCTTTGCATATACCTCGGCTTTCTCTGCCACCTTCTGCTTGAACAGCGGCATGTGCTCATGGCTCACGGTGAAGTGCACGTGTGCCTCGTTGTTGCTTGCCGCATACAGTGCACCCTCCACGAGATGCTCCTCCATCGGTGTGCGCACGCCGTCGTCGTACTTATGGAATAGGAGCAGTCCCTTCGGCAGCTGGCCGTAGTTCAGCCCCTTGCTGCTGAGCATGTTCTCTGCCACGGCTTTGTAGTTGCCTTCTGCCATGAGTTCGCCGATGCCCTTGCCTTCATTCTTGCGGCAGGTCTCGTCGAGTACACCGTAGAACGCGAACTTGGAGATATTGTCGAAATAGCGCTTCTCGAAGTCGGTTGTCGGGATGGAGTAGTCTGCACTTACGAACGAGAAAACATCCTTGAACATGCGGCTTGCCGCACCCGAGGCGGGAACAAACTTGACAACCTTCCGGCCTTCAGCCTTGTAGCTTTCCCATGCCTCATCGTATTTGGTGCGCTCATCGGCTTCCGGTGCCACTATGCCGTGCCCGATACTTGCAGCTGCTTCCAACTTAAGAAACGGGAATCCGGTTTCAAACTGTTTCAACTGAGTATTGATCTGCTCCTCGGTCATGCCTTTGAGGGCGATCTGTTTAAGGTCTTCTTGTGATAACATAAATAATTGATGTGTTTATAAAACAATATATGCAGCAAATATAACAACTTTTTATCAGAAAACCGAAGAAATCGAATAAAAATCGTATCTTTGCATCATTATATTAACAAACAGACACATTATTATGACCGGGACTTTTGAATTTACGGAGACGGAAAGGGCGGAGACGCAGGCGCTTTATACCGGACTGAAAACGGCCATCGGGGCATCGCTGCTTGACGGCGATGAGGAAAAGATGCGCAGGCATCTCCTGAATTCGATTGACAACAACCAGGTGGTCCGCGACGTGTTCGGGCTTAACCCGATTCTGCTCGGGTTTCAGACGGCCCAGATTGTCGTAGAGGAAATAGGACTCAAGCGCGATGCCGTGCTGGCGATTCTGCTGCATCCGAGCATCTCAGGCGGATATACGACGATAGACGAGGTCAGGGAAGAGTTCGGAGAGTCTGTGGCCCGCATCCTCCACGGACTTCTGCGCATTGCAGACCTGTATGCCAAGAACCCGGTGGTGGAGAGCGAGAACTTCCGTAACTTGCTGCTGTCGTTCGCGGAAGACATGCGCGTCATACTGATAATGATTGCAGACCGCGTGAACCTGATGCGGCAGATACGCGACTGCGGCAACATGGACGACAAGATGAAGGTATCGGAGGAGGCGGCATACCTCTATGCGCCGCTGGCGCACAAGCTCGGACTCTACAAACTGAAGAGCGAGCTCGAGGACCTGTCGCTCAAATACCTTGAGCACGACGCCTACTACATGATTAAGGAGAAGCTGAATGCCACCAAGAAGGCACGCGACCTATATATAGACAGGTTCATAGGACCGATAAAGGAAAGCCTCACGGCAGCCGGACTGAAATTCCACATGAAGGGTCGTACCAAGAGCATACACTCCATCTGGCAGAAGATGAAGAAGCAGAAGTGTGGCTTCGAGGGCATATACGACCTTTTCGCAATACGCATCATCATAGAGACGGACCTCGAAAAGGAGAAGATGCACTGTTGGCAGGCTTACTCTATAGTGACAGACATGTACCAGCCGAACCCCAAGCGGCTGCGCGACTGGCTGTCGGTGCCGAAGTCGAACGGTTACGAGAGCCTGCACATCACTGTGCTCGGCCCGGAGCAGAAGTGGGTGGAAGTACAGATTCGCACGGAACGCATGGACGAGGTTGCGGAGCGGGGCGTGGCCGCACACTGGCGATATAAAGGCATAAAGGGAGAGACAGGGCTCGACGAATGGCTGACAAACATAAGAAACATACTTGAGACGAGCGACGACCTGCAGGTGATGGACCAGTTCAAGATGGACCTATACGAGGACGAGGTGTTCGTGTTCACGCCGAAGGGCGACCTCTTCAAGTTTCCGAAAGGAGCCACCGTGCTCGACTTCGCATACCACATACACTCCAAGATAGGCAACAGCTGCACCGGAGCGAGAATCAACAACAAGATTGTCAACATACGCGAGCAGCTGCACAGCGGCGACCAGATAGAGATAATAACCTCCAACAGTCAGAAACCGAAGCACGACTGGCTAAACATCGTGAAGACATCGAGGGCAAAGTCGAAGGTCAGGCTGGCCATAAAGGAGACTCAGGTGAAGGAGGGGCTCTTTGCAAAAGAGATGATCGAGCGCAAGTTCAAGAACCGCAAGATTGAGCTCGAGGAGTCGTACATGGCCAGGCTGATAACGAAACTCGGGTACAAGGAGGTCAGCGACTTCTACAAGCAGATAGCCGAGGGAGACCTCGACATAAACGTCGTGATAGACAAATACCTCGAAATACAGTCACGCGAAACGGGAGTGAAACAGGAAGGACCGGCACGGAGCGCCGAGGAATTCAACTTCACGGCAGACAACGAGCAGGCCGGACGCGGCAGCGACGACGTTCTTGTGATAGACAGAAACCTGAAAGGACTCGACTATCAGCTGGCAAAGTGCTGCCATCCGATATACGGCGACGACGTGTTCGGTTTCGTGACGGTGAGCGGCGGCATAAAGATACACCGCTGCGACTGCCCGAACGCGGCCGAACTGCGCAAGCGTTTCGGCTACAGGGTGGTCAAGGCGAAATGGAGCGGCAAGGGTTCTTCGCAATATGCGATAACGCTCCGTGTCATCGGAAACGACGACATAGGAATCGTCAACAACCTGACGAGCATCATCAGCAAGGACGAGAAACTCGTGCTGCGCAGCATAAGCATCGACAGTAACGACGGACTGTTCCGCGGAAACCTTGTCGTCATGATTGACGACACATCCAAGATGGAGGCACTGATGCGCAAACTGCGCATGGTGAAAGGTGTGAAGCAGGTGGAAAGAGTATAGAAAGAAGCGGCACAATGATGCCGCTTCTTTCTATTTAAAACTTATTCGTGATGATATGGCTCACCCTTGATGATGGTGCATGCCCTGTAGAGCTGCTCCGTGAATATGAGGCGTATCATCTGGTGGGAGAATGTCATCTTCGATATGGATATCTTTTCGTTTGCACGGCGGTATATATCGTCGGAGAATCCGTAAGGCCCGCCGATGATGAAGATTAGCCGGCGGACAGTGTTCTGCTTGTTCTCGAGCCACCGGGCAAACTCGATACTACGGTATTCGGTTCCGTGCTCGTCGAGCAGCACCACCGTGTCGGTCGGCTGCAGCTGCTTCAGTATGGCGTCACCCTCGGCCTGCTTCTGCTGCGCTTCGGTCATGTTCTTGGTGTTTTTGAGGTCGGGAATGACCTTGACCTCAAACGGCATGTAGTGCGCGATACGGCCGACATAATCGTTGATGCCGATATTGAAATGCTTTTCTGCGGTCTTGCCCACGAGAAAGAGTATCGCTTTCATCAGTCTCTACCGTTTCCTTTACCTTTATCCGCCTTGTTTCCGCTGCGCTTCGGGTTGGCCGGGAACCATCCCTTCTCCACGCGCTTCTTCTGCTCGAACAGCTCGCCGATGGACCAGAGAAACGACGCGCCCACGACGCCGAGTATCGAGGAGAGGATGACATTGCTGACAAAGAGGGCCCCGCCGATGGCGGCAATGCCCGCGACGAGGAACACCCACCAGTATTTCGTACCGGTGTGATACTCCGTTTTGATTACTATCGGGTGAAACAATCCAATTATTAAGAATGTGCTTACGGCTATTATTATTCCTGTAAAGTACATGGCTGTTATGCTTTTTCTTCGTTATATCATTTGTTTGACACCCTCAACGCAGGTCTATCACCTCGGCGCCGGGATACTGCTTGGGGCTGAAGCTGAACTTAGAGTTGCTGAGTGCCGCCTTCCGGAAGTTTGATATTGATATCGTGCTCCATGCCTGCCCCTGCCTTATCCTTATCTTCGATATGACGTAGGTTGAGCGGTTGACGGATATGACCATCTCCGATATACCCTGACCCTTGCCCGTGGCGGTGAGGTGCACGACGTATTCGCTGCCCGCCTTGTCCATCTTGTAGCTGAATCCCTTGCTGTACATGTTGATGAAGTTGTACGGATTGATGGCCTGCAGCTCACGCGCGGTGGGGTTACTCACGTTCACCTCGTTGTTTTTCTTTACGTATGTCCACATCGTCTTGCCGTTAAACCACACTGCGGCTTGCGGCGTTGAGATGTGGAAGAGCTTTTTCTTCAGCATGATTGTGCCGCTGGTATTGCCGTACTGCTTTCCGTCGGTGCGGAAACTGGCGGTCACGCCGTTGCCGCTGCCAATCACTGCCGCCGCTTTGTCGAGCACGGTCTTTGCCGACTGTGCCGCGGCAGTGCAGCATACGGCCAGCAACATGAATGCGATAGCAATCTTTCTCATATTCATTTTCTTAAAGAGTTCAACATGTTTGTAAGGCTTACCTCGTCCTGTATGAGCACCTCGCGCGGCTTTCCGCCCGACGCAGCACCCACGACACCGGCCTTCTCGAGCTGGTCCATGAGACGGCCGGCACGGTTGTAGCCGATGGAGAACTTGCGCTGTATGAGGCTGGTGCTTCCCGACTGGTTGAGCACGATGAGCCGAGCTGCATCCTCGAACATCGGGTCGAGATGCTGGACGTCGAAGTCGGCCGAGCTTCCGGCACCGTCTCCAGAGTCGACATCGGGCTCAGGCAGCTCGAACGGGCAGCCATAGCCCTGCTGCTTGGAGATGAAGCTGTTGATGCGCTCCACCTCGGGAGTGTCTACAAAGGCGCACTGCACGCGCACGGGATCGTTTCCGTTGAGGAAGAGCATGTCGCCGCGGCCTATGAGCTGGTTCGCTCCCGGCCGGTCGAGGATGGTCTTCGAGTCTATCATAGCACTCACCTTGAAGGCGATGCGCCCGGGGAAGTTGGCCTTGATGTTACCCGTGATGATGGTCGTGGTGGGTCGCTGGGTGGCTATTATCATGTGGATGCCCACGGCGCGGGCAAGCTGCGCTATTCGCGCGATTGGCAGTTCAATTTCCTTTCCCGCCGTCATGATAAGGTCGCCGAACTCGTCTATCACCACAACGATGTACGGCATGAACTTATGTCCGTTCTGAGGATTGAGCTGCCGGGATATGAACTTCTTGTTGTATTCTTTTATGTTGCGTGCCCCGGCAACCTTCAGGAGGTCGTAACGCGTGTCCATCTCCTTGCAGAGAGAGTTCAGCGTGCGCACCACCTTTGTGACATCGGTGATGATCGGCTCTGCATCTTCGTCCGGAACCTTGGCAAGGAAGTGGTTTGATATTGAGTCGTAGATGCTGAACTCGACCTTCTTCGGGTCGATGAGGACTATCTTCAGTTCGGCGGGATGCTTCTTGTAGAGCAGCGACGTGATGATGGCATTGAGGCCGACAGACTTACCCTGACCGGTGGCTCCGGCGACAAGAAGGTGCGGAATCTTAGCAAGGTCGAACATGAAGACCTCGTTAGTGATGGTCTTGCCGACGGCGCAGGGCAGCTCCATGGCTGCCTCCTGGAACTTCTTGGAGTTCAGTATGCTCTCCATCGACACGATGTTAGGCTTCGCATTAGGCACCTCGATACCGATGGTGCCCTTCCCCGGTATGGGGGCAATGATACGGATGCCGAGAGCCGAGAGGCTGAGGGCAATGTCGTCTTCAAGATTCCGGATTTTGGATATCCTCACCCCCTGTGCCGGGGTAATCTCATAGAGAGTTATCGTGGGGCCGACGGTGGCCTTGATGCTGCTGATTTCCACTCCAAAGTTTCTCAGAACCTCGACAATGCGGTTCTTGTTAGCCGTCTGCTCGGCCATGTCGATATACGGTTTGCCGTCGTTATCGTATTTCTTCAGCAGATCGAGAGTGGGATAATGGTAGTTCTCGAGGTCGCGCTTGGGGTCGTACGGAGCCATCAGCCCGTCATTGTCGTCGGCAAGCGACTTTCCGGTAGCTTTAGTCTCCGTCTCCGTCTCATTTATTTCTATCTCTATATCGTCGCCTTTCGCCTCGTTTCCGTCCTCCGTAGAACTGCCGGCAACCGGCTTCGGAGTGTCTTTGGGAATATCAATGTCGTTGTCAAAATCGACTGTCTGTGTTGTCGGATCATCGAAAACGTCAGGGTCTTCGACGATACTGTCGTCGGCGGGAGCGGGCTCTTTATGCTGTTTCTCATTGTTAGTGATGGTCATCGGCACCCTGTCGGTAAAGAATTTCACAGGGTTCAGCATCTTCCTTATAACATATATGGTTTCCGTACTTATATAAGTAAGGAAGGCAACGGCAATGAGCACGAGGAGCGAGATATGTCCAGGAGAACCGATAAGGTTCTCAAACCATGTGCATACGTAGATGCCGTGGTCGCCGCCGGGATTGAATGCAGAGTCGATGAAAAGGGGAGTCAGGAACTTCGCCGAAGTGACAGATGCCCATACCATGATTACCATCAGGCACATGAACCACTTGAGAATGTTCACCGTGTATACGCGGATGAGCTTCATCGCAACGAGAATGAGGAAGAAAGGTATGATGAAGGCCGCGAATCCGAAGCATCTCTTGATGAAAAAATAGGAGAGATATGCACCGAACGAGCCGCAACTGTTCTGAAACTCGCGCTTGGCATTCATTATCTCACCGGCGCGCGGGGTCTCAATGAGGCTCTGATCGGCATTTCCCGTGGTGAAAAAAGACACGAAAGACAATATCATGTATATGGATAAAACCAATGTGATACAGCCTATTATGAAATTTAACTTCTCGTTGTTAAGTATATTGTCAAGACCTATAGCTTCCTTGAAAGAGTATGTCTTGTTCTTTTTCTTCTTGCTAACCATTTTCTTTGATTACGTCTAAATTATTCTGCAAAATTAGCAGAAAAAAGTCGTAATTTACAATAAACTCATCTGTTTTTTGTATTTTTGCACCTTGAAAAGATTTTGTAATGAGAAAAATACTATACAGCAGATATGATAAGGCCCTGATAAACACGCTTCCGCGTGTCGTATTTGAAGGGCGTATTGTCGTCGTTCTGTCTTCCGGCGAGACAGAGAGCGCAGTGAATTATCTGTTGTCTCAACCTATTCTGGGAGTCGACACGGAGACACGGCCTTCCTTCAAGAAAGGAGTAAACCACAAGGTGTCGCTACTCCAGGTGTCGTCGCACGACATCTGCTTCCTGTTCAGGCTCAAGCACACAGGCATGACGCCGGCCATAATAAGACTGCTGGAAGATGTGACGGTGCCGAAGATAGGGCTGTCGCTCAACGACGACATTGCGATGCTGCACAAAGTGGCTGATTTCAAGCCGGGAAACTTCATAGACATACAGAGCCATGTGAAAGAAATTGGAGTGGAAGACCTGAGCCTGCAGAAGCTCTATGCAAACTTTTTCGGGCAGAAAATAAGCAAGACACAGCGGCTTACGAACTGGGATGCAGACATATTGAACGACAAACAGAAACTCTATGCGGCCACCGACGCATGGACATGCATAAAGCTTTATGAAGAGCTGACCCGCTTGAGGGAGTCCGGCGATTATGAATTGATAAAGGCAGAAGATGGATTACAAGGAAATATATCTGAAGAAAGGCAAGGATGACAGCCTGCGGCGCTTCCATCCATGGATATTCTCCGGAGCGATAAAAAGATTCTCAGAAGAGATTGAGGAGGGCGAGACGGTAAGGGTTTTTACCGACGAAGGTAAGTTCATTGCAGTGGGACACTACCAGATTGGCTCTATCGCCGTGAGGGTGCTGTCGTTCAATGACGACCCGATAGATTCGGCATTTTGGAAGGCTAAGCTGGAGTCGGCACTCAGACTGAGAATAAGAATCGGGGTGGCGGACAACCCGCAGAACGACACTTACAGACTCGTGCATGGCGAAGGAGATTGCCTGCCGGGGCTGGTGATAGACGTATATGGAAAGACTGCGGTGATGCAGGCCCACAGCGTAGGCATGCACGTGTGCAGGGCCGATATTGCACAGAGTCTCAAGGATGTGATGGGCGACCGTATACAGAACATATTTTACAAGAGCGAGACAACCCTGCCGTTCAAGGCTGACCTCGGACAGGAGAACGGATTTATATATGGATATTCGGACGACAATGTGGCGACAGAAAATGGTCTGAAGTTCCATGTAGACTGGCTGAGAGGCCAAAAGACCGGATTCTTTGTCGACCAGCGCGAAAACAGGTCGCTTCTCGAAAAGTATTCAGAAGGCCGCAAGGTGCTCAACATGTTCTGCTATACAGGTGGTTTCTCGTTCTATGCGATGAGAGGTGGCGCCGAACTGGTACACTCGGTAGACAGCAGTGCCAAGGCTATCGAACTGACAAAAAAGAATGTAGAGCTTAACTTCCCGGGCGACAGCCGCCACGAAGCATATTGCGAGGATGCGTTCAGGTATCTGGACGAATCCGGCGATAACTACGACCTTATCATATTGGACCCGCCCGCCTTTGCAAAGCACAAGGCGGCACTGCGTAACGCGCTGAAGGGATATACCCGGCTTAACATGAAGGCGTTTGAGAAGATAAAGCCGGGCGGCATTGTCTTTACGTTCTCGTGCAGTCAGGTTGTGAACAAGGACAATTTCCGCAACGCGGTATTTACGGCGGCAGCACTGGCCAAGCGTAATGTAAGGATACTTCATCAGCTACATCAGCCGGCCGATCATCCGGTCAATATCTACCATCCGGAGGGAGAATATCTGAAGGGCTTGGTGCTTTACGTAGAATAGACAGACGTGTTTCGCAAGGTTGTCTCAAACTATATAAGGCGTTTTGAACTGCTCGATGCGGGTAAGACCCATCTTGTGGCGGTGAGCGGCGGTGCCGACAGCATCGCATTGGTGCTGGTGCTGCTTGAGCTCGGCTATAAGATAGAGGTGGCACACTGTAACTTCAACCTGCGCGGGGCAGAGTCAGACCGTGACGAGGAGTTTGTCAGGACATTCTGCCGGAACAACGGCATACCGTTTCATCTCGTGCATTTTGATACCGTACAATATGCGGAAATGCACAAGATAAGCATCGAGCTCGCTGCAAGGAACTTGAGATACGCCTATTTCCGCCGGTTGCGTAACGACTTGGAGTGTGCGGATATCTGTGTAGCCCATCACCGCGACGACAATGTGGAGACGCTGCTGATGAACCTTGTGCGGGGTACGGGCATACACGGACTGGCCGGGATACAACCCTGCAACGGGGACATCAAGCGGCCTTTGCTGTGCGTCAGCCGCAAGGATATCGAGTCGTATCTGTCTCAGAAAGGGCAGGGGTACGTTACGGACAGCACTAATCTTGTAGACGAGGCAACCCGAAACAAGTTCAGACTGAATGTAGTACCGATGCTGACTGGCATCAACCCCAGTGCAGCGGAGAACATAAACCGCACGGCAAGGTATGTATCGGAAGCCGTAAAGGTGTTCGACAGCGCCATCAAGGCCGGTATATGCAGGGTCGTCAGGAAAACGGACGACGGCGGACTGACCATCGACACGGGCTTGCTCATGAAGGAACCATCGCCCGAATACCTGCTGCATGAGATGCTGTCTGATTATGGTTTCTCGGCTTCTCAGGTTGAAAACATCCTCTACGGATTGGCCGGGCAGGCGGGAAAAGTGTTTCGCGCAGACGGTTTTGAACTGCTGATAGACCGCAGCATCATCATCGTAGAGCGTAAGAGAGAACCGATGAAACCGATGAAACTGTATGAAACTGGGACATATATCTTCGATGAAAAGAAAAAAATGGTGATTTCCAAGCATGCGGTTGATGACGATTTCAAACTCGTGCGCCAAAAGAATACTGCGTGCCTTGATGCTGAAAAGATTGCATTCCCACTCACATTGAGACATATTGAGGCCGGTGACAAGTTCATTCCGTTTGGCATGAAGGGGGCTAAACTCATCAGCGACTACCTCACTGATGCAAAAAAAACATTGTTTCAGAAGCGCCGGCAGCTGGTAATCACGGACGCCGCAGGCTATGTGATATGGCTTGTCAATGAACGGCCTGATAACCGCTACCGCATCTCGGAGTACACGAAGACCGCCCTGATGATATCGTTTGAGGGCTGAAGCCACGCCCTATATATTATGAAAGCATACTTTATATAATATATATGTACGCGTTATATAATAATGTATGCGACCCGACGGTGACCGATGGAATGGCCACTTTAAGCCCTTATTGAAGTAATCGTCAGCAATATTGCCGCAATATTTACTTTTATTTGCTGGAAATATTGTACTTTTGCATGTGTTTTTATAACATAGACAATTATGTTTGGAAAGAAAAAGAGATGGCATGTTATCCGTGAACAAGGCGTCACGGAACTGGACAAGCAGGTGATGTATTGGGAAAACAAAGGTAAACTCGTTCCGACGCGTGACCTGATAAAGACTCCAGAGCAGATTGACGGCATCAGGAAGAGCGGTATTGTCAATACAGGAGTGCTCGATGAAGTGGCAAAACACATACACGCAGGTATGAGTACCCTTGAGATTGACAAGATATGCTACGACTATTGCACTTCGCACGGAGCGGTTCCGGCATGCCTCAACTATGAAGGCTTCCCCAAAAGTGTATGTACCAGTATCAATGAGGTCGTATGCCACGGCATCCCCAAGGAAGAGGATGTGCTGCAGGAGGGCGATATCATCAACGTTGACTTTACGACAATACTCGACGGTTACTATGCCGATGCATCGCGAATGTTCATCATCGGCAAGACAACGCCTGAGAAAGAGCAGCTTGTACGCGTGGCGAAGGAATGTCTGGAGATTGGTGCCGAGGCTGCAAAGCCCTTCGGATTTGTCGGCGATATAGGGCATGCAATCCAGAAACATGCAGAGAAATATCATTACGGTATAGTCCGCGACCTGTGCGGCCACGGTGTCGGCATCAAGTTCCACGAAGAGCCCGAGGTCGCACACTTCGGTCATAAAGGAACCGGAATGCTGCTCGTCCCTGGTATGGTGTTTACCATTGAACCCATGATTAACATGGGAACATGGAAGGTTTTTATCGATGCCGACGACGAATACGGCTGGGAAGTCATTACAGGGGATGAGTTGCCAAGTGCCCAGTGGGAGCATACGTTCCTGATGACTGAGCATGGTGTGGAGATATTGACTAGGTAATGGTGTATATATAAATGTGGCTAAACATTGTGATTGATGATGAACGGCAAGGATATATATATATTAGGTATAGAGAGCAGCTGTGATGATACGTCCGCAGCAGTTCTCCGCAACGGCGTCCTACTCAGCAATGTGACGGCAAGCCAGGATGTGCATAAGGCGTACGGAGGAGTTGTTCCCGAACTCGCATCAAGGGCACATCAGCAGAATGTCGTGCCGGTGGTTGACCAGGCGATAAAGCGTGCCGGAATAACGAAGGAGCAGTTGTCCGCTATTGCTTTCACACGCGGTCCGGGACTGATGGGCTCTCTCCTTGTCGGGGTGAGCTTCGCGAAAGGCTTTGCACGCTCTCTCGGCATCCCGCTTATCGATGTCAATCATCTGCAGGGCCACGTATTGGCCCATTTTATCAAGGAGAGCGACGACGACAATACTGCCCCTCCATTGCCATATCTATGCCTGCTCGTAAGCGGCGGTAACTCACAGATAGTCAAAGTCAGTGCATACAATGATATGGAAGTGCTCGGACAGACTATTGACGATGCGGCAGGAGAGGCCATAGATAAATGCTCTAAAGTCATGGGACTCGGCTATCCCGGCGGCCCAATTATCGACCGTCTTGCGCGTCAAGGCAATCCGCATGCCTATAAGTTTGCTGAGCCACAGATTCCGGGGCTTGATTACAGCTTCAGTGGTTTGAAGACATCTTTTCTTTATTCGCTCAGAGATTGGGTATCGGCAGACCCAGACTTCATTGAGAAGAACAAGGAAGATATCGCTGCAAGTCTTGAATACACCATCGTAGATATCCTGATGAAGAAGCTCCGCAAGGCTGTGAAACAGACAGGAATAAAGCATGTGGCCGTAGCCGGAGGCGTCAGTGCCAATAACGGATTGCGTGCAGCATTTGCCGAGCATGCCAAGAAGTACGGCTGGACAATCTATATACCCAAGTTCAGCTACACCACAGACAATGCTGCGATGATTGGAATAACCGGATATTACAAGTTCAAGGATGGCGATTTCTGTTCAATAGACAAGCCGGCATTCTCTAAAGTGACATTTAAATAAATTAAAACACAATGGATTTTGAAAGTAAGATAATAAGCAGGGAGATAAGTCAGCTGCTTTGGGAAAAGGAAAAGACAGTGGGAACGGCTGAGAGCTGCACCGGCGGGCGTATCGCAGAAGCCATCATTTCCATACCCGGCGCATCTAAATACTTTAAGGGAGGCATTATCTCATATACGGACGAGATAAAGGAAAGCCTGCTCGGCGTATCTCACGAGCTTCTTGAAACAAAGACAGCCGTATGCGAAGAGGTGGCCATAGATATGGTGAAAGGCGCATGCCGCTCTTTATCTGTGGATTACGCAATAGCAGCCACCGGGTTTGCCGGTCCAACGGGAGGGACCAAAGACTCTCCTGTAGGCACGATATGGATAGCCTGCGGTAAGCCTTCGGACATCCGGACATTCAAGATTGAGGTTGATCACGGCCGCGATATAAACCTTGCCATTGCGACAAAAACAGCAATGACAATGTTTCTTGAATTTCTCAAGGAAGAGCCAGAAGTTGACGAAGCAAAGTGAACGGAATAGTAATCAATCACTTATCGCGAATATAAAATTTCTTAAAAAGTCCGTTCTTTGATGGAAAAGTTTGGCTCTTAGGAAAAAAAACGCTAAATTTGCACCCTGTTTGGAATAAGTTATAAAAGGAAACAAAAAATTAGATAGCAATGTCGAAAGTTTGTCAGATTACAGGAAAGAAGGCACAGATAGGTTGTAATGTGTCTCACTCAAAGCACCGTACGAAGCGTAGCTTTGACGTAAACCTTTTCAGCAAGAAGTTCTATTATGTAGAGGAAGGTTGCTGGATCAGCTTGAAAGTAAGCGCAGCAGGTCTGCGTTTGATTAATAAAGTAGGCCTTGATGCTGCACTCAAGCAGGCTGTCGCTAAAGGATTCTGCGAGTGGAAAGATATTAAAGTGATAGGAGACTAATTACCATGGCAAAGAAAGCTAAAGGCAATAGAGTACAGGTTATTCTTGAATGCACAGAGATCAAGAATAGCGGCATGCCGGGAACCAGCCGTTACGTGACTACAAAGAACCGTAAGAACACTCCCGAGCGTATGGAACTGATGAAGTACAATCCGATTCTCAAGAAGATGACGCTTCACAAAGAAATTAAGTAATAACAAATAAGCACTTAAGATATGGCAAAGAAAACCGTCGCTACCCTCCATGAAGGATCAAAGGATGGTCGCGCTTATTCAAAGGTAATAAAGATGGTAAAGAGCCCGAAGACTGGTGCTTACATCTTTAATGAGCAGATGGTTCCCAACGAAGCAGTAAAAGACTTCTTCAAGAACTAATCATAACAATAAAGAGGAATCGTTTTGATTCCTCTTTTATTTTATCCCTATTGCTTGTATATTCTATTCTTATTGCTTGTTTTTCTTGCCTTTAGAATCCGTTTGTTTGATTTCTGTTTCTTGCCCATGGGGATTCATTTACATTTAATTCTCTATACATTCACATTTTTCTTTCTATAAAAGGATTCATCCGTACCTCATCCTCAATGGTCGTACTTGGACCATGTCCAGCAAGTATCGTTGTGGAAAGGGGAAGCCTTGATGTGACATCTGCGAGGCTTTTCTGTATATCCGCATAGCTACCCAGTTCAAAATCGGTACGTCCAATGCTCATCCTGAACAAGGTGTCGCCAGAAAAGGCAAGGCCCTCTTCCTTGCAATAGTAGAATACCGAACCAGGAGTATGCCCCGGTGTAGGGATGATGGTGAACTCATGGTTTCCGAACACGATGGTATCCGTCTCGTGCAGGTACTTTATGCTCTGCGACATCTCATAGTCGAGATGATAGTTGCAGAAGTTGACGGCCTGCTCATAGAGCTTCCCCATCAGATATTCATCCTTATAGAACACCTCCGGGGATAGCCTGAATTCATCATATATCGTGTTGTTTCCAAAGTTATGGTCGATATGCGCATGCGTCGCGATAAGGTGCTTGGGGGTTAACCCGTTGTCGCGTATATATCCGACAATAGCCTTTCGCTCTTCCTTATAGAAAGCCCCGCAATCCACTATCACCGCTTCTTTAGTCTCATCGCTTACTACATAGCAGTTCTCCTGAAACGGATTACATACAAAACTCTTAATCTCCAGCATATTTATGATACTGTTTACAATGGCAGATAGATAGTATATTTATTCTTAAACCAGTCTTCTTCAAACCAGTTCGTTATCTCTGTAACTTCCGTTATATTCCTGTACGGTCTGATTTCTTCTGTCAGGTCGCCGCCTTTCAGGCATATAATACCGTTAGGCAACGCGTTCCGCTGCTTTCCGGAAATGTTCTTTCTCATGATTTTAAGCAGGTCGGGAAGCGGCATGACAGCCCGGCTGACGATGAAATCATATTTTCCTTTCTCCTCTTCGCCGCGCAGATGCACAGGCGAGCAGTTCTTTAGTCCGATAGCACCGGCAATCTCCCGTGCCACGAGTATTTTCTTTCCCGTGCCGTCAATGAGCTTGAACCTGCATTCAGGAAACATTATGGCCAATGGGATACCAGGGAATCCGCCTCCTGTCCCGAAGTCGAGAATATCCGTTCCGGGCTTGAATCTCAGCATCTTGGCTATAGCAAGGGAGTGCAGCACATGGTGTTCATAGAGGTTTGTTATATCCTTGCGGGATATTACGTTTATCTTCGTGTTCCAGTCAGAGTACAACTCATACAGAGCCGCAAACTGCTGCTTCTGATTTTCCGTCAAATCAGGAAAGTATTTAAGTATCTGTTGCATATTCTTTGATTGATGCCTGTCGGTTACTGCTCCTTCTTCATTATGTCCAAGAGGTCTTTCCATGGTATGGAAAGTTCCGTCTTTCCGTTTGCATAGGGAGCGATTTCGTATATGTTATATATGAAAACGATGGCTTCTTCGGTCATCATGAAGTTCTCCGGGACAAACATTTCCGTGGTGCAGAGATAGCCTTTGTCCTGAAGTTCTATGATGCCGGACGTGCCGGTCTTCTTCTTCAGTGCGGTGAAGAGCATGTCGGTGAGCCTTGCCTCATATCCGGGAACAAATATATCCTTCAGCCTTATCACGCTTCCGGTCGTCGCATTGAAGTTGATTACCCGCGTCTGCTCGATACCGTGCGCCCCGCCTTCATAGTACGACGTGCTTACTATGTATGTATCCACATCCTTTCTTTCTGCTTTCACCTCCGTCTTTATGCTGTACCGGTACTCATACCATGAGTGTCTCGCGGCATCATTCCTGTCGTTTGCATACAGCGGGCCCATCGCCTTGACATAGTCGTGCATGTATTTGCATGCAAAAGAATCCATCGCAGCGCCGACATTCCCTCCCGGCATACCGAAAAGCTCCTTTACAATGGCCTTGTTCACGGCTTCGACAGCCTTGCCGCCGTTGCTTCCGTTCACGCCCTTTGCCTGATGGACAGCCATCTCCACCACACATCCTGGCGAGTCTGCGTTGCCTGTCAACCGTGTTTCCCTGCGGGTGTCAATCCGCTCAAAGCTGATGTGGGTTCCTTTGTCGCTGTTGCATGCCTGTAATATAATAAGGTGTAAAATGGCCGCAGCGCCATATCTAATATATGATGACTTCATAAATATATCTCTAACCGTATTAATTGCAAATATAATACAAATGCTATTAAATACAAAACAAAATTTTATTATTCTGATAAAATTGACTAATTTTGCACCGTCAAAATGATAACGGATTTATGAGCAAACTGAAAGCAGCTTTATTTGATTTGGACGGAGTGGTCTTCGACACCGAGCCTCAGTATTCGCTTTTTTGGGGAGAGCAGGGCCGCAAGTATCATCCGGAGATTCCAAACCTGGAAAAAGAGATAAAAGGGCAGACCTTGACACAGATTTTCGACAGGTATTTCAGCGGCGGACTTCAGGCTTACCAGTCGGTGATAACCGCTGATTTGAACAGATTTGAAAGCTGCATGAGCTTTGAGTATGTGGCTGGTTTCGAAGCGTTTGTAAAGCTTCTGCGCACCAACGGCATAAAGACGGCCGTTGTCACAAGTTCCAACAGGCCGAAGATGGAGAGCGTATACTCGAAGCGTCCGGAATTCAAGACCTTATTCGACAGGATACTGACATCGGAAGATTTCACCGGCAGTAAGCCCGATCCCGACTGCTATCTTACGGCAGCGGCCGGTTTCGGAGTAGCTCCGGACGAATGCCTTGTCTTTGAAGACAGCTTCAACGGACTGAAATCTGGACGTGCCGCAGGCATGAAGGTCGTCGGATTGTCAACGACCAACAGCCCCGAGGCCATAGCTCCGCTTTCCGACATAGTAGTTCCGGACTATACTGGGCTCAGCATTGAAGGATGTGAGGATTTACTATAACAAAACATAAAATAATGGCAGGTTACTTAAACAGCGATACGAGGAAAGTTACAACGCATCGCTTTATCGAGATGAAGCAAAGCGGAGAAAAAATCTCAATGCTTACATCTTATGACTTTACGACCGCCGGCATCGTTGACCGAGCCGGCGTAGACAGCATTCTTGTCGGTGACTCGGCATCGAACGTGATGGCAGGAAACAGCACCACGCTCCCTATAACGGTGGAGCAGATGATATATCACGCCCGGTCTGTCGTGAGAGCGGTGAAGCGCGCCCTCGTCATCTGCGACATGCCGTTCGGCAGCTACCAGGCCGACTGCTACGACGGAGTGAAAAATGCGATACGGATAATGAAGGAGAGCGGATGCGATGCCCTCAAGCTGGAAGGCGGCGTCGAGATTCTCGACACGGTGAAGCGCATCCTCGATGCGGGCATCCCCGTGATAGGACACCTCGGACTCACACCGCAGAGCATAAACAAGTTCGGCACATATACGGTGCGTGCCAAGGAAGAGGCTGAAGCTGAAAAACTGATGAGCGACGCTATAGCTCTCGACAAGGCCGGATGCTTCGGCGTTGTGCTTGAGAAAATACCGGCAAAGCTTGCTGCACAGGTGTCAAAGGAGATATCCATACCGACGATAGGCATCGGAGCCGGAAACGGCACGGACGGACAGGTGCTCGTCGTAGACGACATGCTCGGAATGTCGCAGGGCTTCAGCCCTCGCTTCCTCCGCCGCTATGCAGACCTCAACGGCATAATGACCGAAGCCATAGGGCGCTATGTGGAAGACGTGAAGAACAGCGACTTCCCCAATGAGAAGGAGTCTTACTAAGACCCTCTGGATACATTAAGGGACATATTCCTGTATTCATCATTCCGCCAAGCGGTATCTGCAGCGGAGAATACAGAGATATGTCCCTTTCTTTTTTGCTTTATAATACGGCCGTTTCTAAGGCCTGTAGAAAATCCGTAGGGAAGCGTGTTGAGTGGTAGGGACAGAGTCTTGTCTTTGTCCGTAGCCCGTAAAGGCTAAGTCACGGGCAGATATGATATTCATATTTTATGCACAAAGACATTCTATTTCCAGCCGAAAGCCCTTACGGGCTACGGACAAAGACAAGACTCTGTCCCTACTTTGGTGATGATATTATCAATCAAAACCATCTACATTGATTTTTATACTGAGCCCGTTCTATTTCAGCCGTGCAGCGACAAAGGCGTCGAGTTCTTCGCCGCGGAGACCTCTTGCCAGTATTGTTCCCTTACTGTCAACGACAATTGTCTGCGGTATCGACTGCACGTAGAACATACGTGCCGCAGCATTGTCCCATCCGTTGAGGTCAGACAGCTGCACCCATCTCATTCCCATGCCCTTCACCGCATTCACCCATGCCTCTTTCTTCGAGTCGAGTGATATTCCGATGATGCCGAGCCCTTTGCTCTCATAGGAGTCATACAGCCTCACCACACCCGGCATCTCTGCCCGGCATGGACCGCACCAGCTGGCCCAGAAGTCTAACACCGTTATCTTATGGCGGGCAATCTCCGTCATTACGTCCACCGGCTTGCCGTCGATGTCGTCCATCGTGAAGTTCTTTATCGTGCTCCCGACAGGCGTTGCCTCGGTTGTCTTGACTTTCTTAAGCAGCGCCTTGACGGCCGGCCGGTTCTTCATCTGCTCCGGCAGCTTGTCTATCAGTTCGGCCTGTTTTTCCGGTTTAATCATCGGTCCTGAGTTTATGAGCAGGAAATATCCCACCCCGTTGCCGATATTTTTCTCCGTACAGTCGTTTACATACCTTACGAAGGCTTCTTTGATGCGTCTTAACTCAGCATTCTTGGCCTCCACCTCCTCTGCCGGGAGGTTACCCTGCTGCAGGCTACTGCCGATAATGTCGCTCTCTCTTGCCATCACGTTGATGCTGTCCTGCATGGTCTGCCATATATCGTTGGTCTTTGTACCAGCCACCCTGGTCTTCTCCGGAGTGTCCGATATAGTCATACTGATTGTTCCCGGCTCGATGAAAAACACCAGCTGCCGGGGTGTCTCCCGTGGCCATACGAGCACGCAGCCAGTCGTAGAGTCAGCGCGGCCCGATGCCTCGAACTCACCATCCTTTACGACAACAGTGTCGATAGGGTGGTAGCTGTCTCCGTCGATTGCCATTACGAGCAGCGTGTCGCCATTCTTCAGCGCATCGCCGCTGCCCTTAATCCTATACCCGTCTAACTGACAGGCAGCAAGCATTGAGCTTGCTGCCATCAGTCCTATGATAAACATTGAAATCTTGTTCATTTCCAATATATTAAGTTGTTCCTGCAAGAGCCTATACCAGATACTGGCTGCTGATGCTCTCGTTGTTGATAACCCTGCGTATGGTCTCGGCAAACATGTCGGCCACAGATATCTGCTTCACCTTGGCACACCTGTTGGAGTAGGGGATTGAGTCTGTGAAGACAATCTCCTCGAGCGAAGAGTTCTGCACGCGCTCGCTGGCGGGTCCGCTCATCACGCAGTGAGATGCACAGGCACGTACGGTGAGTGCTCCAGCCTGCTTCATTATGTCGGCAGCCTTAGTTATTGTACCAGCCGTATCGACCATGTCGTCGATGATCACCACGTTCTTATCCTTCACGTCGCCGATTATCTGCATGCTCTCGATGACGTTGGCGCGTGCCCTCGTCTTGTTGCAGAGAACGAGCGGACAGCCGAAGTACTTGGCGTATGTGTTGGCGCGCTTTGAACCGCCCACGTCGGGAGAGGCTATGACCATGTCTTTCAGACGGAGCCCCTGCAGGTAGGGCAGTATCACGCCGGAAGCGTACAGGTGGTCTACCGGGACGTCGAAGAAGCCCTGAATCTGGTCTGCATGCAGGTCCATGGTTATCAGCCTGTCAATGCCGGCAACGCTCAGCAGGTCTGCCACGAGCTTTGCCCCGATGCTGACCCTCGGCTTGTCCTTACGGTCCTGACGTGCCCATCCGAAGTATGGTATGACAGCGTTGATGGTGCGTGCAGATGCCCGTTTGGCGGCATCTATCATCAGCAGAAGTTCCATCAGATTGTCTGAGTTCGGGAATGTGCTCTGCACGAGGAATACATCGCGGCCGCGGATAGATTCCTCATAAGATACGGCAAATTCGCCGTCAGAGAACTTTGTGATTACGAGCTGTCCGAGAGGACACTTCAGGCTCTGGCATATCTTCTCTGCCAGATATCTCGTGTTGGTACCCGAGAAAACCATGTAGGAGTTTTGTGTGCTCATTGTTTAATCTATATTTGTAATAATCTGTTTGTCAATTGATTACTTTTCTCAGCCTCTCGAAGTGGCTGATGAGTTCCTTATAGCCGGGCTGGTTGTGTATGTCAAACCTGCTCCAAAGGTCGCCGCATATCACCACGCCGCCGAATCCGAGGTCTTTTGCCCTGTGGGCATTCTCTATGTCGATGCCTCCGAGTGCATACACCTTACGGTCTATCAGTCCGCGGCGCGACGCTTCCTTCAGCTGCTCAGCCGTGAAGGCTCCACCCGGCTCCGTGCCGTCACCGCCGCCGAACGCGTTTTCGAGGAATACATACTCGGTTTTCTTTTTCGCTTCCTTCAGCTGCTCCACCGTGCGGCATGTCCGGCTGTAGCGTCCCTTATACCCGTCGGGCACCGGAGCAAGGGCATCGTCAAGATGTATGCCCCGAAGCCGGTATTCGTCTTTCAGGTAAAAATGGTCGTGAACGATTATCTTGCTGCGGTAGTCCTCGTCGAGCAGGGTGAGGAGCCGCTCGGAATATATGGGAGTAGACCCAGGCTTATGCAAGTGCAGGATGTCGAGCCCCTCATCGAAAAGCGATGTGAGAATCTTGTCTTCTTCCACGAAGAACGTGGATTTTGTCATAACAATGAGTTTCATATCCGGATATACTCTTTTCGAAGTGCAAACTTACACATTTTTTTCGACTTATCGGCCATGTTTCGCTAAAAACTGACTCGTGGGTGCATAATCTCCTGATAATCGGCAGTCAACCGGCCGGCGCAGCCGTGAGGCGCAGTGCTTGCGGCATGCAGATAAACCGCCCGTACTATTGCTTTCGCCTGAAAAAAGTATTATCTTTGCAAAACGGAAAGCAGGATGGGATGATGCCGGAAGCGAGTTGGACTGCAAGGGATATGCCGTGAAGGTGCGGCGGAGGCCTTCTGACGGTGTAATGGAGTGCGTCTGACGGTGCGACGGGTTGCCCGCCGATGTATTCCGCGAGGCGTCAAACGCGTTTGTGCCCGCTATCAAAAGTGTTTATGAGCGCTGGGCCAAACGCTTTTGGCAGCTATCAAAAATGAAAGGAAAACCAATTTATAATATCATGATACAATACAAGCTTTTAAAATCAGAACTTACGGGCGATGTTTATCCCCAGCAGGCCTTGAGCCGCACATTCAAGACAGACGGGATGAAGAAACTGATTACCGCCCGATACGGCGCCATCGGGGCTGCCGTAGTGGACGACGTGGTGAGGATAATAGGCGACAGGCTGGCGGACGGAGACACCGTTTCGCTGGAAAGCCTCGGCACATTCTCCATCCGTCTCGGCATGAACAAGACGGGAGTGAAGGACTTTGACGAGGTGGGGCCGCGCGACATTGCATTCAACGGCATACGGTTCAACGCTGCAAAGACGTTGCGCTCGCGCGTGGCGGAACAGGGAGTACATTTGATAAAGGGTGAGAAGGTGCGCCGGCAAGTGACCGCCGACGACCGTTGGACGATGCTTTACGGGCATATCCTCGAACTGCATGCCCGCTATAAGACACCTTTCGACGAGATAACCGTCGCCGTATCAGACTACCGCTACGTCACGGGATGCACGGACTATACGGCACGCAAAGAACTTGCCGCGTTCTGTCTCGGCGGGAAGTTGCGCGAGATTCCTGCACGCCGGTATAAGATATATGTGCTCGCAAAAGCCTTAATGCGCGGATAGCGCCCTGGGGCTATCCCCTTATAAAATATGGGAAGGCCGCCTCACCGAGGTGCGGTTCATACTCAAATCCTTCGTATGAGAACAATTGCAGGCCGGACGGGGACGACAGGCGGTTTTCGATTATGAAGCGTGCCATTGCGCCGCGGCATGCCTTGGCCCAGACGGCTTGCATCTTAAGGCCACAGCCTTTACGCACGTAGAAAAGGGGCTGCACCACGCTGACCTCCCGGCACACTCGCCGCCAGTCGAAGAGGTGCTCATACTCGGCCGTGGACAGGTGAACGAGGATGCCGTCGTCGGCCTTCACGCTGTCTATGAGCACATCCGTCAGCCGGTCTTTCCAGTATTGGCTCACAGGGCGGTCTCCGGTGGCTTCCAGCCGCGCCGTGTGCTCCATACGGTATGGCACGATGCCGTCCATTGGGCGGAGCAGGCCATAGAGGAAACACGTAATCCACAGATGACTTTGGGCAAAGGCCAGTGAATCACGGTCAAGAGACCACGCCTTGAGGTGTTTGTATGCCTGCCCGTTGTATGCCATTATTGCCGGCATGCGGCGGGCAGCCATGAAGTTCAGGTAGCGCAGCTGGTTTTCAGCCGCAATCTTCCTGTTGCAGCCCAATTGCAGCATCAGTTCTCCGGTGTCCATCCTGGCCATTTCTGCAGCCAGCTGCTCGGCCACAGCCTGGAACAAAGGAACCGTCTGCGGCTCAATGGCAGACTCACTAAGCATTATCTTTGCATTGGCAAGAAGTATCTGCATTACTTTTAACTATTTGTTCTACATTTGCTTATCTGCATAAGCATCTACCACAACTTTATTGCTTTACAACAGTCTTGCCTGCACCGGTCCATCCCAGATATCCGCTGTCAAGCTCGACGACGTCGAACCCCTGACCGGCAAGTATGCCTGCTGCCTTCTTGCTCCGCTTCCCGCTGCGGCAATATACGGCTATCGTCTTCCCTGTCTTCGGCAGTTTTGCCGCGGCCTTGCTGGCGAAATCGTCGCCAAGCACATCGATGTTGCATGCCCCGACAATATGTCCGTCGGCAAACTCACCAGCCGTGCGCACGTCGAGGCATATCACCTGCGCCGTGTCTGCTATCACCTGCTCAAACTCCTCCACACCCATGCTGCGGAATCCCTTTGTCTGTGCCGTGCAGCCGAGCATGCTGCAGAGCATCGTCATTATTCCCATTGTCAGTTTTCTGATTCTCATAAAATTCCATAATAAGATTCATTTCCGGCTATATTGTATGAAAAACGTACCATGCAAGTACTCATACTGCCGGAGAAATCCGCTTTGCTGCAAAGTTACAAATTTTATCTGTAAACTGCTTCACAACCTAATAAAACAATCATGAACGACAAATTGCATTAAAAAAAGTTGTACCTTTGCAGTTGATGCCTACATCATAACCTTTATATTAATAAGAGATAAGACCGTGCTCCGCAACGCGGCTGAAAAGAATCATAAAAGGATTTAAACTACAATATTATGCGAAAAAGATTATTATCGTTATTCATGACCGCGGTGTTTGCCGTTGCGGTCATGGCTCAGGGCAAGGCGAAGTATGTGTTCTACTTCATCGGCGACGGAATGGGAGTCAATCAGGTCAATGTCACCGAGACCTATCTCGCAGCCCTGAAAGGGCAGATCGGGTTTGAGCCGATTCTCATGTCGAGCTTTCCGGTTGTGGGACTGGTGAACACTTACTCGGGTACAAACGGGGTGACAGACTCTGCTGCAGGAGGCACGGCCCTTGCCACGGGAAGCAAGACGAAGAACGGGGCACTCGGACTCACCACCGACCTGCAGACCGAAGTGAATAGCGTGGCGGCATGGGCGAAAGAGGCCGGCGCGGCCGTTGGCGTGTCCACGAGCGTCGCTATAGACCATGCAACGCCGGCAGCGTTCTATGCACACGTACCCAAACGTCAGATGTACTATGAAATCGGCAAGCAGCTCGTGGCCTCGGGATATGACTATTTCGGAGGTTCCGACTTCCATGCTGCAGGAGAAAAACCGGAGGAAGGCAGCCTGTATGGACAGGCGGAGAAGGCCGGATATACCATAGCCAAGGGGTATAAGGACTATATGAAGAAGGCGCGCACGGCCGGAAAGATGATTCTACTGCAGAGCGACGAGGCCAACCGCAAGCTGGACCACGACCATATACCATATGCCGTGGACCGACGCAAGGGCGACCTGACTCTTGAAGAGATTACGCGTGCCGGTATCAGCTTCCTGACAAAGCAGCAAAAAGACGGCTTTTTCCTGATGGTGGAGGGCGGAATGATAGACTATGCCTGCCACCGCAATGATTTAGGCACGGCCATCAATGAAGTGCTCGACATGGACCGGGCCATCAAGGTGGCATACGAGTTCTACTCGCAGCACCCGGATGAGACGGTAATCATCGTCACGGCCGACCACGAGACAGGCGGACTGGTGATGGGAAAGGGACCCTATGAACTGCACACAGACCTGCTGCGCTTTCAGAAGATGTCGAAGCCGGAGCTGCAGTGGCATCTCAATGAGCTATACAAGAAGGCTCCCAAACGTTTCGGCTGGGCTCTCGTTGAGAGAGAACTCAAGACACAGTTCGGCTTCTGGGACGGCATAACCCTCACTGAAGCCCAGACGGAAAGACTGAAGAAGCGCTGGACGGCCATCGAAGAGGCTATCAGGAAGAACGGCAAGGTGAAGGACTGCATCAACGAACTCGGCGAGACGGCTTGCCGCATAATGTCGGAAGCGGCAATGATAAGCTGGGCAAGCGGCGGCCACAGTAACGGGTATGTCCCGATATATGCCATCGGACCGGGCACGGAGGTGTTCCAAGGAAGGATTGACAACATTGAGATTGCACCGGCGATAGGAAAGATTACAGGATGGAAGAAGTAGGCCGGACTACTTCATGAACATCGAACGGCATAAAATAAGCCGCAGTCTGAAGCGTTATTCATGACTGCGGCTTTATTTATATGGTGGCGGCTGCAAACCTTACAGCCTGTAACCGTATCTGCAACAGCGGATACAGGGTAGGGGACCGCGCATTATTTGAGCCTATACAGGACTACATCCGAGTTGAGACCGCTTGCTACGGGCTGCCATCCGCCATATCCGTTCTTCTTGTAGCTTATGTCTACGACGTTTATCTCTTTGAACTTGCGCCAGTTCACGCCCTTGCGGTCAAAGTCTGCAATCCTGTTTGCAGGAAGGTTGGTGACGTCTATGCGTATAGTGTTGTCGCCGGCCTTAAAGGCCTTTCCGCAGTTGAGAACGAACGGCACGGACCATGCACAGCCGATGAACTCACCGTTTACGTAAACCCTGGCGCTCTCTCTCACATCGCCTAAGTCGATAACCCAATCGGCCTTCGCCTCGCTTGCCGTCATCTTCACGGTGGTGGTATAAGAACCGGTACCCATCGTAACCTTCACAGAATCGTCGTCAAGACACTCCCATGTGGATAGGCTGTCGAGCCGGAAGCTCTTTTCTACCTTCGGCGCACTGCTTATGAACGAGAGTTCCCATTTACCGTCGAGCTTCTTTCCATTCTCCAGCACATCTGTGCGGCGCTCAGCGGCGGATTCCGGAAGTTTGGCATTGTAGGTCTGTAGTATCATTGACTCTCCGCTCTTGAGGTTGAACAATACTCCCTCCTCATTTACATTAACGCCATAAATCTCGCCGTTCAGCGGATTGAACCAGCGCGCATCGGCAAAGCCGACGGTGAGAGGTATGCGTGCCTTCACGTCTTTCGGAGACAAGTTGGCTATGAAATAATGATGACCGGTATCGTTCTTCCTCCTTATCATCCGGAGACCGTACTGAGACTTCATCGTCTCGGCCTTGGCAGCCTTGGCCATATCGGCGGCATCCGTTCCGTAAATGACAACCGCGCCCTGCGCCTTCAAGGCTTCTATATGATCTTTCACGCTCTGGGGCATACGTCCGCTGCCTGGGATGATGAGGGCATGGTAGCGTGTTCCGGCTGCCGTCTCAAGCATTCCGTTCTTATATGACACGCCCATGAGATACTTCTCGCTTATGTAGTCGCAGTCGTATCCGGCCTTGTCGATATCCAGTATGCTCTTGATGAAGTCCGGAGCTTTCTTCGCCATGGAGTGTATGTCGAACTGCATAAGCAACGAACCGGGTCCTGTTCCTTTGCGGGTGGCCCACATGTCGCGTACGGGCAGGAAGACAAGGAAGTCGTTATCCGGCTTACCCATCTGCAGGAAGCTCTGGCACCGCTCGATGTATTTCATCAGATAAGGTGCGTCATACCAGATGCTGTTGGTCGGACTCATGTCTACTGAGGCGTAGAACCGCCATCCGGGCCATGCGTCTTCCTTAGGTGAATAGCATATACCGTGGAAGTACATGTTGTTCACTCCGCAGGTGAACATAAGGTCCATGTCAGGCTTGCACTGGGCAAGGGAAGTCCTGAAATGTTCCGTAAGCCATGTGAAAGTCTCGCTGCTGGTGAGTGTCTTGCCGTTGATATGAGCCGCAGACGAAGCATATTTAAGCATCGACACGTCGCTGTCGTTCTTACGCGTGAAGCCGTCATCTTTGCGCAAGCCCCTTATGCCGAATTCAGACAGACCGAATCCTTCAATCTCGGGTATGTCTACGGCCGAATAGATGTCTATGAGGTTGGCTGGAGAGCCATGCGCCTGGTTGCGCGTCTTCACTCCATGCTTATGTGCCCATGCGGTCCACTGCTCGGTGAAATTCTCCAAAAGCAGGTCGCTGAGCGTCTCACGGTAGTCGCTCAGCACCTTGTTGTCCTTGTCTTCCTTCTCTCCAAGCAGTTCAAGCAGGTGGTCTTCGAGCTTGTATCCGCGGCGCTTTTCAAACTCCTCGAACATCAACGGAGTCCAGTTTGCCTTGTAAACCTCGTATGAATCGTTGAAGAAAGAGTTGGGGTAGGGCACTCCATTCTGTTCAAAGGCCACATCGAACCGATGGAGATAGTCGGCCACGGCCTGCTTGTCAAAATGGTCAAGCACATAGCCCTCTCCTCCGGGAGCGGCCCGCTTGACCTGCTGGCGTGTACGTGAGCAATATGCGGCGATGATGCGGAACGACTCGTTCTTCGGTGCTTTCTTCCACACGAGTGTGCCGTCTGCTCCGACCATGGAGGTCAGGTCTGCTGTATAGTTCTTCGAATAGGCTATGACACGGCTGAGTTTGGCAAAGGGCTTCTCTTTCTCATCGGTCACGCTGACATTAATTCCGCTGCGCAGTTCCTTACCGGAAGCTGTCACATCCGTATGGACAAGTTTCGCAGCAGCTTGCTCAATGGAAATGCTTGGACCGCCGAAAGGCCATCCTGTACCGTTATTCATGTCTATAAGAATGTTGTTAGCCTTGCCTTCTGCCTCGACAAACTTCAATGCTTTCATCCAAGGAGCAGACAGAAACTTCAGCTCATTACTTTCATTTCCCTTGACACCGTATAGCGGAGTGATTTCCAACGCGCCGATACCGGCCTTAGAATACTCCTCCATATTCCAGCGGATGTCTTTCTCATTAACGGCAGAACCAAGCCACCACCAACGTGCTCCGGGCTTCGCCTCGGGAGAGGATGCCGGCCATGACTGGGCAAGCATGCTGCCCGCAGTAACAGTCATAGCCATTAGAGTCAACAGTCTATTTCTCATTATCTTATAATTATAGTATTATTGCCTTTGTTTATGATGTTTATCAATGTTGTTACAGTTTCTTGATTGTCTTCGTTTATAATATCAGTACCTTTGTATACGATATTAATTACCATCCGGTTTTATGATATCAGCCTTCATGGAAGGTGCCCATTTGAACGCATGCCAGTCATCGGGATGGTTAGGGTCAAAGTCTTTGAAGTCATCTCGCAGGCTCTTCACAATCGGAAGATTAAGATTTTTCATTCCCATGACAACCATTTTGGCAACCTCATAGGCCCCGAACGTATTGAAATGGGTATTATCTGCCAATTCCTTATCCTGCCCGACAAAAGTGTTTGCCGGATAGTGAACCAGCGAGCGCTTGCTGTCTTCAAATCCTAACGCCTCAAAAAACTTGCGTGTCATCTGGTGAAGATCAATCACAGGCACATTCTCGCGCTGGGCCACAGCCTTCATCGCAGCCGGAAAATCCCCATGAGTATCTGTAATGGTCTTGTTATCAGCTGCAAACCGGCGCCTCTGCGTAGGCGTGCAGAATATTATTGTAGCTCCCTTTGAGCGCACGTTATCAACAAATATCTTCAGATTGCGTGAATAGTGATACCATGCACCGGAGCCGGGGCCTTTTTCTTTCTCGTCGTTATGCCCGAATTCACAAATCACATAGTCACCGGCCTTCAAGGTAGACATTATCTTTGCCAGGCGGTTTTGTGCTATGAAGGAACCTGCTGTGAGGCCGCTTTCGGCATGATTAGATATTGCCACGTCTGCATTGAACCATCTGGGAATCATCTGTCCCCAGCTTGCCCATGGCTCTTTATCCTGATCTACGACTGTCGAATTTCCGCACAGATAAACCGTCGGGCAATCCTCCACACGCTCTATATGTATTTGCTTGACTGCCGGGGAACTTCCATTAAACTCCAATGTCAGCTTATCATCCCAATTGAGATAATCCTTTTCGCGCTCCTTGATACGGACTCTGTCCTTGTCATTGATTTTAGGCGAACGCTTGTTAACAGTGAATTCGTATGTCGCTGTTTTCCCTTTGGGTAAGGACACTTCCTCCATGAGCAGACGGCGGCTTTCCGCACGCACCGTGGTCGCTGATTTCTTCTTCTTTGATCCAAGCTCTATTCGTATCCTATAGTTACCATCCGGAACTTTAACGGAGAAATAGAAAGGAGCGTTTCCCTTATTTGTTGGGGCCGGCAATATATCATATCCGTGTCCAATCGCTTCTGAATACTCACTTTGCTGGCGTGTCATATCGAAGTCAAAGACTTGCGACCATGCCATGATAGGGACGAAAGCAGTAAGTGCTAATACTTTTTTAACCATTTGATAAGTTGTTTTCTATACTATAATTAAATATCTTCTATAATATGATTACCTTATTGTTACTATTTATCATAATGCCCGTTATCAATTAAAAGGTGGCATTTTATCTTATCATCTCCAACAGACGCATAAGCCATTCCTTATCCGTCCAGCTGAACCCGTCTGATTGTATGATGTTAGTAAATTCTCTGCGCTTATTCTTTGGAATGGCCCGCATTACGTTACGTTCATGTACTTTAATGATCTTACCAGCGATATCATAGTAATATAAATTGATAAGAGGATACTCATTGGTATCTGATAAATCCATTGTTGATATATTCACATGCGATCCGAGCTCAAGGTTTGTTATTTGCCTGTTGTTCAACAGTTCTGTTTTATATGAGTTTAAATCTATCACGGTTGAGCATAATAACTTGTTATTACCAACCGTATCCACTACATAAGCAAGCATCGTGTCAACTTTCAGGTATGTGCGGTCTGCAAAGTCGACTCTCTTGATCCTGCCCATATCGGCCTGCATGTTGAAGCCGTTACGCTTATAAAGCAAAGTTCCATTCTTCATGAATACATTGGCAAAACGCTCTTTCACTGTTTTACCGGACTCCAATGTGATTGTTGCCGGAATAAATTGCGGATAAACAGTTGTCCGCCGACTCTTAGAGCCTGCCTCTTGAGAATATGTCACTATGGAAAAAAACATAGCATTAATAAGCAATATACATATTCTTTTCATATAATTATATGGAATTAGTAGTTCTGTTCTTTTGTAATTTGTATTGCAAATATACATCATATATTCCTAAAACAACAGCATTGCAATATCAACCAGCCCTCATTTTAAGTGTTTTTAACCTAAATATTTATATAAAGAGATGTACACCGTATGCTTTTTTTTTGTAATTTTGCAACGTTTTTTTGAAAATAAAGCATTCCATAATTGATTTTCAGGCATTTAATAAATTATAGAAACAAGCGATGAGACAACTAAAAATCCAAAAGAGCATAACCAATCGCTCCAGTGAAGCATTAGACAAATACCTTGTTGAGATAGGTCGGGCGCCGCTGATTTCCATTGATGAGGAAATCGAACTTGCTCAAAAAATCAGGAAAGGTGGTCCGGAGGGTGAACGTGCCAAGGATAAATTAGTTACCGCAAACCTTCGTTTCGTAGTGTCAGTGGCTAAGCAGTACCAGCATCAAGGCCTTAGCCTGACAGACCTTATCGATGAGGGTAACATCGGATTGATAAAGGCCGCCCAGAAGTTTGATGAGACACGAGGCTTTAAATTCATTTCCTACGCCGTATGGTGGATTCGTCAGAGCATATTGCAAGCCATTGCAGAGCAAAGCCGTATTGTCCGTCTTCCCCTCAATCAGGTGGGTTCACTGAATAAGATTAACCATGAGATAAATAAGTTTGAGCAGGAGAACCAACGTCATCCTTCTGTAGCAGAGCTTAGCGAAGCTACCAATCTTGATGAGGAAAAGATCGGTCAGAGCCTTATGGCCGACGGTCATCATGTGTCTATCGACGCTCCGTTCCAAGATGGAGAGGACAATTGCATGCTGGATGTCATGGCGAGCGGAGAAGACAGCCGTACAGACCGGCATGTTGACCACGAGTCGATGGCACAGGAACTGAACAGCGTGCTGAACCGTGTTTTGAAGGAACGGGAAATCACCATCATCAGAGAATGCTTCGGAATAGGCTGTCATGAGAAGGGCCTTGAAGAAATCGGAGATCAGCTCGGACTGACAAGGGAGCGCGTACGCCAGATACGTGAGAAGAGTATTGCAAAGCTGCGGGATAGTGGCAACGCTAAGATACTTATGAAATATTTAGGCTAAAGAATCTGAAATACTTTGCGGGATTAATTTTTTATTAGTATTTTTGGACGGTGAAACAGAAACGGTCCATAATATTATCGATACTGGGCATGATGCTATTCATGCCCAGTATTGTTTTGTCCAAATCCAAACCTGATTCTCTCATCCTTGGCAAAGTTTTCTCGTACAGGCGCAATTATGCGGAGAGTATTGAAGGAACGACGTGCAATATATATATGAAATACGGCTTCAATACTATAAAGCGCAACCCTACCCTATTCCTCATCCCCACGATGTACACCATTGCCAAAGGCAGTCATAACTATCTCGGGGAGACATACGGGCAGATTCAGTTTAAGGATATCGAGCATTACGATATCAAACGGCAGATTGCCATTGGAAACATTCCTCATCACCGCAAAACCATGCCTATAATGTTCACATATACAATCCCCAATATATATGGCATTTCATTATTTGGCGGAAGGATTCTGTCACCATTTAATGAAGCTAACAAGCAATTCTATAAATACCAGATACATGATATCGACGGGACATCAACAAAGATATCATTCTGTTCACGGGTAAGAAACACTCAGCTGGTGTCTGGTGATGCCATTGTGAATAACCGGACAGGGGCTATAATACGGGCGTCATTCAATGGTGAGTACGATATGATAAAGTTCGCCACAAGCATTGAGATGAATGTCGGTTCAAAAGCGAACATGCAGGTTCCGAAGTCGAGCGAGACTACGGCGAGGTTCAAATTCATGGGCAATCACATTGAAGCAAGGTTCCTTGTAAACTATGATTGCCCACCGATTACAGTCCATGAGGATGCCGTCAACAACAAATCTGATTTGGAAATGATGGCCGAGATACGTCCAGACTCTCTCAACGGCTTTGAGAAGAGCATCTATTATGACCATTATATAAGGAAAGACAGTACATCCGGCAATCCGCGTAAAGGGTTGAGTGCCAAAAGAAACAGATTTACGGAGATAGCATGGGATGTTATCGGAGACCACATGATAAACAGTACAAGTGCCGAGACTTCTAACATGTCGTTCCGCCTGTCGCCGCTGCTGAATCCTCTGTATCTCAGCTACAGCCACAGCCGCGGCCTGTCATATAAGATGAAGATAAACGCAAGATACGATTTTGCATACAACAAGAACATATCCCTCAATCCGAGTGCCGGCTATAACTTCAAGATAAAGAAGATGTATATCAATGCTCCGCTGCGATATACATATAATTCAAAGCATAACAGATGGGTAGAGCTTCTATGGAGCAACGGCAACCGGATAACAAACTCAAGCATACTGGATATAATTAAGGATGAGAGACGCGACACATTGGATTTCTCGTCGCTCAGCCTTGACTATTTTGACGACAACATGCTTAAACTCTCGGCAAGCACAGACATAGGAAAGAAATTATCACTGATGCTTGCCTGCACTTACCATGTAAGGAAAGCAGTGAACAGAGACGATATGATAGAGATGGGCAAGCCTACCTCATACCGTAGCTTTGCCCCTCAGATATCGCTGGCTTTCCGCCCGTACGTGAAAGGTCCGGTGTTCACGGCTAACTACGAGCGAAGCCTTCCCGACATTTTAAGGTCAAACATGGAATACGAGAGATATGAGTTTGACGTGTCGTTCAATAAACAGCTGAGGCGGCTGAGGCAGTATAACCTGCGTGCCGGATGCGGATTCTACACAAACCAAACAACCACTTACTTCGTAGACTTTTCCAATTTCCGGGAAAACTATCTGCCGGACGACACCGACGACTGGACCGGACAGTTCCAGATGCTCAACAGCCAGTGGTACAACGCATCCAAATACTATGTGCGCACTAATGTCTCATACGAGTCTCCCCTACTCTTTCTGACGTGGATTCCTCTCGTCGGCAAATACATTGAGACAGAGCGTCTCTACATGAGTACCTTACAGATTGAGCACACCCGCCCGTACCTGGAACTGGGATACAGCCTCACAAACAGATATTTCTCCGTCGGAGTGTTCGGCAGTCTCCTCAACGGGAGCATACACGAGATAGGAAGCAAGTTCACATTAGAATTATTCAGACGATGGTAAAAGAAAACAAACCACTTACAGTATACAGGGCAAGCGCAGGCAGCGGAAAGACATTCACGCTGGCTACAGAATATATCAAGCTGCTGATAAGCAACCCATACTGCTACAACTCGATACTCGCCGTAACCTTCACCAACAAGGCTACGGAAGAGATGAAGACCAGGATACTGAGTCAGCTGTACGGAATATGGAAAGGGCTCGACGACTCACGCTCGTACACGGACGTCATCTGCCGCGACCTCGGCGTGCCGGAGGAGAAGGTGCGTGAACGCGCCGGAACAGCCCTTCAGCTGCTGATACACAACTACAGTTATTTCCGCATCGAGACGATAGACTCTTTCTTCCAAAACATACTGAGGAATCTGGCCCGCGAACTCGACCTCACGGCCAACATGCGCCTCGAACTGAGCGACATGCAGGTTGAAGAGCAAGCCGTAAACGAGCTGATAGAAGAGCTCGACTCACGCAATGAGCTGCTGCAATGGATAATATCCTATATTAACGAGAAGATTGCAGACGACAAGAGCTGGAATGTAATCAGCAGCATAAAAAACTTCGGCCAGACGATATTCAAGGATTTCTACAAGGCCGAGAGCAGCCTGCTCAACGAGCTGATTGACACCAAGGGATTCTTCAGCGGCTATGTAAGGAAGATTGCCGCCGAGCGTGACGGAGCCGCTGAGAATATTAAGGAAGCAGCCGAGACGTTCTTCGCAATTATGAGCAGTGAGAGCCTTTCTGTCAAAGAGCTTGCATTCGGGTCCAATGGCGTCGGCGGATTCATATTAAAGATAAATGCGGGAGACTTGAATGCCAAAATCGGAAAGCGGGTGACAGACTGTCTTGAGAAGCCTGATAAATGGTATACCAAGGGCAGTCCGTACAGGGAACGAATCCACGGCCTTGCTGCAGACCGGTTCATTCCCCTGCTGCAGACGATAGTTAACGAACGCGTACGCTACAAATCGGCCGGGCTCACCATGCGCCACCTATACCAGCTGCGCCTGCTCAGCGCCATTGAGAAGAAGATACGAGAGCTCAACGATGAAGCCGGACGCTTCCTGCTGAGCGACACCCAGCACCTGCTCGGCTCGCTCATAGGCACTGATGACTCTCCATTCATCTTCGAGAAGATAGGAGCGCAACTAAGACACATCATGATAGACGAGTTCCAAGACACGAGTTCGGTGCAGTGGAAAAACTTTAAGGTGCTGCTCCTTGAGTGTATGAGCAATAAGGAAACCGGCAACCTTATCGTGGGCGACGTGAAGCAGAGCATATACAGGTGGCGCTCGGGCGACTGGCAGCTGCTGAACGGCATAGGCTCGCAATTTCCGCATCCGGCGGAGCAACTGACGATAAACACTTTGAAGACGAACTACCGGTCTCAGCGAAACATAGTATCATTCAACAATGCCTTCTTCACCACCGCCGTCGGTGTAGAATGCGGCAATATTGACAAGGCATGCCAGTCTCCAGGCAATGGATATTCCGAACAGTTGAAAGAGGCATACAGGGATGTGGCCCAGACGATACCGGAATCGCGTCCCGACGAGGGATTTGTCAGCGTGAGCCTGCTTCCTTGGGACGAATATGAAGAATGCACGCTGGTCGAGACGGCTGCTGCCGTGCGGCGCATTCTCGCCTGCGGCTATCCGGCAGACAGCATTGCGGTCATCGTCCGCAACAACAAATATATCCCGCTGACAGCCGAATATCTGTCAAACGAAATTCCCGACATAAAGATTGTGTCCGATGAAGCGTTCAGACTCGATGCCTCGACGGCCGTGAACATTATCATCATGGCGCTGCGGCTGCTGGAAAATCCGGGCGACATGCTCACGAAAACTTCTCTGGCGAAGGCATACCGCAGGCATGTGCTCGGCAGCGACATACCCGACTATACCAGTATGGCCGTCAGTGAATATGCCGACAGCATGCTTCCCTATGACTATACGACCAGCTTCGACGAGCTGCGCTCAATGCCGCTGTATGACCTTGCTGAGCGGATCTACTCAATCTTCGGACTCGATACGCTCACCGGACAGAGCGCATACGTGTGCGCTTTCTATGACCACCTCAGTTCTTTCGTGCAGGACGGCATTCCGTGCATCGGATTCTTCCTTGAAGAATGGGATACCTCCATCTGCGGCAAGACGATACAGAGCAGCGAACTGACCGGTGTCAGGCTAATCTCGATACACAAGAGCAAGGGCCTCGAATATGACAACGTGATAATACCGTTCTGCGACTGGCAGATAGAGAAGAGCACCGGGAACATCCTCTGGTGCAAGCCAGACACTCCGCCATACAACGGTTTGCCGCTGATTCCCGTCGACTACAGCAGTAACCTCATCGGCTCAATTTACGAGAATGACTATTTCCACGAGTATCTGCAAAACCGGGTGGACAATCTTAACCTGCTCTACGTCGCATTCACGCGTGCCAGATGCAACCTCTTCGTCATAGGGAAGCGTAACGGCGGAAACTCCCGTTCACCTCTGATTCAGGCCAGTCTGCCGGCCGTGGCCGCCATGTTGGAAGGGGCTGAACTTGCGGACGACGGCAACAAGGATATGCCCGTCAGCTTCACATACGGCAACCTTACCGACTGGCATGCGGAGAAAGCAAAGAGCTCATTTAACGTATTCACTCAAAAACCTGATCCGCAGCAGATTAATATCACTTCGTACGGCGTCCGGCCGGAGTTTAGACAGAGTAATCAGAGCCGCAACTTCATCGGCGATGGCGAGGCCGGCAGCAAGCAGTGGGAATATATCGACAAGGGACGCATCATGCACACGGTATTCTCGCGCATACGCACGGCGGATGATATAGAGAAGACACTGGCCCAGCTGACCGCAGAAGGCGTGATAAGCGCGGCCGACACCGCCGGCATAGACGCCATGCTCAGAAAGCGGCTGGCCGACGGCCGCGTGGCAGACTGGTTCTCCGGCCGGTGGCAACTGTTCAACGAATGCACCATCCTGAGCACCGATAATACCACCAGCGAGGTGAAGGAGCGGCGGCCCGACAGAGTTATGACAGACGGTAGCAAGGTGGTGGTGGTCGACTTCAAGTTCGGCAATCCCCACGATGAGTATTATAGCCAGGTACGCGAATATATGGAGCTTATCTCCGCCATGGGATACGAGAGCGTGGAGGGATACCTCTGGTTTGTTTACAGCAATAAAATAAAAAAGGTATGAAAGCATTTTTAGAATATGTGGCGCAGGATATCATCGCGAAACATGGCACAGACCTGTCTCGCACGGCCATCGTCTTCCCCAACAAGCGGGCCTCGCTCTTCTTTAACGAATATCTTGCCCGGATTGCCGGAAGGCCGATATGGAGCCCGGCTTACATAACCATCAGCGACTTCTTCCAAGCACACTCCGACCTCAGGATAGCCGACCCGATAAAGCTCGTGTGCGACCTTTACAAGTGTTTTGTCGCGTGCACAGGCACCACGGAGACCCTCGACCACTTCTACAGCTGGGGGCAACTCCTGCTTTCTGACTTCGACGACATAGACAAGAACATGGCCGACGCCAGCAAAGTGTTTGCCAATGTGAGAGATATACACGAGCTCGACGACGTGTCCTACCTCTCGGAAGAGCAGATACAGATAATAAAGAGATTCTTCAACAACTTCAGCGAGACCCACAACTCCGAGCTGAAACAGCGCTTTCTCTCGCTGTGGAGCCACATCTACGACATCTACGAGAACTTCAACGCAAGGCTGAAAGCCCAGGGGCTGGCCTACGAGGGCGCCCTCTACCGCGAGGTTGCCAGGAACGAGAACATGGACCTACGCTACGACACATACGTATTCGTGGGCTTCAACATGCTCCAGAAGGTGGAGACAAGAATCTTCACACGGCTGAAAAAGGCTGACCGTGCCCGCTTCTACTGGGATATAGACAAGTATTACGCGGGCAGCAGTCACTGCGGCAACCACGAGGCAGGCCGGTACATACAAAGCTATTTGGACATGTTCCCCAACGAACTGGACACCGGAAATGATGCCATCTACGATAACTTCTCCTCTCCGAAAGATATCACCTGCATATCCGCATCTACGGAGAATATACAGGCCCGCTATGTAAGCACATGGATCAACGAGAAGGGCCACTCGGCAGCGGGCAAGCGGTCGGCTGTCATCCTCTGCGACGAGAACCTGCTGCTGCCCGTGGTCTACAGCCTTCCGGAACTGCCGGAAACGGTGAATATCACGGCCGGCTATCCTCTGTCTCAGTCGCCGGTGGCATCGCTCGTGTCGCTCCTCATATCGATGCAGACCACAGGCTACGTACGCCACTCCGACAGATACCGGCTCAATAGCGTGAACCACGTGCTGCGCCATCCGCTGATGAAGTATATCTCCGGGCTCGGCGAGCAACTCCACGCACGGCTGAACGGCACGGTGAAGATTTACTATCCCGACCGGAAGATGCTCTCATGCGACGAGGGAACGGCCCTGCTGTTCAGCAATCTCAACGAAGAGACTGACGTTCCGTTCATCGGGCGGCTGACGGGATGGATTGTCCGCATTATCGAGCGCATCGCCTCGGCAGTGAAAGACTCAGCCAAGGACCAGCTGTTCAGCGAGTCGCTGTTCAGGATGTACACTCTGATGAACCGCTTTTCAGACCTCATACTGTTCGGTGACCTCGATATCGACGTCATCACGCTGCAGCGGCTGATAAGCCAGGTGGTACGGAGCACGAAGATTCCGTTCCACGGAGAACCCGTCGCCGGAATACAGATAATGGGAGTGCTCGAGACGAGAAACATAGATTTCGACAACCTTCTGATTCTCTCGGCCAACGAGGGAAACATGCCGAAGGGAGTCAACGACACTTCGTTCATCCCTTACAGTATACGCAAGGCGCACGAACTGACCACGATAGACAACAAGGTGGCCATATATTCATATTATTTTTACAGGCTGCTGCAACGCGCACGCGACATCACCGTGGTGTACAACAGCTCTACCGAAGGCACTACGCGCGGCGAACTGAGCCGGTTCATGCTTCAGGTAATCGTCGAGAGCGGACATTCCGTAAAGCGGAAGACACTGCAGGGAGGCTCCGTGCCCGTTGCCGCCGGGCAGTCGGAGATAGAGAAGACGGAGGCGGTGATGGACCGGCTGCTGGCGCGGTTCGACAAGAGCCGGAACACGGAGCGCGACTCCACCATCCCGCTGCTCACCCCCACGGCTATAAACCGCTACATGCGATGCCCCAAGATATTCTTCTATAACTATGTCTGCGGCATCAAGGAGCCCGACCCTGCCGACGACGGTAGCATGGACAACAGGATTTTCGGAAACATCTTTCACTCCGTATCGCAGAAGATATACGGACATCTGACGGCATCGGCCGGTATGGTGACGCAGGGGGCGGTAAGGAATATCCAGGAAAACACGGGATTCATAGAGCGCATCGTCGACGAGACGTTTGCCGAAGAATTGTTCAAGGTGAAAGAGAATGCCGTGCCGGTATCGTCGTACAACGGCATGCAGCTGATAAGCAGACAGGTAATCATCACTTACACGAAGCAGCTGCTCAAGATAGACATGGACCTTGCGCCGTTCAGGATAATAGGATTGGAGACGGACGTGTCCGAAGACTGGACTGTCGGCACGGGCGAACTTTCATTCGTCACCACCATAGGCGGACGCATAGACCGGCTCGACTGCATCAACGACGGAGACGGAGAGCGCATCAGGGTGATAGATTACAAGACGGGCAGCAAGAAGATTGAACCGCTGACAGACCTCGGTGTCATCTTCTCCCCTGACGGCATAGGCAAGCACAGTGACTATTTCCTTCAGGCATTCCTCTACAGCTGTATCGTAAGGCGTTCGCCGCAAGCCAACGGCCGCGGTCTGCCGGTAAGTCCGGCGCTGCTCTTCATACAACATGCATCCAAGGATGCATACGACCCCACCCTATGCCTCGGCGGCGAACCGGTAACCGACATCGCCGATGTGAGCAGCGACTTCGAGCAGCAGATAAGGCAGAAAATCAATGAGATATTCGACCCTTCCGTTCCCTTCACAGCCACTCCGGACAACACACTGTGCCAGACTTGCCCGTATTATATGCTGTGCAACTCGTAGAGCAGTGGTCGGAAAATGAATCTGAAAATACGTGATATATGGTCGTTTTGTCTTTATATAACAAAAAAAATTAATACATTTGCATATAGATATAACTATATAATCTTATGAGCAGCAACTTCATAACAAATAAAGAACGGTTTTTATCAGACATAATCAATGGCATATTGCCAAAGACAGAGGCCGTATATATGCTGGTCGGTTACTTTTATTACTCCGGCTACGTTCAATTATCCGAAAAGTTAAGGGACAAACAAATAAGAATTCTCATAGGATTAGACGCGGAAATCCAAATAGCCAAGCATATCCGTGAAGTGGAGACATTCAGAAAAGGATTAATTTCACGTGGTGTTGCCAAGGAAGATTATTACAAACAGTTCGTTAAGGTTTTCAATGACTCTGATTTTTTGGATACGGCAGAGAAGCAGGAGCAGTTTAAGATGTTCTATGGGAAAATACTTGACGGTACTCTTGAAATACGCAAGACACTGGAACCATGCCACTCCAAGATGTATCTGTTTGCCTACAATGATGTGATGAACGAGGGAGGCGAACTACCCGGAGTGTTAATCACCGGCTCAAGCAACCTGTCTTATCAAGGAATGAAAGGCCGGCTGGAACTCAATGCCCGTTTCAATGACAAGCGTGACTACGACGAGGGGAAAAGGATATTCGATGAGTTGTGGGACAGTGCCGTTGTCGTTGCAAGCGAGGACAATATAGACGAATGGAACAACAAGGTGATGGCTCATATATGGTATGACAAACTGTATTCGCCGTACCTGATGTATGTCCGTGTTCTAAAAGAGTATTTCAATATTCCCACATTCGATAACATATTGACTCCGCATGACATAACGGAAGGCAGATATTCCAACCTGAAATATCAGACCGATGCCGTGCATATGGCTCTAAACGCATTACGTAATCATAATGGAGCTATTGTGGCGGATGTTGTCGGATTGGGAAAAAGCGTGATAGCTTCTACAATAGCGCGTAATCTGAGGTTGCGGACCATTGTTGTATGCCCTCCTCACCTGTATAAACAATGGGAAGGCTATCGGGATGAATTCGGATTTACGGCTTCGGTATTCAGTGCAGGGAAAATAGAAGAGGCTGTCCTGCATTATCAGGAATTGGCAAAGGAGGGTGAGCAGTTTCTTATAATCATAGACGAGGCGCATCGTTTCCGTAATGAATATACTCAGGATTACGCCTTGTTACATAATCTTTGCCTTGGGAATAAAGTATTGTTGCTTACGGCAACTCCTTTCAACAATCAGCCGGCAGATATTTATGCGCTGATAAAACTATTCCAGATACCTTCCCGTTCCACACTTAAAACGGTAGAGAATCTGGGCGCTTCCTTCAAAGACTTGATGGACAGATATAAGGTTCTGCGTAAAGAACAAAGGCAAGGCAGGGCAACTGATGATGAAGTAAAGAAGGAGGTTAACGATATTGCCAGGAGCATCCGTTCTATTATAAGTCCTTTGGTAGTGCGTCGTTCACGTTTGGACTTGCAAGATATTCCTGAATATGCAGAGGATTTGAAACAGCAGCATATCCAATTGGTATTGCCAAACGACCCGGAGGAATTGGAATATGATTTGAGCGGCCTGAAGGATTTATATATCTCCACTTTGGACAGAATCAATAAATCGAAAGATGGCAGTAGTGATGAGGTATATCGTTTTAAGGCAGCCCGTTATTCTCCTGCACTCTATATAAGGGAAGAACTGCAAGACAAACTGGCGAAGGAACTTGAAGAAAAGACAGGTGTCAAGTTTAATCTTTTGGTTGGACGCCAGACCAATATTTCAAGTTTCATGCGGCATTTGCTGGTGGCTCGTTTTGAAAGTTCCGTTGCGGCCTTCCAGTTTTCTTTGCAATACATGATACAGTCATCCGAGCACATGCTCAGATGGATAGAAAAGCGGAATAAAATTCCTGTGTTCAAGAAGGGAAACCTGCCCGATGTGGAGGCTTTCTATCAAACTACAGAAGATGGTATGGAGGAAATCGAAGAGCTTTTTGAGAAATATGAAGGCAGAGGGTTCTTCGAGATAGACAAGAAGTATGTAAAGGACGATTTTGTTTCTGATGTGCAAGCGGACATCCAACTGTTGAAGAATTTGCGTGAACAGTGGTTTGGTAAGGAGAACACTATTAAGTGTGACCCGAAACTTGATTCGTTTATCCGGATTGTCCGCAAGCATATAAAGGACGAACCAGATAGGAAATTGATAGTCTTCTCTGAATTTGCCGACACTGTGGATTATTTAGGTGAAGCTCTCACGAAAGCCGGGCTACCTGCCATGAAATATACTTCGGCAGATGCCACTCCGGCCAATAAAGACCGCATACGCGCAAACTTCGATGCGGGCTTGAAACAGTCACTGCAACAGAATGAATTCCATATCCTGGTAGCAACGGATGCCATATCCGAAGGTTATAACCTGCACCGTGCCGGGGCTATATTCAATTACGATATACCCTACAATCCTACCCGTGTCATTCAGCGTATCGGACGCATCAACCGTATCAACAAAAAGGTGTTCGATGAACTGTATATCTATAACTATTTCCCAACGGATGTGGGCGAGGCAGAGACACGGACAAAGGAAATATCCACACTTAAAATGGCAATGATTCATGCTATCATGGGAGAGGACACAAAGGCGTTGACCAAAGAAGAAGAGGTCAAAGCTTTCTTCAAAGAGCGATACCGCAAGGAATTTGCCCGCAACGAAGAGGCATCATGGGACACACCTTACCGCAAGCTGTTGAACAGTCTGAAAGGAACCGTGATATACGACAAAGCCTCGGAGCTGCCTCATCGCGCAAGGACAGCCCGCAATATTGAAAAACCAAGAAATGGCGTGCTGATGTTCGGACGAAAGGGAGATGACTTTGTGTTCAAGATTGGTGATACTACAACAGTCCCGATCATGATTCCGGCAGAAGAGGCTATCGGTCTTTTTGGGGCGGAAAAGAATGAGGAGCCAGTGAATTTAAGTGATGATTTCGATGCCATATATCAAAGAGTTAAAGCATCCTTGTTTAGCAATGACACAACGGGACGTAATGAGAAGGAATTGTTGAATGCTCTGGCTAAAGTAAAGCTCTTTATAAACAAGCATCTTTTGCCAAAAGACTATTTGGAGGATCTGCGTCAGGTTATCCAAGCAGATGCGCTGTCAGGATATGAAATACGTTATATCAATCAGCTGGCAGTAAAAGATGCGGCAAAGTTACCGCTGAAAATATCTGCCGAGTATCTGGCCCGTGTCATTATCGCTCAGAATAAAGTAGATGATAGCGAGGAGACATTGATTTTAAGTGAGGAACTGCAATAAAATATTAGACAAAAGATTATGGACAATTATATAGATATATTTCATCAACTTTGGGAACACTCGGAGAATGAGGTTGTGGAATTCAAAAAAGCAGAGTACAGTTTTGATATAGATGAATTAGGGTGCTACTTTTCTGCTCTTAGTAATGAAGCGAACTTACGAGAACGGGATTTTGCATGGATTGTTTTTGGTGTATGGGACAAAAAACATGAGATTGTTGGGAGCAACTTTAAGAATGGTGAAGTTGCGTTGAATAAATTAAAACAGGATATGTCTCAACACACCACGGACAATTTGATATTTCGCGAGATAATTCCCATTAAAATAGAAGACAAACGTGTACTTTTGTTCAAAGTGCCGGCTTCGCCCCGCAACATTGTGATGAAATGGAAGGGCATTGCGTATGGCCGTGATGGGGAAAGTTTGAAACCGCTCAACCAAGCCAAACAAGATGAAATACGTCAGCAACCGCCTCTTCCCGATTGGACAGCACAACTCGTACCCAATGCCTCGATTGATGACCTTGATGAGTTGGCAATCGCTACAGCCCGTATTATGTTCAAGAAGGTACATAAGTCAAAAATTCCGTCAGAGGAAATTGATAGCTGGAGTATAGAGGAATTTCTGTCACATAGCATGATGATGCGTGATGGACAACTCACACGTGCAGCAATCTTACTGTTAGGTAAACCACTTTCTATACAGAAAATATATCCAGCCGTGGCACAGATAACATGGACATGGCAGGATAAAGACGAAATTGTGATTGACTATGAGCATTTCACCATACCCTTCATTCTTACTGTGGATAAAGTACTTGCCAAAATACGCAACAAGACAATGCGTGAGCTTCCAGGTGGAACACTTTTCCCCGAGACCATGAAACAGTATGACGATTACACCATACGCGAAGCTCTTCATAATTGTATTGCCCATCAAGATTATACGTTAAGGGAGCGTATCTCTTTTGTGGAAGGTGAGGACAAATTGTACTATGGCAATGGTGGAAGCTTTATTCCGGGGACAATAGAAAAAGCATTGGAACATAAAGGTCCGCAGATACACTATCGAAATGAATGTTTGTGTTCTGGCATGGTCAACTTCAATATGATTGATACAGTAGGTCGTGGTATCAAGAAAATTTATGCAGAACAGCGTAATCGTTTTTTCCCAATGCCAGACTATGATATAGACAACGTGAATCGTACTGTAGGTGTAACTATATATGGTAAGATGATAGACGAAAAATACACCTCGCTGTTGAAGGCAAATCAAGATTTGACTCTAAAGGAATGTATTTGGTTGGATGCAGTTCAGAAGCACAGACCTGTTACTCCAAATGCCATTAAGCATTTGCGGGAAAAGGGGCTGATAGAAGGACGCTCTCCAAACTATTTTATTTCATTGTCTGTAGCAAAGATAACCCACCAAATAGGTCACTATACCAAGGAAAAAGGTCTTGAGCAAAAATTGATGGAACAGACAATTCTTCAACTGGCAAAAGACGCAGGAAATGAGGGTTTTAAATTGTCCGATGTTTACGAAGCCTTGCATAATAATATGCCTGTTTCATTAAATACGACATCCAAGAAAAGGTATTTAGGAAGACTGCTTTATAAAATGGGGGAATCCGAATTGATAACGGTTAATGGTCGGACGTGGAAGATAACCGAACATGGATTAACTCAATTTCGGTTATAATTCGGTTATAATTCGGTTATAATTCGGTTATAATATATACGACAAGGAAAAAGAGATTGCCACAATATGGAATTCAATAAAGCATACAATCGTCAGGAGTTTATACACTTCCTGCAACACAGTTTTCTGCCGGATGATTTTGTTCCGACAGTTGAGCCGGTTACATTTTATTCTAAAATGACATATAGTACCCAAGCCGTCAGGTTAGGTTCTTCTGCCGGACTTGAATTGGTAGTATATGAAGTAAGGCACAAATCGAAAAACGATGCAAGGGTGTCGCTTTCAAAGGAGGCTTTCCGCATGCTTGCCGATGAAGTGGAAGACCGTGCCTTGGTCATTTTTGTTCCCGAAGACAATTATGACAATTATCGTTTCTCCCTGATTGAAATCACACTTGAAGGAAAGGATGACTCGGCACGAGTGACACGGAATTACAGCAACCCTCGCAGATACAGCTATTTCTTGGGTAAAGGTATCGCATATTATACACCCAATAAGTATCTGAACGAGAAAGGCCGTGTCATCAATGCTGATGATTTGCGCAGCCGCTTCTCCGTGGAGGTACTGACTAAGGAGTTTTATAATGAGCTTAGTGACTGGTATGCCTGGGCAATCAAAATCATACGTTTCCCTAATGCTCTTAACGATAAGACAGATGATGACAAGTATAACAATGAGAGTGCAATCCGTCTGATTACCCGTCTGATTTTTGTGTGGTTTCTGAAACAACGGCACTTAATCCCTGATGAGTTCTTTGACGAACAATATATAGCAAACAATCTGATTGAAGGATTTAATCCCCATGCTATGGTGGATTTATTCAGCAAGTCACATGAAAGCAAATATTATAAGGCTATCTTGCAAAACCTTTTCTTTGCCATGCTGAACAGTCCTATTACAGCGGAAGGGAGCAAGGAAATAACGGAACGGCATTTTCGTAAACTCGATGAAAAAGGTAGGCCGGTTCGTTCTGATTATGACAATAACAAGCTCATGCGTTATGAGTGCTATTTCAAAAATCCGCAGTTGTTTGTTGATTTGGCAAACCGGACAGTACCGTTTCTTAACGGTGGATTGTTTGACTGCTTGGACGAAAAGGACAAGGATTTGTATTATGACAGTTTTACAGACAGAAAAGATGTCAGTAAATATCTAATCGTTCCTGATTATCTGTTCTTTGGCGAAGAGGTCGGAAAGAACATAGACCTTTCGGAATGGTATGGCGACAAGAAAAAGAAGAAAGTCTCTGCCCGTGGCATCATTGATATTCTGAAGCGTTACAACTTCACCGTAGAAGAGAATACCCCATTCGACCAAGAGGTATCGCTCGACCCGGAGCTATTGGGCAAGGTGTTTGAAAACCTTTTGGCTTCCTATAATCCGGAGACCCAGACTACAGCCCGCAAACAGACCGGTTCTTTCTACACTCCCCGTGAGATTGTACAGTATATGGTGAATGAGAGTCTGGTGGCGCATCTTAAACGGACCGTAGGGGAAGAGTTGGAACCACAGTTCCGTCAGTTGTTGCAGTATTCAGATGACCCTGTTGAACTTTCCGATACACAGCGCAAAAGTATTATGCAGTCACTCTACAACTGCAAAATACTCGACCCCGCATGTGGCTCGGGTGCGTTCCCGATGGGTATATTGCAGCAGATGGTGCATATCCTCAACCGTATCGACCCCGGTAATACGCAATGGAGAGAGATGATGCTCAACAAGGCCATCAATGAGACATCGGAGGCCTACCGCACCGCATCTTCGGATGAGCGTAAGGATATGATAGCGGACATAGAACGCAGCTTTGATGAAAATATCAACCGTCCGGACTATGCCCGTAAACTCTACCTTATAGAGAACTGCATCTATGGAGTAGATATCCAACCTATTGCCATACAGATAAGCAAGTTGCGCTTCTTTATATCTTTGGTGGTCGACCAAAAGACCAATAACAATCCTGCCGACAACTTCGGCATCCGTCCATTGCCTAATCTCGAAGCCAAGTTTGTGGCAGCCAATACGCTTATTGGACTGAATAAAAAGAGAACTTCTTTGTTTGATAGCGACGCAATCAAGGCAAAAGAAAAAGAACTGAAAATAGCCAAGCATAAGATTTTTGGAGCAAAGACAGTTAGGACAAAGCGGAAATACCGTCAGATTGTAAATGATTTGCGTCTTGAAATAGCCGATATGCTAAAGGATTGCGGAGCCGTGGGCAATGCTGAGGCACACCAACTGGCGTCATGGGATATGTTCAATCAAAACACTTCATCTCCTTTCTTTGATCCGGAGTGGATGTTTGGAGTGAAGGATGGATTTGATATTGTATTAGCGAATCCACCTTATGGTTATATTTTTAAACACTCTAACTATTTACAGCAAATATGCGATGAGTACCAAGTCGCCGAATATAAAATAGAAGCGTATTCAGTTTTTACGGAAAAAGGAATGAATTTATTGTGCAATAAAGGTTATCTTTGCTATATAACTCCTTATACGTTCATTTCTGGAATATATTTCTCCAAGTTTAGAAACTACGTAAGATATTGGAATTTAAATAAGATTATAATTCTTGGAAAGAAAATATTTGAAGCTGCAGAAGTTGATACATCCATAATGCTTTTAGAGAAAACAAATCTTAAAAATAATATTGCTATTGCCGATTTAAGAGAACAAACTTCGAAAATTAATAGTATTAATTATTTTTACGTATCACATGATTTGTTATTCTATAAATCGGAAGAAATACTATTTATAGTTCCTGAAAAAGAAATCAAATTGTATTTACGTTTATATGAAGGAGATGTTACTTTAATAAGTTCATTAATAGATTTTTATCATGGAATACAGACAAGAGGTAATTCTAAGGCATTAACATATATATATGAAGAGGGATTAGCTCCAATTATTAAAGGAGCAGATTTTAATAGATATGTTATTCCTACGGTCTCTACTTATATACGATTTGTGAAAGAGAATGTAAAATCTGGAGGAGATATTAGGTATTATGATGTAGGGGCGAAATTGCTTATAAGAACAACAGCTGATAGAATTACGGCATCAATAGATTATAACCGTTATTTTGCATTAAATAGCGTAAATGTGGCTGTTTCTTTAAAACAGGATATTTCATTAGAATTCTTATTAGCCATATTGAATTCTAAATTAATGGAATATTGGTATAGGCTAACAGTTCAAGAGTATAACAAAACTTTTGCAGAAGTAAAAATTGTATATCTTGAAAGAATACCTGTCAAGTATAATATAAGATTGAAGAACCAAATTATATCTCATGTGACAAAAATATTATCTATCAGTACGTATAATGACATTGATTTTCACAAAGAAGACCAACAAATCGATTTGTTGGTCTATAAACTTTATGGTCTTACTTACGATGAAGTTTTGATTGTTGACCCCAAAACTCCAATAACACGCGAAGAATACGAAACTAATGATAACAATTAAATCTCAAATACAATGTCAGCATTAAGCGAATTATACATTACAATGGAGAATTTGCGCAAGTTTAATCTCTCCATAGACGAAAAATTAAAGCAGGAGATTGCCAAACTCGAGGAAGATCTTATCCGTCAGGAAATACTGCCTACACTGACGGATAAAATAGAACCTGCACTTGCACAAGTGAAACGTGAACTGGTGCTGGTAGTAGATTATGTTCCCGGAGAACCGCTGAAAGTAAGCCTTTCACGCAAGAGAAACATTGCTGATGTATTGACCGACGCCGTTGAAATTTCTCCCAAGCGTCCTCATGTGGTTACTGCTACCAATATCATAAGGTCTGCCAATATCGACTTCAAGGTGATGTTTGCAGATGGTTTTACGTGTGAAGGAAATGGCAAGGATACATTCATCCAAGCATTACGGCACATGTCACTGTCTCGTGTTTCTACATTCAATGGACGTACATTTGTCGGTTTTCCTTTGGTTGGCAAAAGGCAACGTGTCACCGAAGACGATTATAAATGGCAGGAACAAGTAGATGGCTGGTGGGTTTATGTCAATATGAGCAATAACACGAAGATTGACATGATAAAACAGGTTGCCGCATTTCTTGGTATTGACGTGAGTGTTGAGGTATACAATCAACATGAAGATGAAGAAAAGCCAAAAGGGAAACGAGCCATGTTCTCTCTCAATGGCGGAATGCCAATGAACAAACGCACCACTGTTCTTGCCACGGTAAAGAAATATGTTGCAGAAAACCCACAAGCGACATTTCGCCAAATACAAGAGGCATTTCCCGATTTTCTGCAGGGAAGTTATGGGGTTGTGAAGCCTGTTTCAGAAATCCAACAACGTATTGATAGAGGACAAGACGCCGATCACCGATACTATTTGGAGCCTAAAAACATAATAATCAGTCGCGATGGCATCAAATTTGCCGTTTGTCATCAATGGGGCAATCAATTCAATGTATTTCAATCCCATGTCAAAAAAACATTGGGATGGGATGTTATTGAAGTGTAATAGATATTAACAAATAAAAGATATAAAGCGAAACATTCATCATACCGAACGAAATACAATACATATATATAATCTCCCTGATGAAACCGGCAAGGTGCAGGTAATTATCAAGGGTGAAACCATCTGGTGTACACAGAAAGCGATGGCGCAGTTTTTCTGTGTGGACAAGACAGAGTTTTCCAAATGGTAATTCTCAACAAAGAAACTAACAATAACCCCAACAAGCAAAACGTTAAATAAACATGATGGAATCGCAGAACATAGAATATAAGCAGACCTGGCGCGACGGATATCAGAAATGGATATGCGGCTTTACCAATGCGCATGGTGGAACAATCTTTGTAGGCATTGACGATGAGAGTGAAGTATGTAAAACTGAAAAATATGAATAATAATGGATAAACCTACATTTATAAACAGAGATGGAATAATTGTCGATAAAGCCTATTTGGAATGGCTTTCCGACATCAAGAAACGGTTTCAGAAAAGTCAGGTAAAAGCGGCTGTACAGGTAAACCGCGCCATGCTTGAGTTCTATTGGAGCATGGGACAAGACTTGGTTGAGAAGAAACCAGAACAGGTTTGGGGAACGGGAGTTATAAAGCAGCTTAGCCTTGATCTTAGAGCATCCTTTCCTAACGTGAAAGGATTATCAACGGTCAATCTATACTTTATGAGACGTTGGTTTGCTTTCTATCAAGAAGCCATAAAGACTAAACCGGAATTATTTTACCAAGCTGGTAAAATATCTCTGATACCGGATTTCTTCGCAATGGTTCCTTGGAGACATCACACAGATATTATTTCCGAATGTAAGTCTGTAGAGGAAGCTCTGTTCTATATTCACAAGACCGTGGATAATAATTGGAGCAGAAGTGTATTGGAGAGCAATCTGAATGCAAATCTTTATAAAATCCAAGGTAATGCAATAACCAATTTTTCTTCAAAGTTGCCTTTACCACAGAGTTGTCTTGCGCAAAACATACTGAAAGATCCATATAACTTCAGTTTTCTAAACATGCAGAGAGGTTATGATGAAAGAGAATTGGAAGATGCTTTGGTAAATAATATCACACGCTTTCTTTTGGAGCTCGGTAAAGGTTTTGCTTTTGTAGGAAGGCAAACAGAATTGAGAATGCCTAATGGTAAATCTTATTTCCCTGATTTGTTATTTTATCACACATTCTTGAAATGTTATGTTATCATAGAACTGAAAGTCGTCGATTTCATGCATGAGTTTGCCGGAAAACTTAATTTCTATGTATCGGCAGCCGATGAATTGCTAAAACAATCTGATGACAATCCCTCAATTGGAGTTCTGATTTGCAAATCACACGATAAAACGACTGTTGAATGGTCGCTCAGAGGTATAGAACGTCCAATCGGAGTCGCTTCATACCAGTTGCAGGAAGTAGTTGACAGAACCATTGCGGAAATAGAATTAAAGGCAGAAACTAAAAAAAAGGCAACAACGATCTAAAACCATAAGTTTATATCCGCATTTTAATTATAGTTGAATTGATTTAATATTAAATTCCAAAGAAATTGCTACCCAAAATCGTAGATTCGGTTTCAAATTAAAAACGGTGCGTTTGTGTGTCAAAAGTGGCCGTGTTTTGATGCACAAACGTATCGGTTTTGAATGCTAATAGGCAGGAATAAAAATTATAATCTGCCAGCAAAAATCTATATCTGCCTGACAATATCAAAAAAGGCATACCCATGCTTGCCGCATGTGGTATGCCTTGATTTGTTTACGTTAAGTAATGTGCTTATGCGTTGGGCAGTTCAATCCACCTTACATAGCAGAAGTCCTGACGGTGGGGCAGCTTGTCGTACTTCGGGTACATACGCACGGCGCTCTTGAAAATACCGGCGTTGTTAGACTCCAGCTTGCCTTCAAACGTGTAGCAATTGCCTTCGTGTGCTACGACATTGAACGGTATTATGTTCGCAATGCGCTCCTCGCCGTTCTTGTCCTGGCGTATGCTGACGAGTTCCAGACCAACTGCGTCGTCGAGGCCCTGCTCGTCGATGACATATTTCAAAGAATAGCTCTTGCCGGTCTCAATTCCCGTAGACGGGATATTCCACTCGGAAGAAACCACCTTGATAGAGTCCCAACGCTCGGCAACGGCCTCTTTCCACTGTGCGATGTCCTTGGCAAGGCGGTTGTTGTCGGCCGCAAGAGTCTTGAAGCGGGCAGCTTCCTTGGTGTAGAACTTGTCGTAGTAGTCGTCGAGCTGGCGCTTCATCGTGTAGTGGGGAGCAATCTGTGCGATAGAGTTCTTGATAACCTTCACCCAATCCTCGCTGTATCCCTTATCGTTCTTCTTGTAGTAGAGAGGTATGATTTCACGCTCGAGGAGGTTATAGATTGTTGCGGCATCAAGCTGGTCCTGATATCCCTGGTTCTGATATGTGCGCTTCTCGGTGAGTGCCCATCCTGCACCTTCGCGGTAGCCCTCAAGCCACCATCCGTCGAGCACCGACAGGTTTACGACACCGTTCATCTCGGCCTTCTCTCCTGATGTACCGGAAGCCTCGAGAGGACGTGTCGGGGTGTTCATCCAGATGTCTACGCCAGATACGAGGCGGCGGGCCAGCTGGAAGTCGTAGTTCTCGAGGAAGATGATCTTGCCGAGGAACTCGGGGCGCTGGCTTATCTCGTATATCTTCTTGATAAGTCCCTGACCGGCTCCGTCTGCGGGGTGTGCCTTTCCTGAGAAGAGGAACTGAACGGGACGCTCGGGGTTGTTGACAATCTTGGCAAGGCGGTCAAGGTCTGTGAAGAGCAGGTGAGCACGCTTGTAGGTGGCGAAGCGGCGGCAGAAGCCTATCATCAGCGCGTTGGGGTTAATCTTCTCAAGGAGAGACACCACGCGCGAGGGATCGCCTTGGTTCTTCAGCCATGTCTCACGGAACTGCATGCGGATGTAGTCTACGAGCTTCTGCTTCAGTGCCATGCGGGTGCTCCATATCTCTTCGTCAGATACATTATATATAGCCTCCCATATCTTGGCATTGCTCTGGTCGCCCATGAAAGTCTTGTCGAAATACTTAGAGTACAGCTTGCGCCACTCTGTAGCGGTCCATGTGGGGAAGTGAACGCCGTTGGTGACGTAGCCCACGTGGTTTTCCTCGGGGTAATAGCCATTCCATATCGGCGAGAACATCTTTTGGCTGACCCATCCGTGCAGCTTGCTGACGCCGTTGACTTCCTGACATGTGTTGCATGCGAAGACCGACATACAGAACTTTTCACCGTGATCGTCGGGGTTGTTGCGGCCCATTCCGATGAACTCGTCCCATGTGATGCCCAGCTTTGCGGGATAGCCGCCCATGTACTTGCCGAACAGGCTCTCGTCGAAATAGTCGTGACCGGCGGGTACGGGAGTGTGCACAGTATACAGAGATGATGCGCGCACGAGCTCCATTGCCTGGTTGAATGTCAGTCCGCCGTCGATGTAGTCGCACAGACGCTGCAGGTTGCAGAGTGCTGCGTGACCTTCGTTGCAGTGATATATCTCTTTCGTGATACCGAGTTTCTTCAGTGTCAGCACACCACCGATACCGAGAAGAATCTCCTGCTTCAGGCGGTTCTCCCAGTCACCGCCGTAGAGCGAGTGGGTTATCGGCTTGTCAAACTCTGAGTTCATCTCGTTGTCTGTATCGAGAAGATAGAGCTTGATGCGGCCGACGTTCACGCACCACACATAGGCATGAACCTGATAGTTTGTGTAAGGCACGTCAACGACGAGGGGATTGCCGTCCTTGTCGAGTTGGCGCACGAGGGGAAGAGCATTGAAGTTCTGTGCCTCATACTTGGCAATCTGCTGTCCGTCCATGCTCAGAGACTGTGTGAAATAGCCATAACGGTAGAGGAAACCGATGGCGCACATGTCTACATTGCTGTCCGAAGCCTCCTTCAGATAGTCACCTGCGAGCATTCCGAGACCTCCGGAATAAATCTTCAGCACGTGGTTCAGTCCGTATTCCATTGAGAAATAGGCCACCGAAGGACGGTTGGCATTGGGCTTCACGTCCATGTATTCGTGGAAAAGAGCATATACATTCTTGATTCTCTTCATGAGTTCCTTGTCCTTTCCTATCTCCTCGATGCGCTCATAGCTGAGACGCTCGAGCAGAAGGACAGGGTTGTGGTTCACCTCGCGGTAAAGTTCCGGATCCAAATCTCGGAACAGATCCCTTGCCTCGTAGTTCCAAGACCACCATACATTATGTGCAATCTCGTCCAGACACTTAAGCTCTTCCGGAAGGATCGACTTCACAGTAATCTCCTGCCAAAGAGGAGAGTTTGCATAATCTGCTTTAATTTTCATAATTGTTAATAATATAAACTTGTCTTAAATTCATTTTTTTCGCTCGTCGGCTCTACGTAAAGCCATATCGTATGCATCCTTATAGTAAAGGATGAACTCGCTCCACAACGCCTTGCGTGACAGCTGCTCGGCTTTCTTGCGGGCGCTGTCTCTCTGCTGCTTTGTGAAGTTTGAATACTGGGTGATGGTATCTTTGATTGCGTCTGCAACCTCGGAGTAATTATAATCGGTGCGGTGGATAACCTTTACTCCGTCGGTTATCTCGCTATAGCCGCCTTTCACGCTGTTCGCCCACAGGCCGAAGCCGGCCAGGTCGGTGGTGATGCACGGCACCTTGAACGCTATCGCCTCAAGCGGAGTGTAGCCCCAAGGCTCATAGTATGAAGGATATATGCACAGGTCGTTACCTAATACTATATCATAATAGGTCATATTGACAATTCCGTCATTACCGTCAAGATAGCAGGGAAGGAATATCACCTTGACATTGTCGTCCTTGCGGTTGTGCATATCAAAGTATTTCATCATCCCGAGGGTGTTGTCGTGAGTCATCTCGTGCAGCCAATGGGTCACCTGCGGCACATCGAGCGGAGTGTCGTAGGTCTTCCCGCTGTTCATACGCTCTATCAGGTCCTGCCGCGGTTCGCCCACCCATCCGGGCACTTCGATGAATGCCAGCACTTTCCTGTTAAGTTCCTTGCTCCTCAGCAGCCTGTTCATCGCCTCGATATATACGTCTATACCTTTGTTGCGGAACTCATAGCGGCCACTTGTCGAGACTATCATGGTGTCGTCGTCGAGCGTCTCTCCCAAGAGAGCGTTGGCCACTTTGAGCAGGCGCAGCCTTGCCTTCTTACGCTTAGCGGCAAACTTTGACGCTGCCGGGACGAAGCTGTTGTCGAATCCATTAGGCAGGACGAAGTCAACAGGCTTGTCTAAAAGTTCCTTGCACTCATTCGCGGTGATGTCGCTTACCGTGGTGAAGCAGTCGACATTCAGCGCAGTCTGCTTCTCGATGGAATGCTTGCTCTGCATGTTCAGCTCACCCGCCATCTGGTCACCGTTGTATGCAAAGAGGTAATCATACAGCGGCTTCATGTTTCCTGCGATGCTCCGGCCTATGCTTGTGGCATGCGTTGTGAATATGGTTCCTATCTGGGGGAGTTTGTTGTTGATGTATAACAGACCCAAGCCGGTCATCCATTCATTTCCATGATATATGACATGCTTGTCCTTTAAATTATAATAGGTGTAGAAACTCTCTACGACCAGCGCGGCCGCATACGAGAACATGGATGCTTCATCGTAATCGCCGTATGCGTGAAGACTGTCTACCTGATAGTTCTCCCACAGCCAGCCGTAAATCTGGTTCTTACTTTCAAAAAACGGTTTAAAGTCTACAAGAACGGCAATAGGCTCGCCGGGAATCGTCCATCTGCCTATGCGCAAGCTGAGCCCCTCGGTCGCGGCATGCTCTCTCCATGCCCGGAACAACTCTTTGTCTTCTCTAAAATAAGGACTCTCATTCTCTTGCCAAAAATCAGGACCGATGAATATTATCCTGTCAAGCATCATTTCCTGTAGCGTTTTCGCTCTCGTTGATAGTACGGTGTATATACCGCCAACCTTATTACATACTTCCCAACTCGACTCAAATATGTAGTCAGGGGTCAATCTACCTTTTATCATATCGAATTATATATGCGCGCAAAGTTACACAATTATTTATATTTTTACGATAAAATAACTTATAAATTTCTAAAATCGAGCTTTTTAATGATTTATATTTAGTATCTTTGCTTGTCAATAAAGTTTAATTATGAGAAGAATAGCAGTCTCTGTAATGATGGCAATTGCGTGCCTTACAGTCAATGGACAGGGCAATACATCGCCATTCAAAGGGTATTTCTACAACGATGAATACCGGATATACATCAGGATGAACCTTTATGACAAAGACATAACAGTTCCCGGGTATGAGATGTTCGGCAATCTGCCCGGCTATCTGGGCAAGAAGAACAACAATTTCTATTGGCTCATAACCTCAGGGAAAGCCGTATCGGAGAACAAGGCCGAACTGGAACTGATCAACGACTATGGCAGTGAGGACCTGAAAGCAACCGTCACAGCTGTCAACGACAGCACCTTCACCCTGACGCAAGGAAGCGGCAGCACGCTCAAAGTGCCGAACAACAGGAAATGGCAGAAACTGCCAAAAGTCATTACACTCAGAAAAGAATAGGCAAATCCATATTGATGAGATTGCCATACATATATAATAAGACGACTATACCTATATAATAAAGGGGGGTGTATCAAAATTAGGTTTTTGGTACACCCTCCATTTTTTAAGCCGCCTGAGAATCCGATTAACAGGGAGCAG
>CAJMSE010000011.1 GCA_905216025.1 uncultured bacterium | reverse complement strand
TTTTTATTTATATTTTATTTAACATCTTATTCATTTTTTACCCCTACTCAGCGCCCCCCCCCCCACCCCCCCCCCCAAGACTCGGTCCCTACTGCTTGATACGCTCCAGGCGGATTTTCCACTGACACATTCTTTGCCTCGGCGGATTTGCAAGCCGCCGCATTAAACGAAGCAGAATGCAATATATCAGCTTCCTGACCGTTATATATCAAGTAAATATAACTAAAACAATTCTTTGCCGAATATCCGACATGACAGGCACTGATACTATCTATTCATGTGCGAAAATCCCGACAAATGCGTATGCAGACCAATAGAATGAAGAATCCGGGCGGATGCCGCCACTTACTTTTCACTGCGCTCACCCTGCTGTGCATGACGGCGCTGGCCGCCCGTTCACATAATGTATATGAATCGCACGCGACTGGCGGGGTTGCTTCCGCCACTGGCAGCGCCACCGGCACCACGGACGCGGCAGGCGATGCGGCCTCACGCCTGTATGAGTTTGCAGGCAACATAGGGCGCTACAACACGGCGTTCCCGCAGGAAAAGGTGTATCTGCACTTCGACAACACGGGGTATTTCCGGGGCGAGACGATGTGGTTCAAGGCATACGTGGTGCGCGCGGACAGCCACTGCAGCACCGACATGAGCCGCGTGCTCTACGTTGAACTGCTCAACCCGTCGGGCGACGTGGTGGAGACGCGCAAGCTAAGGATTGAGAACGGACAGGCCGACGGCTCCATAGACCTCGGCAACCTGCTGGGCAGCGGATTCTATGAGGTGCGCGCATACACGAGATACATGCTCAACTGGGACGCCGCGGGGATTTTCTCACGCGTCTTCCCTGTGTTCAACGCCCCGAAAACCGAGGGCGACTACAGCCGCCGGATAATAGACGAGGCGAGCCACCGCAAGCGCCTGCCCGACAACAGGGAGCAGCGGGAGACGGGCACGGAGCGCCTCAACGTGAGGTTCTACCCCGAAGGCGGACGCCTCGTGCGCGGACTGTGCAGCCGCGTGGCCTTCGAGGTGACCGACGGCGAGGGCGCAGAGGCGGAGGCGGCGGGTCGCCTGACGATGCCCGACGGCACAGAGGCGGAGGTGAAGACGGTGCGCGGCGGACGCGGCGTGTTCAGCTACACGCCGGCCGTGACGCCGGCCATCCTAACGCTGAGCGACTCCACCGGCCGCAGCCGCAGCTTCACACTGCCGGAGGCTGACGCTTCGGGGCACGTGATGACGGTGGGCGCCGCCGGAGAGGGAGACCGCATCACGGTGAGCATAGCCCGCACGGACGACGCGGCAGACAGCCTCGGACTGGCCTTGGTCAGCGGCGGAAGCGTGTGCGCGTTCGACATAGTGGCGCCGGAGGAGCGCCCGGCAGAGCGCAGCTTCAGGCGCAGCGACATGGAAGACGGTGTCAGCCAGATTGTGCTGATAGCCCCGACAGGCGATGTCGTGGCCGAGCGGATGGTCTTCATAAGGCCGGAGGCAGCGGCAGACACCATAGGGATAGAACTGCCGGAGGGCGGCATCGTGCCCGGAGGGATGGCGAGCCTGAGCATCAGCGCGTGCCCGGAGACAACACTCTCCGTGGCCGTGCGCGACCATGCCACCGAGGTGAACGGGCTGCGGGGCAACGCCGCCACGTGGCTGCTGCTGTCGTCGGAACTGAAGGGATACATCGACGACCCGGAATACTACTTCGAGAGCGACGACGCGGAGCACCGCCGCAACGCCGACCTGCTGATGATGGTGCAGGGATGGCGGCGCTACGACATGGCACGGATGATGCACCCCACGGCACGCGCCGGACGCCACTACATCGAAGACTCACTATACGTCACCGGCCGCGTGCGCCCCGCATCGAAGAGGGCATCGGCCGCGGGCATCCCCCTCAGCCTGACGCTGTACAACCGCGGCGGAGCCGTACTCAGCGGAGCGGCACGCACGGACAGCACGGGAGCATACGCCTTCTCACTGCCCGACTGCGAGGGGGAATGGGTGATGCTGATGGACACGAGATACGGCGACGGCAAGGCGAAGAAATATTCCATCGGAGTAGACCGCAACTTCTCGCCGGCAGGCCGCAGCATAAGCATGCAGGAGACGGTGATGACACCGGTGGCCGCCCCGCTCGGCGCTGAGGCTGCTGACGAAGACGCTGAAGGCACAGAGGATGAGGCCGGCGCCGGCGGCAGGAAAGAGACTATCACCGGACGCACGCACCACCTGAAGAACGTGAAGGTGCGCGGCCACAGGCTGCTCGAGCGCGCACGCGAGGGATGGGAGAGCGAGAAAGACGGGGCTTTCCGCGCCAGCCTGCGCTACGACTGCGACAAGGCTGCCGACCAGATGGCCGACGAGGGACTGGAGATGCCCGAGATTTTCGAGTGGCTCGCAACGAAAAACAAGTTCCTGCAGTGCGGCATGCGCGGCAGCCTCGACGACCAGCGGGGATGGATGTACAGGGGAAATGCCGACACAACAGGCGTCATCGAGGCCGAGACGACAACCGGATATCTGGGCATGGGCGGGGGATTCAGGAAAATACTGACGCCGGGCGCAGGCCTGTCGTATAAGAACCGCCCCATCGTGGTCATCCTGAACAACTGCTTCTACACCATAGCCGACTGTCCGGAGCACTTAAGGCTCGAAGATATAGAGCACATATTCAAGGACACGCACGAGCCGATACCCACCTATCTCGACGAGTTCAAGTCGGTATACATCTCCGAGGACGACGAGATATGGAAGCACTACCTGCTCTGTCCGAAGCTCGAGGGCTACTCGCCCGCCACGCTTTTCCTCTACGGTCACCACTCGTTCCCGGTGAAGCACAAGGGTCTCCGCCGCACGCACTTCGAGGGATACACGCCCGCCGCGGCATACGAGATGCCTGGCCCCAGCCCCCTGCCGCCATCGGAAGCCCCCCGGCGCCCGGTATCCTGGAACCCGTCGGTAACAACCGACAGCCGGGGCCACGCCAAAATCAGCTTCTACAACAGTCCGCAGTGCCGCAGGATAACGGTATCCGCCGAGGGAATAACGGCCGACGGACGGGCCGAAGTGAGCTGGTGAGAGGTGAAAAATGAGCCGGTGAAAGGTGTATCGCGTTGTTACGCGTGGCGCGTAACAGTGTAACGTGCCGCAGGTGACAGTGTGACGCGCCACGCGTAACGGTGTGACGTGCCACACGTAACATCGTCACTAACAACCGGTGACAAACCGAGGAGTAGCCCCTCCCGACCTCCCCCCAAAGGGGAGGAGAAGCCATGCGGAAATCAATGGTTATTGTTTTGATTGATGATATCATCCACAAAGTAGGGCCAGGGTCTTGTCTTTGGCCGCAGCCCGCAAGGGCTTTTGGATGGGAATATAATGCCGTTGCTTATAAAAAAGGAATATAATATCTGCACGGGAATTAGCCCTTACGGGCTGCGGACAAAGACAAGACTCTGTCCCTACAAACCAAAACCTTTCCCCACAAATGTTCTGCAGCCCTTTTTTACCTTTTCACCCCCTTTACCTTTTTACCTTTAAACGCCCTTTCATTCTCCCGTTTTTATCCATTTTATATGCTGTAGTGGATAAAAAAGGCGGTTTTTTTATCCACTACAAGTGATTTATTGGATAAAAAATGCTATTAGTTCAAATACCGGAAAGGTGGAAATGCCGCTACCTCTCCTCCTCAAAATCCACATATTCGCCTTCGTTGTCGGCAAAGATGCGGCGGTCTGCGGTCTGCGGATCGCGGCTGTCGATGACGGTCTCGCCCGACGCCGTGGTGTGGCGGCGCCCGGCAGTGTGCCCGTCTTGCCGGCCCGCGGTGTGCTCACGGCGATGGCTGCCGGCGGTATGCCTGCTTCCAGTGGCGGCCTCGGCGGCGGCCTTCGCGGCGTCGCGCACCATGCGGATGCCGCCCGACAGCAGGCGCACGGCTATCATGGCCACCACAAGGACGGCGGCCAGGATGAGGAGCAATATCAGCAGCAGACCGTGAAGCATGGGCTGTGAGGGGCTATGCCGCAGGCTGGCGGCGCGCCGTCAGCACGGAGAGGATTACATACCACGCTATGATGGCGGCAAAGCCGCTGATGCGGAAGACGAGCAGCAGGGGGATGCAGGTGATGAGAAAGATATACTTCACCTCGTTGCCGCGCCAGCCCCACGTCTTGAACTTGAGGGCGAACATGGGTATCTCGGCCACGAGCACCCAGCTGCACACCAGCACCATGGCCACGACGGCAAGGAGAACGGCGGGCGACGACGACAGGAAACTGCCGCTGCCCACGATGAGCGACGCCCAGAAGAGGGCGTTGGCAGGCGTCGGCAGGCCGATGAACGACGTGGTCTGACGCTCGTCGAGGTTGAACTTGGCAAGCCTCAGCGCCGAGAACGCCGCCATGATGAACGCCACGTAGGGGATATACGGCGCGGCGAAAGCCACCGCCGAGGGGTAGTCCTGCGACGAAAGGAAGGTGAATATCATGGCCGAGGGGGCCAGACCGAAGGTGATGCAGTCTGCCAGGGAGTCGAGCTCCTTGCCTATCGGCGAGGAGACGCCGAGGAGACGGGCGCTCATTCCGTCAAAGAAATCGAACACTGCGCCTAATACAATAAAAAAAAACGCCGCCTCGTAGCATACGAGGAAAGCGTTGAGAACCGCGATGCAACCCGATATGAGGTTGCACGACGTTATGATGTTGGGGATATGCCGCTTCATGGTGAAAGCCCTTTCTATGATAGTTTGGATGTTCTTACTTCAGTTTTGCGATGACGGTGAGGTCGCCGGTGGTGCACTGCCCCATCTCGACGCACACCTCGGTACCGAGAGGCAGGAAGACGTCGACGCGCGAACCGAGCTTGATAAAGCCGAGATGCTCGTCTATGAAGCAGTCTTCGCCCGGCTTGGCGTATGTGACGATGCGGCGCGCCATGGCTCCGGCAATCTGCCGGCAGAGCACCTGCTCGCCCTCGGGGGTCTCTATCATCACGTCGGCGCGCTCGTTCTCCTCGCTCGCCTTGGGCAGCCACGCCTTGTGGTAGTTGCCGTTGCGGTGCTTGACGAACTTCACCTTGCCGTCTACCGGGAACCAGTTGGCATGCACGTTGAAGAGGCTCATGAAGATGGATATCATCAAGCGGCGGTCGTGGAAGTACTCGCTCTCCTCCACTTCCTCGATGACCACTATCGTGCCGTCGGCCGGAGCCACGACGGTGCGCTCGGTGTCGCCCTCGAAATAGCGCTTCGGGCAGCGGTAGAAATTGAGCACCACGGCCCATACGATGCCGAAGACACACGCAAACGCGGCAGCGGGAACCTTCGTCTCACAGTATCTCCACAGCAGGATGGTGATGGCAATGAGAAGAATAAGGCTGACGGCCAGCGTGTTTGTCCCTTCACGGTGTATTCTTATCTTTTTTAGTTTCCTAAGTCTTTTGTCCATTAGTACTTCGAGGTTGTTTTAAGATTCCGATGCAAAGGTACGGTTTTTTAACTTATCCCACAAACTTTTTACATCTTTCTTTTGGCCATATCAGGTTTTAGACGTAACTTTACGCCTCAAAAATCAGGAACAGACAAGCAACAGCCATGCAAGACTTCGTACATCTTCACGTCCACACATACTACTCAATCCTCGACGGCCAGGCGAGCATTCCGAAGCTCGTAGACAAGGCCGTGGGCAACGGCATGCGCGGCATGGCCATCACAGACCACGGCAACATGATGGGCATCAAGGAGTTTTTCAACTACTGCAAAGGCGTCAACGGGAAACTGAAGGATGCCGGCAAGGAACCCTTCAAACCTATCTTCGGATGCGAGATGTACGTGGTGCGCAACGGACGCCGCATGACCGACCGCGACAAGTCCATGGGCGACTCGGGAGGTAACCACCTCGTGGTGCTGGCGAAGAACGAACGGGGATATCACAACCTTATCAAACTCGTGTCGAAAGCGTGGACCGACGGATTCTACGGACGGCCGCGTACGGACCATGTCGAACTGGAGAAATACCGCGAGGGCCTCATCATCTGCTCGGCATGCATCGCCGGCGAGGTGCCGGCGAAGATTCTCAACGGCGACATCGCAGGCGCCGAGGAGGCGGTGCTGTGGTTCAAGCGCGTCTTCGGCGACGACTACTACCTCGAACTGCAACGCCATGAGGTGACGAACCCGGACATCCGGGCAAACCGCGAGACGTTCCCCCTGCAGCAGCAGGCGAACAAGGTAATCATCGAACTGGCCCGGAAACACGGCGTGAAGCTCGTGTGCACCAACGACAGCCACTTCGTCGACGAGGAGAACGCCGAGGCGCACGACCGCCTGCTCTGCCTCTCGACGGGCAAGGACCTCGACGACCCGACGCGAATGCTTTACTCGAAGCAGGAGTGGTTCAAGACGCGGGAGGAGATGAACGCGGTGTTCGCCGACATCCCCGAGGCACTGGCAAACACATGCGAGATTCTCGACAAGGTGGAGACCTACTCGATAGACCACGACCCAATCATGCCGTTCTTCCCCATACCGGAGGAGTTCGGCTCGGAAGAGGAGTACAGGCAGCGCATCACCGAGCAGGAGCTCTACGACGAGTTCACCAGCGACGAGAACGGAGAGAACCAGCTGCCGCCGGAAGAGGGAGCGAAGAAGATAAAGAAACTGGGCGGCTACGACCGCATATACCGCATAAAGTTCGAGGCCGACTACCTCAGCAAGCTCGCATACGACGGCGCGCGCCGGCTCTACGGCGACCCGCTGAGCGACGAGGTGAGGGAGCGGGTAAACTTCGAGCTGCACATCATGAAGACAATGGGATTCCCGGGATACTTCCTCATCGTGCAGGACTTCATCAACTCGGCACGCGAGGAGCTGGGCGTCATGGTGGGCCCGGGACGTGGCTCGGCCGCCGGAAGCGTGGTGGCCTACTGCTTGGGAATCACAAAGATAGACCCTATCAAATACGACCTGCTGTTCGAGCGCTTCCTCAACCCCGACCGAATATCGCTCCCCGATATAGACACCGACTTCGACGACGACGGCCGCGGCCGCGTGCTCGAGTGGGTGGAGGATAAGTACGGCCACGACAAGGTGGCACACATCATCACCTACGGAACGATGGCCACGAAGAACTCTATAAAGGACGTGGCGCGCGTGGAGAAGCTGCCGCTTGAGCGAAGCAAGCAGCTCTGCAACGCGATACCGGACAAACTGCCGAACGGACTGAAGATGAACCTCACCAACGCCATCAGCGTGATTCCCGAACTGAAGGAGGCGGAGGCGAGCGCGGACAAGCTCGAGAGCGAGACGATACGCTATGCGAGGATGCTCGAGGGCACGGTGCGCAACACGGGAATACATGCCTGCGGCACCATCATCTGCCGCGATGCCATCAGCGACTGGGTGCCGGTGTCGACGGCGGAAGACAAGAGCGACCCTGGGCACAAGCTGCTGTGCACCCAGTACGACGGCCACGTGATAGAGGAGACGGGTCTGATAAAGATGGACTTCCTCGGACTGAAGACCCTCTCGCAGCTCAAGGAGGCCGTGGAGAACGTAAGACTGACACACGGTATAACCATAGACCTCGACACGATACCCATCGACGACCCGCTGACATACCAGTTATACTGCGAGGGACGGACGATAGGCACGTTCCAGTTTGAGTCGGCGGGCATGCAGAAGTATCTCCGCGAGCTGAAGCCGTCGGTATTTGAGGACCTCATCGCCATGAACGCGCTCTACCGGCCGGGCCCGATGGACTACATCCCGTCGTTCATCGCCCGCAAGAACGGCAAGGAAGAGATAAAGTATGACATACCGTGCATGGAGAAATACCTCAAAGACACGTATGGCATCACGGTATATCAGGAGCAGGTCATGCTCCTCTCGCGCCAGCTGGCCAACTTCACCCGCGGCGAGAGCGACGCCCTCCGCAAGGCGATGGGTAAGAAGAAGAAAGCCATCGTAGACGCGATGAAGCCGAAATTCATCGAGGGCGGACAGAAGAACGGACACGACCCGAAGGTGCTCGAGAAGATATGGGGCGACTGGGAGAAGTTTGCCTCGTATGCGTTCAACAAGAGTCACGCCACATGCTACTCGTGGGTGGCCTACCAGACGGCGTATCTCAAGGCACACTATCCGGCCGAGTTCATGGCCGGCATCATGAGCCGAAGCCTCGACAACATCACCGACATCACGAAGTTCATGGACGAGTGCCGCTCGATGGGAATACCCACGCTGGGCCCCGACGTGAACGAGAGCCGCCAGAAGTTCAGCGTGAACAAGAAGGGCGAGATACGCTTCGGCATCAGCGCCATCAAGGGCGTGGGCGGCACGGCGGCAGACGCCATCATCTCGGAGCGCGAGAAGAACGGCCCGTACAAGACCATATTCAACTTCATAGAGCGCGTGAACCTCAACGCCGTGAACCGTAAGTGCGTGGAGTCGCTCGTGCTCAGCGGCGGATTCGACAGCTTCGGCGTCAGGCGCGAAGACTTCTTCGCACCCAACGCCAAGGGCGAGGCTTTCATAGACACGTTCGTGCGCTACGGGCAGACATTCCAGATGGAGCAGAGCCAGATGCGCAACTCGCTCTTCGGAGGGGAGAACGAGGTGGAGATTGCCACGCCGCCGATAACCCGCGGCGAGACATGGAGCGACATCGAGCGCCTCAACCGCGAGCGCGACCTCGTCGGGATATACATCTCGGCACACCCGCTGGACGAGTTCAAGATCGTGCTCGACAACCTGTGCAACACCCACTGCGCCGAGCTGGACGACGTGTCGCAGCTGCAAAACCGCGAGGACATCACCATCGGAGGCATCGTCACGGGCATCAAGTCGAAGTTCACGAAGACCGGCAAGCCGTGCGGATTCGTCACCTTGGAAGACTTCGAGGGCTCGGGCGAGCTGGCAATGTTCGGCGAGGAGTGGGGCCGGTGGAGCGGAATGTTCAAGGAGGGCAGCTCGGTATACATCACGGCGAAATGCCAGCAGAAATACCGCGACAGCAAGTTCTACGACCTCAAGATACAGAACATCGAGTATCTGCAATCCATCAAGGACAAGGCCATCGACCGGATAACAATCTCCCTGCTCACCGACGAGCTGAACGACCAGATTGTCACCGAGCTGAACGAGATTATCAGCGACAGCCCGGGGCAGACAAAGCTCTTCTTCCAGCTGCACGACGCCAGCGGAAAGAACCACGTGCTCCTGCGCAGCAACAAGCGGACAGTGGACGTGAGGCGCCCCCTCATCGCATACATAGAGCAGAACAAGGGCGTGCTCGACTATAAGATAAACTGAGGGGAGAGGATGATTAAACGGCGACGGGCAAGCCGCAAGGATTGGATTGCAGAATTTCCCGGTGTTTTCATTTCTCTATGCCTTGCTTATAACCGATTATTAGTTATAATTAAGGTGGAATTTGATTTTAAAGGGTAGAAGTGCGGCTATCCTCAAAAATAGCCGTTGCAATATAAGACAAACGACACTAATTTGTATTTTTGCAGGGTAAAAGTGCGGATAACCGCAAAAAATTCCGATAGGGACATGAAGATTGAACGCAAAAGAAACCTGCAACAGCTGATGCCATCAAAGAGAATATACGGTTCTTACATACCAGTCTGCCACCGGTTTGAGTATTATAAAAAGGCTTGTGATTTCTTATGCCGGGACAATATGATCTCTGCATGAATTCACCAAATATTCTATGAGATAGCATTTGTATAATATATAAATATTGTTAACAAAGTAAAGATATTTCTTTAATGTCGATTTTTTGTCATATTTTTGTGTCGGTTAATAATGACCAACAAATAAAAACTATTAAAATGAAAAAGAATTTTTTATTAAAAGTAGCCTTTACACTCGGATTAGGAGTGCTAATGCCATTAACTGCATCTGCAGGAGAGCTTGAAGTAAAAGTAACAAAAGACAGAGCAAGCGGGTATACCGTATATGAATTTATTGTCGATGGCCAATGTCGGGGTTATTATGTAAAAGACAATAAAGGAAATATCATCGTAAAGAACACTAATTTATAAAACCAGATAAAGAGCTTATTAATACTTTACGTAATAATAAGCTCTTTTTATTTATTTTATGATGACAAAAGCATTATTAGTTCTTTTAGTGATATTGACTAATATCAAAGTCTACTCTAAAGCAGAAACAGATATTTGTCAACTACGGATTATATACTCTGTGACAAGCAGAATCCTTAATGAAAAGAGTCATAATCAAATATATAATAGCGATTATGAATTATTAATAGGAAACGAATGGTCTAAATTCCAAAATGCAATTTACAACCAGTTTATCCATTACAAAGACTCTGTATTGGCAGTTTCGCCCATTGAAGGAATAATGGAAATTGAACAAAGCCAATATGCGGATAAAGTAAGAACAAGGTATATTTTATATAAAAACTATCCAAAACCAAATATCCTTTTATATAAAGATCATTTAATGGGTTTCTACTTCTTCTACGAAGAGCCTATCCCTGAAATAAACTGGACATTCTGTGACGGAGATACCACCATCGTCGGGTATGCCTGCAAAAAAGCCGTTGCCGAACACAGAGGCAGGACATGGACTGCATGGTATGCCATAGACCTGCCATACGACAACGGACCGTGGAAACTACAGGGACTGCCGGGACTCATACTATATGCAAAGGAAAGCAAAGGTGAGTTCGCATTTGAATGCAAGGGAATAGAGAAAGGAAAGGATGCCCCTATAAAAACAGACAATCATAAGGCGGAGAAAGTGACCGGGAAACAATATAACGAGCTGCTGAAAGAGTATTGGCACGACCAGTCAAGATTCATAAAGAAACATCTTAACCTCGGTTTCAAGGACGAGCCGTCGGACACGACAATAATGAAACGTTTTACGCCGTGCCTGATGGAATATTACTAAACGGATGACGTTGGCAAGAAGCATCTGCATAGTATTACTCCTCGCGCTGTGCCGCGCAGCAATGGCACAGGCCATAAGCGGCATGGTGACAGACGGCAAAGGCACTCCCGTGAAGGGTGCCGGGATTATTGCCGTGTCCGGAAGCAAGGGAAACGTCGTCGGTTTCGCACGGACAAAGCCTTCGGGAGAGTTCACCATAAAGGTAGCCGAAGGCCGGCAGGCCGACGCCGTGATAACATCGTGCATAGGATATGCCAAAGATACAACGGCCATTACCGAACTGGCGCGAACGGAGAAGATTGTGCTGAGAAAGCAGCAGTTCATGCTGAAGGAGGTGAAAGTGAGGTCGGGAGGCATCAGCGAGCGCGGCGATACCCTGGAATACTCCGTCAGCAGGTTTAAAAGCGACACGGACAGGAGCATCGCCGACGTGATAAAACGGATGCCGGGACTGGCGGTTAACGGTGACGGGTCGATAGAGTTTCAAGGCAAGAAGATAAACAAATTCTACATCGAGGGCATGGACCTGATGGGCGGGAAATACTCGCAGGCATCGGAAAACCTGCAAGCCGACAAGGTGAAGACGGTGCAGGTGCTGCAAAACCACGAGCCAGTGAAGATGATGCGCGACGTGAACTTCTCGGAGCAGGCGGCGCTGAACATCGTGCTGAAGGACGACGCGAAAGACGTGTGGCAGGGAACGGCCGACGCCGGGAGCGGCACCGCGCTGCAGGGAGACGGCGGATGGCTGCGCGACGGACGGCTCACAGCCATGTATTTCGCACGCAAGCGGCAGAGCATCAGCATGTACAAGACGAACAACACCGGCAAGGACATAGCCGCAGAACTGGCAAGCCACACGATGACAGACGAGGACGTGCCGCAGGAGAGCAGCCTTCTGAGCAGCATCGGCATCGCCCCACCCGACCTCGACAGCAGGAGATACACTTTCAACGACACGCACCTCTTCGCCACAAACTGGCTGTTCAGCAACAGCGAGGAGCACAGCCTGAGACTGCAACTCTCCGCAATGACAGACAAGGACGACTGCCGACAGGAGGCCGTGACCGTATACAACGACATCGCCGGAGGCGAAACCGTGGCTGAAGAGACCTCGGCGACACGCCGCCGCACCGGATGGCAGGGTGAACTGACATACAAGACGAACACCGAGAAGACATACATGACAAACATACTGAAAGGCGACCTGAGCTTCTGCGACAGTCACGGAACTACAGCGGTAAACGGGACAGGACGCAGCACGGAGGTGGAGCCTGACGAGCTGCACGTTTCCGACTTCTTCAGAATCACCGGAAAGACAGGCAGCGGACGGCGCCTGTCGGTCAACGGATATGCCGCATACGACCGGCTGCCCGGGCGGCTGGCCTTCAACGGCATCGAGGTGCAGCGCCTATGCCTATCCTCGGCGGCATGGGGAGCCGGCACCTTCGTAATGAACAGATGGCGGAAGACATACATAAAGAGCGCGCTCAGCATCAGGGGAAAGACGCAGACGCTCGACACGGAAAGCCCGGAAGCAACTGCCAGAGAGACATACACGGAGAACAGGACCACACTGACAAACTCTGCCGACTACAACGGAGGCGGCATGAAGATACACGCGGAGCTTCCGGTGACATGGCTGGTGCGGACCTACTGCAGCCAGACGAGACACGACATCGTGGCCGAGCCGCGCCTGTCGGTAAGCATCACCCCGGCATCGCGCTGGAAGATTACCGTCAGCTACAGCCACAACCGCAACACGCTGCCGCTGAGCGAGATTGCCGCCACGCCCTTCCATACCGGCTACATGACCGTGCACAAGGGACTCGGATATGCCGACGACACGAGAAGCAACTCACTGAGCGCGCTCGCCACATACAAGAACACACTCAAAAACATCTTCGGAAACATCATAATGACATACGGACACACCGAAGGCAACATCCTCTATGCCGGCGAACTGGACAACGGAACGTATATAAGCAGGGCCACGGACGGGCGCACCGGCACGGACAACATCTGGACAACGGGACGCATCAGCAAGGCGTTCGGATGGAAGAAAGCCTCGATAGGGATACGCGCCGACTATGGCTACAGCCGCTACGGCGCGGCCATCGGCGGCACACCGGCATCGTTCTCCCTCCAGACAGCGGGCACAGAGATTAAACTCACGGCAGAACCGGCGGCATGGATGGCAGCAGAACTGACCACGGCCGTGACAAACACGGTACAGAAAAGCCGCGACCACGGCGGCCGGACAGCCATCAACGACTTCTGCCACAGCGCACAGATAAACATCCACCGCAGCGGATTCCGCGCCACACTGAGATACGACCTGTCACACAGCGACGACAGCACAGTGCCCGTAAGCGACTTCCTCGACCTGTCGTTGTCTTACCGGAGCAGGCGCTATGAGGCCGGCATAGACCTGTACAACATCACAGGCCACAGGAGCTATGAGCGCACCACGGTGTCGAGGCTGACCACGCGCCACGCCGCATACCGTCTCAGACCGAGGGAGGTGATGGCGCGAGTGGCGTTCAGCTTCTGAAAGAGTGCCTGTCAATATATCCAAAAATTAGGTAATTTAACCACTGCGGCTTGGCGGCAAGCAAATAATATAGTATCTTTGCAAAGCATAGAATAACGAACAAACAAAACATATAAAGCTATGGAAGTAAAGATTACTAATGAAAATTTCGAGAGTCTGAAGAACGGCGGACAGCCGTTAGTGGTTGATTTCTGGGCTACATGGTGCGGTCCGTGCCGCATGATAGCACCCATCGTGGCCGAGCTGGCCGGCGAGTACGACGGCAAAATCACCGTGGGCAAGTGCGACGTGGAAGAGAACGACGACATTGCAGCCGAGTTCGGCATAAGGAACATCCCCACCCTGCTTTTCTTCAAGGACGGCCAGGTGGTGGACAAGCTCGTCGGCGCCGTGTCGAAGGATAAGATTAACGAGAAAATGCAGGCCCTCCTCTGATTATGGCAGACTTTGAAGAAGAGCTCCGTATGGACGAGGAGGAGAACGCCCGCGAGGCGGAATACATCCTCGGCAGCATCCCGGCGGAACTGAAGGAGAAATACACCACCGACGACATACTCTATATGATGGACGCCATCGTGGAGTATTACTATACCAGCGGCGTGCTCGACGGTGATGCAGATGCCGACGGCTTCGTCGACATAGACCTGCAGAAGGTTGCCGACTACGTGTGCCGCAAGGCGGCGGAAGACAAGCGCGGCTGCTACGACCCCGACGAAGTGTTCTTCGTAGCGCAGGCCGACCTCGACTTCCAGGAAGCCTGCGAAGACTGAAAAGCGGCCTCCCCGGTTTGTCACCGGGCCCGGGTGACGATGTCACCTGAGCCCGGTGATATTGTCATCAGCCACCGGTGACACCGTCACCCGCGGCAGGTGACGCAGCGGCTACCGTCTTCCTGCTCGGCAATGACCACCTTGAGGGCGTCCTCGGGCAGGAGTTCCTCCACCAGTTCGGGCCACTCTATGAAGCAGAGGGCACCGCTGTAGAAATAGTCCTCATACCCCATGTCGTACACTTCGTCTATCTTCTTGATGCGGTAGAAGTCGAAATGATATATCAGTTCGTCCGTCGTGCCGCTGCGGTACTCGTTCACGATGGCGAACGTGGGCGACGTTATGACGTCTTCCACGCCCAGTTCCTCGCACACTGCCTTGATGAACGTGGTCTTGCCGGCGCCCATCTTTCCGTAGAAGGCTATCACCGTGCTATCGCCGAGGGCGGCGACAAAACGGGCCGCCGCCTCACGGATGCTGTCTAAGCTGTCTATTCTTATCTCCATGATTCTTTATTTTTTCTTCTTTTAATGCCCGCGCGGCCATGCCCTGGCTGCGCTGCGGGCAGGCGTCAGCGCTTCTTCCCAGTCAGCGTCACCACGGGGATGATCATCTCCTCCATCGATATTCCGCCGTGCTGGAACGTGTCTTTATAGTAAGACACGTAGTAGTTGTAGTTGTTTGGATAGGCGAAGAACGAGTCGCCCGTGGCAAACACGTAGCTCGTGCTGAGGTTGGGGGCCGGCAGCTGGGCCTTGCGCGGGTCCTTGATGACAAAGAGGTCCTTGCTGTCGTAGGCCAGGTTCTTGCCGAGCTTGTATCTCAGATTGGTATTTGTGTTGCGGTCTCCGACGATTTTCACAGGCTTGCCGGTGCGTATCGAACCGTGGTCGGTGGTGACGATGACGCTGTAGTCCGTCTGCGCCAGCTGCCGGAAGAACTCCGATATCACCGAGTGGCGGAACCAGCTGAGCGTGATGCTGCGGTAAGCCGACTCGTTGTTGGCGAGCTCGCGCACCATCTTCGACTCCGTGCGGGCGTGGCTGAGCATGTCGATGAAGTTGAACACCACCACGTTGAGGTCGTTGCGGCCGAGGTTGTTGAGCTGCTGCATGAAGCGCTCGGCACCCGCCGAGTCGTTGACCTTGTGGTACGAGTAGGTGTTGCGGCGGCGGAAGCGCTCGAGCTGGGTGCCTATCAGCGGCCCCTCGTTGAGGTTCTTGCCCTCCTCTTCCTCCTCGTCGACCCACAGGTCGGGGAACATCTCGGCAATCTTGTTGGGCATGAGACCGCTGAAGATGGCGTTGCGCGCATACTGCGTGGCGGTGGGCAGGATGCTGTAGTAGAGGTCTTCGTCAATGTCGAAGGCGTCGCCGAGCTCGCCGGCAATCATCCGCCACTGGTCGTAACGGAAGTTGTCGAACACCACGAGAAAGACCTTGCGGCCCTCGTTGAGCAGCGGGAACACCTTGCGCTTAAACAGTTCGGGACTCATCAACGGATGGTCTGCCTGCGGCCGGGTCGGGTCGAGCGCATCCACCCAGCCGAGATAGTTGTTGCGTATGAACTTGGCGAAGCCGTTGTTTGCCTCCTCCTTCTGCATGGCGAGCATGTCGGTCATGCTGCTGTCGGTGCCGCTCAGCTCCAGTTCCCAGTGCACGAGGCGCTTGTATACCTCTATCCAGTCGCCGTATGTGCGGCAATCGCCTATCTGCATGGCAATCTGCGTGAAGCTCTGCTGATATCCGCTCTGGGTCACCTCGGTGACTATCTCCTTGCGATGGATGTTCTTCTTGAGTGCAAGGAGAATCTGGTTGGGGTTCACCGGCTTTATCAGATAGTCGGCAATCTTTGACCCTATGGCCTGGTCCATGATGTTCTCCTCCTCGCTCTTCGTCACCATCACCACCGGAACGGCGGGGTGTATCTCCTTGATGCGCTGCAAAGTCTCGAGCCCGCTCAGGCCGGGCATCATCTCGTCGAGCAGCACGAGGTCGAAGCTGTGGCGGCGGCACTGCTCTATGGCGTCGGTGCCGTTGGTCACGGTGACCACCTCGTAGCCTTTCTTCTCGAGGAAGAGAAGGTGCGCGCGCAGCAGCTCTATCTCATCGTCTGCCCAAAGTAACAATCCGTTGCTCATCTGTAAAAATCCTCATCAAAATCAAAACCACCCGGCTCCTGACGGTCGTCGGCACCGCCGGCCGGTCCAAACTCTTCACTGTCGGCATCCTCGTCTCCGCCATCGGCTTCCTCTTCGGGCTGCTCCACGGTCTCGGGGATGTTGAGAAGCTGCTCCTCGCTGACCTTGAGCGGAGCTAACGACTTCTCGAAGAACTGCTCGTACTCGGCATAGCTGAAGCGCGTGCCGAGCATGCGAAGGTTCTCCTCACTTATTATTATGCGGCGGCAACCCGCCAGGCGGACGGCCATCTCCTTGTCTGAATATAGCCGGCGGGCATACTGGAGGGCCTCGTCGTAGTTGAGGAAGCCGCTCACGGTCATGCGTCCGATGAGTCCGTCGCCGTCTACTGCTATGTCGAAGTTGCGCACGAGGAAGTTGGAGAAGTTATACCTCGCCATGTCGTAGAGCAGCTGGTTGGCGTCGATGGAGTCTTGCCGGTAGGCCAGCATGAAGACGAAGCCCGTGTTCCGCTCGATGCTCAGCGTATCGGCAGATGTCGAGTCGGCATCGGCCGTGACGCCGCGCCGCGACCAGATGTCGCCGATGTCGAACCGCCCTCCATGCAGGCGGCGGCCGGCCTGCACACCTTTTATTATCATTCCGGCCATCTCGGTAACCTCGCTGTCGGGATATTTCCCGACAACCTCCTTCATTCCGGCCACGCATCCCTCGGCATCGCCCTCGTTGAGGCGGCTCAGACCGTCGATGAAGATGAACTTGGGACGGTTCTGCCCGAGCGGGAAGCGGCTGGCGGAAAGGGCGGTGTTGACCTTCACCTCGGCGTGGCGGCCGGCCTTGAAGGCATCGTAGGTGGCTGCATAGAGCGAGTCTTCTATGTGTACGCCGAAGCGGGCGTTCTCCACGAAGTACGGGTCGCTGAGGAGCACGGTCCACTTGCTGTCCGGCCAGCGCTCCTTCAGCACCGCGAGGCAGCGGTCGGCCATGGCGGAGTCGCCGCGCCGCGACCACAGCAGGAAGAGGTGATACCACGCCTCGTCGTTCCGCTCGTAGTCTGTATACTGCGAGGTGAGCCGCGTCAGCGCCTTCTCGCTCAGCGCGAGGTTGTCGAGCTTGTCCTTGAATATCACTCCGGAGTTGAACAGTCCGTCCTTTATGATATTGTCGCTCTCGGCCTTCTGCTCGGCCGTGAACGGTATCTGTGCCATGTAGTACTCGCGGGTGTGCGGGTCGGCAGACGTCGTGTCGGCCACCGCGGCAGAGTCGGCACCCTGCGTCACGGGCTGTGTGCCGTCTTCCTGCAATTCCGTCCCGGCGCCGCTGTCGATCGTCTCATCGCCGGCACCGGAATCTTCTGTCGGGGAGAGGTTCACCACGGTGCGGTTGACGCGCTGCCAGTCGTCAACGTTGTCGCGCTTGCCCCACTGCTGGCGGAAGGCGGTCTTGCCCTGATTCACCACCATGGGGTTGTAGAAATACCACTGTCCTGACTTGTCCGTGGCAGGCGTGGTGGGGCGGTTGACGCCCGAATTGTTGCCCACGGCACCCTGTGCCTGCTGCTGCCGTTCGGCCTCGGCCTCCTCGGCGGCGCGCTTTTCCTCGCGCTCCTTCTTCTTCAGTGCCTCGATGACGCGGTCGATAGCGGCATTACGCTCGGCATCGGGCAGCGTGGCAAGCACCTGGAGCGAGTCTTGCAGGTGCACGGCCTCGGTGTATGGCACGAGTTCATCGAGCACCTTTGAGCGCTGCGAGAGCTGCTCATAGTCCGGGCGCTCCTTGTCGAGCAGGCCGATGGCCTCGCCATAGCAGCGCTGGGCATCGGCGTAGCGCTCGAGCTGCCAGTAGATATCGCCGAGACGCAGCAGCAGCACGCCCTTCTCTATGCCGCCGCGGGCAGACTTCTCGTTGCCCCTCTCGTAGGCGGCGATGGCGTTCAGCGTGTCGCGGTCGGCCATATAGATGTTTCCGATGGCGTAGTATACCTGGTCGAGATAATCCTTGTTGTTGTCGGAAGCGGCCATGCGGCGGAGCCGCCGTATCATCTGGCGCGAGCGTCCGGCGGCCATCACCTCGGTCTGGGCTATGCGGGCGTTGAACTCCAGCTCGTAGGGCGGATTCTGACGGACAACCTTCCGGAAGGCGCGGTAAGCCTCTTCGCGGTTTCCGAGCTCAGCCTGTATCTGCCCCATCAGATACCACTGGCGGGCACGCTGCTTGCGGCGGCGCTCGTGACGTATCACCTTGGCAAGGTAAGGCACAGCCTCGGCGTAGCGGCGGGCATGGATGTAATAGTCGGCATAGGCGTAGTCCCAGTCACGGACGGCACGGTAGTGCATGCTGTCGCGGCCCATCTTGGTGATCACGTCCTCGGCATCGTAGAGCCAGTCGAGCTCGGTATAGCTCTTGGCGAGCCATGCACGGGCAATGCCGTTGATGGCGGGCTGGGTCGAGTAGAGGCGCGACATGTATGAAAAGGTGGCCGCAGCCTCGTCGAACTGCCCTTTCTGAAACTGCGACTTGCCGAGCAGCAGCCAGGCTTTCCACAGGAACGGGTTATACTCGCGGCGGTTGAGCCACTCGATGTCCTTGGCCGTCTTGCGGCGGTTCTTCGTCCATTCGGGGCGGCGCTTGATGCTGTGCAGCTTGATGGTCTTCTCCGATTTCTCTATCGCGCGGTCGAAGGAGGTCTTGCCGAGGTCTCGGCTGGCCTTGTTGCCCACGGTGTAGAGGGGTATCATCTCGGTGAAGTTGTCCTTGTTGCCGCTCTCTTTCTCGAGCGAGCCGTCGATAAAGGCGAGGCTTCCGTTGTAGTAAGTGTTGTAGCGGGCGTTGAACGAGTGCCACCACCGGCTCTTGCCGGTGTTCTTCTGGGTAGAGCATCCGGCGGCGGCAAGCAGCAGCACGGCGGATGCGATGAGGGCGATATGTCTCGTTCTGAATGGAATCATTGTCTATTAAATAACTTGCCGATGCGGGTTTTATTGCGTTCGCGGGCCGTTAAATGCGCGGCGGGCTCAGCCTCCGATGAGCATCAGCATCTCATCGCGTATCTGGTCGGGGGCGTTGATGCCGCGCAGCGAGAGGCTGCGGCTCCATCCGGCCACCTCGTCCTGGCGCATGGTGAGCATGACGGCGCGGAACTGCTCGGCCTCATCGTCGGTATAACTGTCGGAAGGACGGCCGGAATAGCTGTCGAGCTCTTCGTCGTCGTAATATTCCACCCCGGCGGCAGCGGCCTCAAGCATGCAGTCCATGCCGCAGCGGCGGTTGTTGCCGCCACACGTGGAGCAGTCGGCAGCAGCCTCGACGGGAGCGCTGTCGTCGCGCCGGTAGAACAGTTTGGCGGCCAGCGCCGTAATCAGGCCGAGGGCAATGATGAGCGTCAGGAGTATCAGCATAAGCGGGCCAGGGGGTTAAAGAGACGCGCCGGCACCGGTCTCGGCGATGCCGAAGCCGTTTCTGCGCAGGTCGTCCCAATAGTGAGGATATGATTTTGTCACCACATGCGGGTCGTTTATCTTGATGCGGCCGAGCTTCAGCGCTAACGGGGCAAAGGCGAGGGCCATGCGGTGGTCTTCGTATGTGTCGATGGCGGCACCGGCCTGCGGCTCGCAGCGCTCACCGGTCCACAGCAGTTCGCGGCCGCCGGCATCGTCGAGCACATAGCCCAGCTTGCGCATCTCGGCCTTAAGGGCCTCTATGCGGTCGGTCTCCTTGATGCGGAGGGTCTGCAGACCGGTGAAGTGGAACGGCACGCCGAGGGCGGCACACGTCACAACGAAGGTCTGGGCAAGGTCGGGAGCGTTGATGAAGTCGTACTCAAGGCGGGGCACACAGCGCCCGCTGTTCTTGAGGGTGACCGTGGAAGGACGGCCTGCGGACGACTCGGAGAAAGCGGTCTTCACATCGAGCAGGCTGAAGATATAGCGCACGGAGGAGTCGCCCTGACGGCTGCCGTCGGCAAGGCCGGTGAGGGTGACGGTGCTTCCGGGACCTCCGAGAGCCACCATCTCATACCAGTATGAGGCTGCGCTCCAGTCGTTCTCTATGCAATATGCCGACTGGGTGTAAGGCACGGGCTTCACCTCGACGGTACGCGTATCGGTCCACCCGGCCTCAGCGCCGAACTCACCCATCATCCAGAGCGTAAGGTCGATATACGGGCGGGATATGACGTCGCCGGTAAGGCTCAACGTGAGTCCGTTACGGAGCACCGGCCCGATCATCAGCAGGGCGGAGATATACTGCGAGCTGACGTTTCCGGGCATCTCGAGCCGTCCGCCGTCGAGGGCACATCCGGTGATGCGCAGCGGCGGGAAGCCCTCCTCTCCCTCGTAGCTGATATCCGCACCGAGCCGGCGCAGGGCATCCACGAGCACGCCGATGGGGCGGTGCTTCATGCGGTCGGTACCGGTAATGACATGCGTACCGGGCCGGACGGAGAGCATGGCGGTCATGAAGCGCATGGCCGTGCCTGCGGCCTTGATGTCTATCACGTCGGGCATGTCGCGCAGCGCCCTGACAATGACATCGGTATCATCGCAGTCGGACAGGTTGGCGGGCATGATTCCGCCGCCGGCAAGAGCACTTATGACGAGTGCGCGGTTGCTTATACTCTTTGACGAAGGCAGGTCCGGACGCCAGTCCATGCCCACTGGGGGCGTTATCTCGTATTGCATAATTGACACATTATTATATTAATGACATGCAAAGATAACGCTTTTATTCCACATCGGCAGTGGGGAGAATATTAAAAAATCATATCATTGTCATGCCATGGATGCAAAAAACACCTGCAAAAATTTGCAGATTCCACTTATTATGAGTAATTTTGCACCCGCATTGGAGATGATGCAACATTTGTTCGGGATGTAGCGCAGTTGGTTAGCGCACGCGTCTGGGGGGCGTGAGGTCGCAAGTTCGAGTCTTGTCATCCCGACCAAAACGAAGAGAAGGGGCTGAGTTTCAGCCCCTTTTTCATTGCCGTACATGAACACCCGGACGGAAGCGGGACAGCAAAAGTTTGGGTATTGTTTCAAACTGGATGTCCCGATATAGAATATGAGGCCTGCACAAAAACTATTATAATACCTTGAACGGAAAATAAAAAGAAAATAATGAGAAAGTGCTCTGAAACTTCTTACATTACAATAACTTTATGTATCTTTGCAATGTGGGAACCGATTAAGGGCATAAACCACAATGTTTAAATCATGGATGAAATCTTAGAAGCGAGAATCAAGTATCTTGAAACCTTACTGAAAAGGTACAATGAAATATCGGAAATGGCCGGAATAAGTTTCAAAAGCCAGGAAGAGACAATAGACAAGATGCTGAAAGAACTTGAAACGCTCTACAAACAAAGAATGAAGTAACAACCGCCCTCCCCTCTCAGGATGGCCTAAAAGAGACAAAATCATGACTGAAACAGAAGCAAAACTGAAAGAACTGAAAGAGCTCATGAAGAAAAACGATGAGCAAAGCGCATCACGTCGTGAAGAGATTGCCTTATGGCTGAAGGAGCACAAGTCACCGGAAGTGGAACAGGCATTTCATGATTTCATGGAAGACGGACTGGCAGACATACAGACGGAGATAGACGACATAAGGCATCAGATAAGCGATGAAGACTACAAGCTGCTGCCGTTGTCGTATATTGCCAAACGTTATTTCGGGAAAAGCCATGCCTGGCTCTCACAGAGAATAAACGGAACAAAAGTACGCGGACAGGTATACACGCTGAACGAAGAGCAGAAAGCGATATTCAACGCCGCCATGCAGGACCTTTCAAGGAAATTCGGCTCATTCCATATTGCCTGACGGTGAATACACACTGCTATGATTCTCATAGCAATCCCGAAGCACAAGCATGTTCCGGGATTTTTTGTCAGGACCAGCGACGACTCCATCACCTGACATTCACCACCCGAATACCGGACAACATTCAACGCGAATAACCATATTCAATATGCGCATCATCAATCCTTCCGTCGAAACTGATGCGTTCGCGGTACATACTTGTCACATCGACCGTTGCCCGGCCGTCGTCGAACACCTCGATACGGTAGGTTATCGACTCATCGTCGTTTCTCGTATCGAAAGTTATGCGGGTCATATCCTTGCGTGCACGCTCCTGCTTGTAGTTCGTTATCTGCCCGTTGAAATCAAGAGGGCTCCCGATTCCGAAGGACGTACGGTATGCCCGTCCGAAATAAGGCAGGTATGAAACGACATCGTCTCCGCTCACCTTTAGTTCATAGATGCCTGTCAGCGAGACGATGCGGCCGCGCAGAGGATTGGCCGACTCCACCTCGATGGTATAGTCGCGGCTTTCCAGCATGTCCTGTATCACGGCGGCCTTCGCAGCCTGCTGCGATGCGGTGAGTGCACTGTCGGCTGCGGTGCACGACGAGATAATGCCCGAAACCAGCATGGCAAATAATGCCGCCACGGCTGCCGATACTTTAAAAGAATATTTCAGACGCCTTGTCCCATTGTTTCTTGTCTTGTCCATATTTGCCTCCTTTCAGTTATTTACCTGCTGCAAATATAGCCATTCCAGCCTGTAACGACGGTATTTTGCCGACGTAATTAGTATTAATTCTTCTTTTTTGGGTATTCTTGAAATACAGGGAGGGAAACATTTGTCGCCTGAACCTCAGTTTTATCACATATAAATCAGCTCTCAACGACCGGTCTTTACGACGGGAGCATCCACGCAGCCACCGGCCCGGAGAATGTCCCGGCATCTGTCTACCCACAAGTCGGCCATGAGCTGATGCCCCGCCGCCGTGGGATGGATGCCGTCCCATATCCAATGACTCATGGGAACAAGCGGATGCGCCTTGCCCTGTGCGGCAAACAGCGAATCGTATCTGAGCAAAACGGCATTGTAGTCGCGGGCTATGGCACCGACGGCAGCGCCCAGTTCCGAGACCAGTCTCTCACGCTCGGGATAATCGTCTGACGCGCCCACCCAGCCGGCCTTTGCCACAAACGGCGTCCCGAGGACGAGCTTCACCTCCGGATTGGCTGCGCGCACCCTGTCGAGCAATGCCCGATAGCGCTTCTCCCAACCGGCAACATCGAAGCCGTTGCCGCCTTGCTGGAGATGATAATGCACGTCGTTAGTGCCGAACAGGACTGAAAGCACATCTGGCTTGAGCGCAATGACATCTTTGTCCCATCTCTGTTCCAGACGTGAGATGTCGTCGCCGCTGATGCCACGGTTCATAAACTCGACCCCGGCTTCAGGGTTCTCGCTGCCGAGTCGCGCCGCGCACAGCATCATATAGCTATGGCCGAATATATGGTTAAGGTCGTGCCGGTCGCGCTCCTCCGAGGGCAGACTGCTCCCGGCGCTCCGTCCCCAAGCCCCATCTGTGACCGAGTCGCCTATGAACAGCACGCGAAGCGACACGTTCTGCTCTTTCCGGGAATCGCCGTTCTGTCCCTGTGACTTACCATTTCCGGCAAATGCCGTTGCAGCCGGATATAGCATCAGCACCGTAAGGGCTGCTATAAAAGACCTTTTCTTCATACCTTTTATTATTTATTATATGGCCAGCACACCGCTCTTCCCCGGCTGCCGCTTCGCGGACGGTGCCGCACAAAGGCAATCCCGCATATCTCCGGCCTGGCACTGAAGCCGACTGGAGGCATGCGGGATTGCTTGCCGGCAAAGGCGGGTGTCTGCCTGCGGCTTTATTTCACCTGTATCACGAGATACTTGCTCGTGCTCCAGAACTGCTGCGGATTGGTGATGCGGAGCACATACTGCTTGCTGGCGTTAGGCTGAAGGGTGTAGCTGCCGGCCGGATGAGCGGTGAGCATCTTTGCCGAACGCGAGTAGAGCTTTATCTCCTTCTCCACGCGGATGTCTATCTTGGTGAAGTAGTCGCGGTTGAAGTTCGAGCTCAGCACTTTCCCGTCCACGAGAATCTTCTGGTCTTTCAGCTCGCTCTTGGTGCCGAAGACAAACCATGCGGTGTTGAGCTGCTTGTCCTGGGCACTGATGGTGCCGGCCTTCTGGGTGTTCTCCTCCTTCAACGAGCTGACATCGGTGTTGAGCCCGGTAATCTTCTGGTCGAGTTCGGCAATGTGTATGTCCTTGGCGTTCAGCTCGGCACGCAGCTGCTGGAGCTCGCGGTCCTTCTCTTCAAGCTGTGCCGTGAGGTTCTCGATGGTGCGCTTGAACTGGTCGCCCTGGAAAGCGCTCTCGCGGAGCTGGCGCTTCAGCTTGTTTATCAGCTCGCGGTTCTGAGCCATGGCCGACTGGATGAACTGCATGTTCTCGCGGATGCGCTGCTCGCGGGTCGAGCCCTCGCCCTGCTTGGCAATGGTCACGCGGTTCTCGGCCTGGCTGATTTCCTTGAACCCCTCCTCTATCTCGTTGAAGGTGGCCATCATGTCGTTGATCTCATTATCGCGCTGCGATATTATCTGGTTCAGCGAGTCACGCTGACGGGCTGCGGCAAGGTCTTCGCCGGCCTTCTCCTGCTTGCATGACACTGCGGCCACTAAGCATATTGCAACAAATAACAGTTTTCTCATAACTCCTTGTTTTTATTTCTTGTTTTACTTTCTTTCTCGTCTGCGCCGCCCACGACGATGACTATCTCGCCCTTCGGCTCGTTGGCCTCGAAGTGGGATATGACCTCGGCAAGAGACCCGCGGACGCTCTCTTCGTGCACCTTTGATATCTCGCGGCATACGCTTGCGGGACGCTCGCCGCCGAAGACCTCGGCAAGCTGGCACAGGGTCTTCACCAGCCGGTAGGGCGACTCGTAGAATATCATCGTGCGGCACTCGCCGCGAAGGCTCTCGAGGCGGGTCTGGCGCCCTTTCTTCTGCGGGAGGAAACCCTCGAAGACGAACCTGTCGCAGGGCAGACCGCTCGACACGATGGCGGGCACGAAAGCCGTGGCTCCGGGCAGGCACTGCACCTCGACACCGGCACGGACGGCCTCGCGGACGAGGAAGAAACCGGGGTCGCTGATGCCTGGCGTGCCAGCATCGCTGATGAGGGCCACCGTCTGACCGGCCTGAAGACGGCCGACGACAGATGCCGACGTGCCGTGCTCGTTGAACTTATGGTGCGACATCAGGTGGTTCTGTATGTCGTAGCGCTTCAGGAGGATGCCCGACGTGCGGGTGTCCTCGGCCAGCACGAGGTCGGCCTCCCGGAGGATTCTGACCGCACGGTATGTCATATCCTCCATATTGCCCACCGGAGTGGGTACTATATACAGTATGCCCATATTGCCGGCAAATGTAGTGAATTATTCTCTATCCTCAAAAAAAGGCCTTGTTTCTTTGCAATTTTTAAAACGTATTTGTATTTTTGCATCCAAATGACAGGGAACTTGACAGGGGAGGCGCACCGCCCCGGCAGAATAGAAGTGGTGTGCGGCTCGATGTTCTCGGGCAAGACAGAGGAACTCATCAGACGCATGAGGCGTGCGGTGTTTGCCAAGCAGAAGGTGGAGATATTCAAACCGGCGATGGACACGCGGTACTCCGACGAAGACGTGGTCAGCCACGACAGGCACGCCGTGAAGTCTACGCCGATAGACTCGTCGGCACAGATTCTGCTGCTGGCATCCGACATCGACGTGGTGGGCATCGACGAGGCACAGTTTTTCGACGAAAGACTGACCGACGTGTGCAACCAACTGGCCAACAGGGGCGTGAGGGTCATCGTGGCGGGACTCGACATGGATTACCGCGGAGTGCCGTTCGGCCCTATTCCGGCACTGTGCGCCATAGCAGACGAGGTGACAAAGGTGCATGCCATCTGCGTGCGGTGCGGCGCACTGGCATACGTGAGCCACCGCATCGTCGACAGCGACCGCCGCGTGCTGCTCGGAGAGACCCAGGAGTATGAGCCGCTCTGCCGCGAATGCTACCAGAAAATAGAGGGACGTAAAGACTGAACAACGCCTGACAGCACCACTGCCGGCAGCCACACAACAAACAATATTGCCTTATGCTGGAAAAGACCATTACTTTCGACAGGTTCGTGCGCCTCATACTGGGGATGATACTCGCGGCCGCGCTGCTCTACGTGATGAACTATCTGAGCAACGTGCTCCTGCCGTTCTTCGTCGGGTGGCTGCTCGCATACTTGCTCTACCCCATCGTGCGCTTCGTGCAGTACAGGATGCACGTGCCGGGGCGGGTGCTGTCCATCGTGGTGACGCTGGTCTTCGTCGTCACCGTCATCGGCGGCATGCTCTGCCTCATCATTCCGCCGATGGTCGGGCAGTTTGAGAAACTGGGATATCTCGTGACTAAATACCTGCACGAGGTGACGGACATCAGCAACTTCCCGGCAGCCGTAAACAACTGGCTGGCAGAAAACCGTAACAGCATTGACCGCTTCTTCCGCGAAAACGACATGACGGAGACAGTAAAGGAGGTCGTGCCGCAGCTGTTCACGGTGATAAACCGCACGGCCGACGTGATACTGAGCATCGTGGCATCGCTGATCACCCTGCTCTACATGTTCTTCATCCTGCTCGACTACGAGACGCTGGCGGCCGGCTTCATAAAGATTTTCCCGAAGAAAAGCAGGCCGTTCTGGATAGAGCTCATCAACGATGCCGAACGTGAACTAAACAGCTACGTGCGCGGACAGGGCACCGTGGCGCTGTGCATCGGCATACTCTTCTGCATCGGATTCACCATCATCGGCTTCCCCATGGCCATCGGCATGGGCATAATGATAGGCCTGATGAGCCTCATTCCCTACGTGCACTCGCTCGCACTCATACCCATCGTGTTCCTCTCCCTGCTGAAAGCAGCCGACACGGGGCAGAACTTCTGGATAATACTGCTGTCGGCATTGGCGGTATTCGCCATTGTACAGTTGATTACAGACATGGTGCTGACACCGAAGATAATGGGCAAAGCCATGGGACTGAACCCTGCCGTGCTGCTGCTCTCGCTATCGGTTTGGGGTGCACTGCTCGGATTTATCGGACTTATAATAGCCCTGCCGCTGACGAGCCTGCTCATTGCATACTACCAGCGGTACGTCACAAAGGAGCGGACGGAGGCTCCGCAAGAGGCTGAAAGCGCACCCGCTGCAGAGTGAGACGGCTGTAAAAAAAGAACGGGGAATCAGATTTTACGCTCTGAAACATACTCATCGCCACGAAGAACCGTGATAGAAACATCCCCTCTTTATGGCAAGAGGGAAAATAAAACACCCTGTTTACGTGTCTGGAAACAAAAACAGCTGCAATAATTTGGCTGTTTCAAAAAAAAGCGCTACCTTTGCACACGCTTTCCGAAGATTCGGTTTAGCCGGGATCCGTTAGCTCAGCTGGTAGAGCACAACACTTTTAATGTTGGGGTCTTGGGTTCGAGCCCCAAACGGATCACCAATAAAATAAGCCAAATTGCTAATCCACAGCAGTTTGGCTTATTTCTTTCCTCAAAATTGTCTGCAAATTGTCTGCAAATTCAAAATTTGCGTCAACCCGCCGACAATGCGGTTGCGTGACAACATATTGTAATCAGTTATGATTTCTTGCCGCCAAGACGCTTTCTTTCCGCTTCGAAGGCTTCGAGGAAGTGGATTTCGACCGGGGATAGTTGATACTGGGTACGCTCACGGAATCTATCGTATTCCTCATTGGCTTTTAGTTTGGCTACTTCTGCAGACACGCTTCCCGCATGGTTCAATAATTCCTTACCCGACAGCTTCAGGAAATCGTCGAGTTTCTGAATCCAGTCTTTCATATACATCGGGACATGGCTCTTGGCCTGAAGTTCGGCAAAGTCAAGATATAAGTTGACGATTCGGTTCAGCATATCGACCTCTTCATCCGAAAGATAATTCTTCGCAATCTCAGCCTCATGTTTGGTCGGCATTGCACCTCGCCATGTTGTCAAACCCATGAAATCCTTTTCGGCATTGGCACGGTCATAGATAACCTCTGCGGCGGTATGTCCGTGGGCGGCAAAGTGCATTTTGTTCTGCACCGTCTTAAAGAACTGTTGGGTAATGGAAGTGCGAGGGTCATAATCTATGCTGAGGGCATAAATCTCCAGCACCTTGCGATAGAATACCTTTTCCGAACTGCGGATGTCTCGGATGCGGGCCAACAGTTCATCGAAATAATTCCCCTGCCCGGCATTTTTGAGTAAATCGTCATTAAGAACGAACCCCTTAATCATAAACTCTTTCAGCACTTGAGTGGCCCACTGGCGGAACTGTACGCCTCGATGCGAGTTGACACGATACCCCACGCTGATAATCATATCAAGATTATAAATGGGAATCTTACGCTCAACCTGTCGTTTCCCTTCCGTTTGAACTTGTGCAAAAAATGCACAAGTTGAATCGGCGGTTAATTCTCCTTCATCGTAGATTCTTTTGATATGCCGCTGTATAGTTGAGCGGTCGCGCTGAAACAGCTCCGCCATCTGATCGGCCGTGAGCCACACTGTCTCATTAGAGAGCCGAACCTCAATCTTAGTCTCACCACCCTGCGTCTGAAATAATATTATCTGACCGTTATCCATATTCATAGATTAAATTTAAAGTTAATCATATATTTACGAATCGAGGTTTATAAGATTTCCAGAAAGAATTTTCTCCACCCCAATTACGAAAAATCGAGTATATTCTCGTAAGTCCCTTCTCAAATTCATCTTTTTTTGCATAAGCGATGTCCCAGCCTAAATCTCCATTGAAATATGGAGTATAAGCGATGAGGATATATTCGAGGATTGGCTTGAAGATTACTCGCGGAACCATATCTGAATATGTTCCAACAACCCATGAAAAATGTTTCATACAGCTATTTAGATATTGCGATTGTTTTAGCACTATTTTATTAGCCAACAGAATATATTCCGACTGAAATTCCGTGAATCTTTTTTCAGGCTTTATATCTACAAGCATTGATATAGCATCATTGGTGTGATCTTCTATGAGCAGTTCACTTATATTGTGACTTGAATTTGATGATACTGAAATTCGGAATTTAATTGGTTGTTGGCTTCATCAGCCATTTGTATCTAACCTTGTGGTCATTTTCAGATATTTAAAGTTTCTCCAATTGCAAAGTTAATCAAATTCTGTGAGAATTTGACCGTCAGGCATAAATAAATTTTAATGTCTGTCTGATATACCGCGTTTAGGTTGAGATGGTTTCATCATCTTATGTGCCTGCATCATGCAACGGTAGGCGAAGCGGCGGTCATCTTCAGGGTCAGTCCGAAAACCCGGTTGCAACTTCCCTTTCATGCACACAGTTTAGAAAGCCTGAATAAGAAGAAAGGAATGTCGCTCACTCCCCGAAACTGACTTTTGAAAGCCTTGACCAGATAAAGAGGTCAGTAGAAAAACCAGGGGGGAAGTATAGCCAACTGATTTTCCGCTGAGCCAAGGGATGGCAAGGCAAACGGGATATGAAAGAAACAATCCCGAGCAGGCGTATCTGATGATGCAACGGAGCAGGTTTGATGATGCAATGGAGCCGGGTTGATGGTATAAAAGAGTACACTTTGATGTATTCCGGTTGCTTCCAAATGCGTTTGTGCCAGCTATCAAAAGTGTTTTTGAGAGCTGCCAAAAGTGCTTTTGAGAGCTGAGCCAAAAGGGTTCTGAAGATTACGGGAAACAAGAAGGGCGGAAACAAGACAAAGAGCATCTTGCTCTGTACTGTCTTGAAAAACCGCCTGCCGATATGCACGCCTCTACCTGTCTATTATCCTTATATGAGGGAACCGTGCCTGCACAGCGGCCTTTCCGTCGGCCGTTATCTTGCCCGAAACGGTGAAAGACTCTATGGCTATATCGTCCATCCATGCGGGCAGAATGATATCTCCCGTGAAGTCGAGCGTCAGATTGGCAATTCTCTTCAGTTCGCGAAGCATGGGCGGCACTTCCTTCACGCGTAGCCACAGCTGGGCATGCCCCTTCAAGGCCGCAAGCGTATCGCCGGCCGAGTCGGAGACACGCACCATCCACCCAATCTTAGGCGTCAAACCGAATGTATTGCTGTCTTCAACCGCTCCTACGAATCCGGCCCACAGCTCCATCGGCGTCTCTTTCACGACCGAGGTATCATCTATATCAAGATAGCGGAAAGGCACTCTCACCATCTCAGGCTTCATCTTCGACAGGTTGGTGACCCGCACGGCGCGGTTGCAATCCTTATCGTAGGGGAAGAGCGTAAGAAACCATCCGTCGAGGACGGTGGGTTTCTCCGGCGAGCATGCCCCGCCGCGCAGCCTGTCCGGACGGCTCTGCATCACGATGCCTGACCAGAAACGGGCATCAGGACGGCCTTCAGAGGCCGTGACAAACTCGTCGAGAATGGGGAGCAACTCCTTTATCCAAGGGTCCAGTCCGTAGCCTTTCAGCTTCTTCGCCCTGCGCTTCACGGCCTTCCAGTCATCAGTGGTGCCGGTCAAAGTTATACTCGGTATGCCGCAAGAGATGCGCACGACGACATACTCGAAATATGGTCTCATGGCATCCATGAGGGTTATGCCCGATGCGATGCGCTCGGCCGGGCCGGTGGTGCTGAAGCCTTCCGTCACCGTGGATGATATATCCCGCCGCGTATTCCCGGCAATCTGGTCGCTGAAACCGGATATTATGGTGCCCCAGTCGGCATCTTCCGTGAGCAGGTCGCGCTCCGTCCGCACCACAAGTGAGAGTTTGCCGTCGTGGCCGGCAATCTTTCCACGCAGCCGCGCGGCATTGTCGTTCACATGCTGGCTGAACACCTGACAGATACTCAGCCACACGGCATCGGGCGACAGGGTCAGCGGCCGGTGCTCGGCGTATGCCTTCACGATGCACTTGAACATCGCATCCGGACCGAGATATATGATAGAATCGTTCTTGAAACTGGATGCGACATACTTCCGCTTTGAGTCCATCACCTTGTAGTCGCCCATCAGGAAGCGGGCGATAGCATCACCGCCATGCTTATCTGCGGAGGCGCTCTGCACCGGAGTGACATCCCCGTCGACAACGAACGTCACACCGCCGGCAGTCCTCGTAACCTGAGCAGAGGCAAAAAGCGAGGCCGCGGCAACGTATGCAAAGATAAAAATGCGCTTGATATCCATAAGTTAGTAATCTGAATTATTGTCTTTGACATTCGCAAAAGTAAACAAACTTTTCTTCCCCGCACTTCATCCTGCGGCATTTAACACTGTTTTTAACAAAAAGACAACGGATAATCAACGGTTTACGATGGATTGACGGAATAGTAATAAAGAAACTTCCGGCGCAGCAATAAAAGACTTTCTGCACAGCGATGAAAGACTTTCTGCACAGCGATGAAGAACAGGGCTTCTGCTTCCAAATGCGGCTCACATAAATTGTTGGGACATATTTTTCGCTTCGCTCAAGCACTCGTCTCGTATTTGCCCGTTCGCAACACGCCATTGTCTAAAAGCGTATCTGCGGACAAATACGGGACGAGTGCTTGAGCGAAGCGAAAATATGTCCCTACATTGCACTATATTAGTCGTTGGTCAGACCCAGCGCCTTCTTGGCGATGTCGTTATTCGGGTCTATCTCAAGAATCTTCTTCCAATATACATCGGCTCCGTCCTTGTCGTTCTGAAGCAAGGTGTAATAGCCGAGGTATCTGTAGCTCTCCACGAGGCGGGCCTTGTCTGCCTGGTCCTTCTCAGCCTTCGGCTCAATCATGCCGGCGAGTTTCTCATAGAAAGGCTTGGCAAGTCCTTCCTTGGTCTCCGGGTCCATGTAAGAGTTAAGGCGGGCCTTCATGAATGTAGTATATTCAATGGCATTCGGGAACTTCGTCTCCATATCATCGTATACAGCCTCTGCCTTCTTGAAAGTCTCCTTGCGGGCATCTCCCTCAAGGGTATTGGCATACTGGGTATAGAGCTGTGCCAATCCGGCAATGTCTGTAGCAGCCGGCTGCTTGACAAACTTAAGGAACTCGTCGTAAGTCTTGATGGCGTTTACGAAGTCGTCATTCTGCTTGTAACCATCAGAGAGCTGCTTGATGACGCCGGCACGCTTTGTCTTGTCGTCAAACTCCTGCTCAAGGGCCTTCTTATACATCTCGATAGCCTTCTCATGCTGCTTTGCTCCGCTGAATGCGTTGCCGTAGTATGTATAGTCGAAGTATGAGAACTTGGCGCTGTCTGACTTGTTGAACAGGGCATCGGCGTATACAAGGGCGTTGTCGTAGTCCTTAAGGTCGGTGCTGTTGAAGAAGGCAAGACGGTTGAATCCGGCGCTTCTCGGCTGCTTTGTCAGGCCGTACTTGGCTACCTCAAGACTCTTGTCGTACTTCTGTGTGAACCAAAGAGACATGGCATACTTAGTAAGGTCTTCATCTTCAAGTTTGCTCATATCTACCTTCGAGAAACTGTTGATAGCCTTGCCGAACTCGTTAGACAGATAATAAATGCGGCCGGCAAACGCGTCAACGGCAATGTCGGGACGGTGAGAGCGCAGCTCTTCGAGCTTGGCGACAGCCTCAGACGGGCTTATCTTGCGGTATACACTTGCATATTTATAGTATGCATCGGGGTCTTTCGGATTGAAATAGATGGCCTGCTGATACTGGGTTGCAGCACCGCCACCATCGTTGTTGAGGGCATCCAGATCGCCGAGCAGCACGTACGCCGGGCTGAACTTTGAATCAGCCTTAAGCGCATAGCCTGCATAGATACGGGCATTGGCCGTATCTTTCACATCGTAATAGGCCCGGCCGATACCGATGAGCATATCGGGGTTCTTCTTGTTCTTCTTGTATATGGCCTTCACCTGGTCGGCAAGATCAGCCGGATTGCTCTTTATGAGCTTTGTCACTTCATCTATCTGGGCCTTGTTATCCTGAGCCACTGCCGGCATGCCGAATCCCATCAGCACCGCTCCTACTAATAAATATTTAAGATTCTTCATATCAACTTATTTAATTTAGTTTCTAATTACACATTATATAATATATGATATCTCTACTGTAAACTTTCGTGCACGCAGGCATAAAACACCGTGCACGCCTGCATCACTCTGTACTGACATTAACTTCCCTCACCGCCATGTTCGCCCTGTAAGGCAGAAGACCAGCCTTGTGGATTATCAGCTGCCCGCGATGGTCGGCCGCAATGAAGTTTGTAAAGCCCCATGGCAAGCCGTGCCTCGGATCGTTGAGCAATGCATATATGGTGCGGACCAGCGGATAGTTGCCGTTGTACAGGTAAAACTGATATGGTTTCCAACTGCTCTCCACCGTGGCAGGATGTATACGGCTCACTGCCATTACCGTGATGTTTCTCTTGAATGTTACGTTCGTGGTGTCGCGCTTGTCGTTCAGCCAGTTAGAGCCTATTATACCTATCGAGTTGGGATGCTTCTCCACAAAGTCGATAACCTCTGCCGACTTCTTCACGGCATAGATGTTAGGACTGTTAATAGGCGTGCCGCCAAGCAGCGAATCGACGCAATAATGAACGGTGCTCGACTGCTTGTTGTCGAAAGCAACCTCTATATCTCCCAGCTTCGAACCGGGATACAGCTTATTCCACTTCGACACCTTGCCGCTTAATATCAGCTGCAGGTCCTGTACGGATATGATGGTGTCCGGATTAGAGTTGTTCACGATGAGTGCCAACCCGTCATAAGCCAATGGAATCGCAACCGGCATAAACTTCCGGTCCTTCAGATTCTTTATCTCCTTTTCCTTAAAACGCCGTGTCGTTATTGCAAGGAATGTCTTTTCCTTCATCAGCATGTTCACGGCATCAAGCTCGTTTGTATATTGGGGTATCACCTTAGCATTGGGATAAATGCTCTGGAACACCTCTATCTCCTCATCTATGATGGGACTGAAACTTTCATCAGAGACGAACTTAATCGTCCCTGATGAATAAGTATCTGTCCTACCGTTTTTAGGCTTGTCCTTGCAAGACAAAGCCAAGCCTAAAACGAGTGTCAATCCAATTATTAAATTGAATCCGGGTTTCTTCATTCTCTATTACTGCAAAGTAAATGTTACAGGCACGGTGAACTTCACACGCACAGCCGAGCCGTTCTGCTTACCGGGAATCCAGTGAGGCATGGCACGAACCACACGGGCAGCCTCCTTGTCGAGTGACGGGTCTACCGACTTGACAACCTTGACGTCCGTGATAGAACCGTCGCGCTCAACGACGAATGTCACGATAACACGGCCCTGCACGCCGTTCTCCTCAGCCACGACAGGATACTTGATGTTCTTGGAAAGGTATGCGAACAACGCTTCCTGTCCACCGGGGAAAGAAGGCATCTGCTCAACAACGTCAAACACTTTCTCCTCTTCCTTCGGAACTTCCTGTGCAATAACTTCCTTAGCCTTCAACACCTCACCGGCTGCCTCATCGTTACCCTTAACGTCGAATGAACCGATGGCGGTTGTTGTCTTTGCAAGTTCGTCCTGAGACTTGAGCTCGTCCTCGGGCTGAACATCCTCGTCCTTCTTGATTTCAGGAGCCGTGAACTTCACAGAGCTCTTTACTTTCTCGATGACCTTCTGCTCCTGCTCCACCTTGACAGGCTCCTTGCGCTCAACCTTAGCCTCCTTCTTCTGTGCCAGCTTCGACAGCTCTACGTCTGCCTCAATTGCCACTTTCTTAGGCATGGCGTTCTCAATTGCGACCTTGGCCCATGCAGCAACGATTATGGCGATGATTGTTGCAAAGACGATTATCATCGACTTCACATTTCTCTTACCAGTTTCCTTACGCAACTGATAAGCGCCATAATTCTTGTTCTTGCCTTCAAAGACGAGGTCGACCCAGCTATTGTCTATTAGATCTATTTTTGACATAGTTCTTCTTTTTTTATTTATCCGTCACTGATTACTTTACACCCTTCAGATCGAGAAGTTTCTGATCGTCCGGATTAACCTTGTCAATGACATACTTACCAATACTGCAAATCTGCATCTCGTCAAGAGCTTCAACCATATTATTATAGTTGGCGGTATCCAAAGGCTTGATAATGATGGTCAGAGTAGGTATCTTCTCACCATTGATATTACCTTTCTTCAGTTCCTCAAGTTCTTTCTTATAAGCCTCCTCAGTGAGAGTCGAGCCGTATGCAGCCTTTCTCTCATCCAGCTTCTGCTTAGCCTGCATTACACGGGCAACAGGGTTGATGCCTTCCTCTGTGGTGTGCTTGATGAGCACGTCACGGATTCCGTCCTTACCCCAGCTTGTCTCCTTGATGCATTCTGCATTATCATACTGCGGGATTCCTGCAACATAATATATCTTGTCGTTTGCACCAAGATATATTGTGATTGTATGAGAAGCCTTAGTCACAGACTTGTCCTGCTTATCCAGGTTCTTGTCATTACTCGGCATCGTCAGCTGCATAGCCTGCGGCTTGCTCAGAGTGGTACAGAGCATGAAGAACGTGATAAGAAGCATCATCATATCCACCATCGGCGTAAAGTCGACGCGGGTATTCTTTTTCTTCTGCTTACTTGCTTTCTTTTTTGCCATGATTAATCCTCCGACGATGTTTTAAGATTAGTAATGAGCTGGTAACGGTTCTCATCCATATCCTGAAGCTCAGACATCATCTGCTTCACTACCTTGTACGGTGTCTTGGCATCGCACTTGATAGCAATCTTGATGTCAGGATTAGCCTCACGGGCGGCCTTCACCCACTCCTGGAACTCACTCATTCCCTCACCGATACTATCGGTAGGTACTCCGAGTTTCTGGATTTCCTCGGCCATTTTCTCCGGTTCAAGACTGAGGTAGTCTGCCATGATATTCATCGGTGCGCCTATCATTGACTCCTCCTTAAAATGCTTCATCTGTGTTCCATTCAGCGTTACGCCGAACTTATCTGTAACAGACTGGAGCATAGCAAGCATATCGTTCTTGTTATCAGTGCCTATGAATATCTGTCCCTTGGGACTAACGAGGATATTCAAGACATTGTTCTCCGGCACTTTGACCTCTGACACCGAGCTTGGCGTGTTGACCTGCACTGGTTCCGGCTGCAAGAATGTTGATGTCAACATAAAGAAGCACAGAAGCAGCGTCATCACGTCAGACATTGGGGTCATGTCTATCCAGACGTCTTTTTTCTGTATTTTTATTTTACCCATTATTATAGTTAATTAAAAGGTAAAACAATTAAGCCTCGTCTGTGTGGTTAACGTCGTAAGTTGTAGCTATAGTGTAACCAACCTCATCGAGTGCGTATGTGAGCTTATCGATCTTGTTTGTGAAGAAGTTGTAGATAACAACGGCAAACCAAGAAGTCAAAATACCTGAAGCGGTGTTCACAAGGGCCTCAGAAATACCGGCAGAAAGAGCCATAGAGTCAGCACCACCACCGCTTGACAGAGCCTGGAACGAGTTGATCATACCCAACACAGTACCGAACAGAGCGGTAAGGGTACCCAGCGTAACGATTGTTGCAACGATAGGCAGGTTCATCTGCAGAGTAGGCATCTCGAGCTGTGTAGCCTCCTCGTGAGCCTGCTGGATCTTAGCAATCTTCTGGGCTTTCTTCATCGTGTTGTTGTTCTCTACATCCTTGTAAGCTGCGATAGAAGCAGATACCACGTTAGCAACCGAGCCCTTCATCTTGTCACAAAGAGCCTTAGCCTCATCGAACTTACCGGCCTTGATGAGGGCCTTGATCTGTGTTGTGAACTTAGGCAGACTCATTGTTCCGAATGCGCTCTTGAGGGCGAAGAAACGCTCTACACCGAGGCAGATTACAGAGAGGAGCAATGTCAAGATGATACCTACGACGATACCTCCCTTATAAACGGTACCCATGAGGTTTGCAGGGTGTCCTGCTCTGTCACCGCCAACGAAGTTGTCCGGGTTACCAAGAATCATGAAATAGAACGAATAAGCTGCGATACAGCAGATTACAAGAATCCAAAATGCGTTCTTAATACCTCCGAAGCCCGATTTCTTAGCTGGGGCTGCAGCCTTTGTTGTTGTTGCCATAATTAATGTTTTTAAAATTTTTAGTTATTTATAAATTTAAGTTTGAATAATTCTTGATTTACATTTCCTCCGCATCTACGCGGGTTTCAGTAGATGTTTTCCGTTTTAATCTACCCGCAAAGATAGCAAAATAAAGTGGACCACGAGTTGTATTAATATCTTTTAACCAACAAATAGCCAAATTTTATTATTATCCTCACAGCCTTTACATCCATTGTCACTTCAATTTACCCAAAGCTTCCTTTATGCGCCGCATTGCCTCGACGATATTATCGTCGCTCGTGGCATAGCTCATCCGGAAACAGTCAGGATCGCCGAAGGCGTCTCCGCCCACCGTTGCCACGTGTCCTTCTTCAAGCAGGTACAGGGCAAGATCGGACGAGTTTTCTATCTTCTTCCCGCCGGCCGACTTGCCATAGAAGCTGCTGCACTTGGGGAACAGATAGAAAGCGCCTTCCGGCACGTTAACCTCGAGTCCGGGAATACCCTTTGCCAACTCCACAATCAGGTTGCGGCGGCGTTCAAAAGCCTTGCGCATCTCCTCCACACAAGCCTGGTCGGCCTCGTAAGCATACTGCGCAGCCTTCTGGCTCACCGAGCACGGACCGCTCGTATACTGTCCCTGCAGCTTGTTGCAGCCCTTGACAATCCATTCCGGCGCTGCGATGTAGCCTATGCGCCAGCCTGTCATGGCGTATGCCTTCGACACTCCGTTCACGATTATCGTACGCTCCTTCATGCCTTCAAACTGTGCGATGCTCTCGTGCCTGCCTACGTAGTTGATATGCTCGTATATCTCATCTGCTATCACGAACACGTCCTCATGCTTCAGGATGACTTCTGCCAGGCTGCGCAGTTCCTCCTTCGAGTATACGCTTCCCGTGGGGTTGCTCGGCGAGCAGAGTATGAGAATCTTCGTCTTTGGCGTGATGGCAGCCTCGAGCTGCTCCGGCGTTATCTTGAAGTTCTGTTCGAATCCGGCCTCTATTATCACGGGCTCTCCACCTGCCAGCTTGGCCATCTGGGGATAAGACACCCAGTAAGGTGCGGGTATGATGACCTCGTCGCCATCGTTCACGAGTGCCATTATCGTGTTGCAGACGCTCTGCTTGGCTCCGTTCGACACGAGAATCTCTCCTGTAGAGTAGTCCAGGCCGTTCTCTCTCTTCAGCTTTGCGGCCACGGCCTCGCGCAGGTCGGCATATCCCGGCACGGGAGAGTACCTTGAATAATTCTCGTCGACAGCCTTCTTGGCAGCCTCCTTGATAGGTTCAGGCGTGTTGAAGTCCGGTTCACCCACACTCATGTTGATAACATCGATGCCTTTAGCCTTCATCTCCGAGCTCTTCTGCGACATCGCCAACGTTGCCGATGGGGCAAGTCTCTGCAAGCGGTCTGATAGTTGTGCCATAATTATACTGTGTATTATATTAATATGTATATAACTGCAAATTTAGTGATTTATTCTTTTTCGGGAAAGGAAATGTATCCTTTTTCCGTCGTTTGACTCATTGTTCACCCCGGTCAGGCTGCATCAGTCGAGACTGAGCGTGTGTCCCATGCGTTCCTTTTTCGTGCGCAGGTACTTGTAGTCGTACTCGTTGGGCTGCACCTCTATCGGCACGTTCTCCACTATCTCGAGGCCGTAAACCTCCAGTCCCACACGCTTCACGGGGTTGTTCGTCATCAGGCGCATCTTGTGCACGCCGAGCTTACGCAGCATCTGCGCCCCGCAGCCATAGTCGCGCTCGTCGGGCTTGAAGCCGAGGTGCACGTTGGCGTCCACCGTGTCGAGTCCCTCCTCCTGCAGCTTATATGCGGCAATCTTGTTCATCAGTCCTATGCCGCGCCCTTCCTGCTGCATGTATATGAGCACGCCCTTGCCTTCCTTCTCTATCATGCGCATGGCACGGTGCAGCTGTTCGCCGCAGTCGCACCGGCGGCTGCCGAGTATGTCGCCCGTGGCACACGACGAATGAACCCGCACGAGTATCGCCTCGTCTTCGCTCCACTCGCCCTTTATCAGCGCCATGTGCTCCAGTCCGTTGCTTATCTGGCGGAAGGGTATCAGCCTGAAGTTGCCGTATTCCGTGGGCATGCTGACCTCGTTGCCCACTTCTATGAGCGATTCCGTCTTCAGCCGGTATTCTATCATGTCCTTTATCGATATCACCTTCAGCCCGAACTCATCCGCCATACGGAGCAGTTCGGGCAGCCGTGCCATCGTCCCGTCGTCGTTCATTATCTCCATCAGTGCCGCCGCCGGATACAGTCCGGCCATCCGGCAGAGGTCGATGCTTGCCTCGGTGTGGCCGCTGCGGCGCAGCACACCGTTGTCCTGTGCATACAGCGGGTTGATGTGCCCCGGGCGTCCGAAGGTCGCCGGCGTCGACGCCGGGTCGGCCAGGGCGCGTATCGTCTCGGCACGGTCGTGTGCTGAGACGCCCGTGGTGCACCCGTCGAGCTTGTCTATCGTCACGGTGAACGGCGTTCCGAGCACCGACGTGTTGTCTTCCACCTGATGCGGCAGGTCCAGTTCGGCGCAGCGCGACAGCGTCACCGGCGCACAGAGCACGCCACGGGCATGCTTGAGCATGAAGTTGACTTTCTCGGGGGTTATCTTCTCTGCCGCGATGATGAGGTCGCCCTCGTTCTCACGGTCCTCGTCGTCAACCACGATGACGAACTTTCCTTCCTTGAAATCCGCCACCGCATCTTCTATCCTGCTTAATCTTGATTGCTCCATACCTTGTTTCTTTTGTATATCCGCCTTCTCCGCCAGGGCGCATCACCCGCCGCCGGCAAATCAGGACACGGCTTCACATATTTATATATAATGTTGTTTCCTTATCCGTTCCACTATTGCGGTGTTGGTGCGCTTTATCACCCTGAGGTCGCCCATCAGGCGGAGGCGGAACCGCCACATCCTCAGATAGAAGAACAGGCCGAGCGGCAGTATCAGTCCGGTGATGATGTTCAGGCTCTTGCGCCTGAACGGCCTTGTGTGGGCATGCGTGGCGAGCACCGGATAGTTGTTCAGCTCGTTCAGTATAATCCTGTCTCTCGTGTTCGCAAGGTCATCTATCACGCTCTCGAGTTCTTCGCTTATACCTCTTATATACTGGTCGTCGCCATCCCTGAAGAACACCGCTATCGGGTTCGGTGCCTTCAGCAGGCTGTGCTCCTGCGAATATCCGGTGACGTCGGCCGTCATCTTTTCCAGCCTTGCGGCATCGCCTGCATAGTCGGGGTCGTCTATCACGACCTCCTTCCTGTATATGTGCCGCTTTGTCCTCAGACCGAGCAGGCGGCGGAACAGGCTTGCATATACATCCATGTTGAACACCACCGAGTCTTTGTTGGCCTTATAGGTGAAGAACACGGCCACGGGGGTGAGCACCATCATGGATATCCACTTGCCGAACCACACCGTCCATACGCCGTCGCGCGCCATCTTCATGCCCGAGTTGTCGAATATGAAGTAGATGATGAACACGAGCACGGATATTATCACCGGCACGCCCAGTCCGCCCTTGCGTATGATTGCACCGAGCGGCGCACCTATGAAGAAGAAGAGCAGGCACGAGAGCGACAGCGTTATCTTCGCTATCGCCTCCATCCTGTGCGTGCGCAGACGGCGGTCGAGGTCATCGGAATATCCGCTCTTCATCTCGAGGTCGGAGTGCATCATCCGCACGTTTCCGAGCGCACTCCTCACCGCCTCGAGCCTTCCCTCTCCGCTCAGCCTTGCCAGTGCCGAGTCGGCATCGGCCTTTCCTTCGGCCACGAGCTGCACGGCACGCGCCGAGTCGGCACGGCCCACCTGGCCGCGGCGGAAGTAAAATCTCTGTCCTTCATAATAGAACGAGTGGCCTACGCTGTCGTTGTACACCTTTATGGAGTCTATGTCATGATATATCCGCCGCATGCTCTTCGTCTTCGCGTTTCCCGAGATGCCGGCCACATCGGCCATGCTGAAGTCTCCGTCGAAGTCGAGCACTATCCTTTTCGTCGAGAATGTCTCCCTGCGGTAAGGCACGCTGGCGCTTCCCGCCATGTCCTGCGACTTCATGTTCTCGAACCATTCTCCGCTGTACAGCGTCAGCAGCAGGTGCTTCTTCTCTTCCGTAGACTGTATCCGGCCCGAGTCTGCCAGTATTATCGCCGCATCCTCATATCCGCCGTCGAGCCTGTATATCATCACCCCGTAGAGCATTCCCGTCTCCATGTCTTTCTTCTGCACGTAGATGTTGCTCCCGGGTATTCCGTCGTAGAATATGCCTTCGGGAATCTCGAGTTCCGGGTTTGTCTGCTTCATCGACAGCAGCAGCCGTGCAAACGACTTGTTGGCCTCCGGACCGATGACGTCCTGGAAATAGAACGAGCAGCACGATATCAGCAGCACGATGACGATGAGCGAGCGGAACGCCTGCATGAGCGATATTCCGGCGGCCTTGATGGCCGTCAGCTCGGAGCTCTCACCGAGGTTTCCGAAGGTGATGAGCGACGACAGAAGTATGGCTAAGGGGAGAGCCTGGGGCACGAGCATCAGGCCCATATACCAGAAGAACTGGGCCATTATCTCCATCGAGATGCCCTTGCCTATCAGTTCGTCCACATAACGCCACAGAAACTGCATCATCAGCACAAACTGGCAGATGAAGAATGTTCCGCAGAACAGCAGTCCGAACTGCCCTGCTATGAATCTATCCAATTTCTTTATGTGAAGCCTCATTATCGTCGTCTCTTGCCCACGCGCGCATACATATATTTTAAGTGCGCACATATCAGCCTGCAAAATTAGCATAAAAAAGTCAGAGCGCAGTGCTTTTTTGCTTTTTTATACGCATTTATCAGCCAAAAGTGAATAATTTGCGGTAAAAATTTTGCAGATTAAAAACTTTGTGTTACCTTTGCACCCGCAAAACAATGATGGCGGGATAGCTCAGCTGGTTAGAGCGTCGGATTCATAATCCGGAGGTCGTGGGTTCGGGTCCCACCCCCGCTACTCAAGAAAGCAAAGGACTTACGGGAAATCCCGCAAGTCCTTTTTCTTTGTTTAACGGCAGATGCAAAATATCCGACTGCCGGCAAAACACCCGATGCCTCACATCTACATCCGATTCATTCCTATATCATAAGCATCGCAGCCGGCTGTATCTTCAACAAGCTGCATATCCGGCCGGCTATCCTGAGATTAGGCTCCGATTTCCCGGAGACGAAGTCATTGATGCGTGTAGTGCTGACGCCAAGCTCCACTGCCAATTGCCGTTGGGTTATCTTATTCTCACGAAGGCCGGCGGCGATAAGTTCTGCCACCGTCGGCTTCTCTATCGGGAAGTGCTCCTTCTCATAGTCAATGACAATGTCAGACATCATCATAAGCTCCACGGCCTTAGGGTCGTCCAACGGCATATTATCGTCAACAAGCGGGAGCAGTTCCTCTACCCTGGCCTGTGCCAGTTTATATTGCATTTCTGTAATCTTTCTCATAATGATGAATTAATTATATTGTTGAAGCGTCTATACTGTCATATTCCTGATGAGTTCCCACAAAACGGACATATATATACCCCATTAAAAACTTCACTACTACAATCAGACGGTATTTGTTTCCACCTATATTGAATACGTAATGCTGGTTTCCTGCGAAATCGACAGAGCCGAAGTCTCTACGCATTTCTGCGAAATTATGCAATTCTGCATCTTCCGCAATCTGATACCACCGCTCCAACGGCACCTTCGAATCTTCACACCCTGAGCGCTCATAAAACTCTTTCAACTTTCTATGTGATACGATTCTCATTATTATTTGTTTTTGCAAAGATACTAATAAATTCTATTTTCCAAAACAAAACCATGCATAAAATTCTTAATTTAGGAATATTTAATCAATATCTTACCACGATATTCACCAACTGCCAACTTCGCAAACGGCACCATAGAGGGGCAGACACTAAGGCTGCCTGTTCTTTATTTGTTTCCGACTTGCATATCATTAAAACACCACATCCTTGCAAATAATATCCCGACAAGAGCTGTTCTGCGGGCCGGGAATTCACCGCAGGATTGTTACGTGCCGCGCGTAACGCTGTAACATGCCACAGGTAACACTGCGACGTGCGGCAGGTAACATTGTTACGCGCGGCACGTAACAACGCTACAAGTGGCAGGTAACGGAACGAGAAACACCCGGCGGGCATCCCTGCTACTGCCGGCGGTGCTCATAGCGGGAATGGAACAGCAGCGTGCAGACCAGCCCGCACACCACGCAGGGCACTCCGCACAATGCCGGATAGCTGTAGGCCATGCCGGCGGCGATAGGCAGTCCGCCGATGAGGGCGCCCATGGCATTGCCGAAGTTGAAAGCCACCTGTATGCAGGCGCCGCCGAGCATCTCGCCACCCGGCGCATGCCTGAGTATCAGATACTGCAGCGGACTGCTCACGGCAAACAGGCTTCCGGCGCACACCACCATCAGCAAGGCCGACAGCCAGCCGCAACCGGAGAACAGAAAGGTGAGGAGCAAGACCGCCACGGTCACCGTCTGAGTGACCGCAATGACACGCCCCGGCCCGTACTTGTCGGCCATGCGGCCGCCGCACAGGTTTCCAGCCACCATGCCGAAGCCCGCGGCCACCATCAGCGCCGACACCGTCGCAGCCGGAAAGCCGCCCTCGTGCGTGAGCTGCGGCGCCACATAGCTGTACCAGCAGAAAATGCCGCCGTTGCCGAACATCGTGGCACCGAGTATAAGCCACGGCGCACCCGACCTCAAGAAGCCGAACTGGCTGCGGAAGCCACCCTCCGGCAGCGCCTCCACGCGCGGCACCCACCGCCACACATAGAAGAAGACGAGCACGCTGCAGAGCATCACCATCACAAAGGGCAGGCGCCACGACACGGCAGAGCTGAGGGCCGTGCCGAGGGGCACGCCCAGCAGGTTGGCCACGGTCATGCCGGCAATCATCACCGACACGGCACCCGCCTTGTGCGACTCGTCGGCAAGGCGCACTGCCACGATGGACGCCACGCCGAAATATGCGCCGTGGGGCAGTCCGGAAATAAAACGCGCGCACAGCAGCATGCCGTAGCCCGTAGCGGCCACCGACAGGGCCGCGCCGGCAAACATCACGACCGACAGGAAGAGCAGGATGCTCTTCGGGGGATAACGGTGGACGACAGTCAGCATCGGTGCGCCGCAGCACACGCCCACGGCATAGGCCGATATCAGCCGGCCGGCACGGGGAATGCTCACCCCGAGGCCTGCCGCGACGTCGGGCAGGATGCCCATCATCACAAACTCCGCAATGCCGAGGGCCAGCGTTCCCAGCGCCAGGGCAATAAGACTTTTCTTCATCACTAACGTATTTATATCCTGAAAAACACTGCAAAAGTAGCAAAAAAGGACTTAAGTCAAGAATAAGGCGCGGACAATTATTTTTTCGTTGAAAAATTATTGTATAGTCAACCCTTTTTAGTAACTTTGCAACCTATTTTATAATAACAAAGCATTATCAATAAACAGTATGGCTGAAACAAGAAAAATCAAGACCGCGCTCATCTCGGTATTCCACAAGGACGGCCTCGACGAGCTGCTCAAGAAACTGAACGAAGAAGGCGTTGAGTTCCTCTCTACCGGAGGCACGCAGAGCTTCATCGAATCGCTCGGCTACAAATGCCGCAAGGTTGAGGACGTGACCACATACCCGTCTATCCTCGGCGGCCGCGTGAAGACGCTGCACCCCAAAGTGTTCGGCGGCATCCTCGGACGCCGCGAGAACGAGGGCGACCGCGAGCAGATGGCTCAGTATGAAATCCCCGAGATAGACCTCGTCATCGTAGACCTCTACCCCTTCGAGGCCACCGTGGCCAGCGGAGCTTCCGACGCCGACATCATCGAGAAGATCGACATAGGCGGAATATCGCTCATACGCGCCGGAGCAAAGAACTTCAAGGACGTGGTCATCGTGCCGAGCAAGGCTGAATACGGCGTACTTCTCGACATCCTGAACAAGAAAGGCGCCGAGACCGACATCGAAGACCGCCGCATGTTCGCCACAAAGGCATTCGGAGTGAGCAGCCACTACGACACAGCCATACACGCGTGGTTCAATAAATGAAGAATGAAGAATGAAGAATGAAGAATGGCGCAAGCGATTCGCACAAGCTGTTCTCATCCTTGTATCTCATCTTCATGGTAAAGAGGGAATATAAAAAGAATATAAAAAATAATCAGGATGCGGACCTGAAGATAAGAATCAGCGCAACGCAACGCCGCCACAGTAACCGGAACAGCGAACAACGGCTGACAGAATACCCTGTGACAAGACAATGGATAGCAGAATAAATGCCCCGAAGCGTCCAAGCATGATTCTTCATTCTTCATTCTTCATTCTTCATTTCAAAAGACTATGGGATTTTTTTCATTCGTCCAGGGGATAGCGATGGACCTCGGCACAGCCAACACCATCATTATCAGCGACGACAAGATTGTGGTCGACGAGCCGTCAGTGGTAGCTCTCGACCGCCGCACTGACAAGATGATAGCCGTGGGCGAGAAAGCCAAGCTCATGTATGAGAAGACTCACGGCAACATACGCACCATACGCCCGCTGCGCGACGGCGTCATTGCCGACTTCTCGGCATGCGAGCAGATGATGCGCGGACTTATCAAGATGGTACACACCGGCAGCCGCCTGTTCTCCCCGTCGCTGCGCATGGTCATCGGAGTGCCCTCGGGTTCGACCGAGGTTGAGCTGCGCGCCGTGCGCGACTCTGCCGAGCACGCCGACGGACGCGACGTCTACCTGATATTCGAGCCCATGGCAGCAGCCATAGGCATCGGCATCGACGTGGAGGCACCGGAGGGCAACATGATCGTCGACATAGGCGGAGGCTCCACCGAGATTGCTGTAATCTCGCTCGGAGGCATCGTCAGCAACAACTCCATCCGCGTGGCCGGCGACGACCTCACGGCCGACATCCAGGAGTATATGAGCCGCCAGCACAACGTGAAGGTCAGCGAACGCATGGCCGAGCGCATAAAGATTCACGTGGGCTCGGCACTCACCGACCTCGGCGAGGAGGCTCCGGAAGACTATGTCGTGCACGGTCCGAACCGCATCACGGCACTGCCGATGGAGGTTCCCGTGTGCTATCAGGAGATTGCCCACTGCCTCGACAAGACGGTGGCGAAGATTGAGAGCGCCGTGCTCTCGGCCCTCGAGAACACGCCGCCGGAGCTCTATGCCGACATCGTGAAGAACGGAATATACCTCAGCGGAGGCGGCGCGCTGCTGCGCGGACTCAACAAGCGCCTCACCGACAAGATGGGCATACAGTTCCACGTGGCCGAAGACCCGCTGCACAGCGTGGCCAAGGGCGCAGGCATAGCCCTGAAGAACGTAGACCGGTTCTCGTTCCTGATGAGATAAGAAGATATGCGCAACCTGTTGGAGTTCCTCACCAGACACCATCACTGGTTTGTATTCGTGGCGCTCGAGATTGTCAGTGCCGTGCTGCTGTTCAGGTACAACAGCTACCAGAGCAGCGTGTGGACGTCGTCGGCAAATGCCGTGACGGGCAAGATTTATGAGTGGGAGGCTGCCGTGGAGTCGTTTTTCTCTCTGACACGGGTCAACGAGGAACTCACCCTGCGCAACTTCTACCTCGAGCGCAAGGTCAACCAGCTGGCCGCACTGTATGCCGAAGCCACGGGCGACAGCCTCGACACCGGCAGCGGCGAGCTGCGCATGCTCAGCCGCTACAAGCTGATACCGGCCAAGGTGGTGAGCAACTCCATCGACAGGGAGGACAACCTGATAACGATAGACCGCGGACGGGCCGACGGCATCACGCCCGACATGGGCGTGGCATGCGGCACGGGAGTGGTCGGGGTGACCTATCTCGTGTCCGAGCACTACACGGTGGTGCTGCCGGTACTGAACACGCGGTCGCGCATCAGCTGCGCCATACGGGGCCGCGGATATTTCGGCTACTTGCACTGGACCGGCGGCGACTCCGGCTCCGCCTACGTGGAGGACATCCCGAGGCACGCCCACTTCAAGCGAGGCGACTGGGTCGAGACGAACGGATACTCGTCGATATTCCCTCCGGGAGTGCTCGTGGGAAAGATAGTGCAGGTGTACAACTCTCGCGACGGCCTGTCGTACAGGCTCAAGGTTCAGCTCACCACCGACTTCGGAAACCTGCGCGACGTGTGCGTCATCAGCGACGGCAGCATCGCCGAGAAAGCCTTGCTCATCAATGCGGCAAGAGACTCCGTGCAGAACACCGTGAGAAGATAAAAACGAAAAAGCATGACTATCGACCTGGCAAAACGTACCGGCATATTCATCGCCCTGTGCCTGATGCAGGCGCTGGTGCTCAACCGCATCCATCTCTTCGGATGCGCCACACCGCTGCTTTATGTCTACTTCGCACTGATATTCCCCCGCAACTACCCGCGGTGGGCTATCCTCGTGTGGTGCTTCCTGCTCGGACTCTCCATCGACACGTTCTCAAACACGCCCGGGGTGGCGTCGGCCTCGCTGACGCTCATCGGAGCCGTGCAACCCTATTTCCTAAACCTCTTCATCCCGCGCGACGCCGCGGAAGACATGAGCCCCTCCGCCGCCGGACTGGGGCCGCTGAAGTTCTCCTTCTACTCAGCAACGCTGATACTGCTGTACTGCCTGCTCTTCTTCACGCTGGAGACCTTCAACTTCTTCAACTGGCTGCAGTGGCTTGAGTGCATTGCCGGAAGCACCGCGCTGACGGCCATTTTGGTTCTCACTATAGAGAGTGTCAGAAAGAAGTGAAAGACTACGGACTTGAAAACAGGCGCTTTGTCATTGCCGGAGTGGCAACGGCCATCGTGGTGATATACATCATCAGGCTGTTCACCCTGCAGATAATGAGCGACGACTATAAGAAAAACGCAGACTCAAACGCTTTCCTCAAGAAGATTGAATACCCGTCGCGCGGCGTCATCACCGACCGCAACGGCAAGCTGCTGGTATACAACCAGCCGGCATACGACATCATGGTGGTGATGAAGGAGGCCCGCGGACGCACCGACACGACCGAGCTGTGCAAGACGCTGAACATCACACGGGAGTTTTTCGAGAGCCGCATGGAGACGATAAAGAACACTCCCGGCTACTCGCAATTCACCCAGCAGCTCTTCATGAACCAGCTCTCGGAGGCGGAGTTCAGCATCTTCCAGGAGAAGATGTACCGCTTCCCGGGCTTCTACATCCAGCGGCGCAGCATCCGGCAGTACCAGTATCCCTATGCGGCGCACGTGCTCGGCGACGTTGCCGAGGTGTCGCCGGCCGACATCGAGGAAGACGACTACTACATCCCGGGCGACTACATAGGCAAGCTCGGCGTGGAGAAGAAATATGAGAAGCAGCTGCGCGGGGAGAAAGGGATGCAGATACTGCTGCGCGACGCCCGGGGAAGAATCCAGGGCAGCTACCAGAACGGGGCGCTCGACAGGCGTCCCGTGCCGGGCAAGAACCTCACGCTGAGCATCGACCTGAAGCTCCAGGCACTGGGCGAACGGCTCCTCGAGGGCAAGATTGGCAGCATCGTGGCCATCGAGCCGTCTACAGGCGAGGTGCTGTGCATGGTGTCCTCGCCTACATACGACCCGCGGATAATGTCGGGCCGCATGCGCAGCAAGAACCACGCACGGCTGACGCGCGACACGTGGAAGCCGCTGCTGAACCGCAGCATCATGGGCCTCTACCCGCCGGGCTCTACCTTCAAGACCACGCAGGCACTGACTTTCCTCAACGAGGGGGTCACCGGTCCGGCAACGGCATACCCCTGCCACCGCGGATTCTACCACCGCGGACTGCACGTGGGATGCCACGGCCACAGCTCGCCGATAGCCATCGTCGGTGCCTTGAGCACGTCGTGCAACGCCTATTTCTGCTGGGGACTCTACCACATGATAGGCAACAAGCGGAAATACGGCAACGTGCAGACGGCCATGAACACATGGAGAGACTACATGGTAAGCATGGGATTCGGCTACAAACTGGGCATAGACCTGCCCGGCGAGAAGCGCGGCCTCATCCCGAACGCCGAGTTTTACGACAAGGCTTACCGCGGCTCGTGGAACGGTCTGACGGTGATAAGCATCTCGATAGGCCAGGGCGAGGTGAACGCCACGCCACTGCAGATTGCCAACCTCGGGGCCACCATCGCCAACAGGGGCTACTACTACGTGCCTCACGTGGTGCGCAAGGTGGAGGGCGAGCCGCTCGACACCGCATACACGAGGCGCCACTACACCATGGCGGGGCGCAGGGCATACGACTATGTGGTGCAGGGCATGCGCTCGTCGGTGCTCGGAGGCACCTGCCGGGCCCTCGCCGCATACGACTTCGTGGCGTGCGGAAAGACGGGAACGGCACAGAACCGCGGCCACGACCACTCCGTATTCATGGGCTTTGCGCCCATGGACAACCCCAAGATTGCCGTTGCCGTGTATGTCGAGAACGGCGGCTGGGGAGCCGACTACGGCGTGCCGTTGGGCGGACTGATAATGGAACAGTATATTAACGGGAAGCTCTCCGAAGCGTCGGCAAAGAAAGCGGAAGAGTTCCAGCATAAGCGTATAGCGTATGGCACAAGCGACAGGTAAGCAGCCGGGCGTTCTCCGCTCGCTCGACTGGTGGACGATAGGCATCTACCTCGCACTGCTCATCTTCGGATGGATAAGCGTCTGCGGGGCAAGCTACACATACGGAGACACCGACATCTTCAGCCTCGACACACGTTCGGGCATGCAGATAGTGTGGATAGGCACGTCGATATGCCTCGGCTTCGTGCTGCTGATGCTTGACGACAGGTTTTACGACACGTTCGCCTACATCATCTACGCGGCCCTTCTCCTGCTGCTCTTCGCCACGATATTCAACCCCCACCAGATAAAGGGCTCGCGCTCGTGGCTCGTGCTCGGCCCGCTGCGTCTCCAGCCGGCCGAGTTCGCCAAGTTCGCCACGGCCCTTGCGCTGGCCAAGTTCATGAGCGCATACGGCTACAGCATACACAAGTGGAAGCACTTTGCCGCCACGCTTGCCATAATACTCACCCCGATGGTCTTCATCATCCTGCAGCGCGAGACGGGCTCGGCACTCGTCTACCTCGCCTTCTTCCTCATGTTCTACCGCGAGGGCATGCCGGGCAGCGTGCTCTTCACGGGCGTCGCGGCCGTGGTCTACTTCGTAGTGGGAATAAGGTATGAGGATACGATGCTGTGGGACACGCCCACCTCTGTGGGTAAGTTCACCGTGCTGCTGCTCGTGCAGGTGTTCACGGCGGCCATGGTGGGAATCTACTGCAAGGAGCGGAAGGTGATGTGGCAGATTCTCGCGGCATGCACGGGCGGCACTGCGGTGGCGCTGCTCTTCTCGAAATATGTGATACCGTTCGACATCGTGTGGGTGCAGCTGACGCTGAGCGCCGTCATGACGGGCATGCTCCTGTGGCGCGCGCTCGGCACCCGCATACGCAACTACTTCCTTATAATAATATTCGCACTCGGCTCGATGGCCTTCTTCTACTCTGCCGACCACGTGCTGAACAACGTCATGGAGCACCACCAGCGCGTGCGCATCAACGTGCTGCTCGGCCTCGAGGAAGACCTCGCCGGAGCGGGGTATAACGTCCACCAGAGCGAGATAGCCATCGGCTCGGGCGGAATAGAGGGCAAGGGATTCCTGCAAGGTACGCAGACGAAGCTCAAGTTCGTGCCGGAGCAGGACACCGACTTCATATTCTGCACCGTGGGAGAGGAGGAAGGCTTCCTCGGCTCCACGGCGGTGCTCGTACTTTTCCTGGCGCTCATCCTGCGGCTGATTCATCTTGCCGAGCGTCAGCCGTTCCGCTTCGGGCGCGTCTACGGCTATTCAGTGCTGTCGATATTCCTCTTCCACGTGTTCATCAACGTTGGAATGGTGCTCGGACTGACCCCGGTCATCGGCATCCCGCTGCCTTTCTTCAGCTACGGCGGCTCATCGCTGTGGGGCTTCACGTTCCTCCTTTTCATCTTCCTGCGCATCGACGCCGGCCGCAACCTCACGCGCAACTGAGACCACGCGCAGGCCAATGTCTGATATTCCGGGGAGAATCTCGCGCTTCATGTTATGCCGCACGCAGACGTGGAGCGAGTCGCCCTGCTCGAGCCGCATGTCGGTGAGGTGGAAGCTGTACTGGTAATAGCTCACGCCGCGGCCCCGCACCGTGCCGTCGGCATCGATAAGGCGGCAGTTCAGCGTGTCGCTGACGCTCACGCCCGAGGGGTATATGGTCTGCTCCACTATGAGGCAGAGCCCCGTGAAGGGGTATGAGCCGTTGATGCGGAGACCTATCTCCTCCCTGTAGCTGCCCGCACGGGGCACCGGACTGACGTCGAACGTCAGCGTGTCGTTCTTCTCCCACCCCGCCACCGGCGTATGGTCGTAACGGTAAAAAACAGTGTTACGGTTGCACGACGCCATCGCCGCTGCAACCGTAAGCACCGTTAATATGTTCTGAATCTTACTCCTTGCCATCCTTCTGCTGGTTGTTTCTCGGCGGACGGCCTCCCTGGCGGCGGTTCTGCCCGCGCTGCTGACCCTTGCGGCGCTCGCCTGCCGGCCGATCCTGAGCCGCCTGTGCCTCGCCTTCAGGCCGTGTCTGACTGCGCTGCTCGCCGGCGGCACGCCGCGCCCCCTGCTCTCCGCTGCCCTCGGAGCGCGGACCGCGCTTGCCCGGGCGCTTCTTTTTCTTCGCCTTGTCGAAGCGTGAGATGCTCTCGCCGGCCAGCAGGTCGACGGGCTTGGCCGTCTCCTTCTGCTTGCCGTCCTCCTGAAGCGAGAGGGGCTTCTCGCCGCGGCGGTTCATCTCGATGACGGCCTTGGCACGCTCCGCGCTTATCACCTCAAGATTCGAGGGTATGCCCTTGTCTGTCGAATAGGTCACCATCCCGGCCAGAACGTCGGTCTTGAACAGGTAGTAGTCGGCATCCATGGTCTGCAGCACGACCTCCTTGCTGGGCAGGCGGCGGCCGGCCTCGACATAGTTGTCCACCTCATAGTTGAGGCAGCACTTCAGCTTGGCACACATTCCGGCCAGCTTCTGCGGGTTGAGCGATATGTCCTGGAAGCGTGCCGAGTTGGTGTTCACGCTCACAAAGTTCTTCATCCACGTGGCGCAGCACAGCTCGCGGCCGCAAGGCCCCGTGCCGCCGATGCGCCCGGCCTCCTGCCGCGCACCTATCTGCTTCATCTCGATGCGCACATGGAACGTCTCTGCCAGCACCTTGATGAGCTGACGGAAGTCTACGCGCTCGTCGGCGATGTAGTAGAAGATGGCCTTGTTGCAGTCGCCCTGATACTCCACGTCGCCTATCTTCATCTTCAGTCCGAGGCGCTTGGCTATCTGGCGGCTCTCTATCATCGTGGCGTGCTCGCGGCTCTTGGCCTCGCGATACTTGTCCATATCCACTGGTCGGGCAATGCGGTACACCTTCTTTATCTCGTCGGCAGAGCGCAGGTTGGCCTTCTTTATCTGCATCTTGACGAGTCGTCCGGTCAGCGTGACCACGCCGATGTCGTGTCCCGGGCTTGCCTCCACGGCCACGATGTCGCCCTTCTTCAGCTCGAGCTTGTTCACGTTGTGGTAGTATCCCTTGCGAGTGTGCTTGAACTGCACCTCGACGAGGTCCGTATCGTCGGTGTTTCCGGGCACGTCGGCAAGCCAGTCGTATGTGTTCAGCTGCCTGTCCTGCCGTCCGACCGCGTTCTTGCACAGTCCGCGGCAGCAACCGGAAACCATCTTATATTCCTTATCTTTAGCGTCCATATCTGTTTAATACATTATTATTGTCTTATCATTACCTTGTTCTCATCCGCCGGCGGGAATCAGATTCACCCTGAACCCGGTCCTGCCGGCAGTATTTTATCTCGTGGGGACGACCCTCTTTATTGTACCGTCGGCATTGAATTCCATCCTGTCGATGCACACTTCGCGATGCACGCCGGGCTGGAAATGTATGTAATCCTTGTTGATACGGTGGTATACGATATACCATTCGTCTGTGCCGGGCTTTTGGACGACGGCATTGTGTGCCGTTCCGTAGATATCCAGCTGCGGGTTCTGAATCAGTACTATCGGGTCCTTGGCCACCTCGATGGGTCCGAGCGGGCTCTTCGACGTGCCGTAGGCCACATGGTAGTTGGCTGCGCCGGTATCGTCGACAGACCACATGAAGTAGTAAAGGCCATTGCGGTAGAACACGTATGGCGCCTCACGGTAGGCATAGTCTCTCAGGCTTCCGCCCTCCGGGGTCATCACCTGCACTGTCTCATCCCTGACCGTGGTCATATCCCGGTCCAGCTCGGCACCGGCCATAAATCCGTTACCCCAATATAGATACGGCTTGCCCGACACCGGGTCGACGAACACGTCCACGTCAATGAGCTGGCCGTTGCAGCCCGGATGGTTCTTCGCCAGCAGCGGCCGGCCGAGGTCGGTAAAGGGTCCTACGGGCGAATCGGATACTGCCACGCCTATCTGCTTTCCTCCGCCGGCGGCCGGCTGGGCACTGAAATACAGATAATACTTATATCTGCCGTTCTTCTGCTTCACCTCCACGGCAGCGGGTGCCCACAGATTGCCGTCCGCCCAGCTCACCTGGCCGTTCTTGGCATCAAGCGCCACGCCCTCGTTTTTCCACTCCTTCATGTCTGCCGACGAGTAGACATAATACTTATATCCACCCCATCCCGGCTTCCCGTCGGTGGTTGAATAGATGTAATACTTGCCTGTCTTTTCGGAATAGAGAATCTCCGGGTCGGCATGGAAGCCCGGCAGCACGGGATTTCCCTGGGCTACGGCCCCCTTAACCGTGGGCGGTATGGGGCGGATAGTACCGTCGGCATTGTATGCCATCGGCTCGGCTATCACGCTGCGCTTATAGCTTCCGCCGTCATGGAGCGCGCCGTTGTGCGAGAAGAATATCCACTGGTCGTTGTAGTTGACGACTGCGGGGTGTGTCGTATTGCTGTTGCCGGCGATATCGCTGATGATTCCCTTCGGTGTCCACTTGCCCATCAGGTCGTCTGCCATGGCATACGCTATCTTCTCCGGCCACCCCGAGGCGTACGTGAGATAGTACTTGCCGTCATGCTTATGCACCCATGGCGCCTCTGTGAACGGGAACTCCGTGCCGACATCAATCCGCCTGACACTGCCGTCAATCTCCGTCATGCTGTCTTTGAGCCTCGCGATGTAGCATTGTCCGTTGCCCCATATAATATAAGGTGTATTGTCGTCGTCGATGAATATTGCGGGGTCGATGCAGGCCCAGCTGTGTTTTGAGTCGAAACAGTCACCGTTGGTCAGCAGCGGCTTGCCCAGCGCATCATGGTAAGGGCCTGTAATCTTGTCGCTGACAGCCACGCCGATGCCGCACCAGTTGGTCGACACATACCAGTAATACTTGCCGTTGCGCTCCGCCACGTGTCCGGCATAGGCCTGCTTGCTCGTCGCCCACTTGAAGTCGGCGACCCTCAGCGGTGTCGGATATTGCGTCCAGTGCTTCATGTCTGTTGTAGAAAAGACCTTCCAGTCATGCATCTCGTAGCCGCTATGGTTGCCGTCGGCGTCGTGACCGGTAAAGAGCCACAGGGTGTCACGGGCCACAAGCACTGCCGGGTCGGCGGTGTATATATCCGTAAACAGGGGATTTCCCTTAGCCACGAGGTCGCGCTTCAGCACATACCCCCATTTCTGCTGCAGGCGTTCCATCTCTTCCATGGTGACGGAGCACACGGTGCCGTGGCGCGGGAAGAAGTCCTTGCGGAATGTCTCAGGCTTTGCACTGAAGGTGTTGAGGTCCTTGGAAGTCTGATATTCATACCTGCCGGAGCCATAGAGGTCGTACATCAGTATGTACTCGTCGCGGTCGTTGAGCTTGAACACGCCGGAACCCTCGACGCCGGTCCTGCTGTCTGCATAGGCGTCAATGAACCTGAAGTCTTCCTTCCACGGTCCTTTCAGACTCTTTGCCGTGGCCTGCTGTATGCCGTTCTTTATCTCCTTCCCGGATGCATCCTTGATGTTTCCCTTGTAGAACATGTGGAAAACGCCGTTGCGCTCGATGATATCGTTGTCTATGCAGCCGTACTTGGCATTGAAAAGCACTTTCGGCTCGCTTTCAAAGCCGGTGAAATCCTTGTTCGCATAGGCGTAGTAGGTGACAAGACTCTTACGTCCGTCGCCGGTGCGCTGCAAGGTGAAATAAATCATGTACTTCCTTGCCTTGCGGTCGTAGATGGTCTGAGGGGCCCACACCCAATAGGCATCGCTGAACTTCTCAGCATAGTCTGTCTTGAGGACAATCTTGGAATGAGTCCAGTTTATAAGGTCGTCCGACTTCATCAAGACTATACCGGGATTGTCTTTCCATCCGTTCTTCACAGTGTTCATGTCGGTGGCCACGATATAGTAGCACCCATCCTCACCACGCAGGATATGCGGGTCTCTGATGCCGCCGCTCGTACTGATGCTGTCGCTGGCGATGACAGGCCGGTTACCGTTGAGTGCATACCAGTCCTTAGCGTTCTCGCTGATGGCAAAGCGCAGGTGTTCCTGTCTGTCGCCGCTTCCCTCGAAATAAGCGAACAGGTATCCGGAGAACTTCGGTTTGCTGCCTGTTCCCGGCCTCTTGCCTGCACTCACTGTCATGGACAGCAAGAGTACTGACAGGAGCAAGGTCTTCTTTAGAAATCTATTCAGTTGCATTTACGTATATCTATGTTGTTCTTTTACTAAGTTTTATTCCGTCGGCGTGCTGCCTCAATACAGCGCCCACGGTGCCTGCGCCCTGCGCCGGTCGGCGTCAGGCCTTCTGGAGCAGCAGCACTATCATCTGCAGGGCCATGTCGAAGAACACCACCTTGCCGTTGGCGTTCTGCCCTACGTCGCGGATGGCACGGTTGACGAGGTCTGTCATCTGCATCACGTTGCCCTCGTGGATGAACCGCGCGAAATTGCGGGCGAACCCCTCCTCGGCGGCGGACATGTAGATGAGCTCCGGGCGGCGGAAGTTGTACATGAAGTTCTCGCGTATCATGCGCAGCATATACTCCAGGAAGCGGCGCTGCTTCTCGCGTCCGAAGCCCTGCACGGCCTCGCTCCACTTCTTCAGTCCCCGCACGTCGCGCATGTATGCCATGCGCATCAGCGAGCAGAACATGTCGAAGAAGAGTCCGTTCTCGCTGCCGGCATCGAGCTGCTCCAGCGCCGCCAGCCAGTCGCCGCCGGCTATCCGCGCTATGCGCACGGCCGTGTCGTCGGCCAGTCCGCGGCGGGCGGCCAGCGCCCGGCAGATGTCGGCGTCGGCGATGCGCCTCATGTCTATCCTCTGCGTGCGGCTGCGGATGGTCTCGAGCAGCTTGTCGGGCTCGTCGCACACCATGATGAAGACGGTCTTGCCCGGCGGCTCCTCTATCAGCTTGAGCATCTTGTTGGCGCACTCGATGTTCATGCGCTCCGGAAGCCATATCAGCGATATCTTATACCCGCCGTTGCCGGCCTTCAGACTCATCTTGCGCGTGAGGGCGTCGCTCTCTCCGGCGGTGATGATGGCCTGCTGGTTCTCGGCGCCCACGGTGCGCATCCACTGCTCCATGGTGAAGTATGGGCCGTCGGCGAGCAGCCGGCGCCACTCCGCGGCGAAGTCGTCGCTGACGGGCTTGTGGTCGGCACTCATCGAGGGGAGCTTTATCGTGGGATAGGTGAAATGCACGTCAGTACTGGCGAGCACCGTCTGAAGAGCCGTCCGTCCGCCGGCAGCGCTCCCCTGCCCTCTCACGAGCCAGGCGGCGAAGGCTATTGCCACGGCCATCTTGCCGCAGCCGCGCGGGCCGCACAGCATCATGGCGTGCGGCAGGCGGTTCTCCGAGCAGAGGCGCTGCAACCGCGCGCGCACCTCGTCCTGTCCTATGACGTCGCTGAAGTCTATCTCTCCCATAGCTATGTGTGTCACTCCTGCAACCGCCGGGCCACCTCGACCACTGAGCCGACCGCCGAGACGGTGTAGAAATGTATGTTGTTCACTCCGTTGGCATAGAGCTCGCGGCACTGCTCCTCAGCCCACTCGACACCGAGGCGGCGCGCCTCGTCGTCGGTCTTGCACTTCACTGCCTCGGCGGCCAGCCGCTGCGGGATGTCACAGTGGAACGTCTTGGGCACCACGGTGAGCTGGCTGAGCTTGGCAAAGGGCTTCAGGCCGGGGATTATCGGTATGGTGATGCCCATGGATATGGCCTTGTCCACGAAGTCGAAATACTTTCGGTTGTCGTAGAACAGCTGCGTCACGGCGAAGCGGGCACCGAGGTCCTGCTTCTCCTTGAGGTGCTCCATGTCCATCTCGAGGTTTGGCGACTCCTCGTGCTTCTCGGGGTAGCAGGCCACTCCGAAGTCGAAGCCCGTGCCGGGATTCTTTATCGGCGAGCCGTCGGCGAAGTATCCCTCGTTGAACCTTACCACCTGGCGTATCAGGTCGGTGGTATGCTCATAGCCTCCGGGTGTCGGGGTGAAGCTGCGGTCTTCCCTGGCCTTGTCGCCGCGCAGGAGCAGCAGGTTGCTGATGCCGAGAAACTGGAGGTCGAGCAGTTCGTACTCGATGTCCTCGACGGTGGCGCCGCTGCATATCACGTGGGGCATGACGGGGATGTTGTATTTGTTCTGTATCGCAGCGGCAATGGCTATGGTGCCCGGACGGCGGCGCACGCTGGTGCGCTCAAGCAGTCCGTTGTCGAGCTGCTTATACACAAACTCGCTGTGGTGCGTGGTTATGTTGATAAACCGCGGGTTAAATGCCTTCAGCTTATCTATGGTGTCGAACAGCCGCTCCGTGCCGGTGCCCTTCAGGGGCGGCAGCACCTCAAACGAGAAGTGCCGGCGGTCTTTGTCCGTATTAATCAATTCCGTTACTGTCATCTGCCGTATGTATACATTCCGTTGCAAATTTACTAAAAAAATATCGCTTAGCGGCAGATTGGGGCGGTTTTTTGGCCTTGCAAGGCAGCAAGTCCCTCCCAGCCTCCCCGAAGGGGAGGAGCAAGGAGCGCAGTTAAGAGGGCGTCGGCGGTGTCTTCAGCGGTCCTTCATCTCACGGCTCCTCCCCTTTGGGGAGGCTGGAAGGGGCTTCCTGGTTTGTTACGTGCCGCACGTCGCGATGTTACGCGTGGCACATCACGATGTTACGCGTGGCGCGTCGCAGTGTTACGCGTAGCACGTAACATCATTACGCGCGGCAGGTAACAAACCAAGAACATATCTCCGGGGCGTTTTTGGAGTGCCGGATGGCTTCCCGAGCCTTATCGGCGGCTTCACTCTCCCATTATCCTCCCGTTGTCTCCCTCCCGGCTTCCCCACTCCTTCGGGGAGGCTGGGAGGGGCTAAAAGAATCCGGCAGGATGCCGGTTGGCATCCTGCCGGATTAACATTGATACATTATTATCTTTCGTCCGGCGTTTCTTATTGGGGTTTACGGGAGGAATGGGAGAGATGGGAATAATGGGACTGATACCACATTATATACTATTGGATTCTTCACTCTTCACTCTTCATTCTTCACTTATTTTCCCGCCGGCACGACCTTACTTCTTAACCTTATACAGACGGAACGTCATCGGGGGCAGGTTGTCGCTGATGACGGCTCCCTTCTTGGTCTGTTCCGTGGAGATGCTGCCCTCTTTCGGGGTTATCTTCTCCGGCTGGTCGAGCGTGTTCTCGGCATCCATCTCGCTGTGGCTCAGCGTCAGCGTGGCGGCCTGTGCCTTACCCTTGAACCCGTTGAGGTTGATGGTGACTGGCTGTGCGGTCTTCGAAGTGTTGATGACCTTCACTATTACGGTGCCGTCGGCCTTGTCTACGACGGAGCTGGCGAAGAGCCCGTCCTGACCCTCCTGGCCCGCGATGGGCTTGCCTGCCATGGTCATGGGCAGCACGTTGGTGCCGCGGTTCATGGCATACATCTGCTGCACGTAGTAGCTCACGGACTTGAACATGCGCACATTGTCGTACCAGATGAGGTCGGGACGCCACTGCCAGCCCTCCACATGGGCGAAGAGAGGTGCGTAGGCAGTCATCCAGACCACGTCGGCGTTGCGCTCCATGTCTGTCATGAAGGCGGCCTCATAGATGGAAGCCTCGTAGTGATTCCACTTCTTGCCCTTGCCGTGGCAGGCATATTCGCCGGCAAACACCTTCGGACCCTTGCGGCTGTAGTTGTCGTAGCGCAGGCCGCTCTTGAGGAACCACTCCTCGTTGCGGTAGAAGTGCTCGTCCACGAGGTCGGCCTTGAGCTCGTTCATGGCCTTCCATCCTATCTCGAACATCTTGCCCTCGGAGTCTGGACCGCTCGTGCCCACAATCTGAATCTTCGGATATTTGGCCTTGATGGCCTTCACGAAGGGCTTGAGACGCTCGAAGTAGAGGGTGTCCCACTGCTCGTTGCCCACGCCGATGAGCTTGAGGTTGAACGGTGCGGGGTGGCCCATCTCGGCGCGCTTACGGCCCCATGTGGTGGTGGTGTCGCCGTTGGCGAACTCTATCAGGTCGAGACAGTCGTCGATATATGGCTTCAGGTCGTCCACCGCCACGTGCCATTTGGCATCGTTACGGTTCTGAAACTGGCACGACATGCCGACATTCAGCACGGGCAGGGGCTCGGCACCCATATCCTCCGACAGGAGGAAATACTCATAGAAGCCCAGTCCGTAGCTCTGGTAGTAGTCGGGGAAGAAGCGGTGCGTGAACGTGTGCTGCCAGCGGTTGCCGTTCAGCGGGCGGTTCTCCACCGGGCCGATGGTGTTCTTCCACTGGTAGCGGGTGGCCAGGTCGGTACCCTCGACGATGCATCCGCCGGGGAAGCGGAACACTCCCGGGTGTGCGTCGGCCAAAGCCTGGGCCAGGTCGCGGCGCATGCCGTTCTCGCGGTTCTTGAACGTATTGACGGGGAAGAGGCTCACATGCTCGAGGCATACGGCGTTGCGGCCGTCGAGGAAGATTCTCAGCTGGGCCTTGTTGTTGGTCTGACTGGCCTTCAGGCGCACCTCATATTTCTGCCAGTCGGCACTCTTCACGTCGACCCTCGCCGACGCAAACTCCTGCCGCTCGCCCATCGTGGCGGGGTCTATGAGCTGCACCGTGATGCGGCCCGTGCCCTTCGGAGCCTTCGCCCACACGGTGAAGCGGTACTCCTCGCCTTTATTCACGCCGATGCCGAAGTAGCCCTCGTTGACGAGTCCCGTGCGGCGCTCGACGTGCTGCGGGTCTGACAGCACCACGTAATGGGGGCAGCGCTCGAAGGGGCCGTCGCCCTTCAGCTCCACATTACCGAATGTCTGCCATCCCATGAAGTTCTGGGGAAATTCGAATGAGCGGTTTTTCACTAATTCACCATAAAGTCCGCCGTCGGCGGCATAGTTGATGTCTTCGAAGAACAGGCCGTACATGGTGTTCTGCACGGTGGCGCCCGCCTTCTTCGTGTTGACGTCCATCACGTGCGCGGCCTGGGCGAAAGATGCCGTTGCCGCACCGAGCGCGAGAGCGCAAGTCAGTAGTTTACGATTCATTTCTGAGTAATTTAATATTAAGTTCACTGGACAAAATTAGTTAAAAACTGCCACAAATGCAAAGATTTATTATCAAAAGTATTATATTTGTAACAATTTTAGCGGCCGGCGGGGCTCCGGGAAGAAAGCCGCCACAGCGCCGCGAAACCTATAAAACTATAAATCAACGGATTAAGAACAACCTACAGAATAACATGGAACAGAATCAGACGGGTAGCAAGTCCTACCTAATCTCAATCGTCATGGTTGCCGTTCTCGGCGGCCTGCTTTTCGGTTACGACACCGCAGTGATATCTGGAGCGGAGAAGGGCCTTCAGGCCTTCTTCATCGGAGCGTCCGACTTCACCTACACCGACGGATGGCATGGCTTCACCTGTGCCAGCGCGCTCATCGGATGCATCATCGGAAGCGCCCTCTCGGGCTTCCTCGCATCAAACATCGGACGCAAGAAGTCGCTCATTCTGGCCGGCCTGATGTTCTTCATCTCGGCTCTCGGCTCGATGAGCCCCGAGTTCCTGCTCTTCGAGCACGGCGTGCCCACATACGACCTGCTCATCGCCTTCAACGTCTACCGCGTCATCGGAGGCATCGGCGTGGGCCTGGCGTCGGCCATCTGCCCGATGTACATCGCCGAGGTGGCTCCTTCCAACATCCGCGGCACGCTCGTTTCGTGGAACCAATTTGCCATCATTTTCGGACAGCTCGTTGTCTACTTCGTCAACTTCCTCATCCTCGGAGAGCACACCAACCCGATAATAGAGCAGATAGGACAGGGCGTCAACGCCGTCGCACCCGGCTCCGACCCGTGGACCATAGCCACCGGATGGCGCTACATGTTCGGCAGCGAGGCCGTGCCGGCCGGACTGTTCGCACTGCTTATATGCTTCGTGCCCGAGACACCGCGCTACCTCGTCATGGCAGGACAGGACCCGAAAGCCCTCGCCATACTCCAGAGAATAAACGGACAGGCTGCCGGGCAGCAGATTCTCAGCGACATAAAGAACACCATCACCGAGAAGACGGAGCGCCTCTTCACTTACGGATGGCTCGTCATCTTCGTGGGAATAATGCTCAGCGTGTTCCAGCAGGCGGTGGGAATAAACGCCGTGCTCTACTACGCGCCGCGCATCTTCGCCGACATGGGCATGGACAAGCCGATGGTGCAGACCGTCATCATGGGTGTCGTCAACATCCTGTTCACCCTCGTCGCCATATTCACCGTGGAGAAGTGGGGCCGCAAGCCGCTGCTCATCTACGGCTCGATAGGCATGGCGATAGGCGCCTTCGGCGTGGCTGTGACGTTCGGCAACCCCTCGCTCGGTCTCGTGACGATGCTCAGCATCATGGTATACAGCGCCTCGTTCATGTTCTCCTGGGGCCCGATATGCTGGGTGCTCATCGCCGAGATATTCCCCAACACCATCCGCGGAGCCGCCGTGGCCATCGCCGTGGCTTTCCAGTGGATATTCAACTGGATAGTAAGCTCTACCTTCGTACCTATGTTTAATATGAAGACGGAGGGCGACCCCGACTTCGGCCACTGGTTCACCTACGGCCTGTACGGCGTCATCTGCGTGGCTGCCGCCCTGTTCGTATGGCGCCTCGTGCCCGAGACGAAGGGCAAGACGCTTGAGGACATGAGCAAGCTGTGGAAGAAAGAATAAGTCACCGGAACAACAAATAACACAAAGGAGAAGACAATGAAAACCATACTTATTGCAGAAGACAACGACAGCGACTTCATCCTGATGAACTATATCCTCAAGAGAAGCTACCGGATACTCCGCGCACACGACGGCAAGGAAGCTGTAGAGACGGTCGAGAAGGGCGGCGTCGACCTGATACTGATGGACCTCAAGATGCCTGTGCTCGACGGGCTCGAGGCCACGCGCATCATAAAGGAGAGCTTTCCAGCCCTGCCCGTGATAATGCTCACGGCAAACGCCTTCGAGAGCGACCGCCAGGCGGCCTTCAGCGTCGGGTGCGACGACTTCCTGTCAAAGCCGGTCAACAGTGCCGTCTGCCTCGAAACGATAGCAAAGTATATATGAGAAACAGGCTTCCTGCCATGCCGTGGCATGACAGGAAGCAATCGGACATACTTTTATAATAAAAGGAAACGGGACTCATCGATGATGAATCCCGTTCTTTTATTCCTTTATTTAATAAGAAACAATTAAGCCGGCAGGCTGATAGCCTCAGACGGACATACATCAGCGCAAGTGCCGCACTCGGTGCAAGCCTCAGGATTAATTGAATACTTATCGCCCTCAGAGATTGCTCCTACGGGACATTCATCGATACATGTACCGCATGCGATACAGTCGTCACCAATAACGTAAGCCATAATTACAATGTTTTAATTTAATTAATACCAATAAATCAGTATGCAAATGTACTAATTAAATCTGATATATACTCAGATAAGGGGAGTTTTTTTATTATTTTATGCAAATTCGGGAGTACACCTTATATAATAAGTGGGCATAAAACGCGTTATCTATAGTGACATGAAGAAAATATCCGCACTTATCATCATACTTGCCGTATGCGCCTCGGGATGGGCACAGGAGCGTTCGGCACAGAACAAGCCGTATATCGACCTGAGGCCGCTCCACTTCGGAATACTCGTCGGAATGCACCTGCAGGACATCGAGTTCAACAACGTCGGGCCGCAGACAATCACCGGAGAGGACGGCGTCCAGACGGTGGAGACGATACTATGCGATGCCGACAACTGGAACCCGGGGTTCAGTGTGGGCGTCACCGCCGAGATGAGAATAAACGATCACCTGTCTGCCCGCCTCACGCCGACGATGCACTTCGGCGCCAAGCACCTCGTGTTCCGCAACCTGTCGAGACCGGATGCCGAGGGCAGACCCACCGAAACGACGCAGGACATGAAGAACACGTACATCTCGGTACCCCTCGACCTGAAGTTCAGCGCACAGCGCTTCAACAACTACCGTCCCTATCTGATGGCGGGAATAAACCCCACGATAAACCTCACGGGAAAGGCACAGGACTATCTCCGGCTGAAGCGCTACGACACGTTCGTGGAGGTAGGCCTCGGATGCGACTTCTACCTGCCGTTCTTCAAGCTCATCCCCGAGCTCAAGTTCTGCTACAGTCTCAGCAGCGCGCTCGACAAGAACCACGCCTCCGAACTGCAGGACGCCAACATGCGGGCCTACGCCAACTCGGTATCGGCCGGCCACAGCAAGATGATTGTGCTGACGTTTTACTTTAAGTAGAGGGCATAAGGTTTTGTGGTTTTGAGGTTATAAGGTTTTGAGGTTTTGAGGTTTTGAGGTGAGATTTGCTTCTTTGGTATCTTCACCTTATAACCTTATAACCTCAAAACCTTATAACCTCAAAACCTCAAAACCTATAACCCCAAAACCTTAAAACCTATTTCGCCTTATCAACCTTGAGCTTCATCTTCCCGATGAATATCCCGTGCTTGCCGTTCTGGTCCACAGGCACACGGCGGCCGCCCTTGTCGGTCACCCATTCAAGGTCTTTAAGATATGTATGCGAGTGGCCGCCGAGCACGATGTCTATGCCCTCCGTGTTCGCGATGACGGTGCTGTCGTCCACCTCCGGCTTCATGTCCCAGCCCAGATGCGACAGGCACACCACCACGTCGCAGCGCTCCTTGCCTTTCAGTATGGCAACAGTCTCAGCCGCGGCCTTCACCGGATCGAGGTATTTCACGCCCGGATAGTTCTTCCACGACACGAGTCCGCCCAGCTTCGGCGAAAGTCCGAACACGCCGATGCGCAGCCCCGAGCGGCGCAGCACCACGTAGGGCTTCACCACATCCTCGGCTATGGTGCCGCGGAAATCGTAGTTTGCGCACACCACGGGGAACTCCGCCATGCGGAAAATGCGCACCATGTTCTCCAGACCGAAGTCGAACTCGTGGTTGCCTATCGTCGCGGCGTCGTATTTCATCATGTTCATCAGCCCCACCTCGACGTCTCCCTTATACATTGTATAATATGTGGAGCCCTGCGAGAAGTCGCCGCTGTCGAACAGCAGCAGGTCGGGGTCGGCCTTACGTTCGGACTCTACCATGGCCACGCGGCGCAGGAATCCACCGCGTCCGGCCTTCATCGTGTCGTTGAGGTTCTCGCTCAGCGGCATCACCGTGCTGTGCGTGTCGTTCGTATGCAGTATGGTGAGCTGCTTCTGTGCCGCTGCCGCCATGACGGCGAGGCATGCGGCGGCCATCATCATAAATCTTTTCATCGTCTGTCGCTTATTTCACTGTTATGCGGCCTTCCACCTGTGCGTCGACCGTCTTGCCCTGTCTGTCCATCTCCCTGAAATAGTCTGAAATGATATAGCGTGTGTCGTTCGACTCCGCCTGCGGCGAGTTGAAGTCAGTCTTCTTCCTCAGCGCGCTCATCCTGTCGTTCCCCTCGGCCAGATAGTCTATCGTGGCGATGCGGTATCTCGCGGCGGGGTCTATCTCACTGCCATGCAGCGTGACGCCGAGCAGGCGGCGGCCGGCCGATATCTCCATCCTGACGCCCGCGCTGACGCCCTCTCCCCCGGCCGCGGCGATGTTGCCGAAGAGCTCAAGCAGGTCCTTGCCCGTGAGCGTGAGGAAGCAAATCTTGTTCTCGAACGGGGCAATCTCGAGCACGTCGCCGTAGGTGACGGTGCCCCGGGGCAGGGCCGCGCGTATGCCGCCGACGTTATACAGGCCCATGACGGGCTTCTCGCCATACTTCTCTCCGGCCCACACGAGGATGTCGGCCAGCAGGTTCGAGAGCGTGCTCTCCGGACGGCTGCCGGCCATGTAGCGCGCGGAGTGGCCCACCACCGGACTCATTATACTGTCCACCGAGCGCTTGTAAGGGGCGATGAAGACCTCGGCCCCGCTGCCGGAAGCCGGGTCGAACCGGCTGTCGGCCAGCAGCCTGACACGATCCACCGACGTCACCTGCCAGCGGGCGGTGGAACACGACATGATACCGGCAGACAACACGCCCGACAGCATCAATACAGCAGTAAACTTCTTCATAATCAATCGATTTTTAAGGCAAAAGTAAATAAAAATGGATTAACAGGCAAAAAAAGGCCGGCCAAAATTGCCCGTTCCGATAAAATATCGTAACTTTGCACCCGCTTTTCGGCGTAATCGCTGACGGGAAGTAACGTGTTGCCCGCTATGTTGCGCCAGAACGATAAGAACAAATTTAATTATCAGTTAAGAAAATGGATTTAATTAAAGTTGCTGAAGAAGCATTTGCAACCGGCAAGAAGTTCCCGGAGTTCAAGTCTGGTGACACTATCACTGTCGCTTACAAAATTATCGAGGGTACCAAGGAGCGTATCCAGCTCTACCGCGGCGTAGTCATCAAGATTTCAGGCCACGGAGACAAGAAGCGCTTTACCGTACGCAAGATGTCAGGAACCGTTGGTGTGGAGCGTATATTCCCCATCGAGTCGCCCAACATCGACAGCATTGAAGTGAACAAGGTCGGCAAGGTGCGCCGTGCAAAGCTGTACTATCTGCGCAAGCTCACCGGCAAGAAGGCCCGCATCAAGGAGAAGAGAACCATCGTAACAGCAAAAGCATAATACGCATTTGCGACGAGACAAGAGGCGGCATGCATCCCCACGGGGCGCATGCCGCTTTCTTTTTCCACATCTCAGGCACACACACCATCACTCCAGAAATATGCCGCAAGCATAGAAGTACCCGCCGGCAGGATTGTTACGTGCCGCGCGTTACAATGTTACCTGCCGCAGGTAACGATGCGACGCGTGGCACGTTACAGTGTTACGCGTGGCACGTAACAATGCTACGAGCCGCTCCCGACCTCCAAGAGTGCCCCTCCCAGCCTCCACAAAAGGAAGGTTCCAAGAGAAGAGCCCCAATCCCAGGATACCCCGTTCCCCCTCACCCACCCTGCATTTCTCACCTCAAACCCCATAACCCCACAACCTTAAAACCCAAAAAACAACCTCAAAACCCCATAACCCCACAACCTCAAAACCTTAAAACCCCACTCCCTTTTTTGCTATATCGCGCAAAATGAGTAACTTTGCGGCAAAGAAAAGGATTATATATAATATTAAGGTATGAAAGAACTATCACTGAAGTACGGATGCAATCCGAACCAGAAGCCCTCACGCATATTCATGACGGAGGGCGAGCTGCCCATCGAGGTCATCAACGGACGGCCGGGATACATCAACTTCCTCGACGCGCTGAACAGCTGGCAGCTCGTCAAGGAGCTCAAGGCAGCCACAGGGCTGCCCGCAGCAGCATCGTTCAAGCACGTCTCTCCGGCAGGAGCCGCCGTGGGACTGCCGCTCGACGACACACTGAAGAAAATATATTTCGTAGACGACTGCGGCGAGCTCTCGCCCATAGCATGCGCCTACGCACGTGCCCGCGGTGCCGACCGAATGAGCTCTTACGGCGACTTCGTGGCACTGAGCGACACCTGCGACGCTGCGACGGCCAACCTCATCAAGCGTGAGGTGAGCGACGGCGTCATCGCACCCGACTACACGCCCGAGGCCATCGAGATTCTCAAGGCCAAGCGCAAGGGCACATACAACGTGATAAAGATAGACCCGGCATACACGCCCGAGCCCATCGAGCGCAAGCAGGTCTTCGGCGTCACCTTCGAACAGGGCCGCAACGAGATAGACCTGAACAGCGATGCACTGTTCGAGAACATCCCCACGGCCAACAAGACGTTCACAGAGGCTGCACGCCGCGACCTCGTCATCGCCCTCATCACGCTGAAGTATACCCAGAGCAATTCGGTATGCTACGTCAAGGACGGCCAGGCCATCGGCATCGGAGCCGGCCAGCAGAGCCGCATCCACTGCACGCGCCTCGCCGGCAACAAGGCCGACATCTGGTGGCTGCGCCAGCACCCGAAGGTGATGGGCCTGCCCTTCGTAGACGGCATACGCCGCGCCGACCGCGACAACACCATCGACGTGTACATCAGCGAAGACCATGACGACGTGCTCCGCGAAGGCACGTGGCAGCAGTTCTTCAAGGAGAAGCCCGCCGTGCTCACCCGCGAGGAAAAGAAGGAGTGGATAGCGAAGAACACGGGAGTGGCTCTCGGCAGCGACGCTTTCTTCCCCTTCGGCGACAACATCGAGCGCGCCCACAAGAGCGGAGTGGAATATATAGCACAGGCAGGAGGCTCGGTGCGCGACGACAACGTCATCGAGACCTGCGACAAATACGGAATTGCCATGGCCTTCACCGGCGTGCGCCTGTTCCACCACTGATTTGCCTGTATGCAAAACGCAAAGGACGCGAAGACGCAAAGCCTCATTGCGACAGAAACAAGCAACCGGAGCCGGGACTTTGCGCCTCCGCGCCCTTTACGTTCAGATTACAGCAATCAGTTACAATCATTCAGTTAACACCAATAAAGCAGCAACGACAATGAGCGCAGGAGACAATATCGACGAGATAATCGCCGGCGGAGGCATCGTGTTCCGCAACTCACCGAAGACCGACGGCAACGACGGCAAGGTGAAGACAAAGGCAAAGAAGAAGAAATACATCACCGGGGCACACGGCAGCGGCTCGGCACGGCAGAAGGCAAAATACAGGGAGCAGAGGGCCAACAGGCACAAAAAATGACCCGACGGCAAGCTGTAGTTAACACACATTTACATCCGTTATACAATTTTTACCCCCCCGAACAGGTTTTTGTCGTTATTATTACCTAATTTTGTATGCGTATATAAATTGTAATAATGACACTACGGGCACTCATCATAGCACTGGTCCTGTTTTCGCTGACCGCATCCCGCGGAATGGCGGGCGAGGCATCCGTGTCCGGCAACGACTCCGTCAGCAAGAGGGAGATGGAGCGTATGCACAAGTTCTTCCCCACAACACAGCGCGATTCCATGTATGACGCCGCGGCGAAATACAAGGCCCACAACCTCGCCAACGGCAACATGCACAACTTCTACAAGGGATGGATGAACGAGATAATATACGACATCAACTTCAACCATTTCTATAAGGCGATGAAGAAGACCATCGAGATGGGCAAGGACATGAAGTGGCGCAACTGCACGACCGAGCTGCATAACGCTTCATACATGATGGGCATCATCTACTCGCTGCAGGGCAACAACGCCATGGCCGAGCTGTCGCTGAAGCAGGCCCTCAATGAGACACCCGCCGACGATACCGTCGGAAAGATACAGGTATACAAGGAACTGGCCAACATAAAGCTCGAGCACCACCCTGAACAGGCCATGAAAGACATAGACATGGCCATGAGCCTTGCCGGCGCTGAGAAGATGAAGTATGAACAAAGCGCCATCACTGGGTTCAAGATCATCACCGCCTTCTTCTTGAACGACTACGAGACGGTGAAGAGATGCTTCCACGACTACCAGCAGATGAAGGAGACGTACGGCAAGGACTTCTGCCACACGTACGACACATACGTGCTGATGGCATGGCATACCGCCTGCGGAGAGTACGGCAAGGCCATTGAGCAGGCCGGACTGATGACCAACATCGACGAGTTCAAGATGAAGGCGAAGATATATGAGGCCGCCGGCGACACGGCCGCAGCATACAAGGCGCAGCTTGACTACATCCGCACGAAAGATTCGGTCAACGGACAGACCATGGTGCAGGACATAAACGAACTCACAGGAGACATCGAACTGACGAAGATGGCCGACAAGGCGAGGCGCAACAAGCTGATGAACATCGTGCTGCTGCTCGTCATAGCATCTGCCGCGGTGGTCATAATAGCCCTCGCGCTCATAATAAGGAACAGGAACGGCTTTCTCAAAAAGCTGAGAAGGAAGAACAATGAGCTGGAAGCCATGCGCGACAAGGCACTCGAAGCCGAACGCATGAAGATGTCGATACAGCGCAACATGAGCCATGAGATACGCACCCCGCTGAACATAATATCAGGCTTCGCACAGATAATGAGCATGCCGGACTTTCAGATGAGCCACCGCGAGAGAAGCGACATGGCCGAAAGAATCATGGAAAACTCAAACCAGATTGTCAGGCTCATCAGCAACCTGCTCTACGTTTCGATGGAGTCGAGCACGAGCTACATGGAGAAAAACGACGTCATGGCATGCAACGACATCTGCCGCAAGGCAGCCGACACGTTCAGACAGAACAATCCGGGCACAGCCGAAATCTCGTTCAGCACCAACGCCGACGACCGGCTGACCATAAAGACCAACGCCGACGGCATATACAAGATACTCGAATGCCTGCTCGACAACGCCCGCAAGTTCACCGCCGACGGCATCATCACAATGGAATGCTCATACAGCAAGAAAGAGAACACCGTGAGTTTCAGCATCGCCAACACAGGCGAGAGCATACCGGCAGAAAAGGCTAAAGAGGTGTTCGACCCGTTCTTCAAAATAAACAACGACAAGGAGGGACTCGGTCTCGGCCTTCCTCTGTCGCAGCAGATTGCCGGACAGCTCGGCGGCGACATCTCAATAGACACGAGCTACACCGCGGGCACCCGTATCGTCGTCACTCTCCCTCTCGGTGAGGACTGACACGGAGCACTCCGTCGCAATATTCCACCACGGCAGGACGGTGGGTGATGAATATCACCGTCTTGTCCCTGTCACCCAATATGTTTGCAAGCAGCTGCCGCTCCGTCTCCGGATCGAGCGCACTTGTGGCCTCGTCGAAGAGCATCACGCTGCGGTCGCGCAGCAGTGCGCGCGCTATCGTGATTCTCTGCGCCTGCCCCTCGCTCAGTCCTCCGCCGGCCTCGGCCGCCACGGTATCGAGTCCTTCGGGCAAGTCGAGCACGAAACCGGCGCACGCCTTCACGAGTGCCGCCCGCATCTCGGCATCCGTAGCCGCCGGATTCCCTAAGCGCAGGTTGTCCCTTATCGTGCCGCTCATCAGCGTGTTGCCCTGCGGCACGTAAACGAGGTTGCACCGCGTCAGAGGCGAGAGTTCCTCGCAGTCTCCCACCTTATTATATATATAGGCATGTCCGGCCGTCGGCCGTATCAGTGCCAGCATGATGCGGACGAGCGTCGTCTTGCCCGCACCCGTCTCGCCGAGTATCGCCGTGCACGTGCCGGGTGCGAAGTCGAACGTCATGCCGTCTATTATAGTGCGCTTGCCGCCCTCATACCTGTAGCTCACGCCCTCCAATCTTATTCCGCACGGACCGCCGAGCCGCACGGGCTCGCCCTCCTCCTCGGCCGGTATTCCCTCGAGTTCCATCAGCCGCTCGGCCGCCGTGAACACGGCCACGAACGCCGGCGCCAGCTTCGTCATGTCACGTGCGGGCGCCTGTATGCGGTAGACGAGTTGCAGAAATGCCGTCATGGCTCCGAAGGTTATCGTGTGGCTGCTCAGCCGCACTGCGCTCCAAAGGAAGGCAATGAGATATCCAAGTGAGAAGCCTGCATTGAGAAAGAAGTTCGAGAACACGGAGAACACCGTGCGCCGGCGCACGTTCGAGCGCAGCTCGCCGTGGCTGCCGTCGAGACGGCCGAGCATCGTCGCGCCGCACTCGAGCGTCTTCACGAGCATGCGGTGCTGCACGGTCTCCTGCAACACGCTCTGCACACGGCTGTCGCTTGCACGCACCAAGCGCGTGTATCGCCGCATGCGGTTGACATAAATCCGGCTGATGAGTATGAATACGGGCAGTATGCCCACGGTGATGACGGCCAGCATGGCGTCCATCTGCATGAGATAGAGGAAGGCTCCGGCAAACATCGCCACCACGGAGAGCGCCCCGGGAAGTGTCTCGGTGACGAAGGTCACCACGGTGGCCACGTCCTGCTCGAGCCTGTTCATCACGTCGCCGCTGTGGTAGCGCTCACGCCCCGTCCACTCCGCCGAGAGCAGCCGGGCGAGCATGCGGCGCTGCATGCGGTTCTGCGCCCTCACGCCGAGGATGTTCTTGACCCACACGCGGGAGATGCCGAGCGCGAAGTCGCAGAGTATCAGCGCGGCCATCACCGCCACTGCACCGTAGAGGCTGCCGCCGCGGGCGCCCGCCGCAATGTCGATGGCACGCTGCATGGCCCACACCGAGCCGAGCCCCGTGGCCACACCGGCCAGGCCGAGCGATGCGTTAAGCACCGCCTGGAGCCGGTTTCCGCGGGAGGCCGTCCACAGCCAGCCGCAAAGTTTTCTCATTCCATAGTTCATAACGATTGTAAGATGCGGCCCGTCTACCGCCGCGTGTCTGCTCCCCACATCATCTTCTCCCGCAGCGTGTCGAAGTAGCGCGTGCCGCTGCGCTTCACTATGCGCACCCGGTAGGGGGCCTTGCGCAGCGTGAGGCGCGTCACGTCGGGGCATTTCTCCGAGCGTCCGTCCACCGCCACGAGGAAGTTGTGGCTGCGGCTCTCCACCGCGAAGGTTATCTCGCTGTCGTCGGAAATGACTATCGGGCGGATGTTGAGACTGTGCGGGGCCACCGCCGTCATGGCGAACACTCCCGTGCCGGGCACTATTATCGGTCCGCCGTTGGAGAGGGAGTAGGCCGTCGAGCCGGTGGGCGTGCTGACGATGAGCCCGTCTGCCTGGAATGTGGCAATGTACTCGCCGTTTATCATCGTGCGTATCGATATCATCGAAGCATTGTCGCGCTTCAGTATGGCAACGTCGTTGAGGGCGAAGCCACAGCCCGCGAGGGGCTCTCCGTCGGCGCACACGCTGATGACGGCACGGCTCTCCACCGTGTAGTCGCCGGCCGCGAGCATGTCGAGGCAACTGCCAAACTCACCCGGCGTGATGTCGGCAAGGAATCCCAGCCGCCCCATGTTGACACCGAGGATGGGTATCTCCTTTGCCCCGACGCGTCCGGCTGCCTTCAGGAACGTGCCGTCGCCGCCCATGGAGATGATGAACGAGGCGTCGAAGGCATCGCCGTCGAACACTTCCGCACCGCACGCCGGCATCAGTCCGGACGACACGAGGAAGTCGTAATACTCCCTGTCGATGCACACACCGGCACCACGCGCGGCGAGGGCGGCCATCACTTCATGTATAGCCGCCGACTTGCTGGCCTGACTTGAATTACCGAAAATAGCAAACCTGAGATTCCGTGAGGTCATTAAATCCATCCTTTTATGTATCTTTAGCCGCGGGGAATGCCTTTATTTGGCAAACATTTAGTATTTTTGCGGGTGAATAATACCGCAAATTTACGTATTTTTGACGAGAAAGGTATAAAACGGATTAAATTAATTGAAGAAATGACGAAATTAAGCGTAAACATCAACAAGGTGGCGACGATACGCAATGCCCGGGGGGCCAACAACCCCGACGTGGTGCAGATGGCGCTCGACTGCGAGCTGTTCGGAGCACAGGGCATCACCGTACACCCGCGGCCGGACGAGAGACACATACGCTACAGCGACGTGAGGGCCATACGCCCGCTGATAAAGACGGAGCTGAACATCGAGGGAAACCCTAACGACAGATATATAGACCTCGTGCTCGAGACAAGGCCCACGCAGGTGACGCTCGTGCCGGATGCCGACAGTCAGCTGACATCGAACCACGGATGGGACACCAAGGCCAACAGGACATTCCTCACAGACGTCATCGGACGCTTCAAGGAGGCCGGCATACGGACGTCCGTCTTCGTAGACGCGAGCGCGGAGATGGTGGCCTGCGCCAAGGAGTGCGGCACCGACCGGGTGGAGCTCTACACCGAGCCTTACGCATCGGGATATGCCGCCGGCCGCGAGGAAGCCATCGCCCCGTTCGTCGAGGCGGCGGAGGAGGCACGGAGCCTCGGTCTCGGCCTCAACGCCGGACACGACCTGAGCCTCGTCAACCTGCACTACTTCCACTCGCGCATACCATGGCTCGACGAGGTCAGCATAGGCCACGCCATCGTCTGCGACGCCCTCTACATGGGCATGCGGGAGACCATCCGCCTCTATCTTGCAAGCCTGGCGGATTAATACGGCATACATTTCACTATATAAAGAACATCATGGCAAAGGTATATGAGTTTCTCGCCGACGGCTTCGAAGATATCGAGGCGCTGGCAGCGGTAGACGTCCTCCGCCGCGGAGGGGTCGAGGTGAAGACCGTGAGCATCACGGGAAAAGAGTCCGTAACCACGTCGCACGGCATCACCGTGAAGGCCGACATGCTCTTCGAGGATGCCGACTTCAGCGACGCCGACCTGCTGATGCTGCCCGGCGGCATGCCCGGCTCGGCCAGCCTCGACATGCACGACGGAGTGAAGAAAGCCCTCGTCGAGCAGAACGCCCGCGGCGGAATGATTGCCGCGATATGCGCCGCCCCGATGGTGCCCGGCCGCTTAGGACTGCTGAAGGGCCGCCGCGCTACGTGCTATCCAGGCTTCGAGAAATATCTCGACGGAGCGGAGTACACCGCCGAGCCGTTCACCACAGACGGAAACATCACCACCGGCAACGGTCCGGCAGCCACGCTGCCCTACTCTTACGAACTGCTCGCCCGGCTGACAGATGCCGCCACGGCAGACGAGGTGGCCAAAGGGATGATGTACAGATGACCGGACAGGGCGACTACATCATCATCGTGGCCGGCGGGAAGGGCCTGCGCATGGGCACTGAGACGCCCAAGCAGTTCCTGCCCGTCGGCGGCGTGCCCGTGCTGATGCGCACCATAATGCGGTTCCGCGAATACAGCGACGGGCTGAACATAGTGCTCGTGCTGCCCGAAAGCCAGCAGGAGCGATGGCACGAACTGTGCCGCGAGCACGGCTTCGGCATCCCCTACACGCTCGCCACGGGCGGCGAGACGAGGTTTCACTCCGTCAGGAACGGCCTCGCAGCCATACCGGCAGAGGCCTGCGGAGTGGCCGCCGTGCACGACGGGGTGCGGCCCTTCCCCTCGGTGGAGGTCATAGCACGGTGCTACGAGGCGGCCCGCACACACGGTGCGGCAATCCCCGTGACGCCCGTCGTGGAGACACTGAGGCACACGGAAGACGGCACGGTGCAGCGGGCAGACTACCGGCTCGTGCAGACGCCGCAGGCCTTCCGCCTCAACCTGCTGCGCGAGGCTTACGCACAGCCTTACAGCGACATGTTCACCGACGACGCGTCGGTGGTGGAAAGCGCCGGACACGCCATCACGCTCGTGGACGGCAACCGCGAGAACATCAAGATAACGACACCTTTCGACATGACCGTGGCCGAAGCCCTTGCCGCCGCAGGCCACTGAAAACACATACCGGGGGAAGATGGGCGACATACTGACACAGGACATACAGTTCCTGCCGGGAGTGGGACCGAACAGGAAGAAGATTCTGCAGACGGAGCTGGGAATCGCCACTTTCGGCGACATGCTGATGAACTTCCCTTATAAATATGTGGACCGGAGCAGGCTCTACACCGTCAGGGAACTGACGGGCGACATGCCGTTCGTGCAGATATGCGGCCGGATACTCAGTTTCGAGACGTTCAAGCTGGGCCCGAGGAAGGAGCGCGTCGTGGCCCACCTCACCGACGGCACGGGCATAATGGACCTCACGTGGTTCAACGGGGGCAAGTATGCGAAGACCAACTATAAGATAGGTACGGACTACATCGTCTTCGGGCGCCCCACGGTGTTCAACGGACGGATAAACGTGGTGCACCCCGACATTGACCCGGCAGAGAGCATCGAGCTGCAGGGCATGGGCATGCAGCCTTACTACTCCACCACGGAGAAGATGAAGAAGGGCGGATTCACGTCGCGCACGATAGAGCGGCTGACCAAGAGCATGCTCACGAAGATAACGTCGCCGATACGCGAGACCCTGCCCGGCTTCATGACGTCGAGGCTCCACCTCATGTCGCGCGACGAGGCCCTGCGCGCCATCCACTACCCCAAGAGCGCCCGCGAGCTGGAGCGGGCCCGCCTCCGGCTGAAGTTTGAAGAGCTGTTCTATGTCCAGTTGAACATAGTCAGATATGCCAGCGACCACCGCCGCAAATACCGCGGCTACGTGTTCTCCCGCGTGGGCGAACACTTCAACACCTTCTATCATGACCACCTGCCCTTCCCTCTCACCGAGGCGCAGAAGCGGGTGATACGCGAGATACGCTCCGACATGAAGTCGGGACGGCAGATGAACCGCCTGCTGCAGGGCGACGTGGGCTCCGGAAAGACCCTCGTGGCACTGATGTCGATGCTCATCGCCATCGACAACGGCTACCAGGCGTGCATCATGGCACCCACCGAGATTCTTGCCGAGCAGCACCTCGCCACGATAGCGGCGTTCACCGAAGGCATGTGCCTGCGGGTGGAGCTCCTCACGGGCATGGTGCAGGGCAAGCGGCGGAGCGCCGTGCTCGAAAGCCTCGCCGCCGGAGAGACGCACATCCTCGTGGGCACGCACGCCGTGATAGAGGATACCGTGCGGTTCGCGCGCCTCGGGATGGTGGTCGTCGACGAGCAGCACCGCTTCGGAGTGGCGCAGCGCGCCCGCCTGTGGAGCAAGAGCGAGAACCCGCCCCACGTGCTCGTGATGACGGCGACGCCCATCCCCCGCACGCTGGCCATGACGCTCTACGGCGATCTCGACGTGAGCGTGATAGACGAACTGCCGCCCGGACGCAAGCCCGTCGTCACGACGAACATTCCCGACACGCGCATGACAAGCCTCTACGACGGCATCCGCCGGCAGGTGAACATGGGCCGGCAGGTGTATGTGGTGTTCCCCCTGATAGAGGAAAGCGAGAAGAGCGACCTGAAAAACCTCGAGTCGGGATTCGAGGTTCTGCGGCAGGTGTTCCCCGAATTCAGCCTCAGCAAGGTGCACGGCCGCATGAAACCGAAGGATAAGGAGGAGGAGATGCGACGCTTCGTGAGCGGCGAGACGCAGATACTCGTGGCCACGACGGTCATCGAGGTGGGCGTGAACGTGCCGAACGCATCGGTCATGGTGATATTCGACGCCCAGCGCTTCGGCCTCTCACAGCTGCACCAGCTGCGCGGACGGGTGGGCCGCGGCGCCGACCAGTCGTTCTGCATACTCGTCACCCCGCACAAGATGAGCGACGACACGCGCAAGCGCATCGACATAATGTGCGACACGTGCGACGGCTTCCGCATCGCCGAGGCCGACCTGAAGCTGCGCGGCCCGGGCGACCTCGAGGGCACGCAGCAGAGCGGAATGGCCTTCGACCTGAAGATAGCAGACATCGCACGCGACGGACAGATAGTGCAGATGGCAAGAGACGAGGCGCAGGCCATCATCGAAGACGACCCCGAATGCGCCAAGGAAAAATATGCACTGCTGTGGGAAAGGCTGCGCGAACTGCGCAAGACAGACATCAACTGGGCCGCAATTTCATGACCGGCAAGCCCGTGACATTAACCTTTAAGTGTTAAATAACACACAAATTGTGTTAATATCGCACTTCCAGAGCATCAATGTTGCCTATATTTATAAAATATTTGCTATCTTTGCAACGTTCACTTTACGAACGCACCGATGGCAAACCGATAATTGGATTATAATTATCCACAGCCATACTACAACCAATAACGCGATTATCTTACTTTTGAACTAAAACAACTTATGATATTTAACAAGATTAAGACAATAGCTATTGCGGCATGCTTATCGCTGAGCACGCTCCCCGCCGCGGCGCAGGACCTTCTCGCCAGGCAAGCCCCGATAGACAAGAAGATGAAGGCAGTGGACTCAGTAGCACTGAGCCGGCTCATACAGAACGAGATGATGGAGTCTCCCTCGTCCGACCTCTATGCCGACTGGGACAACAGATATGCACACAAAGCCACCGAGCTGCCCGACTCTTTCAGAATCAACCTGCGCGACTTCTGCATGCCGACGACAAGCCGCGTCATCACATCGAACTTCGGACACCGCTGGGGGCGCCAGCACAAGGGACTCGACGTGAAGGTGTATATCGGCGACACCATCCGCGCAGCATTCAGCGGCAAGGTCAGAATCGTGAGATATGAGGCTGCCGGATACGGCAAGTACGTGGTAATACGCCACTACAACGGCCTTGAGACAATATACGGACACATGTCTAAGCAGCTCGTCGCCGAGAACGAGGAGGTGAAAGCCGGCGACCCGATAGGACTCGGAGGAAACACCGGACGCAGCACGGGCTCGCACCTGCACTTCGAGACGCGCCTCTGCGGCGTGGCCCTGAACCCGGCCATCATGTTCGACTTCAGAAACCAGGATGTCGTCGACGACTACTATATGTTCCGCCGCAGCACATACGACAGCGAGTCGGCACTGGCCACACGCCTCCGCGGAGTGGGCGGCAAAGCCAACGGAGCAGCAGCTGACGGCGAGGAGGACATCGAACTGGCAACAGCCGCCCCGGCCGCCTCATACGCAAAGGACGTACGTTTCCACAAGGTGAAGTCGGGCGAGACGCTCGCCTCCATAGCCCGCAAGCGCGGCACTACGGTTGACGCCATCTGCAAGCTGAACCGCATAGGACGCAACATCCGCCTCATGCCGGGACAGATATTGAAATACAACTAAGCCGCAGAAAGGCACAGAAAAGACACAATCATTCAAATCGTAATATCTGAGAAAAGCGCTGAATGCCGATATGGCATTCAGCGCTTTTATTTTTGCCGGCTCTCAAAGACACTTAGCTTAGCTCTCAAAAAGTCTTTTGGTAGCTCTCAAAAACACGTTTGATAGCTGGCAGAATACAACAGCGGGCTGCCCGACGCACCGTCAACCCCTACCCGTTGCACCGTCAGAACGGCCCCGTTGCATCATCAGAACGACCGCATTGCATCATAAGGAGCAGGTAGTGGCTTCATAAGGAGGAAATCACGGCATCATAATGGTCAGGTCACGGCATTATAATGGCCGGAGCATGGCTCTCTCTGCGCCCTGTAGGGCCCGATTCTTGTATTTGGCCGCAGCCCGTAAGGGCTAACCAACCACCGATTCGGGAACATCTTTTTTAATAATGTATAACAAATGACACACCATTAAAAAGACCTCTCCCCTGATTCATTCAGCTTTCTGAATAAATCAGGGGAGAGGATTATATTATATGGAAATCATGTTGAAAAGAAATCCATTCATTTGCGGTTGGTTAGCCCTTACGGGCTGCGGCCAAATACAAGAATCGGGCCCTACAAGGCGCAGAGAGGGTGATGATATATTCGGCGGCGGGTGAATATCCCCCTTCGCGCAGCCTCTCCTCCCCTTGGGGAGGTCGGGAGGGGCCGCTCCTCCCCTCACTTTCCCTTCGCCATATAGTTGCTCTCCGACTTCACCGACACGCTGCCGCCGCGCTTCGTGAACGTCACGAGGTTCATCCGGAGCGAGTGGTTGGCGTGGTCGAACAGCTTTGCAGGGTCGAACGGCTGGCCGTTGATGCGGCATTCGAAATGCAGATGCTCGGTGGTGGCACGCCCGGTACGGCCCGTGAGGGCTATCACCTGGCCGGCCTTGACGCGGTCGCCCACCTTCACGAGGTTCTTTGAGTTATGGCTGTAGAGCGTCTCGAGGCCGCTGCTGTGGCGTATCTTGATGCACTTGCCGTAGCCGCTGTATACCTGAGACATTGTCACCACACCGTCGAAGGCGGCGAGTATGTTGTCATTGGCCTTCGTCTTGATGTCAACGCCTGTATGGCTGCGGCGGCCGCGGCGGCCGAACGGACTGATGACCTTTGCCGACGGCAGCGGATATGCCCAGTCGCCGGGGTTGAAGTTGGCAAGGTTCAGGGTGAACTTGCTGCCGGCCGAGAAGGGATTGGCGTTCATGTTGCCTGCATCGCCGGCCTTGCCCGCACCGCGGTCTTCGCGCGTCACGGTCATGTCGACATGGAAACCGGCCTTGCGGAACATCACCGACTGGCGCAGCAGACGGTGCGAACCGATGCTGATGAGCGTCTCGGGGTTGATGCGTCCGCCGTTCACCATGACGGCAAACGTGCAGAATACGCGGCCATTAGCGCCGCCGACGATGGCGAGGGTCTGGCCGGCCTTGACACGCTGGCCCACTTTCACGAGGTTCTGGGCGTTGTTGCCGTATACTGTCTCAAGGCCGTTGTCGTGGCGCACGACGACGACGTTGCCCATCGTCTGATGGCTCTTCGAGAGCCTCACCGTACCGTCGAACATGGCCTTCACGGCATCTCCGCGGCTCGTCACTATCTCCAGGTAGTTGTCTTTCAGCATCTTCGCCTTGCCCACGGGAAGCGGGAAGCAGTACTCCGACTGGCGCAGCCCGGCGAAATCGACCGAGAAGGCGTCGGAAGCGCTGAAGAGTCCCGGTGTCTCGATGCTTATCTGCTGTTGTTCCAGCATGGTGAACTCGTCCTTGGCGGCGGCGGTCACGGCCACGGCCAGGAATGCTGAGAACAATATTTGCCTTACTTTCATCTGTCTTTATCTTTGTTATAGGTTAGTAATAATCTCATCGTCAGCGGAGCATAATGCCCGTAAGGATACGCCCCGAGGCCGGGCCGAGACGCCGGGCGGAAAAGAACTCGCCGCTGTTGTCGTACGTGCACGTGCCGTCTATGTGTATGTTGCCATGCGGCACGCCGGCCTCCTCGAGCTGCATGGCGTTGCACGCCCACAGGTCGATGTGCCATTTGTCGTGCCGGCAGCCTATCCGGTCCATCGGAAACCCGGCCGCGGCAAAGGCGTCGTACACCTCGTCGCCCACCTCGAAGCGGGCGGCCGATATGCCCGGACCGATGCATGCGCGGAGCGCCGCAGGCCTCGTGCCGTACGAAAGGGCCATCTGCTCCACGGTCTTGGCCACTATCCGCCCCACCGTGCCGCGCCATCCGGCATGCACGGCGGCACAGGCATGGTGCTCGCCGTCGTACAGGAGCACGGGGATGCAGTCGGCCGTGGACACGCCGATGCACACGCCCGCAAGGTCGGTGATGAGCGCGTCGACGCCATCGAGCAGCATGGCACGCGTTGCGGCGGACACTGTCAGCAGGTCGCCGGCCACCATGCGCACGGCGATGCCGTGGGTCTGGCGGGGCATGATGAGCCTGCCCTCGTCTATACCGAGCGCCGAGCACAGCGCCGCGCGGTTCCTGTCGACCGCCGCGGGGTCGTCGCCGCAGAACGGATTGACGTTGAAGGCACCGTAACTGCCCGTGCTGCATCCTCCGCGGCGCGTGGTGCTGAACGCCGTCACGCCGGGAGCGATGCCGTAATGCCTGAGCACGGGGCTACTCATCCCCGTCCTCCTCGTATTCAAAGTCGTCGAGGTCTTCGATGTCCTCGTCGTCTATGTCTTCGTATTCCACATCCTCATATTCGCCCTCGGCAATGAGTTCTTCCGAGAAGCGGCTCATGTCTTTGTCGCGATGGACGATGTTGTCGCTCGTGATGATGCCCTGCAGCTTGTTGCTCTCGCTGTTAAGCTCGCGCCAGAGCACGTCTTTCAGTTCGTCGAGGCCCATGTTGGCGACAGACGAGATGAACACCACGGGGATGCCGTCGGGCAGCGTCTCGCGGAGCATCTCTATCAGTTCGTCGTCGAGCAGGTCGCACTTCGTCACGGCGAGGACGCGGTGCTTGTCGAGCATCTCGGGGTTGAAGCCGGCTAGTTCGTTCAGCAGCACCTCATATTCGTGCTTTATGTCGTCGGTATCGCCCGGCACCATGAACAGCAGCAGCGAGTTGCGCTCGATGTGACGGAGAAAGCGCAGTCCGAGGCCCTTGCCCTCGCTGGCTCCCTCGATGATGCCGGGGATGTCGGCCATGACAAACGACTGCCTGTCCCTATACTCCACGATGCCGAGCGACGGCTCGAGTGTGGTGAAGGGATAGTTGGCTATCTTCGGCCTCGCGCTCGACAGCGATGAGAGCAGCGTGGACTTTCCGGCATTGGGGAAGCCCACCAGACCCACGTCGGCGAGCAGCTTCAGCTCGAGCACGATGTTCATCTCCTGCATCGGTTCGCCGGGCTGCGCATAGCGCGGCGCCTGGTTGGTGGCAGTGCGAAACTGGAAGTTGCCGAGGCCGCCGCGGCCGCCCTTGAGCAGGAGCACCTCCTGCCCGTCGTATGTGACGTCACAGATGTACTTGCCGGTATCGGCGTTATACACCACCGTGCCGCAGGGGACGTCTATGTATGCGTCCTGTCCCTTGGTGCCGTGGCACTTGTCACGGCCGCCGTTGCCTCCGTGGCCGGCCCTCACATGGCGCTCGTATTTGAGGTGCAGCAGGGTCCAATAGTTGTGGTTGCCGCGCAGATAGACGCTTCCGCCGTCGCCGCCGTCGCCGCCGTCGGGCCCGCCGTTGGGGTTATACTTCACGTGGCGCAGGTGCATGGAGCCGCGGCCGCCCTTTCCCGAGCGGCAATATATCTTCACGTAGTCAACGAAATTGGATTCTGCCATACCTATATATTAAAGATGTGAATGAACTGCAAAGATACGAAAAATTATCCATAAACGCGAAAAAGCAGGCCACGACTGATGTCATGGCCTGCTTTTTATGCCGTTTGCAACCGTCCGGAAGCCTTCCGCCCGCCGGTCAGAGCTTCTCGATGACCCCGCAGATGTCGCCGAAGATACGGTCGAGCTCTCCGAGACCGTCGATGTGGTTGTGTATGTTCTCCTGCTTGTACCAGTCTATCAGCGGTGCCGTCTGGCTGTGATACACGTCGAGACGCTTCTTTATCGTCTCCTCGTTGTCGTCCGAGCGGCCGCTCTCGATGCCGCGCTTGACAAGGCGTGTCATGAGCTCGTCCTCGGGGACGTCGAGCTCTATCATGGCTGCCACCTTGTGACCGCGCTCCGCGAGCATCTTCTTCAGAGCCTCGGCCTGCGGTATCGTGCGGGGGAAGCCGTCGAAAATCACGCCGTTATGGTCTGTCCCGAAAGAGTCGTAAACACTTGCGAGGATGCTTATCATGAGGTCGTCGGGAATCAGCTGTCCGTTGTCGATGAATCCCTGGGCCGTCTTTCCCAGTTCCGTGCCGGCCTTGATTTCCTTGCGCAGCACGTCGCCCGTCGATATATGGCCGAGGCCATACTTCTCGATCATCTTCTCGCTCTGAGTTCCCTTGCCTGAGCCGGGAGCCCCGAATATCACTATATTCTTCATCTTATCCTTAAACTTTATATCTTGTCTACCTTCATTATGTTTCCTGTCTGCCTTTATTAGCTTTACCGCCGCGCCCTATTCCTTCAGCGTGTAGATATCCTTCAGATGGCGGCCCTGCTGGTCGTAGTCGAGGCCGTAGCCGAGAATAAAGTCGTTCGGTATCTCGAAAGCCACGTACTCGATGTCGAGTTCGGTCTTGAGCCGCTCCGGCTTGAGCAGCAGCGTGCAGATGTGCACCGACTCGGGGTTGCGCGTGCCGAGGCTCTCTATCATCCGCTTCATCGTCAGTCCGCTCTCCACGATGTCCTCGACGATGATGACCGTGCGGCCGGTGAGGTCCTCGTTGATTCCCATCACCTCCTTTATCTTGCCCGTGGAGGTCGTCCCCTGGTACGACGCCAGCTTCACAAACGATATCTCGCACGGTATCGTTATCTCCCGCATGAGGTCTGCCGCGAAGATGAACGAGCCGTTGAGGACGGCCAGCAGCAGCGGGTTCTTACCCTCCATGTCGCGGCTTATGCACTCCGCAACGGCCTTGACACGAGCCTTTATCTCTGCCTCCGGTATCGAAGTCTCGAACAGTTTATCCTTAATTCTGATAACACTCATCAGTCAATTCATTAAAATTTGCCGCAAAATTACTAAAAATACACCAAAGATTAGCCTTGATTAGCATTAATTTTGTATTTTTGCAAATATGAAAATTTTTACGGGGGCTCAGATTCACGAGCTTGACAAATATACGATTGAACACGAACCGATAAGGTCTATCGACCTCATGGAGCGGGCGGCACAGGCCCTGACGCATGCCATCACGGAGATTGCAGACAATACCGTGCCGGCAGTGGTGTTCGCCGGACCGGGCAACAACGGCGGCGACGCACTGGCCGTGGCAAGGCTTCTCGCCGAGCGGGGATATCAGGTGTCGGCCTATCTGTTCAACATCTCGGGACGGCTGTCGCCCGATTGCGCCGCGAACAAGGCGCGGCTGGCAGACACCAAGAAGCTAAAGGACTTCACGGAAGTGACCCAGGAGTTCGACCCGCCGCACCTCGAGAGCAACACCCTCGTAATCGACGGCCTCTTCGGCTCCGGCATAAACAAGCCTCTCGCAGGCGGTTTCGCATCGTTAGTGAAATATATCAACGCATCGCCGGGCACGGTGGTGAGCATCGATGTGCCGTCGGGACTGATGACGGAAGACAATACCTACAACGTAAGGGCCAACATAATACGGGCCGACTTCACGCTGACGCTGCAACAGCCGAAGCTCTCCTTCCTCTTCGCCGAGAACCAGCAGTTCATCGGCCGCCTCAAGGTGCTCGACATACGGATAAGCAGCGAGGGCATAAGGAACACCGACGCGCACTACACCGTGGTGGAGGAGAGCGACGTGCGGAAACTGCTGATGCCGAGAAACGAGTTCGCCCACAAGGGCGACATGGGCAGCGCGCTCCTCATCGCGGGCAGCTACGGCATGGCGGGAGCAGCCATCCTCGCCGCAAGGGCTTGTCTGAGGGCGGGCGCCGGAAAGGTCACGGTGCACAGCCCGAAACAGAACAACGTGATAATGCAGATTGCCGTGCCCGAAGCCGTAGTGCAGCTCGATGCCGACGGCACGATATTCTCGGAGCCGGTGGACACCGAAGACTTCAACGCGCTCGGCATAGGACCGGGTCTCGGCACGAGCGAGACGACGGCGATAGCACTCATAGCACAGCTCAGGAGGGCGCAATGCCCCGTCGTGGCAGACGCCGACGCCATCAACATACTGGCCAACAGGAGGGCATGGCTGCAACAGTTGCCGAAAGGAATAATACTGACGCCGCACCCGAAAGAGTTTGACCGCCTCGAAAACCACAGCGCCGACAGCTACGAACGGCTCACCAAGGCATGCTCACTGGCCGAGCGGCTCGGCGCATACGTCATTCTGAAAGGCCGCTACTCGGCACTGTGCATGCCCGACGGGCACGTGATGTTCAACCCGACGGGCAACGCAGGCATGGCCACGGCCGGCAGCGGAGACGTGCTCACGGGAATAATTACGGCACTGCTCGCAAGGGGATACCGCCAGAGAGAGGCCTGCACCGCGGGCATGTACCTGCACGGACTGGCGGGAGACTGCGCCGCCGAGGCGAAAGGGATGGAGAGTCTCGTGGCCGGCGACATCGTGGAGTTCCTGCCGGAAGCATTCAAGAGATTAAACGATTGAACAAGGATACACTACATACACTTCGGAACAAGAAATGAAAAAGATACTGACTGCAATGCTACTGGCCGCCTGCTGCGGAGCCACGGCACAGACACAGATTGGAAAATACAGACCGGGAGTGACACCGGAGGGTGCCGTATACTACTTGCCGAAGACGGCGCTGCGCATTGCCGTGCAGGTGGAGAAGACGACATACACGCCGGGAGAGTTCGCCATATACGCCGGGAAATACCTCCGGCTGAACGACACGGAGCTGAATCCGTCCGTCAGCTACAGGGTTACGACGCTCAACCTGACGTCTACCGGTGTGGCCGACACGTCGAAATGCTACTCGCTGAAGCTGAACCCGAAAAGCTCGGCGACGAACATCAGGCTGTCTGACGACGGCACGCTGCTGGCCATCAACACCGACGCGAGGCCGGAAGAGACTCCTGCGGAGTTCGTGCCGGCACGCAGGCCCGCAACGGTGAACCCGCGCCAGTATATGAGCGAGGAGATTCTCTCCGCCGGAAGCACGGCCAAGATGGCACAGCTGACGGCCCGCGAGATATACGACATCAGGGAGAGCAAGAACCAGCTGACACGCGGACAGGCCGACTTCATGCCGAAAGACGGCGAGCAGATGAAGATAATGCTCGGCAAGCTGGAGGAGCAGGACAAGGCGCTGACGAGCCTCTTCGCAGGCACGACGGTGAAAGACACCACCGAACACGTCATCACGATATGCCCGGAGAAAGCGACGGACAGGCAGGTGCTGTTCAGGCTGTCGCGCAAACTGGGCCTCGTGGATGCCGACGACCTCTCAGGCACACCTTATTATATAAGCATCACCGACCTGCACAGCGTGCCGGAGCCTGAACCCGTGGCAACGAAAGGCAAGAAGAAAGGTCCGGACGACGGCGTCTACGTGAACGTGCCGGGCAAAATAAAGGCCACGATATACAAGGGCACGGCCATGATGGGCAACTTCGAGCTGTATGCCGGACAGTTCGGACGCACCGAACTGCTCAGCGGCGAGCTGTTCAACAAGCGCTCCACAACGCGCCTCGTCCTCAACCCGGTAACGGGTGCAGTGGCGAAACTGGATGCGGAGATGCCGAAATAGGGAGCCCCCCAGGGGCCCCTCCCAACCTCCCCAAGGGGAGGAGACGGAGCAGAGAAGCCCCTCCCGGCCTCCCCAAAGAAGAGGAGAAAGGAGCAAGTAACATCGAATAGTGGGGCAATAGAAAATTCGTGGGGAACGGATTAAGTTGTAGGGACAGAGTCTTGTCTTTGTCCGCAGCCCGCAAGGGCTAATTCACAGGCAGATATGATATTCATGTTTTATGGCCAAAGACATTATGTTCCCAGCCAAAAGCCCTTACGGGCTACGGCCAAAAACGAGATTATGGCCCTACAGAGATAATGACATTATAAATCAACGATGATGACATTATAAATCAACGATGATGGCATTATCAATAAAAACAATCCACATTGATTTTCAATTAATCCCGAATCGGAATTAAACAGATTATAGAATAAAAATCGGGGGAAGACGGATATTCCGTCTTCCCCCAATTTATTTTTATGCCTTACGCAAGTCCTTGACAGTCTCGGGCTTGCTCCCAGCTCCGTTCTCCTCCCCCCCGGGGAGGCCGGGAGGGGCTTATTCTGCCTCTCTCTCCTCCCCTTGGGGAGGATGGGTGGGGCTTCTCCTCCCCTTCGGGGAAGTCGGGAGAGGCCTTAGTCGAGCACGGCCAGCTTGTTGTCAGAGCCGAGCACCTCTGTAATCTTGTGCTTGTACATCTCCTCCATGAGGTCGCGAGCCGGACCGCAATACTTGCGCGGGTCGAACTCTGCGGGCTTCTCGGCGAGAGTCTTGCGTACTGCAGCCGTGAAAGCGAGGCGTGAGTCTGAGTCGATGTTAATCTTGCAGACAGCGCTTGCAGAAGCCTTGCGGAGCTGCTCCTCAGGTATACCTACGGCGTTGGGCAGCTTGCCGCCATACTTGTTGATTATGTCTACATACTCCTGAGGAACAGAAGACGAGCCGTGGAGCACGATGGGGAATCCCGGAATCTTCTCCATGATCTCGTCGAGGATGTCGAATGCCAAGGGCGGGGGTACGAGACGGCCCGTTGCGGGGTCTACGGTGCACTGCTCGGGAGTGAACTTGTAAGCGCCGTGAGATGTTCCGATAGAGATGGCCAGCGAGTCAACGCCTGTCTTTGTGACGAAGTCGATAACCTCCTCGGGCTTCGTATAGTGCGACTCGGCAGAAGAAACCTCGTCCTCAACGCCTGCGAGAACACCGAGCTCGCCCTCTACCGTCACGTCGTGAGCGTGTGCATACTCGACAACCTTCTTTGTCAGAGCCACGTTCTCCTCGTAGGGAAGAGACGAACCGTCAATCATTACAGAAGAGAAGCCCATGTCAACGCAGCTCTTGCAGAGCTCGAAGCTGTCGCCGTGGTCAAGGTGAAGCACGATTTCCGGTGCCTTGCAGCCCAGTTCCTTAGCATACTCGACAGCGCCCTGTGCCATGTACTGCAGCAGAGTTTGGTTGGCGTAGTTGCGCGCTCCCTTAGACACCTGGAGGATAACCGGCGACTTAAGCTCTGAAGAGGCCTTGATGATGGCCTGCAGCTGCTCCATGTTGTTGAAGTTGAAAGCGGGGATTGCGTAACCGCCGTTAATGGCTCTCTTGAACATTTCCTTGGTGTTCACGAGACCTAATGATTTGTAACTTGCCATAATTATTTTGTTTTTTGATTGAAAATATTTCCTGTAAACGCAGGCAAAGTTAGTATTTTAATTCGTCAACGGCAAACGATAATGCACATTTTTAACATCCCTGAACGGTAAAAAACATATCTGCGAAGCCGCCGCCGGCATTCCGCCGCAAAATGCAAAATGCAGTTTACAAACCCGCCGGCCTATTCCGGCATGCCTATCTTCTTCACACGGCTCTCGAAACTGCCGCGGCCGTCGGCCGCCCCGTTCTTTATGCGTGCCCGGTAGTTGTATATCGTGTTCACCGAGTAATGGAGAAACTCGGCTATCTTCGAGCTGTCGTCGATGCCGAGACGTATCAGCGCAAAGATGCGCAGCCCTGTGGTGAGCCGTCCCTTGTCTGTCACGGTGATGCGCTCCTCGGGGCGCAACAGTGCGTTGAAGTCTTCCACGAAGTTGGGGAACAGGTTGAGGAATGCCGTGTCGAACTGTGCGCTGAACTCATCCAGCTCCTTGTTTTTCAGCTCTTCCGACTTCGTCAGCCTGTACACCTCCTCGTATTCGCGGTTTTTCAGCATCTTGTTGACCCGCTTTCGGAAAGCGTCGTTCTTGTCGATATACAGCGAGCAGAGCCTCATGAAGCGCCCAATATACTCTTCCTTCACCTTTGTCTGCTCGTGCAGCTGTGCCACCGTCTTCTTCATCTGGCGGTTGGTCTCGTCGAGCCGGGTGTTGGCCTCGCGCAGGTTGCCGTTCAGTTCGGAGAGTTGCCCGCTCTTGAGGCTCAGTTCACGGTGTGCTGCGGCGAGCCGTCCGTGCTGCCGCTTCATGTAGAAGAGCAGTCCGAGGAGCATCACGGCCATCACGCTGACGATGCCTATCATCACGCGCAGCATCATGTTGCTGCGCTCCGTCTCGTCCTGATAGTTCTTGTCTATGGTCTGGAGGATGGGCGACATCTGCCAGTTTCGCATGCGAGTGCCGAAGCGCCGCGCCGAGTCCCATGCGAAACCGATATAGCCGTATGAGCGGTCGAGCTGCCCCTCCTGGTTGAGCAGGTTGGCCAGCTCCCACAGGGCGGCCTGGTCCATCACGGCGTTGCGCACGTCGCTGAGCGCCGCCTCGGCCAGCCAGTACTTGGCTTCGTCCATCCGTCCCATCTGCTTATAGTCCATATAGCGGTAGAAAGCCACGATGGCATATCCGTGCGAGCCTCGTCCCACGCGCTCCATGCGTCTGTCGTTGACACGCAGAGCCTCGCCATACTTCTGTCCGGCATAACACTGCATCTCGCTCAGCTGCATGCAGCGGTCGTCGTCCGGGTCGAGGGTTTCGAGGGCAAGACGCATGTATTCCGCCTGACGGGCACCGTAACTGCTGCACATATCGGGGATGCTGCCATAGTAGGCAAGCTCTCCATAGGCGTGGCAGTAGGCGAGATAATACTCTCCGAGGGCCTCGCGCCCCACCCCGGCAGTATCCGTTTGTCCCAGTATCTCGAGCGACTCGGCATACATTCCAGTGGTAGAGCACTGGAATGCGAGCAGCGAGCGGCAGACGGCCGTTTCCGTCCGGTCATCCGTCAGACTGATACAGCGCTTCAAGAAAGCCACGGCCGAGTCGTTCATGTACGACTTGTACTCGCGGTAGAGGGCGAACGTCCGTTCATAACGCTCACGCCTGTCGCGGGCCTTGGCCAGCTCGCGGCGCAGGCTGTCGATACGGTGCTCGCGCTGCTCCACATAGCGCGGCGACGCCACGATGGCCTTGTCGAGACATCTGTACAGGGAATCCAAATCAGCACCGGCCGCCTCACCGCCTCTGACGGTAAGCAACGGGCACAATGCAAACAGCATTATTATGAGCCGGAACATTTTTATTCATTATTCAGTTAGTACCTGCAAAGATAGCACAAACCGATAAAAAGACAAAACAAAAGGCGGCGTTTTTTCGTTTTTCGGGAGAGCCTCTCAAGGCAACGGGCAGCTCCCGATGATGCAACGGGGCCGTTTTTAACGTGTAACGGGTTGCCCGTGACGATGCATCGGACAACCCGTTGTTGTATGCTGCCAGCTTTCAAACAGGTCTTTGAGAGCTGTCAAAAGTGTTTTTGAGAGCTGAGCTAAGTGTTTTTGAGAGCTGGCAAAAATGGTATCGGCCTCCCCTCGTCATTTCACCGTGAAGCGGTGACGCTTGACGTCGCGGCTGTTCGGCCCGACCATGACCTCGAAGTCGCCGGGTTCGAGCACGTGCTTCAGCTCTGCGTTATAGAACTTGAGCATGTCGGGAGTGACGGTGAACGTCACGTCGCGGCTCTCGCCGGCCTTGAGGGCGATGCGCTCAAAGCCCTTCAGCTCCTTGACGGGCCGGCTTACCGACGCCACGAGGTCGCGTATATATAGCTGCACCGTCTCCACGGCCTCGCGGCTGCCCGTGTTCCTGACATTGACGGTGAGCGTGAGGCTGCCGTCGGCGGTCATGGTCCTGGCGCTGAGGCGCGGCTCGCCATACTCGAACGTGGTGTAGGTGAGGCCGTAGCCGAAGGGATAGAGCGGGTCGTTGCGCACGTCGAGATAGTTGCTCTGATACTTATAGTAGCGCTTGGCGCCCTCGCGCACGGGGCGTCCCGTGTTCAGGTGATTGTAGTAGAGCGGCACCTGGCCTGTAGACTGCGGCATGGTGACGGTGAGCCGCCCGCACGGGGCCTTGTCGCCGAAGAGCACGTCGCAGATGGCGTCGGCAGCCTCGGAACCTCCGAACCACACGTTCATGATGGCGTCTACGTTCTGCTGCTCCCAGGTGAGCACGGTGGCACGGCCAGAGAAGTTGAGCAGCACCACGGGCTTGCCCAGCTTGACGAGTTCGGCGAGCAGCTCGCGCTGCACGTCGGGCATCTCAAGCGACGCGCGGCTGGAGCTCTCGCCGCTCATGTCGGCGCACTCGCCCATGGCGCATACGATGACGTCGGCCTGGCGGGCGGCGGCAATGGCCTCGGACTTCATCGTTCGGTCGTCGCCGCGCGGTATGGTCTTGCCGAACTCGGCTGCCGTCTGCAGGGCCTCATCGGCCGTGAGGTTGCAACCCTGAGAGTATATCAGTTCGCCGCGGCCGTCGAGCGCGCGGGTCATGGCCTCGCGCAGGGTGGTGAAGCGTTCGGGCACGAAGGCTACGCACCACGTGCCCGCCATGTTGGCACGGGTGTCGGCAAGCGGACCTATCAGGGCTATCTTGCCCTCCTTCTTCAGCGGGAGCAGAGGCTCGCCGGCAGCGGATTTGGCACTTCCGTTCTTCAGCAGCACGAACGTCTCGGCGGCAATGTCGCGGGCCGCGCGGCGGTTCTCAGCCGTGAAGATGTCACGTGCACGGCGCTTCTTGTCACAGTATTTATACGGGTCGGCGAAGAGGCCGAGCTTGTATTTCGCCTCAAGCACGCGGCGGCAGGCGGCGTCGATGTCGGCCATAGACACCTTGCCCTCGTCATACGACTGCCCGAGCGTGGTGAGGAAGCCGGCTGACACCATGTCCATATCGGTGCCGGCGGTAAGTGCCGCGGCCGATGCCTCGGCCAAATCGGTGCTAACACCGTGGGAAATCATCTCCCTGACAGACTCGTAGTCGGTGGCCACGAAGCCGTCGAAGCCCCACTCTCCGCGCAGCAGGTCGGTGAGAAGCCAGCGGTTTGCCGTGGCGGGCACGCCGTCGACAAGGTTGAACGACGACATGATGCTGCCCGCGCCGGCCTCCACAGCGGCCTTATACGGCGGCAGATACTGGTTGTACATGCGCACGCGGCTCATGTCGACGGTATTGTAGTCGCGGCCGCCCTCCACCGCACCGTACAGTGCAAAGTGCTTCACGCAGGCCATGATATTGTCTGCCCGGCTGTAGTCGCCCTGATAGCCGCGCACCATTGCCTGGCCTATCAGCGAGCCGAGCCACGGGTCTTCGCCGTTGCCCTCCGACACGCGGCCCCACCGCTGGTCCACGCAGATGTCCACCATGGGGCTGTATGTCCAGTTGATGCCGTCGGCACTGGCCTCCACGGCGGCGATGCGGGCCGAGCGCCCGATTGCCTCCATGTCCCAGCTGCACGACAGGCCGAGCGGTATGGGGAATATGGTCTCGTAACCGTGGATGACGTCCATGCCCACGATGAGGGGTATGCCGAGGCGGCTCTTCTTCACGGCAATCTCCTGCAGGGCACGTATCTTGTCGGCCCCCTTCAGGTTGAAGACGCCTCCCATCTCGCCGGCGGCGATGCGTCCGGCCACTTCTGTGTCCTGAGCGGAGCCGGTGGTGATGTCTCCCGCCACCTGCAGGTTGAGCTGTCCGAGCTTCTCTTTCAGTGTCATCTTCGCCATGAGGCCGTCCACAAACTCCTTCATCGGCTTCTTCTGCGCCGCGGCCGTCATGCCCGCGAGCAGCAGGGCTGTCATTATGAATATCTTTCTCATAGGTCGTTATGCTTTTGTTTTTATTGTTTTAAGTTATCGGTCTTACGGTATTGATCTATCTGTCTTGTGCTTTTTATTAAACGTGCCGCGGACTGGAATATTGCCCGCGGCACGCTGCTGTTACCTGAATACACACTTACATAAACTTTACTTCTTACTAACTACTGACAAATAAATCTATTAAACTAATCTAAACAATTTCCTTGCTGTTATCTTGTCGGATGCCGTGCCCACCTGGGCGACGAACGTTCCGGGCTCGGCCGTCCACCCGCCGGCCCTGTCGTCGTAGTAGCTGAGGGCGCTGCGGTCTACCGTCAAGGTTACGTCGCGGCTCTCGCCGGGCTCTAAATACACCTTGGCAAAGCCCTTGAGCTCTTTCAGCGGGCGGGGCAGCGACGACTTGACGTCGGTGACATAGAGCTGGACGACCTCCGCTCCGGCGCGGCTGCCGGTGTTGGTGACAGTCACGGTGACGGCAAGCGTGTCGTCGGCGGTCAGCTCTGTCTTGTCCGTGCGCACGTTGCTGAGCTTGAACGTGGTGTAGCTCAGTCCGTGGCCGAAGGCGAAGAGGGGCTTGATTTTCTCCTTCTCGGCCCAGCGGTAGCCCACGAATATGTCTTCCTTATACTCCTCGTCTATGATCTTATTGCCATCACGCCACACTCCGGGGTATGCGCCGAGCCGGTGTGCACCGACATCATTGAGGTCCACGGGCCACGTGAAGGGCAGCTTGCCGGAGGGGTTGACGTCGCCGGCGAGCACCGATGCCAGAGCCTCGCCTGCCTCGGAGCCGATGAACCAGCCCTGCACGATGGCGGGCACGCGCTTCTGCCACGGCATGGCCACGGCGTTGCCGGAAATGTTCACGTACACGAGGTTGCGGTTTGCCTTGGCAAGAGCCTCAACGACGCGGCCCTGTCCGTAGGGCAGGCCGTAGTCCTTGCGGTCGTGTCCCTCGCAGTCCTGATAGTCACTCTTGTTCAGTCCGCCGAAGAAGATTACGTAGTCGGCATCCTTTGCCTTCTCCACCGCCTCGGCGATGAGCTCTTCGGGCGAGCGGCTGTCGGCGAGGTTCTGCCCCGTGGTGACGCCGTTGTATGCTCCGGTGGTGTCACCCACATATCCGCGGGCATAGTCTACGCTGATGCCGGCCTTGGCGAGGCGGGCCTTAAGTCCGTCGAGGGGCGATATCTCACGCTGCACCTTGAGCGACGACGAGCCTCCGCCGACGGTCATCATCTTCACGGCGTTCTCGCCGACGACGAGCACGCGGCGCGCCTTGGCCATGTCGATGGGCAGCACGCCTCCGTTGTTCTGCAGCAGCACGATGCCCTCCTGGGCCACGCGCAGTGCCGTGGCATAGTGCTGTTCGGAGCAGAGGAAGCCCACGGGGCGCTGGCGGTTCATCGTCGTGCGGTAGAAGAGGCGCAGTATTCGGCGCACCTTCTCGTCGAGTTCCTTAGTGGTATACTTGCCCTCGCGTATGAGCCGGAGATACGGCTGAGCCATGTAATAACTGTCGTAGGCATTTGTCGCGCCCATGGTGAGGCCGTCTGTCCACGAGCCAAACTCCATGTCGAGCCCGCCGGTGATGGCCTCCTCCGTGTCGTGGCATCCTCCCCAGTCGCTGACGACGACGCCGTCGAACTGCCAGTCGTGCTTCAGTATGCGGTTGAGCATTATGTCGTTGTGGCAGTTGTGCTGGTCCTTATAGAGGTTATAGGCGCCCATGACGGCCCACGTGCCTGCCTCGGTGACCGCCGCCTTGAACGCCGGGAGATATATCTCGTGCAGGGCGCGGTCGCTGACGATGACGTTCACCTGGTGGCGGTATTCCTCGTCGTTGTTCAGCGCGTAGTGCTTGACGCACGCCGAGACGCCCTTCGACTGCAATCCCTTGATGTATGGGATGACCATGCGCGACGCGAGATATGGGTCTTCGCCCATGTATTCGAAGTTACGGCCGTTCAGCGGAGTGCGGTAGATGTTCACTCCGGGACCCAGTATCATGTCCTTTCCTCGGTAGAGAGCCTCCTCTCCGAGGGCCTCGCCATAGATGAGGGACATCTGCGGGTTCCACGATGCGGCGAGACAGGTAAGCGCGGGGAAGGCCACGCACGAGTCGTTGGTCTGTCCGGCCTGCTCCCACTCGTCCCAAAGCACGTCAGGGCGCACTCCGTGGGGACCGTCGTCGGTCCAGAAATCGGGGAATCCGAGCCGCTTCACGCCAGGTGAGCTGAACTTGCTCTGTGCATGGATGACGGCTATCTTCTCTTCCAATGTCATGCGCTTGAGCGCATCTTCTATCCTCTGCTCCACCGGCAGGTTCTCGTCGAGATAGGCCGGCAGCTGTGCGTAGGTTGCCGGCAGGATGCTGAAAGCCAGCAGGACAGATATCAGTATTTTCTTCATAATGACTTGGTTTGGCCCCTCCCTGCCTCCCAAGGGGGGAGGAGACGGGACGGATATGAGTAATGGGAGCGATGGGAATACCTCCAGACTCCCTTGTCATAATTCGTAATTCATTAATTTACAATCGGCTCCGCCGACAACTCATAATTCGTAATTCGTAACTCGTAATTACTCTTTCTTCATTCTCATAGACCTGATATACTCCGTCTGCGGCTTGCAGTTGGAGAACTTCGAGTTTTCGATGAACTCGCGGAGCAGCTTCGCCGCCACCTTCTGGTCGGGGCGGGCAGCGCGTATGTCGTTGAAGGTGGTGCGGTCGGCCTCAGCGAACTTCACGACGATGCTGTCCCAGCCGGCGGGCCGTGTGATGGCGTTCATGCACGAGCCGTCAACCTTCTTGTAGGGCCAGAACGTGTAACCGATGTTCGCTTCCTCCATGACCTTGGCGAAGTCGGCTTGCCATTCGTCGGTGTTATGGCCTATCTCGCCCATGTACATCGGCAGGCCGGTCTTGTCACGGAAGTCGATGTAGTCCTTGATGGCAGGTGCCGAGGCGTCGCCGCCGTAGCGGTGGCACGTATACATTATATTATTGTCGAACTTCCAGTCGGTGAACATGAAGAAGTCGCTGTTCCAGCGCGCTCCGCCGAGCAGGATGACATGATTCGCGTCGACCTCGCGGATGGCCTTGACGGCACGCTTGTAGAGCGGCTCGAGCTTGCTGTTGAGCTCGTCCTTGTTGTCGAAGTAGTGCGCTATGGGCTCGTTCATCAGCTCGTAGCCCAGTATCACCGGCTCGTCCTTATACCTGTCAGCGATGCTCACCCATATATCGCAGAACAGCTGCTGGGCCGCCTCGCTCTCGAAGAGCCACGGATAGCCGTAGCCGTCGTCGATGTTATCGCCAGTCTGCCCTCCGGGACAGTCGTGCATATCGAGGATGAGATAGAGACCGTTGTCGCGGCACCACTTCACCACGCTGTCTACGCGGGCAAAGCCGTCCTGGGCGGCGGTCAGTCCCATATAGTCTTCGTCGGTGAAGAGCTTGTAGTTGAAGGGCAGGCGTATGGTGTTGGCGCCCTGTGAGGCGATGAACCTGACGTCCTCGGCGGTGACATAGCTGTCCTTGAAGCCGCTCCAGAATGCGGCGGAGGCATCCGGCCCCACCATCTCGCGCAGCATGAGGTCTATCATCCACGCGCTGTTTGTCTTCGTAAACCCGAACATATAACCCTCGGGATTGAGCCAGTTGCCGAGGTTCGTGCCGCGGATAAACAGTTTCTCACCGTCGGGCTTCACAAGGTCCGCGCCCTGCACGCGCACGAATCCGGTCTTCGCAGCCTGCCTCTCTCCGGAGCATCCGAAGACGGCGAGCAGCAGAACGGCAAAGGCAAATATACTCTTTCTCATATTATAATGGCAGTCTTGAAACGTTATCACTTATTCATTATTTCTTCTGGAACACACGGACATACTCCACTTCCATGGTCACGGGCAGCGCGCTCTCGTCAACTCCTTTCATGCCGCCCCAGTCGCCGCCCCATGCCAGGTTGAGGATGGGATAGAAAGCATAGTGGAACGGCCACTGGTTGTGGCCCGCGCCGAGCTGCTCCTTGGTGACATCGAGCTGCACCTTACCGTCCACGTATGTCGTGATGCGGTCGGCGGTCCACTCCAGTCCGTAGACGTGGAACTCGCCTTCGGCACGGTCTATCGTCATGGCGTGGGTCTTCTGGGTGTTCTTGGTGTGGTTGTAGTCCTGGGTGTGGATTGACGACGACACCTCATTGGGCACGCAGCCGACCTCTTCCATGATGTCTATCTCGCCGCACATAGGCCACGGATTGGTGCTCCAGTCGTTGCCGACGGGCATCATCCAGAATGCCGGCCATGTGCCACGGCCCTGCGGCAGCTTTATCCTGGCCTCGAAATAGCCGTACTGCCAGCCGGTGCCGACATGGGCGTAGACGCGTCCCGAGTATACCTTGCCGTTCTCCTTGAAGCAGTTTATCCTCAGCGTCCCGTTCCTTACCTCGGTCACCAGCCTGCCGCCGGGCGACTTCTGGTATACGTAGTTCTGCAGTTCGTTGTTCACCCAGCCTGCTCCCTGCACCTCGTGGGTCCAGTCGGAGCCGTCCAGTTCGTTGCCCTTGTCGAACTCGTCGTTCCATACCAGCCGGTAGCCGGGTATGGGACAGGTTATCGCGTCGGGGTCCGGAACGCCGTCGCCACCGGCCTGTACGACCTTGATGGTCTCACGGGCTGAGCCGCACAGGATGGTGACGGTGCCTTCGCGGCCGTCGTATCCGGCATTTTTCTGCACCCTGACATTCACCGTTGTCGTCTCCGACACCGAGTTCTTCGGGTCTACACTGATCCAATCCTCACTCGCAATGGAGGTCCACTCGTGGTTGGCCACGATCGTGACGGCCTGCGAACCGGCATTACCGTCGAAGCTGAGCGACTTTGAGCTCAACGCCACGGACACTCCAGGAGCATTCCCGCCGTCATCGCCAGAATCGCTGCCGCATGATGACGCCATCAGCGCGAGCGGCATCATAAGCATGGATATAAGGAACTTCTTGTACATATCACGTATCGGTTTTCCTCTGTTTTCTTTCTATCGGTTAAACGGTGAGGATGCGCCGTGACACCCGTGTCCATGAGACGGAGCGCTTCCGGCATCACGGCACACCCTCACCAACTATTCATTCACTCTCTCAGTCGGCCTTCGAGAATACGATGTTGCTTATCTTCACCTTGGTGCCCACCGGCGTACCGCCGAAGTCGAGCACGAGAGAGAGTGCGTGGGCATCGTTCTGCGACAGCGTCACGCCCTTGGCCGAATAGACGAAAGGCTTGTCGGCAGTGACGGCATGGCGACCGTCGAAGAAGAAGTTGCTGTCGTGCTTCGTGCCGTCGGCATCATCAGTCTCGGTCAACTTGATTGTCACGCCCGGAGCATCGTTGTCCATCTCTATGATGCACGAGAAGTTATAGGTGGCGGCAAGCTCTGCCGTGAGCGATGTGTGGATGCCCACCTGGCCCTGCCATTGGTCGCCGCCGGTGCCCTCGGGGATGGTCAGCGTATAGGCGTTGCCGTCGTGTGCTATCTCCGGCTGCGTCGGCAGGGGGCTCCAGCCGCCGTCGGCGAACCATGTTGTGAAGTTAACGAACGCCTCGCCGCTGTCGACGGCTTTCCAGAGGTTGGCCGGGTCGTCGTAGCCCACGGTGTTGTCCTGCTCGAAATATATCTTGCTTACCTTCACCTTGGTGCCCGCCGGCGCACCGCCGAGGTCGAGCACGAGCGAGAGTGCGGGTGCGTCGACACCTTCTGCCAGGGTGACGCCCTCGGCCTTGTAGACAAACTGCTTGTCGGCCGTGATGGCGTGGCGGTCGGCGAAGAAGAAGTTACCGTCCCGTCCGTCGCCGTTCTCGGTCAGTTTGATTGTCATTCCGGGTATGTCGTTGTCCGCATCGACAAGGCAATAGAAGTTGTAAGCCTTTCCACCCTTGGCCGAGAGGCTGGTGTGAATCTTCACCTGGCCCTGCCACTGGTCGCCGCCGGTGCCCTCGGGAACGACTACTTCGAAACCGTCAGCCGTAGTGACGATATCCGGCTGCGTCGGCAGAGGTGTCCAGCCTGCATCGGCAAACCATGTGTCGATGCCGGTAAGGGCGCTACCCTCGGTGACCGGGGCCCACAGGTTGGAAGGTGAGTCGACGTTCCAGTCGAACGTAGCCTCTGGTACTTCCGGCTCGTCAGGCAGTCCGGTGTCCTCCCTACTCGTGAATACCATGCGCCACACGATGCCGTCGCCGTCGTAGATGAGAGCCAGACGGGTGTTCGTGAGGGCCTCGACGCGGAAGAACGGGTTATTATATGCTGCATCGGCAGAGATGTAGGGCAGCAACGTCTGCGGCGCGAACTTGATGAACAGCGTGGCCTCATCGTTGAAAGTGCCTGGCTGCAGCTCGAACGTAGATGTCTGCTTTGCCACCGGAACCATGAAGTCCTGCCCGTCGTTGGTGTTGTATTCGGAGAAGATGGTACATCCGGTGTTCACATATACCGTGCCGCCCTCGCCCGGATCATAGGTGTAAGTGCCCTGCGTGGCGGGGTCGGTGGCAGCGTGCGAGAAGGTGATGCGGTCGTCGTATACGCCCCAGTCCTTCTTGTTGTTCACATCGGCCGACCACCAGTTGGAGCCGTCCGTTCCCGGTTCGCCGCATCCCATGTGTCCCACTTCGGTGTAGTCTATGCGCCACACCTTGCCGCAGAGCTTGCTGTAATACTCCGCGTCGTAGTCGATCTTTGTTTCGTTGAAGGTGAACGAGCCTGTCAGCGAGCCCTGCGACTGGCCGTTTCGGTTCATCAGCTTCACCTCGAGGTTGTGAGTTCCCTCCTCCATGCTGCTGTAACTGGTCTTCGGCAGCAGCGAATACATCTTGCCGTCGAGATACCATACGGGGTAGCAGCCCGTGAAGTTGCCGCTCAGTGAGAAGACGGCAGTGTTTGTCTCCTGGTCCGTTTCAACGGTGATGGTCCTGTCGCCTATCTCGGGAAGACCGTTCTTGTCGGCGCCGCTGAACTCGTCGGGCGAGCAGGCTGTGAGAGCCAGGCCGGCAACGAGCGGGCAAACCATATATTTCAATATACCTTTCATATACGTAATCTTTTAAAACGGGTTATTAATAGTCATTCTGCTTCAATGTCGGATCGGCGTCGAGCTCCGACTGTGACAGCGGGATATGCTTCTTATTAGGCGTCCACGTGTTGGTGCGGTAGCCGTAGCTGTCGGGCTTCAGATAGTCGGCAGCCTTGCCCGTGCGCACGAGGTCAAAGTAACGCTTACCCTCTCCGCAGAACTCGAAGTGGCGTTCGTCGATGATATTGTCGATGGTAGCCTGCGGCTGACCCGGCAGATTCACGCGGTTGCGCACCTGGTTGAGATAGTTTGTGGCCTCGGTGCGGTCGCCGCCGGTCTCGATGATGAGCTCCGCTGCATTCAGCAGCACCTCGGCATAGCGGTAGATGCGCTTGTTATTGTTGTAGTTCAAGTTCTTCGAACCGCTGCAGTTAGCCACCGACGAGTCTTTCGGACGGTACTTGCCGAGCCACAGGCCTGTGTCCTGATAGCGCTTGGTGTAGTTATCGCCGAAGCCGCGCACGTCCCAGATGGTTGCATCGCGGCGGACGATGTCGCCCGCATCGGTGAACATGTTGTAAGTCTCAAGGCGCACCGGGAGGAATCCCCAGCCCTCGAGGCCGTTCCATCCGTCACCGCCCTTCCAGCTGTTAGGAGATATCAGCGTCGGGAGCACCGAGCCGCCGGCGTTCAGGGCTGCGTCGCCCCAGTCGCGCTGGCCCTGCGCATCGTTGTAGTTGATTTCGAAGATAGACTCCTCGCACCACTCGCCATCCTCTGTCCAAAGCTCCGCAAAGTCGTTGTGCAGGTCGTAGTCTTCCGACTTTATCAGCTCTCTCATGTATGCGAGGGCCTGCGGATAGCGGTTGCGGTCGTTCTGATACATCGTCATCTCGGCGTAGAGCATGTATGCCATGGCCTGCGATACGCGGCCGGCCTGATTGTCTGGCCAGCGCATGGGCAGCACGTCGGCCTTGATGATGTCCTCAAGCTCGGGCAGCAGGCGGTTGTAGATCTCGTCGGCAGTGAGCTGCGGGGCCACATAGGGCATCGAGAGGTTCTCGAGATAGAAGGGGACGTTGCCGTAGTAATGCCACAATATGTTATAATAGTATACGCGGAGCAGGCGTGCCTGCATCTCGTATGAGCGTGCATTCTTGAGTCCCTGGTTCCACGAGCAGTACTTGATGGCATCGTTGCAGCGCTTGATGCCCGAGTAGAAGTCGCCCCATAGCGTGGCGAGGGTGTTGTTTCCGTCGGCCTCGAAGTTGAACAGCTTGTGCCAGTGCCTGTTGTCGTTGTTGTCGCTGCCGCCCACCCAGAAGTCGTCGCCCATGATTTCGGCGTCTACAGTGAGGTCGTTATATGCCACGTTGTCCCAGTCGGGCCAGTGCAGAGGTGCGTATGCCGCCGTGAGCGCCTCGTTCAGGCGTGCGTCTGTGACGTAGTACTCCTCCAGAGGGTCGCCGTCCGGCTTAGACACCGTAAGGAAATCGTCGCTGCATGAGGACAGCACGAATGCCGAGGCGAATATTCCTGCTATGATTGTTTTATTGAGTTTCATAATCTTTCGGTTTTATTTGGTTTGACATTTTAGAGCGAAATGTTGAATCCTACGGTCCATGTGCGTGCCTGCGGATATACTCCGTAGTCTACGCCGAGCGACGTACCGTTTGTTCCGATTTCAGGATCGAAGCCCCAGTACTTTGTCCATGTGACGAGGTTCTCAGCCCTCACGTACATGCGGAAGCGCTCCACACCGACCACCTGCGTGAGCTTGCGGGGCAGTGTGTAGCCCAGCGTGATGTTCTTCAGGCGCAGGTATGAGCCGTCGCGCACGTAGAGGTCGCTGACAACCCAGTTGCTTGCATCGCCGGCCTTCAGGATAGGCACCCTGTTTGATGTGCCCTCGCCCGTCCAGCGGTCGAGAACCCATGTCGGGAAGTTGGCCGAGGAGATGTCGGAGCGGTATGTCGCGTCGAACACGTCGACTCCGCTGACGCCCTGGAAGAACACGTTGAAGTCAAATCCCTTCCAGTCTGCGCTCAGGTTGAGGCCGAACGACCAGTCGGGAGTGCCCTTACCGATATTGGTACGGTCGTCGGATGTAATCTGTCCGTCGTTGTTCGTATCCACGAAAATCATGTCGCCGGGCTGTGCCTTAGGCTGTATCAGCTGTGTCTCGCCCGTCTTTGGGTCTGTCCATGTGTAGCTGTTCACCTGCTCCATGTTCTGGAAAACGCCGGCCGTCTTGTATCCGTAGAAGAACGGGAAGGGCTGTCCGTTCTCGGCACGGGTGCCTCCGTCGGTGAACTGGTTGATGCCCCAGTTGAGGAAGCCGGTGTCGTTGCCGAGGTTCTTGAGGGTGTTCTTCAGATAGGAGGCGTTGCCCTTGACGGCGAAGCGTGCGTCGGCGATGCTGAACTTATATCCGAGTTCAAACTCCCAGCCTTTGTTCTCCATGTCGCCCACGTTGGCCAGCGGGCGCTGCTCGCCTACATACGAGGGGATGGGCATGTCTATGATCATTCCGTTTGTCTTCTTGATGAAGTAGTCTACAGAGAACGTCAGGGCGTTGTTGAAGAATCCGAAGTCGAGTCCGAAGTCGGTCTGCTCGCTCTCCTCCCACTTCAGGTCTTCGTTGGCGAGGCGCGTAGCCTTCGAGCCGAAGTTCATAACGGCGTTCTTTCCGAAGTAGCTGTTGGTGTTTCCGCCGGTATATGTGAGCGTGGTGTAGGCGAAGTCGCCGATGTTGTCGTTACCGTTCTTACCCCAGCTGGCGCGGAACTTGAGGTTCGAGAGCCAGTCGCGGGTGTTTTTCATGAAGGCCTCCTTGTGGATGTTCCATCCCACCGATGCGGAGGGGAACGTTCCGTACTTGTTGTTTGAGCCGAAGCGGCTCGAACCGTCGCGGCGTACCGTTGCCTGAAGCATGTACTTCTCGTCGAAGCTGTAGCTGAGACGGCCGAAGTAAGAGACCATGTGGTGCTCCACCCACGGGCCGCCTTCGCCGCCGCCCTGGATGCTTATCTTACCGTCGTCGCCCACCGTGGCGATGGCTCCGGTAGTGTAGTTGAGGTACGGTTTGTCGGGGTTGACGAGATTCCACTTCGAGAACGACAGATAGTCGCCCTTCTCCTTCAGTGCCGACTGTCCGAGCACGACGCCGATGGTATGCTTGCCGATGGTCTTGTCGTAGGTGAGGGTATTCTCAACCTGCCATGCAGACTTGTTGCCCTTATATGCGCCGGCAGCCGTGTGGCCGTTGCCGGTGTTGTTTCCTGAGAGGTAGTAGTTGCTCACCTGTGCCGACTCATTGCCCCAGAACGACTGCTCCGCACTCCACGAGAAGTGATACTTCAGGTTGTCGTAGAGCTGGAGGTCGAGCGAGAACTTGGGCATTATCTTCTGCGACCAGTTGCGTGTGGGATATCTCTGCATCGCTGCGATGGGGTTCACCTGCTCGTTGTATGAGCCTACGAAACCGGGAATGGTGTAAGGATTTCCCGAAGCGTCGGTGTAGAGGTCGTAAGAGCTGTAGAAATCAATCATCTCCTGTCCCGGGCCGGGTTTGCCGTCGGCGTTCACCCGGTTGAGCGTCACGGGGAGCGTGGGCGCCAGATAGAGGGCCGAACCGAGGGGAGAACCCCATGTAGAGTTGGCATCGACACCAGTGTTGTGCACGCGCATGTATGAAACGTTGACTCCGAGGTCGAGCTTGTTGAGGAACTTGCGCTCCTTCTCGGCGTCGATAAGGTTGTAGTTGGTGTTGCTGCGGAGGGTGAGACGGTCGTAGTTAGACTGCCCGTAGTTTCCGCCAACGATACCTTCCTGCTCGAAGTAGCCGAGCGAGAGGTAGTAGTTTATCTTGTCTGAAGCGCCGCTCACAGACACGTCGTGCTGTACGATGGGGGCATTGTCGTTGAAGACGAGGTCCTGCCAGTCTGTACCGAAGCCGTTGATGGCGTTTCCGTTCTTGTCTACGAGGTTCCACGGGTCTGCCAGTTCGGGCAGCGGGGTCTGTCCGCCGTTGATGGCTTTCTCGTTCTGCAGCACCGCATAGTCTGCCGCTCCGGTGACGTCGCGCTTCTTCCACGCGCTCTGCCAGCCGTAAGAGAAGTTGTAGTTGATCTGTGCCTTGCCGGTCTTACCCTTCTTGGTGGTGATGAGGATTACACCGTTTGCGGCACGCGCACCGTAGATGGCGCCCGAGGCTGCATCCTTGAGCACTTCGATAGACTCGATGTCGTTCGGGTTTACAGACTCCATTCCGTCCTGGTCTGTAGGCATTCCGTCGATGATATAGAGGGGCTCGGTATTATTAATGGTACCGATACCGCGCACGCGTATGGTCGACTTGCTGCCCGGCTGGCCCGAGGCCGACGTCACGTTCACACCGGCAGCCATACCCTTCAGGGCATCGTCGGCACGGAGACGCGTCTTGCCGGCAAGGTCGTCTGAGCTCACCTTGGCGATAGAGGCCGTCACAACGGATTTCTTCTGAACGCCATAACCGATCACCACCACGTCGTTGAGCATCTGTTCGTCTTCGTGGAGCACGATGCGCATGTCCGCCTTGGCCTTCACTTCCTGGCTCTTGTAGCCTACGTACGAGACGACGATGGGCGTACCGGGAGCCACAGATATTTTGAAGTTTCCTTCATAATCGGTGATGACACCGTTCTGTGCAGAGCCTTTCTGCACGACAGTTGCTCCGATGACGGCCTCGCCCTTATCGTCGACGACGGTTCCGGACAGGGGCTGCCTCTGAGCATAGGCTGCTATCGACATGAGTAATGTCAATAACATGATTAGATACCTGCTTCTTTTCATAAGATTAATTTATTATTTTTAGGTTAGTTGAATTTTGTCAACAGACCGCCGGCAACGCAGTGCAAGCCCGCAGCACGGCGGTCACGGTGCAAAGATAAGACAAAAAGCAGGCTGTTACCCTCCGTTTATCACAAAAAGTGGATATTTACCCCCCCCCCGAAAAGTTTTTAACCGTTGAATATCAATGTGTTACAAAGCAACTGACGAGCAAAAAGAGTGGACACGATATAGAGGTGTAAATAAGACATTTATTCACTTTTTAATGCTTTTTAGGGCATAAAACGGGGTGAAAAGAGGTGCCGGAGCTGATGCGGGGAGCCCGGTTTGAAGGTGCAACGAGGTGCGTTTGACGGTGTAATGGAGTGCGTTTGACGGTGCGACGGATTGCCCGTCATTGGTGAGTGCCGACTGCCAAACAGGTTTTTGAGAGCTATCAAAAGTGTTTTTGAAAGCTAAGCCAAGTGTTTTTGAGAGCTGGCAAAAATGGGGAAAGGCTCAGGAGGGAGCGAACGGCATAACAAGCTGGATGTGCAGGACTGTGAGACTGAATGTGACGGTCTGCCACCACTTGCTCCGCCGTTTGTTTGGAGGATAACGCTTTTTTTTGTATTTTTGCCCTTACCATAACGCAATATTGTTATAATGGCAGAGAAAGAGTGCATAGACAGATTATCCGATGTCTTGTTTTGGGATATAGACAAGGCGGCATTCAGCATGTCCGCACATTCCGGATATATCGTGCAGCGTGTGCTGGAATACGGTACCATGGACGACTGGCGCACCATACTGTCATACTACGGTCTGGCACAAATAGTCGAGATATGCAAAGGTCTGCGGACGCTCGACCCCGTATGCCTGTCGTTCATATCGGCAATATCAAACACCAACAAGGAGGATTACAGATGTTATCATACCAAACTGTCGAGCCCCACACTCTGGAACTCATAAAAAAAATAATGGATACGGAAGCAGCCGATGGTCTGAGACTTGTCGGAGGCACGGCGCTTGCACTGCAATATGGACACCGCAGCTCTGTGGACATCGACCTTTTCGGCCTGACGGATACCGACAACGAAAGTCTACGCGACGTTCTTGCTGAATCAGGAGAACTGAAAATAATAAAAGAATCGAAGAATATCAGCATCTATTCAATCGATGGAATAAAAGTTGACATCGTCAACTACAAATATCAATGGCTGAGACCAGCCGTCATGGAAGACGGCATCAGGCTCGCTTCGCCCGAGGATATCGCCGCAATGAAAATCAATGCCGCCGAAGGAAGAGGAACAAAAAAAGATTTCATCGACATTTATTTCCTGCTTGAGCATTACCCCCTTGAAAGGATATTGGAATTCTATTCATCCAAATATCCAGAACATTCAATCTTCCGCGCGCTTATGAGCCTCACATATTTTGATGATGCAGACTGTCAGCCCATGCCCAAAATGTTTTACAATGTGCCATGGGAAGAAATGAAACGCGTCATTTCTAATGCCGTGACCGGCTATTCAAAGAATACTTAGCAACGGCTTGATGCAAAATCAAGCCTTCACACTCCCTCTATAATCTTCCGCAGCAGATGGGTGGCATTCTGGTTGCGCGCCACTCCGGGAGTAATCTTATAGGTATATGTTATCTCGTCGGCAAGGCGTATCTCGAAGCACCAGTTGGCGAAGCGGGCGGGATGTTCGTCGGCAAGACGCGACAGCTCAAGGTCGTGCGTGGCGATGACGCCGGTGACGGGCAGACGCGAGATGGCCTCGAGAAACATGCGCGAGCCGTTGAGCTTGTCGAGCGAATTGGTGCCCTTGAGTATCTCGTCGAGGATGATGAGCGTGCGGCGGTGGCTGCGGCAGTGGCCTATCAGTTGCCGGAGACGGAGCAGTTCGGCATTGAAATAGCTGATGCCGTGGCTGAGGTCGTCGCTGGTGCGCATGCTCGAGAAGAGCGAGAAGAGCGACACGCGCAGCCGCGAGGCAAACACGGGCATGCCGTTCATGGCCAGTATGTAGTTCACTCCGAGCGAACGGAGAAAGGTGCTCTTGCCCGCCATGTTGGCACCGGTGACTATATAATAATGTGAATCGTCGAGACGGAAATCGTTTGCCACAGCCTTCTCGCCGAGGAACGGATGGCGCAGGCCCTCGGCCTCGTAGACGACGCCGGGCGACACGACGATATCGGCACGGCCGGCATACGGCTCGTTATGGCAGAACGTAGCCATGGAGACGAGGGCGTCGACGGTGCTGACGACGCCGGTCCAGCGCTCCATGCCGGCGGCACAGGTGCACTGCCAGCGCAGGAAACGGCGCACGAGGAAGAAATCGCTGAGAAGGAAGGTGTCGAAGAGGAGGAGACCGAGGATGTTTCCGCGGCGGTCGAGACCGTCGAGGATGCGGCGCAGCTCGTCGAACGGCCGCAGGGCATCGGCAGCAGAGCACGAGGCCACGCCGTCGAGAGCAGGGTCGCCGGCGCTGAGCATGCCGGAGGAGACCATGAGACGGACGAGCTCCGCGTATGCCCGCATCTGCCGGTGGACGGCATTGACGACACTGCTCATCCGCCGCAACGGTGCGGCACAGAGCATTAGAACGCCGAAAAACTGGAGCGTGCCCCAAAGAACGGGAACGCCCGAGGGCATCGGAGTGAACACGGAGAGAAGGATGAGAACGGCGAAAACGCCGAGGGAAAGGCCGGCAACGACAAGGGAGGCCGGCGAAGCAAAGAACCGCGGAACGGCAAGACGGCGCACTGCACCAAGAGCCGAGAGCACAGCGGGAGTGTCGATACGGCCAAAACGGTTCATGGCGATGAAAGCGGCACGCTGCTCCTCCATGGCCGCAAGGCGGGATATGGCATCGGCACGGCGGCCGATGGCCTCACGGGCTGCATCGTCTGTGCCGAAAGTCTCCATGCGCAGGCAGCCGGCAAGGGTGTCGGCACCGCCGAGGGTGACGGTGCGGTTGATGCGATGGAAGAGCGACTGCGGACCGAAGATGTCCATGTCGAACGTGAACGCGTGCTGCGGGTCGGCATAGCGGCGGCCGTCGTCGAAGGCGGAGAAATCGCCGTCGAGGTAGAGCAGTTCGTTATCGTAGACCTGTTTCAGGGCTGTCAGGCTGCCGAGGCGCTCTTCTCCGGCCACGTCTGCCCGGCGGGCGGCCACATAGCAGCCAGCCAATACGACGGCAGCGGCAAGGAACGAAGCCGAGCCATATACAGTATAAACGGCCACGCACCCCACGGCAGCACAGAAAGCGGCAACCTCGCCCCACACGAGCATGCGCCCGCGGCGGCGGAGGGAGGCGATGGCAGCAGAGAGCGCGGCGCTCCGGCTGCGGTAGTCGGCCTGAAGGTCGGCACGGGTCATCGGCGGCGCGTGGTGACGGTGAGCAACTCATCTTCGGCTGCGACCTTACGACCGTCGTGCTCTACGCCTACGCGGAGCACGGCAGTGCCGTCTTTCAGCTTGCGGCCGCCGAGCACGGTGGCGGTATAGCGCACTCCCGTGCCGGGGGCGATGCTCTCCACGAGTATGCTCTGCGATATGCTGATGCGCTTGTTTCCGGTGGTGTCTGTGACGAAGGGACGCAGGTTGTGCATCACCTCGCGGGTGTTGTTCATTATCTCGAAAGATACCTTGCACTCCTCTCCGGAACCTATCTGGCCGTCGCCGTCGGCATCGGTGAAGGTCACGCGGCGCACCTCTATGGCGGGACGGAGCCTGAACTTGCGGCTGTCGCGGTTCAGGCTGCTAAGCTGGTCGACGCTGAGCTCGGCCGATGCCTGGACCGGCTCGTTGCCGGCATCGAACACGATGCGGTCGTCGCCGCTGTGGGTCGGGTCGAAACCGCTGTCGTCTGCCTCTGCATAGCCACCGCCGGCGTTGCCGTAAGCATCCTGACGCTCCTGCGCCTGCATCTGACGGTCCTGCACACGCATCTGACGGTCCTGCACACGCATCTGGCTCTCGTGCCTGCGCTGCGCGCGTTCGTTGCGCTCCCGCTCATAGTCTTTCATGCGGGCCTTCTCGTTGGCATTGCCCACGGCAGCCCCGGCCACAGCACCGCCGGCCATGCCGACAACTGTGCCTATGTCACTGCCGCGCCATCCGCCGGCGATTCCGCCTATGGCCGACCCGAGCACGGCCCCTATCTGACTGCCCATATAGGCGCCCTCGCCCGTACTGTTGCAACTGCTGAGCGTCAGCACGGCACACAGCGCATAAGCCAGGATATTCCTCATACAGCTTGATATTTTCCCCATTTTGCTTGATGTTTATCTTGTTTTAAGTCTTCGTGACACCCATCTCCGGGTATCTGTCTCCGCAAAGATAAGTATTTTCAGGGAAACGGCCAACAGGATAATCCCTATTTGTATGTAGGGAATACCATAAAAGAGGCTTCCCTACATAGGAAAGGGCAAAAAGCGGAATAAAGTCAAGCTGTAAACTTATCGTCAGAGAACAGCCGGCACTTGCAGAAAAGAATGCCGGCGTGCCGAAATCCTATTGCCACAAAAAGCACAGGGCGGGAATCCATCATCCCCTACCCCGTGCAATCTCTTCATCATACATAAATCATGCTTTCCCGGCGGATGTGGCGGCGAGACGTTCCTCCTCGCTCATGGCAGCAAGCAGACGGACACGTTCCAAGTCCAGGCCGAGGGCGTGGGCAAGGCGTATACCATACTCCGGCTCGGCCAGATAGCAATGGGCAGCATGGCGGTATCTGACATTATCCGTCACCGATGCCATATCCGCGGCCGTGTTGCTTATCAGCAGCGCACGCTTGTCTTCTGTCATCAGGCGATAGAGGTCGCCGGGCTGACGGAAACAGTCGTCCGTAGGGTCGTCAGCCGGATTGTAATGGTCGGCGCAGCCGGTCGTCTCCATCGGCACGGGGCTGTATTGCGGTTGCTCCTGCCACTGCCCCTCACTGTTGGGCGCATATCCCGTCGTAGCACCCTTGTTGCAGTCGGTACGCATCATTCCGTCGCGGTGGAACGTGTGCACGGGACATTTCGGACGGTTGACAGGGATGAGGTCGTGGTTGACGCCGAGGCGGTAGCGCTGGGCATCTCCGTAGGAGAAGAGCCGGCCGAGCAGCAGCTTGTCGGGAGAGAAGCCGATGCCGGGCACGATGTGCGCCGGAGAGAATGCCGACTGCTCCACCTCTGCGAAGTAGTTTTCCGGATTGCGGTTGAGCTCGAGCGTGCCAACCTCTATCAGCGGATATTCCTTGTGACTCCACACCTTCGTGATGTCAAAGGGATTATCCCGGTGGCGCTTCGCCTGCTCCTCGGTCATTATCTGGAAATACAATGTCCACCGGGGGAAATCGCCGCGGCGGATGGCTTCGAAGAGGTCGCGCACGTTGCTGTCCGGATCTGTCTTCTTTATATCCTCGGCCTCGCCGTTCGTCAGGTTCTTGATGCCCTGGCATGTGCGGAAGTGGAACTTCACCCACGCCCGCTGTCTCGCGGCATTGACAAGGCTGTATGTATGGCTGCCGAAGCCGTGCATGTGGCGGAATGATGCGGGGATGCCGCGGTCGGACATGACGATGGTCACCTGATGGAGCGCCTCGGGCAGCATGGTCCAGAAGTCCCACTGGCTCTGCGGAGAACGCAGGTTGGTCTGCGGGTCGCGCTTTATGGCATGGTTGAGGTCGGGGAAGAGCATCGGGTCGCGGATGAAGAACACAGGCGTGTTATTGCCGACAAGATCCCAATTACCGTCATCGGTATAGAACTTGAGGGCGAACCCGCGTATGTCGCGCTCAGCATCGGCCGCTCCACGCTCTCCGGCCACGGTGGAGAACCGGGCAAAGACATCTGTCTCCTTTCCCACCGCAGAGAAAACCGATGCACAGGTGTAGCGGGTCACGTCGTTCGTGACGGTGAACTTGCCGTATGCACCCCCACCCTTGGCATGCATGCGGCGCTCGGGTATCACCTCGCGGTCGAAATGTGCCAGCTTTTCCATCAGCCATACATCATGCATCATCACCGGGCCGCGCGCTCCTGCCGTCATCGAATTACGGTTGTGAGCCACCGGAGCCCCCACTTCATTTGTCAGTTTCATTTTGTTCTTCTCGTCCATAGTGTCTTTTTTAAGTAATGAATAATAAATTAGCCGTATATCTCTCTATTGCAGAAACCTCCACTGCATCCCCGCATCCATAAGCTACGAAGCAGCGGACATGCCGCATGAAATCACAAATTAGCTCGCTGTCTGCAATCACGAATTATCCTGAAACAATCTCTTTACAACTGCAAAGATAGGAATCCGCCGCCTTTACCGCAAATTCTTTATTCCTTTTTATATTTATACCATAACCGTTAAGTAATCAGGCGGTTATATGGCATCAAAGGCCTTAAAAAGGTTGAGAAAAGAAAAATAATGTTTCGCACGATGCAAAACACGCATCAGCCCCACCGTATTGTTTTACCCTGAATCGCCACGCCCGCAGTATTTAAATCCAAAATACGTGCATACAAACCCACGATACAGCCATACATATAGCGTAGAGGCACCTTCTGCGGCCGTAATACACCACTAAACAGTTTCTCTTTATATACTTACAGCAAGAAAAAAACAATGGTATTTTTCTAAAAACCAATGGTATTTTGGAAAACACCATTGGTTTTTCAATCTTCAGATATATGCACGCAAATAAAAGATGCGGTACAGAGTTTTCTGTGAATGCCGTATGGGTATTCTGTACTTGCTCTATATATTTACTAATGATTACACTATAGGACATGCCTCTACGACGTTACGCCTACTGTATTATATCTATGACAAATGCCATTGCACGAAACGTCTGCAGCATACAGCCTCAAGCAAGGAAAGCATGGAAGCTATCGTATCTACAATAGTAGAAATTATCTAAGGCATGTAGCCGCGTGGATGCCATCGAAGGCACACGGCATCTACAATAGTAGAAATTATCTAAGACATATAGCCAGATACTGCTATGCTCGGGCACGTGAAATCTACAATAGTAGAAATTATCTAAGGCATATAGCCTGTTATAAGCGTCTTCAAATGACATCTCGCATCTACAACAGTAGAAATTATCTAAGGCATATAGCCATACTTTTACTTTGATAAAAGTCTATATCTACAACAGTAGAAATTATCTAAGGCATATAGCCACGGTTAGTTTGATGCCGGCTTGCGAGAAATCTACAACAGTAGAAATTATCTAAGGCATATAGCCTACGGGGAGACTTATTCGGGTAGTGCTGGATCTACAACAGTAGAAATTATCTAAGGCATATAGCCGAAAGGGTTGAATGATAGGTTATGTCTATCTACAACAGTAGAAATTATCTAAGGCATATAGCCGATTCATTGACGAGATGAACGGCAGCGAAACTAAAACAGGACAAATTAACTAAGGCATATAGCCAGCAGAAAATCATGTG
>CAJMSE010000010.1 GCA_905216025.1 uncultured bacterium | reverse complement strand
AAACCATAGCCATGGACAAGCTCGACATCAGCCTCGACACCATAACATACATGGACGAGGTGGCCGAATACTACAGCGGCGGAAGCGACCACGGCAGCCGGATAAAGGCCTACTACATGGCCGGAGGCGTATACCGCGACAGGGGAAACGCACCCAAAGCCCTCGAATATTACAGGAAAGCAGTGGCCGCAACCGACACGACACAGGCCGACTGCGACTTCAAGACGCTCAGCCGGGTTTACGGACAGATAGCAACGCTGTTTCACATGCAGGCCTCACCCGACCTGGAACTTGAAGCGGAATGGAAAGCCGTGAGGTACGCGGAAATGGCGGGAGACTCTATCGGAGCCTTAATATTCTACGACCACCTCGGTGATGCTTACTACATGAAAAAAGATTATGATGCCGTGTTACGGATAAGCCATAATGTTTATGAACGGTTTATAACAGAAGGAGAATATACCCTTGCCGCAAACACTCTTCCAACAATCATAGATGTATACATTAAAAAAGGTCGATACACTGATGCAAGAATTGCAATGAATGAGTTTGAACTGAACTCTGGAGCATTCAATGAGAAAGGAGAAATAGAAAAAAGCAGGGAAATGTATTATGATTATAAAGGTAAATACTATGAGAACACTGGCAAACCCGACTCCGCTATATTCTATTACAGAAAACTTTTAGAGGTCAAGGATGATTTAAGCTTAGCAGAAGCCGGATATAGAGGTCTGATGGATACCTACCATAAAATGGGTATTGCAGACTCTGCCGTGAAATACGCGCATCTGCTTACGCTCGCCAACGACTCAACAATAGTCCTTGCTTCGTCGGAAAACATAATAAAGATGCAGGCACTTTATGACTATACGGAGAATCAGCAGATAGCTGAAGCCAAGACAGAAGAAGCCGAGAAATACCGCTATATCTCGTTCATAATCTTTATTACGGCAGCCGTTATGGGCTTCTATATATATAGGTATATAAGGAAGCTGAGCCGTAAGAGCAGAAAAGATATCATAAAAACAAACATAAGATACTACGAACTGCTATGCCAATACAATGATTCCGAAAAAGAAATGGCCATACTGAGGTCGGGATTCGACAGCTACAAGGAAAGCAAAGAAAAAGAAACCGACAACCTCAAACGGGAAATAAACCTGCTACGAGACCAAAACAACCTGCCGGAAATATGCGACATGGAACAGGCCCTGCTCGGATGTGCCATCGTAAGGCGGCTGCACGAAAATGCGGCGAAACTTATCAACACGGCTTCATCAGAGTGGGAAGAGCTCGGCATGGCGGCAGCCAAGCACCTGCCAGACTTCTACAGGAAGATTACAGACATCCAGTCCGGACTGACACAGCAAGAAATCAACGTCTGCATACTCACCAAGCTGCAGTTCTCTCCAATCGAAATAACGGTACTTGCCGACATGACAAAGCAGAGAGTATCGAACATCAGACGCAGCATAAACAAGAAACTTTTTGACGAGAATGGAGCAAAGGCCCTCGACAGAAACATCCAAAAGTTATAAATATACGAGTAAAAGAGCAAGTGTGTACTAAATGTACTTTGCTCATAACGTCCGTATTGTCAAGTCTTTACCGTCCATCACGCCATCATGCGTGTACTATGTGTACTCGATTTATTTGGCAGCAATAACTTTCTTTCATACTTTTGCAGCAGAAATCTTAAAACCAAAAGGTATGAAAAGAAAGTTTATTTTTATCGCATGCATGCTTATCGCATCATTGCATTGCTCTGCCGAGCACGGTGAATACAGCAACATCTATGAAAGAATCATCTTTCAAATAGAATGTAATTTTAACAGGAAAGGCTCAGCAAACGTGCCAAAACCCAAAGCTCCGGCTCGCATTCCTAATGTATATATAGACAACCACACGCTATATTTTGAATCCGACATGACGGGTTACGGCATCGAACTGCTTGCTGCCGAAGATGAGGAGACGGTGATATACGAAGATATCATCACCGCCGGCAGCCAGACATACGCCCTGCCGGAGAGCCTGTCGGGAGAGTATATAATAAGGTTGACATACGGAAACCTCTGCTTCATCGGAAGTATCGGCTTATAAAACATTAAAGAATATATTGAACGCGTAAAATATATAATTGGCATTAATGCCATAAAAAAAACAACAATTTAAATAAAAAAAAGATGAAAAAAGTTTTTATGAGCGCAATGCTCGCAGTGTTAATGTTTACTTCTTGCCAGCAACAAGAAGACGCAACTAATGATGTTGAGCCTTCTGACGACATCGCAAGGACATTCAAATACATGTCTTTGGAAGAGCAGTTGGCTTTAAACCAATCTGAAACCAGGGCTTCTGTGCATGATGATTCTGATTATATGAAAAATAATTTAACCATCATCATATGCAGATGGAAAGAATGGGGAAGGACAAGCAGGAACTGCCGAGGTTTCGGTCTATGCGAGTTTGAATGGTTCCCCAAAGACGATAAAAAACCATATGATGATAAATATATCAATACATATTTGCAAACAGATCAAACGGGGCTACGCTTTGTCGACTTATTCTTATCGGCACCGATACCGAATACCAACCCGGACGAGATACCTAAGCTACATATCGACAAAAGTCTAAAGGGAGTGCTAAATAAAGAAGCAGCAGGAACAGTGATTGACAGTCTGCAAAACAAGGGAAATATAAACGGTGCAAAAGTCATACCAGATTCTCTGGTAATGCGAAAAGGCGATTACAAATATATACCCGAACTCGGAACAAACGGTGGATACCGTATATATTTTGAGTAACGACAACTGACTTGAACGGTAAGGGAATTGTATATGCAATATATCAGTTTTTTTACCGTTATACATCAAGCAATATAACTAAAAACAAAATGAAGCAAATACTTTTCATGCTGGTGCTGGTTGCCATGATGCCGGCAAGCGCAATGGCGCAGTGCAACCCCAACGCCACGACAAAATATCTGTGCCTCGGCATCGAACCGAACATCGGGGCATCGTTCAGTGACAACGGTATGCGGATGAACAACTACACGCTCAACCTCTATCTCGGAACGCAAGGACGGCTGAATATCGTGGGAAGCGTGGAGCAGACATACAACTATCTCAACACCGACGACGTGAAAACATATTTCTCCAACACGGGATTGGCCGGCGGATTGGCCTACCAATTCGTCAAGAACACCAAAAGCTACTGGCAGGTTAAGGCGAAAATGGGAAGCACAATAGGCAACGCCGACTGGAAAAACACGTTTTACGACGCATCGGTGAGCTTCGTCCCGCAAATAGGCAAGTCGTCATCGCACGGAGTGCTAAGCATCGGTTACCGCTATGCCCACTCCCGCACAGATGCCATCGGGCATCATAACTTTGTATATCTCTCCCTCGGTTTCGGATTGTGAGAGACCGGTGCAGAGCCTGACAACTAAAAATATTCACCATGATACTCACTTAACGGCCGTCAGGATAACAGCAAGACAACGCCATCTTCCTTTATCCTGATAGCCGTTTTCTTTGCAGAGCCGCCGACATGCCAAGCGCTGGCACCATATATTTACATGCAATAATGTGAGCCCGTACATTATATAATGACATGCCGCACAAACTCTGATACCGGACGACTACGCAAGTGAGACCTGCGCCGGAGCGACCATAACAACCCTTACAACATACAGCAAGGCTACGGCGAGGGCTCACTTGCTTTTTAAGAGGACCCACACGGAAGCCCCACACGGCCTCCCCAAAGGGGAGGAGAAGGGTTGTTGTCTTTCAGAGAATGCTTTTTCGGGCTGCCGTAGCCTCCTTCAGCCATGCAGCCTCTGCGGCATCGAGATGCGGGGCGAGGGCTTCGTACACCCGGGCGTGGTAACCGTTGAGCCAGCCGAGTTCGTCGGGCGTGAGCATGGAGAAATCCACCGGTGCCGTGTCTATCGGGCAGAGCGTGAGCGTCTCGAAACCGAGGAAGCGGCCGAACTCGGTTTCCATATATGGAGTGACGATCAGCGTGTTCTCTATACGCACGCCGAAGCGGCCCGCGAGATAGAGGCCGGGCTCGTCGGTGACGGTCATGCTGGGAAGCAGCGGCGCCGGACGCCACTCCATCCGTATCTGGTGCGGACCCTCGTGCACGTTGAGGTATGAGCCCACGCCGTGCCCAGTGCCGTGCATGAAGTTCATGCCGGCCGCCCACATGTCGGCTCGGGCGATGGCATCGAGCTGCGTGCCGGCCGCCCCGTAGGGGAACTTGAGCATCTGCAGGCGTATGTGTCCCTTGAGCACGAGGGTGTATACCCGGCGCTGCTCGTCGGTGACCGGACCGAGGGCAATGGTACGCGTGATGTCCGTAGTGCCGTCGAGATACTGCGCTCCGCTGTCTATGAGCAGCAGGCCTTCGGGGCGCAGCGGCTTGTCAGTGGCTGGCGTCGGCTCGTAGTGCACTATCGCGCCGTGCTCCTGATAGGCCGAGATTGTATCGAACGATATGCCGCGGAAGAGCGGCTGACATGCGCGCAGCTCCTCCAAGCGGCGGCTGACGCTCAGTTCGGTCTCTCCGCCGCGGGCGACATCGGCCTTCAGCCGGCTCAGAAACTTCACCATCGCCACGCCGTCGCGCAGCATGGCACGGCGGAAGCCCTCGGCCTCGGTAGCGTTCTTCACAGCTTTCATGGCCGCCACGGGCGACGGCAAGTCCTTTTTCTCGCTGCAACGCACGCTATTATATAATGTATATGACGTCGAACTGCTGTCCATCATTATGCTGTACTCGCCGTATGCCTTCAGCGCGGCCGCGATGTCGCCATATCCGCGCAGGTCTACGCCGCACGCCTTGAGGTATGCTGCCACGCCGGGCGTCACCTTACGGCTGTCGGTGAAGAGGGTTGCCGCCGAGCGGGTGACGAGCAGGTAGGCCACGAACACGGGGTTGCAGTGCACGTCCGTGCCGCGCAGGTTGAGCGTCCAGGCAATGTCGTCGAGCGTCGATATGAGCAGTCCGCCGGTGTTCCGGCGGCGCAGTTCCTCGCGTATGCGTGCCAGTTTCGAGGGACAGTCCTCGCCGGCATATTCCATCGGGTGAATCTCTATCTGCCCGAGTGGCACTCCGGGGCGTCCGCTCCACAGGCTGTCCAGCGGGTCGAGGTTGGTGCGCAGCGTCAGTCCGCCCTGCCGCCGCAGCTCGTCGCGCAGCGCCACGGCCTCGGCTGCGGGGCACGTCATGCCGTCGATGCCCACCTCTGTGCCGCCCGACACGGCGAGCTTACGTCCGAGCCACTCCGCTATCGTGGGCGTGCCGTCGATGCGTTCGCGCATCAGTTCAAACTCCGTGCCTTCCAACTGCTCCGCGGCGGCGATGAAATAGCGCGAGTCTGTCCACAGCGCGGCCTCGCCGAGCGTCACCACCGCCGTACCGGCCGAGCCGTCAAACCCGCTTATCCACTCGCGGCCCTTCCACCGCTCGGGCACGTATTCGCCGCAGTGCGGGTCGGTGCCGGGGAATATGAAGGCCGCCAGCCCCTCGCGCCGCATCAGTGAGCGCAGCGCCTCTATCCTGTCTCTTATGTCTTGTTTTGTTGCCATTGCTGTATGTCTGTTTTCGTTTTACTTCTCAAGCAGCCACTTCCACACGGGAACGACCTCTATCCTTATTCCTTTTTCTGTAGTGACGGTTTCCTCTGTGTCCATCGTTATTATGATGTTGCGGGCTATGCCGAAGGCTGCCGACATCTTCTCCAGCGCGTTTATCTCACGCCGGCGGGTGTCTTCGTCGTCGATGCTGTATGCCACCTGGACGGCCATCTGCTCCGACGGGACATAAAAATCGACCTCTATACCTTTATTATAATAGTACAGGTTGTCTTCCATCACCGAGCAGTAGCGTTGCTTCAGCGCTATCGCGACCATGTTTTCGAGCAGCTTCGTATCGGGGTCTATAAGGTAGTTGTTCAGCAGTCCGTTGTCCGAGAAATAGCGCTTGCGGTTGTTCACCTGCTCGGCCAGGCTGTCGACATAATTGTTCAGCGAGAATATCATGAAGGCATCTTCCATGTATCCGAGATATTCCGCCACGGTGTTGCGGCTCACGGCAGAGCCGGTAGACTTCAGGATGTTTGTCAGCCGGGTCTGCGTGGACGGCTGCATCACGCTCTCGGCGAGTTTACGCGCAAGCAGCCGCACAAGCACCGAGTTGCGTATGTCGTTGCGCGCAATGATATCGCCGAGCAGAATCTTTTGGCACAGGCCGTTTATCCACTCGCGCTTGTCTGCCCGGTCGAAGTGCTCAGCAAAGCCGCCGTAGTGGAAATAGTCGTCGAACAGCGCCCGCACGGTGTTGCACACAGTGGTGTCGCAGTGCCATCCGTCATCAAGCGTCACTCCCTTATATGCGAGAAACTCACTGAATGAGAACGGACTGACGTGCCGCACGATGAACCGGCCGCCAAGCGTCGTGGCCATCTCACTGCTCAGCATACTTGCGTTGCTGCCCGTGATGCGCACCACATATCCGGTGTCGGCCAGCCGGCGGGCAAACTTCTCCCACCCTTTCACTATCTGAATCTCGTCGAGATACACCCTCGGCTTGCGGCCGGGATACATGTCTCCATACGCCGTTATTATGTCGTCAAGCTCATCCATGCGGATATCACCGAGCCGGTCGTCCTCGAAATTGATGTAGAGGAAGTCTTCTATGGCGGCCTCGCCGTCGGCAATAAGTTTCTGGATGTCCTGAAACATGGTGTAAGACTTGCCCGCACGGCGCAGGCCCACAAGCACATAGCTGCCGCACGGCTCGAACCGCATACCGCGCTGAAGCACCCTTATTCCCGTAATCCTGCGGTGATAGTCTCTTATTATGGTCTTTATCTTGTTCTTATCCATATCCAGCAATGTTTCAGCTACATGTCTGTTGCATTCCGCAGACATGCTCTCTACCGGTGCGAAGATACAATATTTTTTTGTAACCGGCAAAGTTTTACATACAAAGTGCACTGCATAGAGTGCACTTTATGCAATAAACTGCACTCCATAGAGTGCGCAGTGCGCATTTTACCACAAAACCGTAGGGACACATTCTCGTATCTGTCCGCACGCAACATGTTGACAATAAATTGTTTATTGCGTATTCATCCGTTGCCGCCGGGGTAGCCCTCACGGGCTGCGGCCAAAGACAAGACTCGGGCCCTACAAAGCGCGGGCAGAGTGAAGGAGAGCCCCTCCCGGCCTCCCCAAGGGGAGGAGAATGGGTGAAGGGTAGCTCCTGATAATGCCGCGAGGCCGTTTTGACGGTGCAACGGGGTGCGTCTGACGGTGCTACCGGTTGCCCGTCATGGTGTCCTGATTGCTTTCAAACGTGTTTGTGCCAGCTATCAAAAGTGTTTTTGAGAGCTAAGCTAAGTGTTTTTGAGAGCTGTCAAAAATGCGTTCTGCCGATGGCGGCGGCGATACAGGCTGCCGGGCTGTGCCTTCCGGCCTGCCAACAGGGCATCTTTCTGTCGCCCGCGAGCATAAAAAAGAAAGGATACGGCTTGGCTTTCCGGTGCAGAATATGTATCTTTACATCTTGAAAAAGCAAACAAGACATCTCGAAAAGACAAGCAAGCAATGACGCAGGAAGAAGAGAACGACATCAGAATACAACGGCAAACCAACGGCAAACCAACGGGAGCGATGACGAACGGAAAAGGAAACACCCCTCAGCAAGGCACTAATACCCGGCAGTCGAACATGGAACTGCTGCGGCTCATCTCGATGATGCTCGTGCTGATGATGCACGCAAACTATTTCTCTCTCGGCATTCCCTGTGCCGGAGATCTGGCCGCGGAGCCGCTGACGACGGTGCTGCGGGTGGCGGCGGAGCATCTCTCGCTGGTGGGCGTGAACGTGTTTGTGCTCATTTCGGGATGGTTCGGCATACGGCCGAGGTGGCAGGGCCTTGCCGGCCTGCTCTTCACCGTAGCGTTCCTCTCTGCCGCCACGACGGCGGTGTTCCTCGCCGCAGGGCTCCCCGTAAACGCCGGTGCCACCGTGCTGGCCGGCGCCGCCATAGGCAGCGCCTACTGGTTCATTGTGGCCTACGCCGGACTTTACATCCTCTCACCCGTGCTCAACGCCTTCGCCGAGAGCGCCACGCAGCGCCGCCTCGAGCGGTTCCTCGCCTGCTTCTTCATCTTCGAGTTTGTCTACGGCTTCGCCACAGACAGCGGCATGTTCAGCTCGGGCTACTCCATCATCTCCTTCGCCGGCCTCTACCTGCTCGCGCGGTATGCACGCCGCAGCACGGGGCGGTGGACGCGCCTCGGCGCCGGCACGTATATAGCCGCATACGCAGCCATCATGCTGACGGGCGCGGCGCTCTACATCGCCATCATCGGCCTCACGGGGCACGGCGACGGCGGGCGACTCATCAGCTACACATCGCCCTTCGTCATCGCCGGCAGCCTCGCACTGGTGCTGGCCTTTTCGCGCATCAGACTGCAAAGCCGCGCGGTGAACAGCATGGCGAGGTCGTGCCCGGCCGTCTATCTGATACACTTCCACCCGCTGGTGCTGCCCTTCTACACCGCCCTCTTCAGCGGCCTGTACGCCCGTCTCGGCGGCGCGGCCTTCGCAGCTGCGGCAGCACTCTGCCTCACGGCCATCTTCGCGGGCTGCATCGCGGCGGACAGGGTGCGCCTGATGTGCTGGAATTATGTAAACCGCAGATTACAATCGGCACCGGAACGGAGCTGAAAAGCGGCCGGAAAGACGGGCTTTATATATTAATAACACTTTAAAATGAGCGCCGGGCTATGCCGATAGTCATTTTTTTGTTAACTTTGCGGTGTTTTCAAGGCAACGGAACATTTAAGTAAATAAATATAATAATCGATTATGGCTTTTTTAACTAACGACAAACTCACAATCGTCGGCGCTGCCGGAATGATTGGCTCAAACATGGTTCAGTCGGCCCTGATGATGGGTCTGACAAGTGAAATCTGTCTCTACGACGTGTTCTCACCCGAAGGCGTGGCTGAGGAGATGCGCCAGAGCGGTTTCGGCGACGTGAAGATCACCGCCACCACAGACGTGAAGGAGGCTTTCACGAACGCCAAGTACATCATCTCTTCGGGCGGCGCACCCCGCAAGGAGGGCATGACGCGTGAGGACCTGCTGGCCGGCAACTGCAAGATTGCAGAGGAACTGGGCAAGAACATCAAGACTTACTGCCCCGACGTGAAGCACGTTGTGATAATCTTCAACCCCGCAGACCTCACCGGACTGGTGACACTGCTCTACTCGGGACTGAAGCCCGGACAGGTGACGACCCTCGCCGGACTTGACACCACACGCCTCCAGAGCGCACTGGCAAAGAAGTTCGGAGTGATGCAGACCGAGATCACGGGCTGCGCCACATACGGCGGCCACGGCGAGCAGATGGCAGTGTTCGGCAGCCATGTGAAGGTGGCAGGCCGCAACCTGACAGACATCATCGGCACGGACGAGTTCACGGCTGAGGAGTGGGAGCAGATGAAGAAGGACGTTACGCAGGGCGGCGCCGCCATCATCAAGCTGCGCGGACGCTCTTCGTTCCAGAGCCCCTCTTACCTGTCGGTAGAGATGATACGCTCGGCCATGGGCGGCGAGAAGTTCCGCTTCCCCGTTGGCACATACGTGAACACCGGCAAGTACAACCACATCATGATGGCCATGGACACCACTCTCGGTGCCGACGGCTGCACATACAACGTTCCGCAGGGCACGCCCGAGGAGAACGCCAAGCTCGACGCAAGCTATGAGCACCTCTGCAAGATGCGCGACGAACTGGTGACGCTGAACATCGTGCCGGCCATCAGCGAGTGGAGCAAGATCAACCCGAACCTGTAAGCGGCACGCCGGAAGGCAGGCACATACATAAAGAACAATCCGGCATACGCTGCGCGCGTATGCCGGATTGTCTGTTATATAATTATTGCATCCCCGGCGCTTTCCTCCCGCCGCCTGATGCCGTCACTTGCTGCCGCCGGCGATGCCGGCGATGAAGCGGCTGCGGTCTACGACGAAGCGCAGGTGGGTGCCCTCCCCTATCACCGCCCCGTCGGCCTGGCGGGCCGTCACGGTGAAGTGCAGCTTGCGGCCGTCCACGCGGTCGAGCACGGCCGTGGCCTCAACCGCATCCCCTACGGGCGACGGCTTGAGGTGAGAAGACTCTATCCGGCCGCCCACGGTGGTGCTGCCCTCGGGCAGGCACGGTGCCACGGCGAGCATGGCGGCATTCTCCATCAGTGCCAGCATGCGGGGAGTGGCCAGCACGGGCATGTCGCCCGAGCCGTGGGCAATGGCCGTGTCGGCTTCCGACACGGTGATGCGGGTTGTATGCGAAAGTCCTGCCTCCATCGTTCAAGGCACTTTAAATGTTATCGGCGTGCTGAATCTCACGCGCACCGGCTTGCCGTTCTTCTGTCCGGGCGTCCACCGCGGCATGGCTCTGACGGCACGCAAGGCCTCGCGGTCGAGCTCGGGATGCACCCCGCGCACAACCTTCGCATCGGAAATTGTGCCGTCGGTATCTACCACGAAGCGCACAATGACCTTGCCGGCGATATGGTCCTTGGCCGCATCGGCCGGATAGCGGACTTCCTTCTGCAGATAGCGGAACAGCGACGACGGCCCGCCGGGAAACGAGGGGAACTTGTCCGGATTGTCGCATATCGCCTTGTCGCCGCCCTTTGCCGGCGTCTTGGCATTCTGCTCCATGCTCTTGGCAGCCATCTCCATAGACGCCGCGCCCAGTTCCATGTTCCGGGCTCCTGCTTCCATGTTTCTTGCTCCCGCCTTGATGTTATTCTTCGAAACCTTGTCCGCGGCTTTGGCCTGCTTCTTCATCTTCTTGGCGCTCTGCCTCATCTCCGCCGCACTCTGCCTCATCGCTGCGGCACTGCGCCTCAGTGTGTCGGCGTTCTGCCTCAGTTGCTCCGGCGTCGCGTTTGTCGTGAAGGTCACATTCTTCACCGTCTTGACGTCGCCGGCCGACGTCTGGGCGCACAACGGTGCACAGGCGCACAGAGACAGACATGCCGTTAATACTCTCTTTTTCATGATAAACTTGTTGTTTAGTTGTCTTTTCAATATCAATCTGTTGTCTTTCAACATGGCAAAGGTAAGTAAATAATATGTAACGGCAAAGGGAAAACATAAATATACGGCCTCAAAATGAAAATACCGGTCTGCAAATACGGGTCTTATGAACTAAAAACGGTATATTTGCAGCCGCAAACGAAACAACGTAACGACATTAAGCAAACAGGATTATGGCACTGATAAAATCTATAAAAGGCCTCACCCCGAAGTGGGGAAGAGACTGCTACTTCAGCGAGAACGCCACCATCGTTGGCGAAGTGACAATGGGAGACGAGTGCTCCGTGTGGTTCAACGCCGTCGTGCGCGGCGACGTGGCCCCGATAACGATGGGCAACGGCGTCAACGTGCAGGACGGAGCATGCGTGCATGTGACCAACACCGTAGGCCCAACGCACATCGGCAACAACGTGTCGATAGGTCACAACGCCACCGTGCACGCATGCACCATACACGACGGGGCACTCGTTGGCATGGGCGCCACGCTGCTCGACCGGTGCGAGATAGGCGAGGGAGCCGTCGTGGCGGCAGGCGCACTCGTGCTGCAGGGCACGAAAGTGGGAGCCCACGAGATATGGGGCGGCGTGCCGGCAAAGTTTATCAAGAAGACAAGTCCCGACCAGGCCGAGAGCTTCGCGGCGCATTATATCGAGTATTCAAAATGGTATCTCGAGGAGGGAGAGAGCAGATAAAGCGACCGAAAGAATGGCTGTAAGGCGCATCGGGCGGTGATTTGCACTCAAACAGGTAATGCGATTCACTAAAACGGATAACGCGGTACACCTAAATTGTAGGGACATATTCTCGTATTTGTCCGCAATCAACGTATGAATGAATCATATTTTGGTGGCGGACAAATACGAGAATATGTCCCTACAACTTTATGGAATCAAAACCATTATCGACAATTATCATGCCGACAGGCACGTGAAATCAAAACCATTATCGGCATTTATTCATCACAGCGTCACGTCACCGAGAATCTTCTCCGTAGCTCCCGTGCATGATGCGACGAACTCGGCCGCGGCCTCACCGGCCTTGCGCAGGGCTTCTCCGTCGCCGATGAATCGGTCCATGACGTCCGAGAAGCCGCTGTAAGACGCTATGTCGAAGCCGCCGCCCACAGCCTTCAGGCCCTGAGCCTCGATAAAATGGCCGTTATTCGGGCCGAAGATGACGGGCATGCCCCATACGGCGGCCTCGAGAACGTTGTGTATCCCGACGCCGAAACCGCCGCCGACGTATGCCACATCGCCGTAGCCGTAGATGCTCGACAGCAGTCCGTAGCAGTCGATGATGAGCGCGTCGGCCTCGCGCGCCGTCTCCGGCGTGGCCTCGGTATAGAGTACGGCCTTGCGGCCGAGGCGTTCTATGATCTGGCACAGATGGTCCTCGTCGGTCACGTGGGGCGCTATTATCAGTTTCCAGTCTTTATGCTCGTTGAAGAAGCGGATGAATATCTCCTCGTCGGGAGCCCAGCTCGAGCCGGCCACAAAGACCTTCGAGCCGCCCCTGAACGCCTCCACCACGGGCAGCTTCTTCGCCTGCCGCTTGATGCTGAGCACGCGGTCGAAGCGCGTGTCGCCGACGACGGTGACGCTGTCGATGCCTATCTTGGCCAGCAGTTGCCTGCTGACATCGTTCTGCACATAGAAATGGGTGAAGCAGCGCAGCACCCTGGCATAGCCGCGGGCATAGCGCCGGAAGAAAATCTGGTCCGGACGGAAGATGCTCGACACGCTGTAGACAGGTATGTTGCGGTGTTTGAGGATGTGGAGATAGTTGTACCAGAACTCGTACTTGATGAAAAAGGCCATCACGGGGTGCACGAGGCGCAGGAAGCGGATGGCGTTCAGACGCGTGTCGAGCGGCAGGTAGCAGATGATGTCTGCCCCGGCATAGTCTTTCCGCACCTCGTAGCCCGACGGCGAGAAGAACGTCAGGAGTATCTTATACTCCGGATGCTCCGCCCGCAGGCGCTCCATGAGAGGGCGCCCCTGCTCGAACTCGCCGAGAGAGGCGGCATGAAACCATACGTAACGCGCGTCGGGGTCTACCTCGCGGCGCAGGATGTCGAACGTGGCACGCTCTCCGCGCCACATCTTCCGCACCTTCCTGTCGAACAGGCTGGCCACCGCCACCCCCAACAGGTATACGTATATCGCGATATTATACATCAGCCCAGCACTTCAATTGCACGTCGCATACGGGCAAGCGTCTCCTCCTTGCCGAGGAATGCGGATATATCGAACATTCCTGGACCTTTCCCCTCGCCCACGAGGGTGAGCCTCCAGGCGTTCATCACGTTGCCGAGCTTATACTCCTTCTGCTCTATCCACTGCTCCACGGCGCTCTCCAGAGCCTCGATGGAGAAGTCGCCGAGCGTCTCGAGCAGGGCTGCCAGCTCTGTCATGACGGCGGCGGAGTCTTCCTTCCAGCGCTTCTTGCGTGTCTTCTCGTCATACTCCGTGGGAGCGACGAAGAAGAACGAGCAGAGCGGCCACAGCTCGCTGACGAAGCTGACGCGGTCTTTCATCATCGCCACGACGGCGGTGATGCGCTCCATCGTCTCGTCAATGCCGTGCTCACGGACCACCGGTGCGAACACAGCGGCAATCTCATCGGCGCTCTTGCGCAGTATATACTCGTGGTTAAACCATATTCCCTTCTGATAGTCGAAGCGTGCGCCGGCCTTGCTGCACTTCGATATGTCGAACAGTCCGACAAGCTCGTCGAGGCTGTATATCTCCTGTTCGGTGCCCGGATTCCAGCCGAGGAAGGCGAGGAAGTTTATCACCGCCTCGGGGAAATAGCCGCTCTCGCGGAATCCCGACGACACCTCGCCGCTCTTCGGGTCGTGCCATTCGAGGGGGAACACCGGGAAGCCGAGCCTGTCGCCGTCGCGCTTGCTGAGCTTTCCCTTGCCCTCGGGCTTGAGCAGCAGCGGCAGATGGGCGAAGCGCGGCATGGTGTCTGTCCATCCGAAAGCCTCGTAGAGCAGCACATGCAGCGGCGCGCTGGGCAGCCACTCCTCGCCGCGGATGACGTGGGTGATTTCCATCAGGTGGTCGTCGACTATGTTTGCGAGGTGGTATGTGGGCAGCTCGTCGGCACTCTTGTAAAGCACCTTGTCGTCAAGGATGTCGCTCATGACGCGCACGTTGCCGCGGATGAGGTCGTCGACATGCACCTCGCGGCCCGGCTCGATGAGGAAACGCACCACATACTGGTGGCCTTCGGCAATGAGACGCTCCGTCTCTTCCCGGCCGAGGGTCAGCGAGTTACGCATCTGCATGCGCGTATGGGCGTCATACTGGAAGTTTTCAATCTCCTTGCGCTTTGCCTCGAGCTCCTCGGGGGTGTCGAAAGCAATGTATGCCTTGCCGCCGTCGAGCAGCTGGCGGACATACTCCTTATATATATCCCTGCGCTCGCTCTGACGGTACGGGCCGTGGTTTCCTCCGAAAGACACGCCCTCGTCAAACCTGATGCCGAGCCAGCGGAACGATTCTATGATGTATTCTTCTGCACCGGGGACAAACCGGTTTGAGTCGGTATCCTCTATACGGAACACCAGGTCGCCGCCGTGCTGGCGGGCAAACAGGTAGTTATACAAGGCGGTACGCACTCCGCCGATGTGCAACGCCCCCGTGGGGCTGGGCGCAAAGCGCACCCTCACTTTTCTTTCTGCCATTTTGTATTTCCTTAAAATATAAGCAAATATTTTTTGCAAAATTACATATTTTTTTTCATTTCGCCCCCTTTTTCACGCTTTTTCGCCTGCCGCACGGTGTTTTAATGCTGCCGGCGGCGGTTCCGGGGCCTCTTCGCCCTCATGCCTTGGCTTGCAGACGGTCATGCCTCGGGCTTCGGATAGCTCACCCTCGTGTGGTACATCGTCTTGAGTTTGTCTATCATCACGGTCTTGGCATACGCTATATCGCGGAACGTTATGGGGCACTCGCGGAAGTATCCGTCGGCCAGCTGCCCGTCGACGAGCCTGTTGACGAGGTCGCGTATCGACTTCTCTGTATAGTCGGGAAGCGACCGCGAGGCGGCCTCCACCGTGTCGGCCATCATCAGTATGGCCTGTTCGCGGGTGAAGGGGTTTGGCCCGGGGTATGTGAAGAGCAGCTCGTCGATATACTCGTCGGGGTGCTCGTTCTTGTATTTGACGTAGAAAAACTTTGTCTTGCCCTGCCCGTGATGGGTGCTGATGAACTCCTTTATCACTGCCGGGAGGTTGTTGCGCTCGGCCAGTTTGAGGCCCTCGGTGACATGGCTGATAATTGTCTGCGCACTGTCTATGTACGACATGCTCTCGTGCGGGTTCACCGTCGACTGGTTCTCGGTGAAGTATACCGGGTTTGTCATCTTCCCTATGTCGTGGTAGAGGGCGCCCGTGCGCACGAGCTGGCTCTTCGCGCCGATCTTGTTTGCCACCGCCGCGGCCAGGTTGCCCACCATGATGGAGTGCTGGAACGTGCCCGGCGCCACCTCGCTCATGCGCCTGAGCAGGTTGTTGTTTGTGTTCGACAGTTCTATCAGCGTGATGTCGGAGATGAATCCGAACAGCTTTTCCATCAGATAGAGCGACGGATAGGCGAAGAGGAGCAGCACGCCGTTTATTATTATGTAGTTGTACGTGCTCATGTCAAAGTCGTTCCACGTGGTGGCGCGTATGAGGTCGAAGGCCGCGTTGACGGCCATGCTGACGGCGGAGACTATCAGCGCCGTCTTGAAGAGCTGCGAGCGGTATTCCAGTTCGCGGAGCGAATAGATGGCGGCGAGTCCCGCCATGGACTGCACCACCACGAACTCAAACTGGTATTGCAGCATGCAGGCGCATATCATCACCATCGTGAAGTGGGTGATGAAGGCCGTGCGCGAGTCCATGAACACGCGCACGAAGACGGCCACCATGGCATATGGCAGGATGTAGACGTGCCCGATGTTGTTCCTTACCATAAGCGCTGTCACCGCAACGAAGAACACTATCAGCGAGTAGAGCATGGCGATGCTCCGCGGTTTCTCGAAGTAGTCTTTGCGGAACAGCGTCAGATACGTGGTGAAACAGATGAGGAAGAGTGCCGCATAGATGGTCTCGCCCATCATGGTGAGCCTCATCTGCGTGGTGTTGCGGTCGCGCTTGTCGCTCTCCAAGCGGAACGACTCGAGTATGCGGTATACCTTTTCGTCGACGATGTCGCCCCGCCCTATTATCTTCTGCCCCTTCTGCACCACGCCGCTGGCCAGCGGTATGGTGTTGAGCAGGTCGTCGAGGCTGGCGTCGCTGCGCTCCTTGTCGAATATCAGGTTAGGCACGATATAGTCGTTGAGGTTGCATTTCTGCAGCGCCTGCCGGTGACTGGCAAGCGCCTCGTCGAGGAAGAGCTGCTCGTATGCCGCTTTTTCCGAGTAAATGCTGGTGATGGCGGTGCTTATGGCGTTCTTCCCGACCACGATGCGTATCATCCGCGACGTGTCGGCACTGAGCTTCGCGTAGTCGGCCGAGTTCATGATGCCGTTCTGATAAATCCGGTGCAGCCTGTTCGCTATGATGCTGATGTAGTCGTCAGACAGGCCGGGAAGCCCGTCGCGGTGGTCTGCCACGAACTTGCGCACCTGCCGTCCCTCCACCTCGGCGTTGGCGTTGTAGTACGGTTCGTAGAGCCTCATCATGCTGTCGCGCTCGTGCTTGATGGTCTTCTCCGACTTGTAGATGGGGAAGTCGAACGGTGCCGTCAGGTCGCCATAGCGCCACGGCTTGCCCTGCTCGGCATGAAAGTTGCCATGGGTCTCGCCAGGCATGAACCAAACTATCAATATCACCGAACCGATGATGATGGCCGCCCTCGTCAGGAAGCTGCGCCACGTCAGGTCGTCCTTAATGTTGAAACTGCTCATAGTCTGTCGCTTTATATCTATTAACCTGTCGCTTTATGCCTATTAATAAATTGCCTTATGTCTATTAATACGTTGCGAAGTTAAATAAAAAAAATGAAAAAGCCACCGCGCAATTGCCTTTTGCGGCCTGTTTAGTGTTAATTAAGGTTAACGTTGTAGGCTTATTAATGGAAATTTAGGACAACTTTGTTACCTTTGCAACCAATTTTTAAAACAAATTTAGCATGAAAACGTTAAAAATTGCCTTTGCCGTCACAATGATGGCAGCAACCCAGACGACAATGGCAGGAGGCCTGCTGACGAACACCAACCAGAACGTGGCCTTCCTCCGCAACCCCGCACGCGACGCCGCCATAGGCATCGACGGAGTATACAGCAACCCCGCGGGCGTGATATTCCTCGGCGACGGCCTCTATATCTCGCTGAACCTGCAGAGCGCCCACCAGACAAGAACGGTGAAGACGGGTTTCCCCCTCTTCCCCTTCAACGCCAAGGCACCGGGCAACAGCGTGCACGAATATGAGGGAGAGGCCGACGCTCCCATCATCCCGTCGGTGCAGGCGGCATACAACAAGGGCCGCTGGAGCTTCCAGTTCGGCGCAGCCATCACCGGCGGCGGCGGCAAGTGTGAGTTCGACGGCGGCCTCGGCTCGTTCGAGCAGGTTGTCGCCGGCGTGACGACAAGCAAGGATGCGGTGAACGGCCTGTACACCACCCTCGGACAACTGGGCATCCCCGGCATGGCCGGCCATACCATGGGAAACGGCTACAGCTACGACTCCTATATGCGCGGACGCCAGTATTACTACGGATTCACGCTCGGAGCAGCATACAAGATGACGGACAACCTCAGCGTATACGGCGGTCTGCGCCTGCTCTACGGCACGGCAAACTACTACGGTTACGTGAAGAACATCAGAGTGGAGCATATAGACAACGACGCGAAGAGCATGGTATCGGCCACCGAGCACTTCGGCAACCTCACGTCGCAGCTGCTGCAATATGCGGGAATGATGGAAGGAATGGGCAACGCCCAGGCTGCGGAAGGACTGAAACAGGCTGCCGCAAGCACGGGCATGCTGTCTGCCGCGACACAGGATATAGAGCTCAACTGCGACCAGACGGGATGGGGCGTGGCTCCCATCATCGGCGTTGACTACAAGGCCGGACGGCTCAACCTCGCGGCAAAGTATGAGTTCAAGACGCGCATGCGCCTCAAGAACAAGTCGGCCAACAGCGCAAGCGCCAAGAACATAGCCATGCTCGACAAGTATGCCGACGGCGGAAAGGTGGCTGAAGACTCGCCCGCACTGCTCACCGTGGGTGCCCAGTACGAGCTGCTGCCGAGCCTGCGCGTGAGTGCCGGATGGCATCACTACTTCGACGTAGACACCAAGCAGTTTACGAAAGACATGCTCGGCGACAGCAACGAGTATCTCTTCGGAGCGGAATACGACATCTGCAAGAGCGTGCAGGTGAGCGCAGGAGCACAGCGCACGGCATACGCGCTGAAGGATGCGGGCATGAACGACATCAGCTTCAACGTCAGCTCATGGAGCTACGGCTTAGGCATCGGCGTGAAGGTGTCTGACAAGGTGAAGGTCAACGCCGCCTGGTTCCAGACCCTCTACGACGACTACGACATGACGTCGGGCACGGCTCCTGCCGTGACGACAAACTCGTTCACCAGAACAAACCGCGTGATCGGTCTCGGAGTAGACCTCACGCTGTAGCCCCTCCCGGCCTCATAAAGGGTAAACGCGAAAGCGCAAAGGCGCGAAGAGCCAATTGCTGCGGAATAAGCAGCAAGCCGTAATCTCTTCGCGCCTTTGCGTCTTCGCGTTTATACCGGGTCTACATCGAAGTATATCTGCAGCGAAGCGTTGCGCTTTCCCCCCATCACGGCCTGCCCGGCCCGCCTCAGATAGAGGCGCACCTTCGGCATGTCGATGCCGTTCTCGAGCTTCAGCACTATCTTGCGTATGTTCATCGTCTTCACCCGGGCCACCGACGGCTTGTCCGGACCGAGCACGCGGCTGCCGAACCAGGCGCGCAGGCGGCTGCCCATCTCGAGTGCCGCACTCTCCACGACGTCGTCGTTGCGGTGACGCATATATATATATATAAGGTGGCAGAAAGGCGGATAGCGGAAAGCGCTGCGCTCGGCGGCGAGGTCGCGGTAGAATGCCGTGTAGTCGCCGCGCACCACCTGCCCTATCAGCGGAGCGTCGGGGCTCGACGTCTGGAGCACCACGAGTCCGCGGCTGCCGCGCCTTCCGGCGCGTCCGCTCACCTGTGCCATCATCGTGTAGGCCTGTTCGTATGCGCGGAAGTCGGGATAGTTCATCATCGAGTCGGCGTCGAGGATGCCCACCACGCTTACGCGTCCGAAGTCGAGTCCCTTGCTGATCATCTGCGTGCCGATGAGTATGTCGGTGCGGCCCGCGGCGAAGTCGCCGATGATGCGGCTGTAGGCGTTGCGCGTGCGCGTGGTGTCGAGGTCCATGCGGGCCACGCGTGCCTCGGGGAATATGTCGCGCACGGTCTCCTCTATCTTCTCCGTGCCGTAGCCGCGCGTGCTCAGTTCGCGGCTGCCGCACGCCGGGCACTCCTGCGGCACCTTGTACGACGTCCCGCAGTAGTGGCACGTCAGGCTGTTCATGCTCCGGTGCAGCGTCAGGCTCACGTCGCAGTGCTCGCAGCGCGGCACCCAACCGCACTTCCGGCACTCTATCATCGGGGCGAAGCCGCGCCGGTTCTGGAACAGTATGGCCTGCCCGCCGCTTTCGAGAGCCTCGCGCACCCGGGCAAGGAGCAGCGGCGAGAACGGGCCGCGCATCATCTTGCGGTGGCGCAGGTCCTTGACGTCGGCCACCTGAATCTCCGGAAGCTCCACGCCCGTATAGCGCTCGGTGAGCTGCACGAGGCCGTACTTGCCCGCGGCGGTGGCGTTGTGCCATGTCTCCATCGAGGGCGTGGCCGTGCCGAGCAGGGTCTTCGCGCCGTACATGCGGGCCAGCATGATGGCCGCACTGCGGGCATGATACCGCGGGGCGGGGTCCTGCTGCTTGTAGCTGCCCTCGTGCTCCTCGTCGACGATGACGAGACCGAGGCGTGTGTAGGGCAGCAGCACCGCCGAGCGGGCACCGAGAATGATGTCGTAGGGTGCGGCGGAGAGCTGCTTGCGCCATATCTCGACGCGCTCGGCATCGGAGTATTTCGAGTGGTAGATGCCGAGGCGGCCTCCGAACACGCGGCGCAGGCGGTCCATCATCTGCACCGTCAGCGCTATCTCGGGCAGCAGGTAGAGCACCTGACGGCCTCTGTCTATCTCGCGCTGTATGAGGTGCATGTATATCTCTGTCTTGCCGCTCGAGGTCACCCCGTGCAGCAGTGTGACGTCCTTGCCGAGGAACGAGAAGAGGATGGCGTTGTAAGCCGTCTGCTGCGCGGCGCTCAGCGGTTTGAGGTTCTTCGGTTCCGGCTCGCCGCCGCAGCCCAGGCGGCCCACCTCGCGGGTGTAGGTCTCGAGCACGCCGCGCTTCACGAGGTTGGCGATGGCCACGGTGTCCACATGCGCCGAGTTCATCAGTTCCTCGCGCGTCACCTCCTCCTTCACCTCCACGGGGCTGTCGTCGTCGCCGCCGGCCACTCCCGCCAGTTCAAGATAGCCTGTCAGTGCGCGGCGCTGCCTGTCTGCCCGTGCGAGCATGCCGAAGGCGAGATGCAGCGCGCGGCCGCTGCTGAACGCGCCGGTGAGCCTGATGCACAGCTCGGTGCGCGGGCGGTAGCCCTCCTCGGCCTTCAGCCCGGAGGGCAACGCGGCCTTGTATACTTCGCCCACGGGCGCCATATAGTAGTCGGCAATCCACTGCCACAGCCGGTATTGGTTCTCCGTGATGACGGGGGCGGGCATGATTCCCGGCGCAGCGGCGTCGGCAAGGGCGGCAACCGGCTTCACCCGATATCCCTGCGGCTCGTCGCCGTGCACCCGAACCACCACCCCGACGTATGTCTTGCTGCGCCCGAAGGGCACGGCAACACGCACGCCGAAGCGCACCTGCGGCAGCAGCGCCTCGGGCACGGAATAGGTAAACACGCCGCCAAGCGGCAGCGGCAATACTATATCTGCAAAGCGGTTCATCGGTTTTCTCGTTCCTGTTTCATGCCCCAAAGGTAATAAAATACGTCCGAAGAACAGATGGTTTGGAGAGGAAAATGTGATTACGAACTTGTTATCTGCCGCGCGTAACGGTGTTACCCGTGGCGCGTCACACTGTTACCCGTGGCACGTCACACCGTTACGCATGGCAGGTAACACCGTTACGCGTGGCAGGTAACAAATCCGGGAATGGCTCCGCTCAGTGGCGGAGCCTTATTATTACGTAGATGACGACGGGTGCGCCCACCATCGGGGTGACGGCGTTGAGCGGTATGATGCCGCCGTCGGCAGGCAATACGCACACGGCATTGCAGGCAAGGGCCGTGACGGCACCGGTGAGGATGGTGGCGGGCAGGAGGATGCGGTGGTCGTCGGTGGCGGTGAGAAGCCGCGCTATATGGGGCACGGCAAGGCCGATGAACGACACCGGGCCGCAGAAGGCCGTGACGACAGCCGTCAGCAGGCCCGTGATGACGAGCAGGCCGTTGCGCACGCGGCGTATGCTCACGCCGAGGTTGGCGGCATAGCGGTCGCCGAGGAGCAGGAGGTTCAGCGGCTTGACGAGCAGCGCCGAGGCGGCGAGACCGGCAAGCACGGCGGCGGCGAACAGGGGCATGTCGGCCATGGAGACGCCGCCGAAGTTGCCCATACCCCACACGAGGTATGACTTGACGCCCTCTTCGGTGGCAAAGAAGTTGAGAAGCGAGATGGCAGACGACGAGAGGTAGCCCGTCATGATGCCGATGATGAGCAGCAGCACACTGCTGCGCACGATGGTGGAGAACATGAAGATGACGGCCGTGACGGCCATGGCACCGGCAAAGGCGGCGGCGAGAACGGCGGCGAAGCCCGTCAGCGAAAGTGAGCCGACGGCCATGCTGCCGCCGAAGAAGAGCATCACGAGGGCCACGCCGAGACCGGCGCCGCTGCTGATGCCGAACACCGACGGGTCGGCAAGGGGATTGCGGAACGCCGTCTGGAGCAGAAGGCCGCTGACGGCGAGGGCACTGCCCGAGAGGGCGGCCGTGAGAGCCTGGGGCAGCCGCGACCCGAGGACGATGAAGCGCCACGACTCACGACAGCCGTCACCGCCGGAAAGGATGGCCAGCACCTCGCCGGCCGGTATGCTGACAGCTCCGAAGACAAGATTGGCCATGAACAGCAGCAAGGCCGCCGCAAGCAGTACTGTGCAATATATCGTTCCCCTGCGCATTGCTCAATATTATTTTTCCAACGCCTTATAGTAGCGGAGAGTGCCCGGCAGACCTGCGCCGGGGTTGGCTATACGTATGAAATCGGCTAAAAGGAGGTCGGGACGGAAAGGCGTCTCCTCGAAGAAGCGCGTCTCGTCGAGGTTGCATCCGTAGCAGCGGCGCTCGCGGAAGGGGCGCATCCGGCCGTAGCCGTGAAACTCGGAGAGCAGTGCATCGTAAGTCATTGGCTGGCCGGCACTGTAGCGGAAGAGCCACACGTCGGCATCGCCGGCACGGTCGAGCACGGTCTCGAAAGGCAGGGAGAGACTGCCCGCATGGGTGTCGGAGGCGAAGGGATAGACGGCTCCGGCATCTGCCAGCATTGCGCCGATGGTGCTGCGCCCGCCGGGCACGTACCACACGCTGCCCGTCTTCTTGTCCATCAGCACCGAGCGGTGCTCCGGCGAGCGGGCGGCAATAGTCTTGAGGGCAGCATAGCTGCTGTCGACGACGGCGAAGAGGGAGTCGGCCTCGCGCACGGCACCGAAGAGAAGACCGTAGAACCGCATCCACTCGGCACGGCCGAGGGCGGTGGGTTCCATATAGTCGGAACACTCGATGATGGGTATGCCCGTCTTCTCGAGGCGGCCGTAGCCTCCGCTGTTCTCGAAGGGAGAGAGCAGAACGGCATCCGGCGATAGGTCGATTATCTTCTCGACGTCGGGCGACATAGAACTGCCCACATCGGCAATGCGGCCGCTGCGGCATCCCTCGAGGATATAGGGAACCTTCACATACTTCAGGTCGGCAATGCCGGCGATGGCACTGCTGCGGCCGAGCTCCGCCGCAAGGTTGGCATGCACGGTGGTGAAGGACACGGCGCGGGTGAGCGGCGTGCGGACGACGGTGCCTCCGGCGGGAAGGCTGCCGGCCGGGATGTCGCTGCCGCGGGGTACGAGGATGTATGTGTGGAGGGTCTTGCCAGCATTCCACGGGTCGGCAAGACGGGCGATGGTATAGCCGTCGCAGCTGACGAGCTGCAGCAGCGTGGCGTGGGCGAACCGTACGGTATCGCCGCCGGAAAGGCCCTTGCGGGCGGCACCGCCACCGCACCCGAGGAGCAGGAGCGGTGCCGCGAGAAGGGCAATAAGCATTCTTTTCATTTACTTCACGAATATCTTGCGCACCGAACCGTCGGCCATGCGTACGATGTTGACGCCGCGGCGCTGACCGCTGATGCGGCGGCCGTCGAGCGAGTAGCGTGCGGAGGCTTCGCCGGCGGCGGCATCACGAACGGCAGAGATGGCCGACGTACCGTCGGGCTGGCCGTTGAAATCGTCCATGCAGAAATATCCCGGAGTGGTCATGCCCCAGTCGTTGCCGTGGGTGCTCGTCACCTCGAACGAGAGCGAGACAACCTTTCCGAGGGCCGTGAGGTCTACCCACTGCCAGTAGTCGAGGTATCTGTGCTGCGAAGCGTCGGCACTGCGGTAGTCGGCGAGGTATGCCTCGACAGTGGCCGTGGTGCTGTCGGCGTGCATTCCGGTGACGGTGAGCTTGCACCAGTCGCCGGCCTCGAACTTGCCGGTATAGCCGTCGCCCTCAAGATATGCCTTCACGTTGTTGGCAGAGTTTGTCAGGTAAAAGCCGCGTATCACCTCGCCCTCCGGCTTGTTGAGCACCTCGACGGTCTCGCCGGCGGGGAACGCCACGGCGAAGTTGGCCGAATTGTCGTGTCCGTGGCCTACGGCGCTGTGATACTGGTCGGCATAGCTGTCGAAGACCACCGACGTCTGGTTAGACACGGCGAAGCCCGACCATGAGCCCCAGGTGTCGTTATAGGTGTTGCCGAAGCGGTAGGTGCCGCTGATGAAGCTGCCGGCGTATGCCGTAGAGCCATATCCTCCGTCTATCTCGACACCGCGCTTGTCGGAGCCGTTCCAGTAGCTTTCGGCCTCAAGGGCGATGTCTTCGAAGGTGGCCGTCTGCGACTCGGTGGCCACGATGGCGGCGATGGATGCGTCGAGATGGAGGTCTTCGGCACCCGCAATCTCGGTGGAAGACTCTCCTATGTTGCTGCACTTCACGTTAACACCGTTATATACGCGCACGAAATCGATGAAATCGAGCTGCACGGGGTTGCGGCCGGCATCCACGGCCCAGTCTATGTCGAAGCTGCATCCAAGGCTGTCGGTGTTGGCAAGGTTGTCGGCATAGCCGTAGCGGTAGCTGTTCAGCACCCAGTAAGGACGCTCGGCGGTGCCGGTATTCGTGGCGTTGGATGGCAGGAGCGTACCGGTGAAGGTCAGCGGCCCTTCTATCCACTGCGGGAAATACTCCTGCTTGTGGAACGTGTTGCGGTCTACCGTGCCGCTGCCGCCGCGGTTGTCGGTCCAGGGAATGTCCTGAAGGGGCGACGGCGAGTAGGTCAGCTCATATCCGTAGGCCACCTTTCCCACGCTGTCCACATCGGCGCTGCCGGCCAGTTCGTACCAAGGGTCGTCGGCAATGCCGTTGCGGTTGACATCCTTCGACACCATGACGATGCCCGGCTCGGAACTGCCCTTATAGGCGTTGCCGGCCACGTAGAAATCGCGCGAGCCCTTGACGTTGGCGATGCTGTGGTCGAAGTGGAAGGTGACATAGCCTCCATAGGCACCGAGGGTTATCATGCCGCCCTTGCCGCCGGCGATGGCGGCGGTACACTTGGCAGCCATGGCGGCGGCATCGTCGCCCTCCTCGTATTTCGGGAGGACATTAACAAACTGACCCGGGGCGGGCACATACTCATCCACGGCAAGGATATACTTGCTGTGCTGCATGCCGGCGGTCATCTGCTGACCGTGCGACTGTGTTGCGGCGGAAAGCGCAACAGCCATCAAAAGTAAAACTTTTCTCATATATATTGAAATTGGTTCTTCAACGTCTATTCCACGAGACGAAAGCGAAGAAATCATGATGGCAGGTCTTCTGGCTTGTTGCCCGGTCTCAAGCGCCTTCCCGACATAGGTCAGTGGCATATCGCCTGAGCCGCTAAGGGCAATTCACAGCAGCGGGTCTGCCGGGGATTCACACCCCGTTCCCTTTTAATCGCGCAAGCGCGAGCCATGAGATTCACGATGCAAAGGTAATAATTAAAATCGGAACGGGGACATATAAAGGGGAGAAAAGCGGCTATAAGCAGAATTAACGGGTGATATAATTAACTCCCGGAGCTATCAGGAGAACCCCGACAGCTCCGAGAGCCCAAAACTTTCAGATACAAAAAACAGCGCGCCTCACCTCTCCCGGAACTGCAGATAGTGCAGCGTGCAGAGCGACCTGACCTTCTCCGGCGATGAGAAGACGAGATAGAGAGGATGCTTGCCGCGCAGGCCCTTCATGCCTTTCAGTGCGGCACGGATGGTCTTCGGCACTTTTCCGGCCTGACAATCCTGAGCTTTGCCTGCACCGAGGACAGTCTTTTTGCCTTCGCCCTTCAGCGTGAACACGCCTATCGGCTGCGGGCTACCCTTCCACGGAGCTTCCGCATAGACGCTGATTGTGCCGCCGGCATCGCCTGGAATGATATCGAGGACAAGCTCTACCCTTGAGAGTCCGGCGATAGCGTCGAAGTTGAAGTACTTGTAGCCGAGGATGGAGCCGTCGGTATTGTTCACCACCGGGTTCATGTTTATCGCCAGATTATACGGGTCGGACACGCCATGGTCGACGATATATGCCGGCTGGACGTACGGACCGGTGTAGTAGATGTTGGGATAGTCCTGCGTTACGGGTGCCGGACCGGTATAATGCGAGGCTATAGCGGCGGGATATTTGTGCAGCGGATTCAGGCCGGCCGTCTCGAAGCCTTCGGATGTATACTCTCCCTCAGTTATCGTCACCTTGCCGCCGGGACCTGGAACGACCGAGACCTCGATAGGAGCCACCATCGCCTGACGCGCGAACTCGTCAGTGCCGGTCTGCCGGTGGTAGAACACCCACCACCGGCCGTTTATATTCAAGATGCTCCCGTGGGTGTTGCCCATCGGCGTTGCCGTCGGTATCGTCCGTCCATCGGCATCGGTGTCGCGCCCGCGGGCATCGATTATCGTGCCTCCGTATGTGAACGGACCAAGCGGACTGTCGCCGTAGGCGTATGCGAGGGTGTAGTTTGTCCGTGGCAATCCCCACTCGCCCTCCTCCGTCATGCGGCTGTAGATGAACACGTACTTATCCTCTACCTTACGTATTGACGACGCTTCAAAGAAGCGGAACACGCCTTCCTGCTCGAAGCCCGACACCATGTCGGTGACAATCTCCGTGCCCGGCTTCACCGTGGCCATCGTCGCAGGGTCGAGTTCGGCGGCACAGGAGCGGCCAAATCCCCAGTAGCCGTATACGCGGCCGTCGTCATCGATGAACACGGCGGGGTCGAAGGCGAGCACGCCCACCGTCTCGTCGGGCTTCTCCGCGTTCCAGTTTATCACCTCGAACGGACCGTCGGGCCTGTCCGCGCGAGCCACCATGCCGTTGCGCCCGCCGCCCTGGTTGTTCGGATAGAGATAATACTCCTTCCGGCCGTCGGGCAGCGTCCGCTCCGTCACGTCCGGAGCATAGAGCACGTCACCGCGACCGTCGCCGTGCAGCAGCTTCCCCGCGCCGTTGTTCCTCACTTCGAGTATCACCCCGTCGTAGCGCCAGCTGTCGAGCGAGTCTACAGAAGCCGACCACACCACGAGGTCGGTGCCGCAATACATGTTGCGGAGCATGTCGTGCGAGCCGTAGACATACACCCGCTTCTTCCCGGGGGTGTCCGGGTCGTCGAATATATACGGCTCTCCGTCGGGGATATGTTCCCAAAGGGGGAGAAAAGGATTCATCGCCGGCGCGGATGCCGCAAGCATCAGCAGAGCTGCAATACACAAAAACGGTTTGATTAGTCTCATTAAAGATTTTAAGTTAATTGATTAATAATATCCGATTATACGATTAAAGTTCTCATGCCACAAAGTTATTCAAAATTTTTCGGAAACCGGCTGCCACCATATATAAAATGCCTTTCATACGTAAAAACGCCCTATGCCATACACCAGCCTGTCTCCGGAAGGCGTTTTTCATGGCTCATCAGATTTAACGGACGAGCCATACATAGACAATCAGGAAGTTCACATGACTTATCGGGCATGCCAATATTATACCCACAGACTATCTACGGTCTTCTAATACATGCCCGGTAAAAAAGAAAGCCTCTGAATCATGATGATTCAGAGGCTTCAGTAACGTTGCTTTCTTCTATGTGGTGCCAACGGGAATCGAACCAGTGACACAAGGATTTTCAGTCCTTTGCTCTACCAACTGAGCTATGGCACCAACTGCTTTTTACTTGATTGCGGGTGCAAAGGTAGGTGTTTTTTAGCATATCAGCAAATTTTTTTATTGAAAAGTGCACGTGTTTCAGATTTTTGCAGTATCTTTGCACTCGCTTTCGGGCAATCGGGATGTAGCGCAGTTGGTAGCGCACTACGTTCGGGACGTAGGGGTCGGGCGTTCGAGTCGCCTCATCCCGACTTGAAGAGGGTGATTGAAACGTTTTCAATCACCCTCTTTCTTTATATCCGCCCGCATCGTTCAGGCCCGCAGAAGCGGGCTCAACGCCCGCCGGTAATAACGGCGGTGAAGGCCGGGAGATACCTGTGCAGCATGGCATAAAGACATACGGCGATGCCGACGACTATCAGCGGACTGAGAATATACCCGGCCACCATTATCCACTCATTGACGGGCGACAGCAATATGACCCAGTACCGCGCCACGAACCCGACGGCCATACCATGACAGGCATAGACAAAAAACGAGCTGCCGGCAAGCAAAGTATTGGCATGCAAGACATTTCTCCTTATCCCACAGGCTGTCCATGCAACGACGGCCACCAGCCCGGCCACGATGCCTATCTTGCGGATGAGGGCGTCATCGGACCTGCCGGCGCTCCACAAGCACGTGTCCAGCACAACGGTAAACAGGCTGATGAATGCCGCATACCAGCGCAGAGGGCGGAAAGATGCCGTGAAATCGAGACCTTTCACGCCGAACCACGCACCTAAGGTAAAGAAGAAGAAAGCTGCAATGCTCAGTCCGGGGAGCGTAATCCACAGGTCGAACAGCCATAACGCCCCTAAAAACAGCACGCCAAACGCCTTGCAATATCTGATTAGCCAATACAGAAGCGGGGTGAAAACGATAACGACCATCAAGTCGCGGAGAAACCAGAACTGTGCACACACGGGCGAACCGTTGCTGTGCGCCCAGAATAGATTGGGCCAGTCAAGCCATCCGTAGTCTGCAATCGGCTTGTTGCGCCCCGATGCCATGGACGAGAGGAAGAGCTGGGAGCAAAGCATCAGGAGAAACACCGCTATATTCCAAAAGACATAGGGCACAAGCAGCGTGCGCACGCGCCTTCTCAATTTCTGCCCGTATGTCTTCAAAGAGAAGTCCGAGCGGTAGAAGAAAAGGAACCTGGAGAAGAAATAAAACAACGGGACGGCTATGCGTGCAAGTTCGTTTGAGATTACATGCTGGAGCAGACCGTACACCGGATACATCCCTTTCTGCACGAGTAAGGTGCCGTTAACCATCACATCCTCAAGGTCGGTATGTATGAACACCACCGCAATAATCAGCGGAAGGCGCAGGAAGAGGATTGTCTTCGACAGCGTCGCATCATCATTTGTCATCATAATCAATGTTCTTTTGTCTGTTCTTTAATGTTTCAAGGTGTTTACATCGGCCCCTCTTTTATCCGTTCCATGATGTTTGCAGGGGCGCGGCCGGCATCGAGTTCGGACTTCATATAGTCCATGTAGGGAGCTGCATGGGTGAAGAAGCGGTGGTAGCCGGCGCATAGCCAGTTAAGGCCGGGATTGCCGTAGCGGTCGCGCAAGAAACGGTTTTTGGGGCATTCGCCGTTGCAGGCGAACAGAAAAGCGCACTCGCGGCACTGCCTCGGAAGCATCGCGCGCTTGGCATTGCCGAACGCCGTCTGCCGCGCGCCGTACATCATGGATGTTATCGTGTCGGTGAGGATATTGCCGAGGCGGTATTTCGGAAAGACGAAATGGTCGCAGCTGTAGAGGTCGCCGTTGTATTCCATCGCCGAGGAATGGCCGCACACGGGGGCGAGGGAGCATATCCCGGGAGGCACGCCGGCCCAGTTGGCAAGCGTGGCGTCGAACAGCTGCACGAAAATCTCGCCCACATCATGGCGCACCCACTCGTCGAACAGGGTGCAGAGGAATGCTCCCCACTGATCCGGCGACACCGAAGTATTTGTCAGCATGCCGCCCTCTGACAGTCCGGGCATGAGCGACCGGGAGGCGTCGCGCCGCTCGACGACGGGTGTGAACTGGAGATAACGGCAACCGATAGACTTGAAAAAGCCGTAAAACTCGAGCGGACAGCCTACGTTCAGACTGTTCACCACGGCCATGGCATTCCACTCCACGCCATGCTTCTCAAGCAGGCCGATGCCCCGCATGACGCTGTCGAACGAACCGCCGCGCATCGGATCGTGAAAGCGGCGCGGCCCGTCGATGGACACTCCGACGAGGAAACCGTTGTCACGGAAAAACCGGCACCACTCATCGTCAATCAGCGTGCCGTTGGTCTGTATGCAGTTGTCTATGTGCCGGCCGCCGGCGTAGCGCCGCTGCAAGGCGAGGGCACGCTCATAGAAAGCCAACGGCCTCAGCAGCGGTTCACCGCCATGCCACGTGAAGAGTACCTCGGCCGCCGTCTGAGCCTCGATATACTGGCGTATAAAGTTCTCAAGAAGGGTGTCAGACATGCAGAAACCGCCGGTTTCATCGTACATCTTCCGCTTTTCGAGATAGTAGCAGTAGCGGCACGAGAGATTGCAGCGCGAGCCGGCAGGCTTGGCCATAACGTAGAAGGGGCGGGCAAAGGGTGTTGCTGTCGTCATGCTGATGAAGGTGTCTATATATAATAATGTGTATTTCCCAAACTGCTCAGAACTCGACGTACGGCTCAAGACGCCGCCGGGCCTCATCCGTGAAGTCGCGGTGCAGCTTCAGATCGTCAAGACTGTGCAGGTTGCCGTGCAGCCGCCGGTAGTCGGCGATGGCCTTGGCCTGAAAGAAACTGATGTAGGGATGGCGCCTCAGCTGATTCACCGTGCTCTTGTTCAGATTCAAACGGCGCGTGACAGGACTGCTCACAACAAGGTATTTCTTCGCTTCCGCAGGAAAATCGTCGATTTCATCGAGCTGACTGACGCTCACATAACCGCCCAACCGCTCTCCGTATGCCACGATGGCACGGGCAAAGCCGCGGCCTATCCCCGGCACGCGCCTGAGCTGCGAGGTGTCTGCCGTATTGAGCACGACATGCTCTCCCTCGCCAATCTTCACGGGATAGCGCAGCGTGTCGCGCGGCGGGCGTGCCTCATCTGCCAGCGACGAGGCCGGCCTGAAATCGTCGGAGATGCGTATATAGGGCTCGAGGGCCTTGTACTGGCCGGCTGTCAGACCGTAGAGCCGGGCGAAATCGGACGGCCGGCGGTATACCCCGCCCTTCGCCCTGTACCGGTATATATTCCTCACCTGCCACGGCTGCAGGCCGAGCCGCAGCAGCGCCGTGCTGTCTGCCGTGTTCGGGTCGAACGGGAAGCGTTCTGGCCGCGCGCCACCTACATTATAACAATAGTCTTTCTTCCGATGAAACGGGCGGTTTCTCCCGTTTTTGTCAATATTGACAGTATCTCCGCGCACGCCCGCGGCATCGGAAGAAGCAGGCAACCTGCGGCTGAAGAACACGCCCGTGCAGACGAGCGCCGCGGCGGCGACGGCCAGCAACGCCATCACCTTGCGGTCAGACCTGCCATAATGAATCACGTGACGGCTCATACCAGCATCTGTCAAGCGTCAGATAATACCGAACTGATGAAGGAATATCATCGTTATGCACACCGGACAGACATACTTCACGCAGAATACATAGACATGAAAGAACTTCCCGCGGAGCGTGCCCCAGTTGGTGAACTCGTCGCGTACGACCTTATGCGGCACAAACCAGCCTATGAAAATGCACGTCAGGAAACCGCCGATGGGCAGGAATATCTGGCCCGTGACGAAGTCGAACAGGTCGAACAGCGGCATGCCGAACAGCTGCAGACAGTCGAAGCGGCCGAGCGACAGCGAGCAGAATGCCCCCACCACGGCGCATGCCGCCGTCACCATCAGGGCCGCCCGGCGGCGCGTCACGCGCAGTTCCTCGTGCAGGAAAGCCGTGCTCACCTCGTGGAGAGAGATGAGCGAGGTAAGCGCCGCAAGGGCAAGAAGGCCGTAAAAGAGCAGTGATATGACGTATCCGGCGACTGGCATCGCCGCAAAAGCCTGACGGAACACATTGGGAAGGGTGATGAATATCAGCGAGGGGCCCGAGTCCGGGTTTATCCCCACGGAGAATGCCGCAGGGAAAATCATCAGTCCGGCGAGTATGGCGACGACGCTGTCGATAAGTCCTATCTGCACCGCGGAGCGCGCAAGGTTGGTATGCCGGCTGAAGTACGAGGCGTATGTGCACACGCATCCCATGCCGATGCTGAGCGAATAGAACGCCTGGCCCAGTGCGCCGAGGAACACGTCGGAGTCTACCTTGCTCAGGTCGGGCTGGAAAAGGAACGTAATTCCCTTGCCCGCATCGGGCAGCATGCACGATGCACCGACGATGAAGAGCAGCAGCACGAACAGCGTGGGCATCATTATCTTCGAGGCACGCTCAATCCCGTCGCGCACGCCGTGCGATATGACGAAGTGCGTAATGCCGAGGAAGAACACCGTCCAGAATATCGGTTTCACCGGATCCTGCTCGAACTCGGCGAAGTAGCGGCTGATATATTCCGGGTCGCCGTTGAGCTGTCCCATGGCCGAGGCTCCTATATACTGGAGGCACCAGCCCGACACCACGGCATAATATCCCGTTATGAGGAATCCCGTGAGCACGCCCATGTAGCCCACGAACTTCCATGCCGTGCCGCCGGAGAGGCGCTTGTAGGCTCTCGCCGTATTGGAACGGGAGTGCCGTCCGATGATGAACTCGCTTATCATACACGGTATACCGAGCAGCAGCACGCACGCGACATATATGAAGATGAATGCCGCGCCGCCGTTCTCGCCGGTCATATAGGGGAAGCGCCACACGTTGCCGAGCCCCACCGCTGAGCCTGCCGTGGCGAGAATGACTCCGAGCTTGCTTCCGAACTTTGCTCTCTCTAACTGTGCCATATATCACTTTTATACTTAATCCAGTTGCAAAAGTATAAAAAAAATGTTACTTTTGCATCCTGACAATAAGTTTATATGCACTATTTATATCAATTAATAAGGAAATATCCGGTATCGGTGGTGTTCTTTCTCGCCATCTGGTACCTTTCGTTCTTCACTCCGCCGAAGACCGGTCTCGACGACATTACGCTCATAGACAAGTGGGTACATATAATAATGTATGGCGGAACATGCGGCGTGCTGTGGGCCGAATACCTCAGAAAGCACACCCGTCCGGACACGATGAAACTGCTGACGATGGCCTGGCTCGCCCCGATCGTGATGAGCGGAGCCATCGAACTGCTGCAGGAATACTGCACCGACGGCCGCCGCAGCGGCGACTGGCTCGACCTCGCAGCCAATGCCATAGGTGTCACGGCAGCTGCCGCGGGCGGTATTATCTGTTCAAGGTGTTCTTCCAGAGCACGAAAGGGAAACGGCTGAGGCTCGAATTATAGAAGCGGCGGTCTGCCGTGACCTCCTCACCGATGAAACCGGGCTTTTCGAAGGGTTCGTCCTCGGAAGCCAGCTCCACCTCGGCAACGACGAGGCCGTCGTTGTCTCCATAGAACTCGTCTACCTCGAAGACATGCCGCCCCGAACGTACGAGATAGCGGGTCTTGTCTATCAGCGCCGGCTCGCACAGGCGGAAGAGCTCTTCCGCCTCGCCGGCAGTAATCTCCTTCTCAAACTCATAGCGGGTCATGCCGCCCTGCGCCGACGGTCCCTTGATGGTGATATAGCCCACGCCGTCGCGCAGCCGCACCCTGACGGTGCGGCCACGCTCACGGCAAATATATCCCTGCTTGATGCGGCGGCTGCTGAAAGCCTGCCGCCTGTAGCTGTCGTCCCTGACGAGGAACTTGCGTTCTATCTCGAGTCCGCTCATCTTTCTCTTTCTGATAACAGGCCCGGCCGGGTCATACTATCGTGGCCACGTATACTATATAGGCCACGGCCAATGCCACGAGGATGCCGAAAATCCAGTTGACGACCTTGCGGCCCTCCTGTTCCTGCCGTGCCTGATAGGCTTCACGGCGCGCGTTTTTCTTGTTCTTGCTCATAGGGTTATTTTTTATTTGGTTAGTAAATTCAGGGTATCGGGGAGTTTTTGGAGAGCAGGGATGGCTGGGAACTCTGAGCAGCCGGGGGCTCCGAGAGAGGTCGGAGGCCCGGGAAAGCTGAGCAGCCGGGGGCTCCGCCCCCTATTCCTCATTCACCGGGAACTCCATCAGGTAAGCCTTGATGAAGCCGTCGAGGTCTCCGTCCATCACTCCGTCCACGTCTGTGGTCTGGTAGTTGGTGCGGTGGTCCTTCACGCGGCGGTCGTCGAAGACGTAGCTGCGTATCTGGCTGCCCCACTCTATCTTCTTCTTGCCCGCCTCAATCTTGGCCTGCGCCTCGAGCCGCTTCTTCATAGCGCGGTCGTAGAGCTGCGACTTGAGCAGTCGCATGGCGTTGTTGCGGTTCTCGAGCTGCTTGCGGCTCTCGGTGTTCTCGATGAGGATTTCCTCCTCTTCGCCCGTGTCGGGGTCTACATACTGGTAGCGCAGGCGCACGCCCGTCTCCACCTTGTTGACGTTCTGTCCGCCGGCACCGCCGCTTCGGAAGAGGTCCCAGCTCACCTTCGACGGGTCTACATACACCTCGATGGTGTCGTCGACGAGCGGAGAGACGAACACGCTGGCGAAGCTCGTCATGCGCTTGCCCTGCGCGTTGAAGGGCGACACGCGCACGAGACGGTGCACTCCGTTCTCGCTCTTGAGGTATCCGTAGGCATATTCGCCGCCCTCTATCTGCATGGTGACGCTCTTTATGCCGGCCTCGTCGCCGTCCTGAAGGTTGCTGATGGTCACCTTGTGGCCGTGAGCCTCGGCCCACCGCTGATACATGCGCATCAGCATCGACGCCCAGTCCTGGCTCTCCGTGCCTCCGGCGCCGCTGTTTATCTTCATCACCACGTCCATCGGGTCTTCCTTCTGGCGCAGCATGTTCTTCAGTTCGAGGTCTTCGATGGCTGCGACGGCCTTGGCATAGTCGTCGTCGACCTCCTCTTCGGTCACCATCTCGTCCTTGTAGAAGTCGAAGGCCAGCTGGAGCTCGTCGGCCGCGAGGCGCACCTCGTTGTAGCCGTCTATCCACCGCTTGATGCCCTTCACCTTCTTCATCTGCTCCTCTGCGCGCTTGGGGTCGTCCCAGAAGTCGGGCGCCTGCGTGCGGAGGTCTTCCTCCTCAAATTCTATCTTCTTCTTGTCGATGTCGAGATAGCGGTGCAATGCCTCCGCGCGCTCAAGCACATCTTTCAGTTGGTCTGCTGTTATCATACTCTTTTTAATTACGAATTACGAATTTGGAATTACGAGTTATTCTCGCTGCGCTGCGATTACGAATTGTAAAATGTTGAATTATCTGCGGCGCGGAACGCCGCATGGCAATTCGTAATTCAATAACTCCACATCGCAGCGAAGCGAGAACAATTCGTAATTCGTAACTCCAAATTCGTCATTCACACTTCATACATCTTGTCAATCACGTCCTTGTAGTTCTCACTGACCACGCGGCGCTTCAGCTTCAGCGTGTTCGTCAGCTCGCCGTTCTCCATGCTGAACGTCTTTGGCAGCAGCGTAAAGCGCTTCACCTGCTCGTAGTGGGTGAGCTGCTGCTGCAGGGTGTCTATGCGCTCGGCCATCATCTTGTGTATCTTCTCGTTGGCGCAGAGGTCTTCGCGGCTGCTGAAGGCGATGCCATGCTCGCGGGCATACTCCTCGAGCAGCTTGTACTCGGGTATTATCAGTGCGGACACGAACTTGCGCATGTCGGCGATGATGGCCACCTGGTCTATGTATTTGTCGACGAGCAGCACCGTCTCAATCATCTGCGGGGCTATGTACTTGCCGTTCGAGGTCTTGAAGAGGTCCTTGATGCGCTCCTTGAGGAAGAGCTCGCCGTCTTTCATGTATCCGGCGTCGCCCGTGCGGAAGTATCCCTCCTCGTCGAATGAAGCCTTCGTGTGGTCGTCGCGGTTGTAGTATCCGGGAGTTATCGTCGGGCCTTTCAGCAGTATCTCGCCCTCGTCGCTGATCTTCACCTTCAGGCCCTCGATGGGATATCCCACCGAGCCGAGCGTGTAGGGCTTGCCCAGATGGTTGCAGCTCACCGTGGCGAGACTCTCCGTCAGACCGTATCCGGCAAGCATGTTGATGCCGATGGAATGGACGAATTCTTCGACATGGCGCGGTATTGCGGCGCCGGCCGTGGGGAAGATGTTGGGCTTGACGAGTCCCAGCTCTTTCCTTACGAGGCTGAATATCGTCTTGTTTATCACCTCATATTCGAGATGCAGCGCCATCGGCGGCCGCTTCCCCTTGCTGAGGTATTCGATGTTGTGCTTCCGGCCGACGGCAAGCGCATTGCGGAAAATCTTTCGCTGCACGGCGCTCGACTTCTCTATCTTCTCCATCACGCCGGCGTAGACCTTCTCCCAGAAGCGCGGCACGGAGCACATGCTCGTCGGATTGGTCTCGCGCATCGAGCGCTGCACCTCCTGCGGATACGTGTTCACTATCAGCGTGGCGCCCTCGGAGAGGCACAGCAGCGTCCACCCCTTCTCGAAAATGTGGGCGTAGGGCAGGAAGTTGAGCACGCGGTCGTTCTCCGTCAGCGGCACGCAGAGGCCGTTGGCCTTCAGCGCGGCGTTATACTGTCCGTGTGTGAGAATCACTCCCTTGCTGTCTCCCGTTGTACCGCTGGTGTAGAGAATGTTGGCAATGTCGCTGTCACAGGCTCCGGCGCAGAGCGTCTCCACCTCCGACTGCCGGGGCAGTCCCTTGCCCAGCTTCATGAAGTCGTCGAAGAATATGGTGTGTGTGTCGCCCTCGCTGATGCGCACTCCCCTGTCGAACACGATGATGCGCTCCATCGTCGGGCAGTGGGAGAACACCCTGTGCGCCTTGTCATACTGCTCCTGCTCGCCGACGAAGAGGTATCTCACTCCTGCATCGTTTATCATGAACTGTATCTGCTGCTCGCTGCTCGTGGCATAGAAGGGTATCGTCGTCTGGCGTACGCCCCATGCGCCGAAGTCGCAGAGCAGATACTGCATGCAGTTCTGCGAGAAGATGCCCAGCCGCTCGCCCTGCCGGGCACCGAGGTTGAGCAATGCGTTCGACACTTCCCTTATCGTTCCGGACAGCGTGTTCCACGAACACGACTTCCATTCCGCGCCGCCGAAGTCCTTATATATGAGCACTTCGCGGTCGCCGTACTTCCTTGCCTGCTCGTGCACGAGCACGGAGAGGTGGCTTAATGTCTGCATAATGGCTTTTTTTATTAGATGCAAAAATACGGCAAATATATCAGACCGCAAAACAAATAGGAAGTTTTTTGGAGCAGCCCGCCATCCCCGCTGCCCGTCGGGAGGTGCTCCCGGGATTGTTACGTGCCACGCGTCACATCGTTACGTGCCACACGTCGCATCGTTACGTGCCACGCGTAACATCGTAACACGCCACACGTCGCATCGTTACACGCCACACGTAACAGAACGGGAAGCCCCTCCCGACCTCCCCAAAGGGGAGGAGAAGGGATAGAAAAGGCTGCCGGAGGCGAAATAAAAACGCGGAGACGCAAGGCCGTTGTCCGGCGATGCATCCCCGCGTTCCGCGTTTAGGATGTACTTATTGCTTTTCCGCGGTATTATCTGAGTACAATCTTCAGGGTCTTCGTGCCGCCTGCAGTCTCGACTGTGATCACGCAGACACCGGCCGGCAGCGAACCGAGGCTGTATACGCCGGCGGCGATGCGGGTGACGTCGCGGGCGGCTCCGTCGGCGGCGAATGCCTTGACGGCGGTGTGCTCGCCCTTCACGGTCAGCCTGCGGCCGTCCACGCTCATGCGGAACTCATTGACGGCGGCCGTCTGTATGCCGGTCTCGTAGTTCACGTCGAAGTCTACCGTCGACATCTCGGTCTTGCCCGATGTGTACGATGCGATTACGCCGGCCGTGTGCTTGCCGATGCTGAGGTTCTCGAATGTGTATTCGGTGTCGTCGGTGTCGGCCACCTTCTTGCCGTCAAGATATACCTCGTAGGCTCCGTCAAGTGCGGGAGCGCGGTTGATGCCCTTGGCAGCCGGTGCCCATGCGGGTGCATATCCCGTTGCTGCGCCCACGGCTTCGGGCAGTCCGTATACTATGTCGTCGACGAAGAAAATACGCTTGCCGTTCGAAATGCACTGCAGGGCGACGTACTTCGCCTCCTTCGGCACGTTGTAGCTGAACGGCTGCCAGTAGGCCTGGACGGTGGTGCTGTCCTGAAGGACGGTGAAGCTCTCAGGCTTGGCGTCGGTGGTCGAGTAGAGCACGCGGAACGACTCAAGATAATTGTAGTCGGCTGCCTTGGCGTAGAAGCTGAACACGAAATCGCTCTGGAAGTGCAGAGTCGGGGTTATCAGCCAGTCGTCGTTCTGCACTCCGTCGGGTGCCCATACCGTGAGGCACTTGTCGCCGCTATATGGGCGCATGCTGTATTGTTCGTCATACATCGACGGAGTGGTGGCACGCGGGTTCCATACCATGTATGCCATCGGGGCAAACTGGTTTTCCCAGGTATAGTAGTACATGCCTCCTGTCTCTGCTCCGTCGCCGTCTATATACTGCCAGCCGAGCTTTCCGGGAGAGTTGACCGCGAAGTCGGGATGCTCCTCGAAGCCGTCGCGGAAGCTGTCGGGATAGTTCCAGATGAAGAGCTTGCTTGCGCCGGCCTCAGCCACATCCTCGATGACGAGGTTATAGGGCTTGATGCGGTTCTCCTGCAGCTCGACATCGTGGGTGAAGGTGTCGGCCGTGGTGAAGTCGTAGTCGGCCGTCACGCTGTTGAAGCCGTCGAGAGAAACGGTCACCGTATACTTGGTCTTCCATACGTTGTCGAACTTTGCAATGCCGTCGTCGCCCACCACGGTCTCATATACGTGTGCTCCGCCGCCTGCAATCATGAACACGCGTGCTCCGAAGGCTTCGTTCTCGGGCGTTGCGGTCTTGATACGGAACGTCACGGCGGCGTTCATCTTGTTGCCGATGGAGTCTGACACGGTGGCCTCGGAGAGCTTGCCGCCGGTATATGCGGCCTTCACTGCATAGTAGTAGCTGCCTGCGGCGAGGTCTTTCCATGCGTTGTCGGTCAGCGTCTTGTCTGCCGTGTTCTCAGCCAGTAGCGTCCATGCGCCCTCGTTGGCGGCATCGGCCGTGGCATAGCGGTATACGTTGTAGCGCACGCGGCTCTGTACGGTCTTGCTCATGCCTGCGGCAGCGGGCTCGGCAGCGGCTTTCGTTGCGGGCACGGCGTCGAGAGCCGGACCTTCCTCTTCAGCGCCGAACGTGAAGCGCGGCATGCGGCTGGCCTTTGCTCCGGCAGCCTCATCCTCGGCCACGGTGTAGGGGGCGGCGTAGGCACGCATCATGAAGTTGTGGCGCAGGTTGGCAGACTGGCTTTCGAGGAAGAACCACTTGCCCGACGTATAGTCGTTGGTGAAGCAGTTTACGCCCTGCTTGAACGGGTAGTTGGCCGTGTCGCCGTTGCCGTCGATACCGATGGAAGCAAACTGATAGTGGGATATTGCCACGTAGTAGCCGTTAGGGGCGTCAACCGGTGCGGGCAGGGTGAACGTGGTCCATGCGTCGTCGGTCACGGGAACGTAGGTGTTCTCGTAGAGCTTGTTGTTGCCGTCGGGCAGTCCGTCGGCACCGAGACCGAACACACGGAGGTACACGCTGTAGTGCTGTGTCACCTGTGCGGTGGCTCCGATATAGAACTGCACGCCGTAGACGGTAGACGGGTTGTTGTCGATGATACCGAAGGTGGCATTCGTTCCGGCACCCTCGATGCCCACATACGTTGAGGGCTGGCCGTCGTCATAGCGCACCCATGCGGGGTCGTTGGCCGGAGCGGTCCAGTCTACGGTGACCGTAGAGCGGTCGTCGCTCTCCTTTGCCTCAACGCTCTTCGGAGCCTTGATGTTGTCTTCCATCACGAGTTCGCCGAGGTCGGTGTCTGCCTCGAGGCTGAAGCTCTTTTGCAGGGTCATCAGCTTGTTCTTCGTGAGCGTCACGGCATAGTTGGCGTTGGCGTAGATGCCGGCAATCGAGAACTTGCCGTCGGCGCCGGTGCGTGCCGAGTAGCTGTTGTAGCCGCTGACTTCAACGGTCGCGTCGGCCACGGGGTCGCCCGCAACGTCCTTGACGGTTCCGCTGAGAGTATGGAGGGGCAGTGCCGTCATGGCGATGTCGAGCGTAGTGGTGGTCAGCTCGGTGACGGTGGCCGTACCGGTAGTGTCGTAATATCCGAGGAGTTTCACCTCTACGGTGTAGTTGCCTTCGGGCAGATAGTAAAGGGTGTAGCGTCCCTTGGCGTCAGACGTTGCCGTGAACTGACCTCCGTTGACGAGCAGCAGCGCGCCCTTGAGCGGCTGTCCGGCAGCATCCTTCACAACGCCGGAGATGTATCCCTCGTGGTCTTCGGATATCTTGACGTTGGTGATTGTCATTCCGTAGTTGGTAGCCATGTAGCTGCGGTAGTAGAATCCCACGTGGTAGGTGGAGTCTTTGTCCACCACGGGCAGGTTGGCACGCAGCGAGTGTTTCTGTCCAGACTCAGTAGAGTAGAAATTAAACTCGGTGACGCTGTCCTGACGGGCATAGTCTGTGGTCTTGGCAAACGTGATGTCGAGCGTCTCGGGCACCTTGATGTTGGCCGGTGTGGCGTCGAACGTCAGCTTGTAGTGCTTGCCTGCCTCAAACTTAATATACGGAGAGATGAGCATGTCACTGGCCGCAAGGTTGTCCCATGCGTACGATATGTATGCTCCCGGAGTATAAGTGGGATAGTTTCCTGTGGTGAAGCCCCACTTGGTGTAGTTTCCGTTGAGGTCGTGCACCGTCCAGAGGTTGAACTGGTCGAGGCTCTCGAAGCCGATTGTGGCCGGTATCTGTATTGCCGGGCCGAGCACGGCCTGAGCAGTCTGCACGGCATCACCGGAGTGGCCTCCGGCCTTCGGTGTGATGGCGTAGCTGTAAAGTCCTATCGCCGGCAGGGTGGTGTCGGTAAACGAAGTTGCAGCAAGGTCTTTTGCTACTTGCACGCTGTCGGGCAGTCGCATGATGTCGTATGTCAGGTCGGCCGTGTCTATCCACGAGTCGAGCTTTCCTACGGTCGGTGCCGTCCAGCTGACGACGGCGTTCTCGCCGCTCGGCTCAACCTTGGTGTCGGTCACGGGCATGGGGTCGCCAGGGCCGATATACTTGGATACGGTGATGCGGTCGCCGGCTCCGGCCTCGTTGTAGCACACGATGCGGTAGCCGTACATGCCGCGGGTGGCTATGCTGTTGTCTGTCCATGTGCATGCCGCACCGGGCTTGGTGTTCTCTATCTTGTTAACTTTCACGCCATCGCGGAACACGACAATGGAGTCGATGCTCTCGAGGGTGCCTCCGCGGCCGTATGTCTTCGAGGGGTTGGTCCATGCGAGGGTGGCTGTGAGCGCACCGTTCTCACCGCGCGTCACGGTGAAATCCTGCACCTTGGCCGGGGCACTGGCCTCGGCGATGGAGAACGGGATGGAGTTGCAGGTGTAGTTGGTCTCGTCCGTGCGCTCCTGAAGATAGGTGGCAGCACCCGTCTTCGGGTCTATCTCATAGAGACCGTAACCCGAGCCGATGCCTCCGTACAGCGGATGCTGGTACATGGTGAGGTACATCTTGTCGGTGTTGTTGTCGTAGATGAGGTCGCACGCACCGGCATACTGAAGTGAAACCATGCCGTTGGTGGCATTCGCGGGCAGTCCTTTGAGCGGTCCTACGTATGAGCAGGCACCTGTACTCTTGTCTATCTTGTAAAGTCCGGCCCAGTAGCTGACGCCGTACATATCTCCGTCGTAAGTCATGCAGAGACCGCTCATGCCGTAAGGATAACGGTCCACCGGTACCCATTCAGGCTCGCCGTCCATGACGAAGTCGGCAACCTTGTTGATATTTCCGTTTTCGAGGTCGATGGTCATCAATGCACCACCGCCGCCCATGAGACCGTCACCTGCATACATGGTTCCTGTCTGGTAGTCGTAGCAGAAGCTCGCTGCGACAGGACCTTGGTTGACACCGCCATAGTCGGCAACCTGCACCACGGCATCGGCATCGAGGTCATAGTAAAAGAAACCGCCGGACTGGTAGCCGGATGACACATGCGTGTTGGTCATGTAGTAATACCTGTTTCCGACGAGGAAACCGCCTGAGATGTGGTCGCTGGCATTCAGCTCAGTGCTGAACGTGAAGCCTTTGACCAGTTCTTCGTTGCTGATTCCGCCGCTGCCGATGGTATACTTGTAGATACCGGCCTTCTCACCGCCGGTCATCGCTCCGTACACCTCGCTCTGCGCGGCAAGTCTCTGCGCTCCTATTAGAAAAAGAAGTGCGAAGACTGTCAGCAAATAATGTAACTTGTACTTCATAAGCTTTGTTTTTTGTTGTTGATATTTTGGTTTATGTCTCTGCCTGGGCTGTCCGGAGCAGCCGACGGTCTGTCCTTACATTCAGTCCGCCGTGCCTTCCTTCCGCAGAAGTTTCTTAATAACATCGTGGAGGCTTCATACAAACACCGCCATCTTCCGTCTGCAAAATTATTGATATATAATGTAAAAAAAGCGATGAAATGCCGCTTTTTAGGCCGTTATCAGTTTTTTTCTATACTTTTTTACACTTAGTGAATAGAAACAAGCACGTCTTTTATTGTTCTTTTTCGTAACTTTGCAGCATAAATAAATTCTAAAGTATCACAAATATGAAGAAATTACTTACATTCGCACTTCTCGTCATGATGACGGCGGCTGCCACCCATGCGGTGCCGGCATGGCGGGGAGCCATGAAGAAGTGTCTGGCAGACGGCTCAATCGTCACATTATATATAATAGGTGACGAGCACGGACACCGCCTGATGACCGCCGACGGCGTCAGGGTGATGGAGGATGCCGACGGAACGATGCGCCGCTTCGACCCTGCAAAAGACGCTGCCGCAGCCGCGGCGGCAGACTCGGCCATAGCACGCGCACCGCGCAGGAACGCGCCGCGCAAGGCCGGGCAGAAGGCTTCGCCATATCAGATAGGCACGTTCCCGACGAAGGGAGACGTGCGCGGACTGGTGATTTTGGCCGATTTCACCGATAAAAAGATGACGTTCGGGCAGGAATACCATGACAGAATGATGAACGAGGAAGGTTTCTCGGAAGACGGATGCATGGGCTCGGCACGCGACTACTTCATCGACCAGTCGTCGGGACTGTTCCGCCCGACGTTCGACGTGGTGGGACCGGTGACGCTCTCGCGCACGTCGGAATATTACGGAAAGAACAACATGTACACCGGAGTGGACGAAAACTGCGAGAAGATGATTGCCGAAGCGTGCCAGACGGCGCACGACGGACTGGGCGTCGACTTCTCGAAATATGACTACGACGGCGACGGATACGTAGACATGGTATACGTAATCTTTGCCGGATACGGCGAGAATGCCGGCGGCGGGGCAAACACGGTATGGCCGAAGAAATGGAACCTGACGCAGGCAGGCGTCAACCTGAAACTCGACGGAAAGATACTGGATGTCTTCGCCTGCTCGTCGGAATTGTTCGGGAACCTCGGCAGGCAGTCGTCGGCGATAGGTACGTTCTGTCATGAGTTCGGCCACGTGCTCGGACTGGCCGACCACTACAGCACGGCGGACAGCCGCTCGTATCATCTCGGGGCATACGACCTGATGGATTACGGGGCTTACAACAACGACTCGCGCACGCCGCCGAGCTACAACGCGTTCGAAAGGATGACTCTCGGATGGCTGACACCCGACGAACTGACGCGCGCCGAGGACGGACTGACGCTCGGCGACATACAGGAGACCAACAGCGCATACCGCATAACTACGCGCCGCAACGCCGATGAGTTCTACCTCCTTGAGTCGCGACAGCGCAAGGGATGGGACAGCTACATCCCGGGAGACGGACTCATGATTACCCACGCCGACTTCGACATGGGCCTGTGGAACCAGAACGCCGTCAACCCGGACGACAACCACATGCGCTTCCACATGGTATGCGCCGACAACGACGCGACATACGACGTGGTGGCGGGATATGCCACGGAGGCCAACGACCTCTACCCGCAGCCGGGCAACGACAGCTTCACCGACACGTCGAAGCCTGCCGCAAAACCGTTCACCGGCGAGAAGCTCGACCGCGGAGTGTACGACATCAGCGCGGCAGACGGCACCGTGACATTCAACTTCATGGCAAACCATCTCAAGACACCGCTCAACCCGCAGGTGACGGCAATACGCAAGGACGGATTCACGGCGCAGTGGGAGGCCGCCGACAGCCGTACCGAGGCATATACGCTGGTCCTCACGAGGATGAGGGCCGAGTCAGACAACACCATCGCAATGAACGAAGGCTTCGACAAAATGACAGCCGGCTCGGCCACCACCCCCGACAGCAAGGACATCAGCGGCGAACTCGACAGCTACATGACGATGAAAGGTTGGACGGGCACGGAGCTGTATCAGGCAGGAGGCATGCTCAAAATGGGCGGCGTGAAGACTTCCGGCTCGATGAAATCGCTGGAAATGAATTTCTCGAAGCATCTCCGCGACTTCTGCGTGGTGGTAAAAGTGGCATCGGCGACAGGGCAGCAGCCCGTGTTCTCGGTATCGGCAAACGGACTGACGGCACGCCACCGCCTGACCTCGACCCCGCGTACATATATATATAAGTTTGCCGGAGCCGGACTGACGGCCACCACGATAGACATAGAGGTGCAGAAAGAGCAGGCTTTCATAGACTCGATAATCATCATGCGCGGTGCCGACGCCGCTCAACTCTACCCCAACGCAAAAGCCGTAGAGCCTGCGGGAACAATAGAGTCGACGGAAGACAAGGATGTGGAGGAGATTTACTTCCACGCCGAGCAGGCCGTATATGAAGACATAAAGGACACGCATACCGACATCAGCGGACTGGAAGACAACGCCCGCTACGCCTTCATGGTGAAAGCGACAGGCAGCCTTGCCGACTCGGAATACACCGAAGAGACTGCCGTAGTGACGGGCACGACGCTCGGTATAGACGCCATAAAGCCAACAGGGAAAAGCCCGGCAACCGACGCCATATACACCATCGGCGGACGGAAGGTAAGGGAAATAAACGCGCCGGGCCTCTATATCGTGAACGGCAAGGCCGTCATACAAACCCTACCAAGCCCTACTAATCCCTACAATCCCTACCCCCAAGAACAATAAAAAGAACAAAACAACATCTCAACCGATATGAAAAAAATCATTATCCCATTCTGCATGCTCGCCCTCGCGACGGCGGGCAACGCACAGACAACCTATTTCAGCACATCGTTCGACGACGGCATACCCGCCGGATTCTCGCTCTACGACCTCGACAGGAACGAGCCGTCTAACGAAACGGCAAAATTAGGATTTGCCGTAGGAACGCCATGGGTAGGCATCAAGGTAGACAAGGAGGAGAACGGCGTGGCCGCTTCGACCTCATGGTACAAGAAAGCGGGCACGAGCAACGACTGGCTCGTGACGCCGGCCATCACCGTGGCCTCGGCAAAGGCTGTGGTGTCATGGCGCGCCAAGGCGTCGGACAAGGACTATTCCGACGGCTACTCGGTGTATATCTCCGAGAAGGGAGCTGCTCCCGAAGACTTCGACAAGGCCGCACCGGCACTGACGGTGAAGAAAGAGGGTGCCACATGGACGGAGCGCAGTGTAAGTCTGGAAGCATATAACGGCAAGACGGTATACATAGCGTTCGTCAACGACTCGAAAGACAAGGCCATGCTCTACCTCGACGACCTCTTCGTGGGCATACCGTCGACCGTAGGCCTGTCGCTCGACCTGCATCGCTGCTACGACGGCTACGGCGACATCACCATCAGCGGAAGCGCATTCGCCACGGGCGAGACAGACGTGAAAGGCTACACCGTGGGCTTCGAAATGGACGGTAAGACCGTCACCTACACGTCTGACGCAACACTGAAAGCGGGCAGCAAGGTGCCGTTCACCATCGCCGAACCCGTAAATCTTGAGCGCAACGCCACGGCCGGATACACAGCATGGATAAAGAGCGGAGCCGACAGCGCCGCCATCACCGGCCGCCTGTCTGCCTATCCGTGGAAACTCGTGGCCGAGGAAGTCACCGGAACGTGGTGCCAGTACTGCGTGCGGGGTATCGGAGCGATGGAGTATATGAACAAAAACTACCCCGACGGGTTTATCGGCATCGCCATACACAACGACGGCAGCGCCATCGTGCCCGACTCGATGGCTATCCCCGGCGAGGAGTATCGCCAGTGGGTGATGAGCAGGTTCGGCATATCCGGATATCCGAAATGTGTCATGAGCCGCAATGCCATGTACGCGATAGACCCGGGCAACATCCCGACATACTACGAGAACATCAAGGCAAGCGAGGAAAACTACACCGGTGTGAGCCTCAAAGCAACGCTCGGAAAGGACGGCCGCATCAGTGCGCACACCGACGTGTTCTTCGCCAACGACTATACGGGAGCCGATTTCAAGCTCGCTTACATCGTTATTGAGAACGACGTACACCGCACGCACGCCGAGACGGGCATCACAGACGACTACTGCGGATATGACCAGATGAACGGATATGCCGGCGGCAGCATGGGCGACTGCTACGGTTTCGAGGATCTTCCTCAAGTAGTCAACGCCGACAACATCTGGTTCCAGGACGTGGCACGCGGCTATGCGGACAACGACGGCTACAAGGGTATCGGCGGAATGATTCCCGCCGACATCAACGATGGTGACTCGTTCACCCACGACTACGAGCTCGACATGCCGCAGACGGTGCTGAAGAAGGAGAACACGGAGCTCATCGTACTGCTCCTCGACAAGAACGGAATCATCCGCAACGCCGACAAATGCGCCATTTCATCGATAGACACGGCGATAAAAAGCGTATCAGAAAGCCACGTCCGCAACGACGGCGCATACTACACGCTGACCGGCCAGCGCGTGGATACACCGCGACCGGGAACAGTTTATATCGTGAACGGCAAGAAGGTGGTGAGATAGAACCCATTATATATTCCTTATAAAATCATCAAGCGAGTCTCCGTGTTCCAATCCCAATTTCTTGCGCAGACGGTAGCGGTTGCTGTTGACGCTGTCGGGACTTATCGAGAGCATCTCGGCAATCTGTTTGGCACGCATTCCGATGCTTATGTATGCGCAGAGGCGCAGGTCGTTCTCGGTCAGCTCGCTGCAGCGGGCTTTCAGTTTGACGAAGAAATCGGGGTGAACGGACGTGAAATGCAGCTTGAAGCGCGACCACTCGTCGTCGTTGCGCAGCGAATCGCCGATGGCTTCGTTCACCTGACGCACGTATTCCTGCGGTATGCGGCCGTCGTCGCTATACCGCTTGGTGATGTCGTGCAGCTGGCGGAGCACCTCGTTCTTGTTCGTCAGCAGGAGAGTGGACGACGAAATCTCGCAGTCTTTCTGCTTGATGTCTTCCTGAAAGTTCTTCATGTTCATCTGATAGATGATCGCTTCCTGCTCGAGCGACTGCCGCAACTGCAGGTTTTCCACGCGGCGCAGGCGGTAGCGGTTGTAGAAATACATGGCCACGACGCCGCAGATAAGCAGCCCCAGCGCCGATATGAGTAGCGTGAGATAGAAGTAGTTGCGGTTCAACTCGGCATCCTGCTCGAGCAGCCGTATGCGATCGGCCTGGCGGGCGATGGCCTGACGGGCCTCGGCCTTAGGGCCTTCGAGCTTGCGTATCTCTTCCTGTCGGTGCTCGAAAGCCTCCTGATAGGTCTTCAGATACTGGTATGCGTCGGTCATGCGGCCGCGCTTCTCACTGATAAGCCACAGCAGGCGGTAGGTGTCGAGCATGAAAGTCTCGCCGTGCAGCTGCTCCGTCATGTGCTCCACGCTGCGGAGCTGGGCCATGGCCTCATCGTAACGGCCCTGCTGATAGAGTATCTGCGCGGTCTGATTGGCCAGCAGAGAACTGAAGAAAGTGTTTTCGGGAGCGTTCCGGCTGAGCAGGGTACGGGCCTGCTCCACCTGCAGCGAAGCACTGTCGGGCTGCTCGCGGCGCAACTGTATGGCACTGATGTTGAGCAGCGCCTGCACCGTCATGCCCCAGTCCTTGCCTCCCGCGGCTACGGAACGGCGGTAAAAGCCAAGGCTTTTCGTATCGTCGGTGCAGAAAAGACCTTCAAAGAAGTAGATGCGGTTGAGCGGATAGCCGGCCCGTGTATAGCATGCCTTGCTCTCGGCGAGCTGCCGGCGGGCCGACTCAAGGTCGCCGATATCGTGGAAAAGCTGCACGAGCAACAGGTGGGTGTTACCGAGAAAATAGTCGTCACCTGCCTCGCGGAAGGCGCTGATGGCCTCCGTGGCGAAGCTATAGCACTGCGTGTACTTGCCGAGACGTTCGTAATTGCCGGCCAACTGGTAGCTGATGAGTCCGCGGTCGTAGCCATATCCGGGACGGCAGAGGCGCATGGCCTCCTCCAGACGGCTGATGCACTCGGCGGGGCGGGCACTCATCTGACTCATCCGCACCTGCCAGTAAATGGCCCGTGCCTTCAGCTGGCTGTCGCCGCTGTTATCCGCAATGCGGTTCAACTGTGCGAGCATACGCGGGTCGGCGGCATGCCGTTCGTTGGCGAAGTCTATGCTGAGCAGATGCCGTGCGATGCTGTCGAAACGCCTGTCTATAGGCTCAAAGTGGTATGCTGGCACCGCATGGACGAGCATTCCGGCCATGACGACCGGAATGAGAAGTGCAATCCGTTTGATTCCCGCCCATTTCATCGTAGGGGCAAAGATACATTAAATTTCCCAATATAAGGCATTTTTGTTACAAAAAAGCCCTAAGGAGACCCCGGAAGCCTCTTCAAAGCCCCTCCCGATCTAAGGGGGAGCCCCTCCCGACCTCCCCAAGGAGAGGAGAAGGGAAAGAGGGCTGGAAGATTATGGGAGGGAACGGGAGCGATGGGAGGGAATGGGAATCTCCCATTGTTTCCCATCTCCTCCCATTATTTTCCCATCTCTCCCAGCCCTCTCAGCCCTCTCAGCCCTCTCAGCCCCCTTTCTACAGGTCTCCTCCCCTTTGGGGAGGTCGGGAGGGGCTTTCTTTTTCTCCCTTTTCCTCCCTTTTCCTCCAAAAAATTTATATCTTTGCGGTGTTATGGAATACAGTAATTACACCGCCGAGGCCATGGCGCTGCTCGGCAGACTGATAGCGACACCGTCGGTGAGCCGAGACGAAAGCCGCGCGGCGGACATCATGGAGGAGTATATGAAGGGCTGCGGACTGCACCCGAAGAGGATTGCCAACAATGTCTACAGCATCTGCAGCGACTACGACGACGGCCGCCCCACCGTACTGCTGAATGCCCATATAGACACGGTGAAGCCGGTGAGCACGTGGACGAGAGACCCGTTCGTGCCGTCAGTGGAGGGCGACAGGCTCTACGGACTGGGCAGCAACGACTGCGGCGGAGGGCTCGTGGCCCTGCTTCAGGCATACAGGGTGCTGACGGGCAGGCAGCGGACGTTCAACCTCATCTATGTGGCATCGGCCGAAGAGGAGGTGTCCGGACGCGACGGCATCTGCCGTGTGCTGCCCCTGCTGCCGCACACGGACGTGGCGATAGTGGGCGAACCGACGGGCATGCAGCCGGCAACGGCGGAGAAAGGACTGATGGTGATAGACGGAACGGCGCACGGCCGCTCGGGACACGCAGCCCGTAACGAGGGCGTGAACGCCATCTACGAGGCCCTCGACGACCTCGTATGGCTGCGCAGCCACAGGTTTGAGCGCGTCAGCGAACTGCTCGGACCGGTGAAGATGAGCGTGACGGTGATAAATGCAGGCACGCAGCACAACGTCGTGCCGGACGAATGCCGTTTCGTGATAGACGTCAGGACGAACGAACTGTATACCAACGAGGAGGTGTTCGACATCATAAGGAGTAATGTGAAGAGCGAGGTGAAGGCCCGGTCGTTCCGCCTCGGGTCGTCGGGCATCGACGGCAACCACCCGCTCGTAATGCGGATGAAGGCCATGGGCATGCGCCCCTTCGGCTCTCCCACCCTCTCCGACCAGGCTCTCATGCCGTTCCCGTCGTTCAAGCTCGGCCCCGGCGACTCCGCCCGCTCACACTCCGCCGACGAATATATCTGCGAAAGCGAGGTCGGGGCGGCCATAGAGACATATATTAAGATATTGACTGAAGAATAAGAACGAATCATTAGAAAATCCATGATAAACGGATTGAGATGTAGGGACAGAGTCTTGTCTTTGTCCGCAGCCCGTAAGGGCTAATTCACAGGTAGATATGATATTCATGTTTTATAGCCAAAGGCATTATATTACCAGCCAAAAGCCCTTGCGGGCTACGGCCAAAAACGAGATTATGGCCCTACTTTGGCGATGATATTATCAATCAATGATGATGATATTATCAATCAAAACAATCATCATTGATTTTCTACTGAGCCATAAAAACTTACTTCTGAACACAGAGACACGGAGACACAGAGGCTGAAATAGCTCTGTGTCTCCGTGTCTCTGTGTTCTATTCTATAAGCGATTACTTACCGGATGCTCCGTCAATGGCACTATCTTCCCAGCCACACCTCGGGGTTCAGCTTTGCCGTCTCGCGGCGGAGCTGGAACTGGAGGACATTCTCCTGCCCCACGGTACCGAGCACCTGACGTGTGGTCACCTTCTGACCGCGGTGCACGCTGACGGATGCGAGGTTGCAATATACCGATATGTAGCTTCCGTGGCGTACCATGACACCCGTCGTTCCGCCGAAGCTGAACACGGCACTGACCTCTCCGTCGAAGATGCTGCGGGCCTGCGCGCCTCCCTGTCCCTGGATGTTTATGCCCTTGTTGTCGAGGCGCACGTTCTTCAGACCGTCCACATTATACTGTCCGAAGTGGCTCACGATACGGTAAGGGCCTGTTATCGGCATGGGCAGACGGCCCTTGTTGCTCTCGAAGTTGCCGCTGATGCGGCGGTCCTCGCTGCTCACTGTATATGCCGGCTCTCTCTTCTTCCTCGGCGCCTCCGGCTCCTTGGCCGTCTCGCGGGTGTCGCCCCCGCCCTTGCCTGTTCCGGTCTTGCGCTCCGATTCGCGGCGTGCGCGTTCCGCTTCGCGTGCTGCCCTCTCGGCCTCAGCCTTGCGCTTGGCCTCTGCGGCGGCACGGGCACGGGCACGCTCCACCTCGATTGCGATGAGCCTGTCTATCTGTGCGTTCAGCGCGGCATCCTTCTTCCGCTGTTGATTGATAATCTGCTGTATGGTCTTCTGCTGTTTCTGAAGTGTGGATACCACCTGCTGCTGCTGCGTCTGCTTGCTCTCGAGGTCGCGCCGCTCGCGCTCGCCGCGGCTGAGCAGGTTACTTTTCTCCAGCTTCGCGTCGGTAAGCTCGGCGTGCTTGCGGCTCACTTCCTCCTGCTTGGCCTTCACCATCTCGCCCTGCACGCGCTGATAGGTGGCATACTCGCGCATGAAACGCATGCGGCGGTACATCTGCGTGAAGTTCTTGGCACTGAAGATAAACATCAGCTGGTTCTGTATGGAGCGGTTGCGGTGCATGTAACGCATCGACTTGACATACTTCTGCTTGTTGTCGTCGAGCTGCTGCTGAAGGGTCTCGAGCTGGCCTTTGAGCTTCTCTATGTCGGCATCGAGCGCGCCGATATCGCGCCGTATGGTGTCTATGCTCTTCCGTTTGTCAGCTATCTCGGTGTTTATTATCATGAGGTTTTTCAGCCTCTTCTTCACGTCGAGCTCGTTGGAACGCAGCCGTTTCTCCTGCTGCTGTATCTGACGCTTTATCTGGTCGCGCTCCTTTTGCAGGCCCTTGATGGAGGGCTGGGGCGTGGCCGTGCGTTTCTTGGACGCCGGTTTCTTCACGGTACGGGTCGTCCGCGCCTTCCGCGACGCGGCCGGCTTGCGGCTCTGCGCCAGCGTACCCGCAGAGACGGCCAGCAGAAGCATGGCTGCATAGAACCTTACGGACTTTATTCTGATCATTTCAAAAAGCACTGTCACTGTCTTCTGAATCACTGGTTACAGGGACATGAAACGGCGGAGAATCTCGTCGACCGTCACCTGACGGTACTTTCCGGACACCTCGGTGCGCGTCTCCCACTCGCTCTCGCTGCCGATATAGTTGAGGGTGATGCCCAGCTTCACCTCCTTACTGCCAGTGGTGAAGGTTATCATGTTGTCCGTGGGGAACTGCTTGCTGCCGAGTTTCTTGAAGTCGCGGTAGTCCCAGTTCAGCTGCGTGTTGCCGCGGAACTTGTCTTTATAAAGTATGTTGGCCATCTTTATCAGTCCGGTGCTCTTCGCGGCCAGCCACTTATACGACATCTTGTCCTGCTCGAGCGATATGACGACGTCGTCGCCGCCCATGTTGGCCTCGTAGTCCTTAAGCTGCTCGTCGGTCATCTTCTGCCGTCCGGGCTGGAACAGCTCGTTCCAGAACAGGGCCTGGAGGGAGTAGAAGTTGAGTCCGCTGTTGCGCAGGAAATCGAGCTGGGCGTAGGGGACCTTCAGATACTGCTTGTTGATGCGGTCCATGATGAGCACATAGTCTTTCGTGAACTCTAAGCGGCCGGCCTCGACGAAGCCGAAGGCCATCAGCTGGAGGCGTATGACGTCGTCGCGCTTCATCTTCAGGTTACCCGTCAGTGTGAGGTCCTGAGCTCCCACCTGAACCTGAAACTTCACCTTTGATGTTATGAACTTGGCATATTGAGCGTTGTCCGACACCTTCTGCAGGAACTGTTGCTGCTGTCCGGTCTCCGTGCCGGTCTGTGCCACGGTCTTCTCCACTGTCTTCGATGACTTGCACGCACCGAGGAGGAACGGTATTGCCAGTACGGCAATCTTTAAAAAAACGGATGATTTCATCATTTCAGGTATTTTCTCTTTTTTATTTTCCTTGCCAGAATCTTGTTGCCGGGGTCCTTGCCGAGCGCCTCCGTCCAGTATTCGACGGCCTTGTCAATGTCTCCGGCCTTGGCGTATATGTCTCCGGCGTGCTCCGTTATGACGGCACTGCCCGTGCTGTCGGCCTGCACAGCCTGGTCAATATACACCTTGGCCTCGGCATAGCGCTGCTGCATGAAGAGTATCCAGGCGTATGTATCGAGATAGGTGCTGCTCTTCGGCTGCGCCTTTATCGTCTTGTAACTCATGGCCTCGGCCTTGTCGAGGCGCGTGCCGTCGAGACTGAGGAAGTAGGCGTAGTTGTTCATCGCCTCGATATTGTCGCCCTTCCACTGCAGGCACGAGTCGTATGCGGCGAAGGCGCGCTCCCGTTCGCCCGCCTCGTATAGCAGATGGCCCATCAGTGAGTAGAAGTCAGAGACGATGCCGGGGTCGCTCTTATCGTTTATCACGTCTATGCCGTTCTTGAACGCATGCAGGGCCGCCGCGTCGTCGCCGGTCTGTATGTATGCGTGGCCCTGATAGTAGTAGAACGCCATCTCGTCGGGATTATACTGCCGGGCCTCTGCACAGAGGGCGATGACTCGGGCATAGTCTTCAGCCGAATAGGCGTCGGCCACCAGCTGGAGGCGTGCCGCGGCGTTGTCGGGCGCCATCCCGAGCACCCGCACGAGCACGGCGTTGATGCTGTCCTTGCCCATTTTCTTTAGATCCATGTATGCGGCCTGAAGCAGCAGCATGTCCTCGTCGGCCTGTCCTGCAGCCGCCACGCTGTCGAAGAGGGCGAGGATGCGCGTGCTGTCGCCGCCGGCGTTCTCGGATTCCATCACCTCCTGCCTCATTATATATATCCTTGCGGCCGGCTGTGTGTTGCGGTTCGTCAGTATGGCGAGCGTCATCGAGTCGGCACCCACGGTGTCCTTGTCTTGCTTGTAGTATGTCCTCACAGACATCTGGGCACGCGTATTGGCCGGTTCCTCGGCCAATATGGAGCGGAATATGCCTATCGCCTCCTTCTCATGTCCGTTCATGAGGAGCATGTCGCCGTACATTCCGCGGTAGTTGAGGTCGTTGGGATACTGGTCTGCGAGCTGCTTTATCTCCGCTATGGCCTCCTCGTTCCTGTTCTGCTGCGAGTATATCTCGCTCTTGGTATATGAGAGGCGCTCGCTCTTTCCCTCGAGTTCCTCGAGCCGCGATACGGCCTTCACGGCGTTGTCGAAGTCTCCCTGCTGCTGATAGAGCTGGCAGAGAATCTCGAGAACGTCGTCGCGCTCCTTGTCGACGCTGAGCAGACGCTCGAACGTCGCTATGGCGTCTTCAAACTTTCCGCCGGCCGCATACGAGCGTGCGAGAGTCTCGATATATGTCGTATTGCCGGGACTGAGGTCTGCGGCGCGCTTGAAATACCTCGTCGCCGTGTCCTTGTCCTTCAGTGAGAGGTAGTACTGTGCGAGATAGTAGTATGCCTCCGAGGCCCCGGGATTTATCTCTATGCAGTGGCGCAGGAGGTCGAAGACCGCCGTGTTGTTGCCTTTCTGCCGCTGCACCATGGCCTCGAGGAAGAAGTAGTCGTAGCGGCCGGAGACATCGCATGCACCGGCGGCGGCGCATGCGGCATTCCCACAGGCCTTCCGTGCCGTGCTGTCGGGCACAGCCGCCCCGGCCGTGAGGGTGCTTGCCCACACTGCCAGCATAATGATGAACCGTGTCACACGTACGTATGTCATTGCTTTTCCTTTCGTTCGGGTTGCCGCGGCGGCTATTTCACGCCCGTATGGCCGTATCCTCCTTCGCCGCGTTCTGTCTCGTCGAGCGTCTCCACCACGGTGAACGACGCCTTCTCATGCCGCGCGATGACCATCTGGGCTATCCGCTCGCCCTCGTTCACGACGAAGTCCTCGGCCGAGAGGTTGACCAGCAGCACCATTATCTCGCCGCGGTAGTCGGCATCTACGGTGCCGGGAGTGTTCAGCACGGTGATGCCGTGCTTCAGCGCGAGACCGCTGCGGGGCCGTATCTGGGCCTCGAAACCTTCGGGAAGGGCTATGTGCAGCCCCGTGCCGATAAGGCGGCGCTCCATGGGATGCAGCGTCACGGGGGCGTCGACATTCGCCCGCAGGTCCATGCCGGCACTCTGCTCCGTGGCGTATGCCGGCAGGGGCTGGCGTCCCTTGTTTATCACTTTGATATCTGTCATCGGTTGTTTTTACTTATTCTATAAGTTGCAAAAGTAGTGATTAATATCCAAACTGCCACACTTTTACGTCTAAAAAGTAGCGCTTTTATATAAAAAAGGAGTACTTTTGCATCTGTTATGATGCATTGGGACAGACTTATCACCAACAAGCGGCTGGGGCAGGAGCACCGCCACAGTGAGCGGCACGACGACCGCACGGAGTTCAAACGCGACTACGACCGGCTGATTTTCTCGGCGCCGTTCCGCCGTCTGCAGAACAAGACGCAGGTGTTTCCCCTTCCGGGAAGCATCTTCGTGCACAACCGGCTGACCCACAGCCTCGAGGTGGCAAGTGTGGGAATGTCTCTCGGCAACGATGTGGCGAGGGCGCTCACGGCCCGCCACAGCGAGCTCGCCGGGTCGATGATAAACGAAATCGGGCAGATAGTGGCCACGGCATGCCTCGCCCACGACCTCGGCAACCCTCCGTTCGGCCACTCCGGCGAGAAGGCCATACAGGCGTTCTTCCGCGAGGGCAAGGGCGCGGAGCTGCGGCATGCGGTCAGCGAGAGCCTCTGGAACGATATCACGCGCTTCGAGGGCAACGCCAACGCCTTCCGCCTGCTGACCCACCGCTTCTGCGGACGGCGCACCGGCGGCTTCGTCATGACCTACCCGACGCTGGCCTCGATAGTGAAATATCCCTTCGAGGCCGCCGCTGCAGGCAGTCACGGCAAGTTCGGATTTTTCGCAACGGAAAAGGAAACATACCGGCGGATTGCCGATGAAATGGGGATAAAATGCATATCGGCGCCGGGCGAACCCCTGCGATATGCCCGCCACCCGCTCGTCTATCTCGTGGAGGCGGCCGACGACATCTGCTATGAAATCATGGACATCGAAGACGCCAACAAACTGATGATTCTCTCGTTCGAGGAAACGGAGAGCCTGCTGCTCGGTTTCTTCGACGAAAAGACCCGCGGAAGCATACTCAAGCGCATCGAGGATGAGCAGCTGACGGACGACAACGAGAAGGTGGTGTACATGCGGGCATGCGTGATAGGCTGCCTCGAACACGAGTGTGCCGCCGCTTTCGTGAGGAATGAGGAGGAAATACTGGCCGGAACGTTCTCCGGCAGCCTGATAGAGCATATCTCCGACACCCCGCGCGAGGCTTACAGACGGTGCTCGCGACTGTCGAAAGACAAGATTTACCGCAGCAAGCCGGTGCTCGACGTCGAGCTCTCTGGCTACAAGATAATGGAGACGCTGATGGAACAGATGACCGAAGCGGCCATACATCCCGACCGGTTCTACTCAAAGCAGCTGATAGACAGGGTCAGCAGCCAGTATGACATAAAGTCGCCGGACATGGAGACGCGCCTCATGGCCGTGATAGACTACATCAGCGGCATGACGGATGTCTACGCCCTCGACGTCTATCAGAAGATAAGCGGCATCAGCCTGCCCATCATTTAACAGCGGCCCACTCCACCCTGAGGCGGTGGAGCATGGTGGTGCTCTCTCCGCAGGTGCCCGTGTGCTGTATGGCTATGCCGCCATGAGCGCACGGCTCAATGTCTGCCGCAAGGTCTACGCTCACGGGCAGCGGCGAGTCGGCCGGCAGCGGGGTGGCCGTCTCCACATGGGCTGTCATCCGTCGTCCCTTCACACCTATCTTTATAGTGCATCCCGTGCGGTAGCATACCGACGAGACGGGTTCTGTCAGCGGTGTCACCCGGCCGCGGTCGTACTTCACGAGCAGGAAGTCGACGGCCTTGGCATGCTTCACCGTGCGGATGATGCGCAGGCCGTAACCCGTCAGCGTGCCGGCGTCGAACTTCAAACAGACGTCCATATACTGACCCGTGGCACTGCCGAAGCCCTGGCCTGCCGTCTTCGTCGGGTCCACGCAGAGCGTCAGCGACATGTCGCCGGGCTTCTCTGTTGCCGGCATGTACATGAGGCGCGCGCCGCGCTGCGCCTGCAGCAGTCCCTCGCCGACGGCTCCGTTGAAGCCCCGGCCGTATGTCCACATATCTTTATCTGCATCAAACGTCCACGGAAACTCTGCCGTGTCGGCGGGCTTATAGCCGTCTACGGTCCAGAATCCGGGAGCCGGCGCCTGCCTGTTTACCGTCGGGAACGTGCGGAAATCGGTATCCAGCACATTGCTTTCCGTCACCTGCCATCCGCTCACGGCCCTGCGGCTGACGGCGCGCACGGGCTCTCCTCCGTCGCTGCGGCCATGGCGCGGGGTGACCACGGCCATGATGTAGCGCCCGCGGTCGGCCGCCGTCAAGGGGTATGATACTTCCGGGACGCCACCCCGGCTGACGGCCACGGGCACGGCTCCGCTGCCGTCACGTCCGGCACAACTGTACCATGCGATGTCCGAGCGGTCGGTCCTGCCGCCGAGGTCGAGGGCATAGTCCACCTCAGCAACACCGCCGCGCAACCTCACCACGGGTTTCCGCATGAAAGCGGGAGCAGGCAGCACCGACGGCCGGACCGTCACCCCGACAGCCGCGCGAAGCCCCGCCAAAGTGTTGGCTTCAATATAAAATTCCACCATTTCATCGGTATTATTCCGCGGCACGACCGTTATCCCGCGCCCTGCGGAATCCGACAGCTCCACATACTCCTCATATCCGGGTTGCACCCGCCAGCGCACGTCACAGTAGCGGGCGGCCGCAGAGTCGGTGACGGCATATCCGCCATGGCGCAACGCCTCGGCGGAGAGTTTCAGCGGAGAACCGCCCGTGACGAGGTCTGCCGTCCGATGGCTCAGCAGCAGGGCCGTAGGCATGCACGTGGCAGTGGCCGCCGTGTCCTGCCCGTCGGGGTTCCACCCGTCGTCGCCGCTCAGAAGGTTGTATGTGTTGTATACCGTGTCGCGGCCGAGAACGGTCCGGAAGGCACGTATAAGTTCAGAATCGCCCATTTCAACGGTGCATTCCGGTCTGTCGGCACCCACCGTATATGGTTTCCCGTCGAGCCGGAAGCCTGCCTGATAGCACCTCAGCCACGCCGTCGGATAGTTTGTCCAGCCCACGCTGATGCCTCCGTGCGAGACGTAGTCGCAGTCGACGAGGGTCACCTGCCCCGGCGCCTTGCAGAAAACCATGCTCCGGCTGCCGCCCTCGGCCGTGAACCGGCAGTGCAGGAAGACGGCGCCGCACCTGTGGGTGGTATAGAACGGCTTTTGCCCGAACAGCGAGAGGGTGCAGTCGCGGTACACGCCGTTGCCCGTGAGGGCGTCGTCGGTGCACTCGAGATGGCAGCGGTCGAAGAGTATGCGGCGCGCGCCGTTGAGCGGGTTCATGTTCAGCCGGCTGATGAAGCGCACGTTACGCGCCACCGCCCGGTCGCCGTCGACGTATGCCACGTGCGCCTGGGTGATGGCCTCTGCCCGCTTCCTCCGTCCCATAGCCGGGCACAGCGGGAAGTCGAGGTCTACATTGCAGAAGTTTCCCATCGTGAGGTTGCTCACCTGCAGGCCGTCTCCGTGGAAGTCGAACATGGTGAAGTTGCCCACGGCACCCTGCGTCTGTCCACGCTGCGAAGCCAGCACGACATTACGCGCATCGCGCGTCAGACCGATGAAATGGAGGTTTTCGCAGCGTATCACCATGCCGAAAGGCTCGCGGCCGTCGCGTCCCACGGCCACGGCGGGCGTGTCGGGGTCGTCGGCCCAGTAGACTCCGGGAGCGAAATACACCCGCATCGGGTCGCTCCCGGTGCCGTCCTTGAGATGGCGGACAGCCTCTTTCAATGAATTATAAGTGTGGGGATATGCCCTGACGAGGGCGTCACTCAGGCGCACGTCCACAAATATGGAGCGCTCGCCGAGCATTATGGTGCGGCCGCCGTAGGTGATGCGGTCGCCGGAAAAAGCTATAGGGTCAGAAAGGTCGAGCGGCTCATGACCCTTCCAGTCGGCCGGAACAGCCGCGAGGGAAGCACAGAGGCAAATCAGCAGCATGGCCATCCGGCGGTACAACCGCACCGCTGTTCCTCCGGCAGTGGCACCGGCTGCCGGGTGGAAACCGTCTTTACCTCGCTCCGGCTTCACTGTCCTTATATATCACCTTGTTTGCGCCGCTCGTTATCTTGAGTGCTTCGGGGTGTTCCTTGATGAACGAGTCGATATGGCGCACGCGCTTCTGGTCGAGAATCTCGTCGACGGCAATGAGTATTCCCGTCTCCTCCACATCGCCGAAGCCGTAGTTGATAGCCGTGCCAAAGAGTTTCATCGTCGGACTGAGACTCATGTACGCGTTCACGAGCGGCGGGATGTTATATCCCAAGCTGCGTATCTCGCGGTTGAGAATCCTGTAGTCTTCCTTGAAAGCCTCCTCGCAGAAAAGTGCGTCGAGCTCTTTCGGGTCGGCCTCGATGACCAGCGGTTTCATCGGTATGACGAGGTTTTCCTTGTCTTCAAAGTGTTTCTTGAGGAAATAGAGAATCATGTCGCGGCCCTTGCGTATGTATGAGGGATACATCGTCATCTTGCCGAAGAAGTACTTGACGTCCGGCTGTATGACGGTGAGCGCCCCGAGACCGTCCCACAGGTTGTCGAGGGCGAAGAGACTCTTCGACCCGTTCCTGTTCGTGTTCTGGTAGCCGAGCGACACGAAGCTGCGTCCGAGTTCGATGGTGTAAGGCATGTAGTCGCGCATGAACTTCTCCGAGAAATGGAACATGTGGCTCGTGGCGAGTATGGGCTGGCCGTTGCTGTCGACATCGACGTCGCGCCCGAGGATATACCTGTAGCCGCCGATTATCTCCTCAGCCTCCGGATTCCACACGATGAGCTGCTTGTAGCAGTTGTCCATCGTGTCGAACTCGTCGAGGTCGACTTCCTTTCCCGTGCCGCCTCCGGCCTCACGGAAGACTATTTCGCGGAGCCTTCCGATCTCAAGAAGCACGTTCGGCGCGTTGTGCGCGTCTACGATGTATATCTCGTTGTTGCTCTTGTTGGTCATGCGGAGCTGCCGCTCAGGGGTCAGCTCGCTCTTCAGCAATGCCTTGTCTATCGGCTTTATTATCTCTTGTTCCATCTAATGGTTGTTTTATCACTTGGTTTTCTGACAGCTATTATAGCCATGACAGCTATTGTATCCATTATAGCCATCCCATCGTCTCACAGCTCATACACCCTGTCCTGCACATACTGCGCCCACTGCGCGGGGGTGCGGCTCTTGTCGAAGGTCTGCCATGGTATGGGCTTGCCTATCGCCACGCGGAACGTCTTGTGGGCGTTCTTGTACATCTCGTCCACGAGGAAGAGCATGGCGATGTTCACCTTGCGGACATACCGGTCGGAGAAGTTGGCCAGCCGGTAGAAGAAATCGGAGTTCTGCCCGCCGAAATGTATCGGCACGACGTCGCGCTGATATTCCACGCTCTTCACGATGAACGTCTTTTTCCATTCCACGTCGCGTATCACGCCGCCGCGCCGCCGCGAGCATATCCCCGCGGGGAACATCAGCATGTGGTTGTCGCTGCGGAAACCGCTTTCCACCATTGCGGGGAAGCTGCGGCTCTGGCTGCCCGTCTTGTTGATGGGGATGCACACCGGAGCCAGTCCCGGCAGGTTCATGAGCAGGTCGTTGACCAGATAGCGGAAGCGCCCGTCGTAGTGGCGGCCTATGATGGCGCCGAGCGCCACGCCGTCCTCACCCCCGAGCGGATGGTTGCTCACGAAGGTGTACAGCCGTCCGTCGTCCTTGGCGGGCAGGTTTTCCTCGCCCTCAAGCACGAGCGTCATGTCGAGATAGCGCACGCACTCCTCAAGCCATTCCGTACCGCTGAGATGGCGGCTCTCCCACAGGTAGCGGTTCACCTCTTCCTGGTGGATGATATGGCGGAGCCAGCGGACGAGCGGACGAGGCACAAATTTAGCCTTTGCCCCCATCTTATCGCGCAATATGCCATCAATATCAATGGTTTTCTCCGTAATTTGTTTCATTTCTCTCTACATCCCTAACGAATTGCAAAAGTAACACAATTTTTCGTGAATGGATAATCTTTTATGAGAAAATCATTTTAAAATATGTAAACACCGGCAGCCGGAGACATCACGCCAGCCTGACCGCCGCATCTTTTGACAGCTCTCAAAAACGGTTAGCGCAGCTCTCAAAAACACTTTTGATAGCGGGCACAAACGCGTTTGGAAGCAGCCAGGACACATCAGCGGGCAACATTTCACACCGTCACGGGCAACCGATTACACCGTCAGGAAGCCTCCGTTGCACCCTCAGGAGGGGCCCATCCCGGCCTCAAAGGGAGCCCCTCCCGACCTCCCCAAAGGGAAGGAGAGCTGCGGAGAGGGATGGGATAGAATGGGAAATAATGGGAATGATGGGAGAAATGGCAGGAAAGAAACGACCTTCTGCTCCGGTAGGGACATAGCTCATGTGGGCTTTCGTGGCCTTTTTACGGCTATTCCGGTCTTTCCGGCTATTCCGGGGTATCCCATTCCTCCCATATTTCCCATCTCTCCCCATGCCTTCCCAGCCCCCTCAACCACCACTTCGCCGCAAACCACCACCCTATTGATTGTCAACGACTTATAAATTTAACAATATTAAATTGAAAATTAACCTGCAAAAAGTGTGGGGCAAAGTGGGGAATTGTGGGGAAAAATACGTAACTTTGGCCTCTGAATCCATTTTATATGTACGCATGCGATTCTTAGGGACTATAGAAGCAAAGACCGACGCCAAGGGAAGAGCCTTCCTGCCGGCCGTATTCCGCAAGGTGCTGCAAGGCGCCGGCGAGGAGCGGCTCGTGCTCAGGAAAGACGTGTTCCAGCCCTGTCTCACGCTATATCCCGAGAGCGTATGGAACGCCCGCATGGACGAGATGCGCCTGCGGCTCAGCCTATGGAACAAGACACACCAGCAGGTGTTCAGGCAGTTCGTGGCCGAAGCCGAGCCGATAAGCCTCGACGGCAACGGGCGGTTCCTCATATCAAAGCGCTTCCAGCAACTGGCAGACATACAGCAGGCTATTGTCTTCATCGGCATGGGCGACACCATAGAGATATGGAGCAGCACCAGGGCCGGCAGCACGGCAATGCCTGCCGGCGAGTTCGGACAGGCACTGGAAGCCATCATGGACGACAGCAACGGATTATCCTAAATCATCAAGAGACATGGTTACAACTGCACCCACATATCACGTGCCGGTATTACTGCACGAGAGCATCGACGGGCTTAACATAAAACCCGGCGGCACATACGTAGACGTCACCTTCGGAGGAGGCGGACACAGCCGCGGCATACTCGCGCGGCTCGGCGGAGGTGGACGCCTCTTCGGCTTCGACCAGGATGCCGACGCCGAGAGGCAGAGCCCGCAGGTGGGCGGACAGGACGCCACGTTCACCTTCGTGCGCAGCAACTTCAGGTATCTGAAAAACTGGATGAGATACTATGAAGTGGACCACATCGACGGACTGCTGGCAGACCTCGGCGTGTCGAGCCATCATCTCGACGACGAGACGAGAGGATTCTCATTCCGCTTCGACGCCCCGCTCGACATGCGGATGAACAACAGGGCGGGAATGACGGCGGCAGACGTGCTCAACGGATACAGCGAGGAGCGCATAGCAGACGTGCTCTACCTCTACGGCGAACTGAAGACGGCACGGCGCATCGCGGCGGCCATCGTCAGGGAGAGACAGCAGAAGCCCTTTGCCACCACGGCCGACCTGCTCGCCGTGGCAGCAAAGATGATGCCGCGGGAACGCGAGAAGAAAGACATGGCAAAGCTCTTCCAGGCACTGCGCATCGAGGTGAACCACGAGATGGACGCACTGCGCGAGATGCTCGCCGCCGCCACGGAACTGCTCGCGCCGGGCGGAAGGCTCTCCGCCATAACCTACCACTCGCTCGAAGACCGCATTGTAAAGAACGTGATGAAGACGGGAAACGCCGACGGACGCGTGGAAAAGGATTTCTTCGGACGCTCGGAGGCACCGCTGCGACCGCTGTCGGGCAAGGTCACCGTGCCCACGGCAGAAGAGCAGGAGAGCAACCCGCGCAGCAGAAGTGCCAAGTTAAGGGTTGCCGAAAAGCTCTAAAGCCCTTGCAGCACCTACTACACTACAAGCCCTACACCACCCTAAACATTCCAAAAGAGACATACAATGACAAAAAAGAATAACAGCACGGAACCGGAGCCAATGGAGACGGACGGCAAGACGCCCGCAGAGGAAGCCCCGGAAGGCGGCGAAAAGAAGGAGACCCGCCTGCAGCAGCTGAAGAACAAGGTGAGGGAGGACGACCCGAAACCGTCGCCCACACTGACGCTGCGCAAGATAATAGGCGGCGACATCCTGACGGCAGAGATGGTGAGAAGCCAGATAGGGCTCTTCGCCCTCATCGTGCTGTTCACCATCAGCTACGTGGCGGCACGCTTCCAGTGCCAGCAGGACATCATCGAGATAGACCGGCTCGAACGCGAACTGAAGGATGCGAAGTACAAGGCACTGTCGAGCTCGAGCACCCTCACGGAGCGGTGCCGCGAGAGTCACGTGCTGGAGATTCTGCGGAACAACAAGGACAGCCTGCTCCACATAGCGGAACAGCCACCATATATAATAATAACGGAAGAATGACGTCCGGCCACATGCAGGGAAAGAACAGAAGAGAAAGGAAGCAACGGCAATGAGCAAGTTTGAAAACAAGAAAGTGATGCCCCGCTATTTCGCCATAGCACTGATACTGACACTCATCGGCATAGCAGTGCTGGGCAAGGCCGCATACATCATGTCGGCCAAGAAACAGTATTGGACAGACGTGGCGGCACGCCTCAAGCGCGACAGCGTGAGCGTGAAGCCGAACCGCGGCAACATACTGAGCTGCGACGGACAGCTCATGGCCAGCAGCATACCCGAATATAAGATATACATGGACTTCAAGGCCGGAGGCGAGGAAAAGGACTCGATATGGTGCGAGAAGATAGACTCGATATGCGACGGACTGAGCAAGATTTTCCCGCAGATGTCGGCCCGCGAGTTCAAGACGCACCTCGAGAAGGGACGCCGGAAGATGAGCCGCAACTGGCCGATATGGAAGAAGCGCATCGACTACAACACGTACACGGAGGTGAAGAAGCTGCCCGTCTTCCGCATGTCGAAATACAAGGGCGGCTTCCACTGCGAGGAGTTCAACGCACGCCGCAGGCCATTCGGCTCGCTGGCACACCGCACCGTGGGCGACATGTTCGGCGCGAAGGACACCGCACGCTGCGGCCTTGAACTGTCGTACGACTCGATACTGCGCGGCACCAACGGCATCAAGCACCGCCGCAAGGTGCTCAACAAGTTCATGGACATCACCGTCACGCCGCCCGACGACGGCGCCGACATCGTCACCACGATAGACGTCAACATGCAGGACCTCGCCGAACGTGCGCTCATAGAGGAGCTGAAAGACAAGGACGTGAACGGCGACGTGGGTGTGGCCATCATCATGGAGGTGGAGACGGGCGACGTCAAGGCCATGGTGAACATGGTGAAGTGCGCCGACGGCGAATACCGCGAGATAATGAACAAGGCCATCAGCTACAGGTGTGAGCCTGGCTCGGTGTTCAAGGTGGCGTCGTTTCTCGTGGCTCTCGACGACGGCGTGGTGGACACGAGCTACGTGATACACACCGGCAGCGGCGTCATGCAGATGCACGGCCGCGACATGAAGGATCACAACTGGCGCCGCGGAGGATACCAGGACATCAACGTGGCACGCTCGCTCGAGGTGAGCAGCAACATCGGCGTGAGCTACGTGATAGACAAGTTCTACGGCCAGAACCCGGAGAAATATGTCGAGGGGCTCTACCGCGTCGGCATACACGAAGACCTCAAGCTGCCCCTCGTGGGCTACTTCCCGCCCATCATCCGCATGCCGCACAAGAACAAGCGCGGCCAGTACGACAACTGGAGCAAGACGGCACTGCCCTGGATGAGCATAGGATACGAGACGCAGATAGCCCCCATCAACACGGTGGCCTTCTACAACGCCATCGCCAACAACGGACGGATGATGCGCCCGAGGTTTGTCAAGAAGGTGGTGAAGAACGGCGAGACGATAGCCGAGTTCCCGCCGGAGGTGATAAAGGAGAGCATCGCCAAGCCGAAGACCATCAAGACGATGCAGACGATACTGGAGCACGTGGTCAGTCAGGGACTGGGCAAGAAAGCGGGCTCAAAGATGTTCAAGGTGGCCGGCAAGACGGGAACGGCCCAGGTGGCGAAGGGCTCCGCCGGATATAAGACCGGCGTGGTAGACTACTGGCTGAGCTTCGCAGGCTATTTCCCTGCCGACAACCCCAAATACACATGCATCGTGTGCATCCAGAAGTCGGGACTGCCGGCCTCGGGCGGCGGCATGAGCGGACTGGTGTTCCACCACATCGCCGAGGGCGTGATGGCACGGCACCTCAAACTGAGCGTCGAAGACGCACGCGACACGACATCGGTGGTAATCCCCGACGTGAAGGACGGCAACGTGCTGGCGGCCGACTTCGTGCTGGGCAAGCTGGGCATCAAGCGCGAATCGCCATGGACGGGCAGCTATGCCTACGGTAACCCTGTATGGGGCAAGGCGGCACGGAAGAGCGACGGCGTGGAACTGACGAGGGTGAAGACGGTGCGTGGAGCCGTGCCCGACGTGAGAGGCATGGGCGCACGGGATGCCGTATACCTGCTCGAGAGCAAGGGAGTGAAGGTCAGACTGAAGGGCCGCGGCCGGGTGAAGGAGCAGAGCCTCGCACCAGGAAAGGCCATAAGGCACGGCAGCGAATGCGTGCTGACAATGGAATAGGAAAGAAACAACAAGATAACAAACATAAAAAGGTAAGGAAATGAAACTTAACGAGTTGCTCAAAAACGTAAAGCCTCTTGGCATCGAAGGCAATGCCGGGGTTGAAATCACAGGAGTGGACATCGACTCGCGCCGCGTGGCACCGGGCCATCTCTTCGTAGCCATCAAGGGCACGCAGGCCGACGGCCACGCCTACATCGGCAAGGCCATCGAGCTGGGAGCCGCAGCAATACTCTGCGAGAACATGCCGGAAGAGAAGGCAGACGGAGTGACTTACGTTACCGTAGGGTCTACGGAAAGCGCCGTGGGACCTGTGGCAACGCTGTTCTACGGCGACCCCTCGGCGAAGCTGAAGCTCGTGGGCGTCACCGGAACGAACGGAAAGACCACGATAGCGACCCTGCTCTATAACATGTTTAGGAAACTGGGCCACCGCTGCGGACTGCTCTCCACCGTGTGCAACTACATCGAGGACGAAGCCGTGCCGGCAAGCCACACCACGCCCGACCCCATAGAGCTGAACGCACTGCTCGCACGCATGGTCGAGGCAGGATGCGAATATGCCTTCATGGAGTGCTCGAGCCACGCAATAGCACAGAAGCGCATCGGCGGACTGAAGTTTGCGGGCGGACTCTTCACCAACCTCACCCGCGACCACCTCGACTATCATAAGACGTTCGAGAACTACCGCGACGCCAAAAAGGCTTTCTTCGACAACCTGCCGAAGGACGCTTTCGCCATAACCAACGCCGACGACAAGAACGGTGCCGTCATGGTGCAGAACACAAAGGCCACCGTGAAGACATACTCCACACGGTCGATGGCCGACTTCAAGGCAAAAATCATCGAGTGCCACTTCGAGGGAATGTATCTTGAGATCGACGGACGCGAGGTCGGCGTGCAGTTCATCGGCAAGTTCAACGTCAGCAACCTGCTGGCCGTATACGGCGCGGCGGTGATGCTCGGCAAGCAGCCTGATGAAATCCTCGTGACGATGAGCACGCTGAAGAGTGTCAGCGGACGCCTCGAGCCTATACGCTCACCCAAGGGCTACACGGCCATCGTGGACTACGCGCACACGCCCGACGCCCTCGAGAACGTGCTGAACGCCATACATGAGGTGCTCGGCGGCAAGGGCAAGGTCATCACAGTGTGCGGAGCAGGCGGCAACCGCGACAAGGGCAAGCGCCCGCTGATGGCGCAGGAGGCCGTGAAGCAGAGCGACACGGTGATAATAACGAGCGACAACCCGCGCTTCGAAGAGCCGCAGGACATCATCAACGACATGCTGGCCGGACTGAACGCGCAGCAGATGAAGAAGGTGACGACAAACGCCGACCGACGCGAGGCTATCCGCACGGCGTGCATGATGGCCGGAAAGGGCGACGTGATACTCGTGGCCGGAAAGGGACATGAGGACTATCAGGAGATAAAGGGCGTCAAGCACCACTTCGACGACAAGGAGACGATAAAGGAAATAATGAGTTACGAATGACGAATTTGGAATTACGAGTTGTCGGCCTGCGGCCGATTACGAATTATATAATTACGAATTGCCATGCGGCATGATACCGCAACGGCACATCCCGTGATTCCAATGAAGCGACAGGGTATATATATAATAAGGTGTAAGAAAGCGGATAATCACCTTTCACGCTCACGTGTAATTCGTAATTAAATAATTCACAATCAGCCGCAGGCTGACAACTCGTAATTCGTAACTCCAAATTCGTAATTAAAAACAAAGTTATATGCTATACTATCTTTTCCGGTTTTTAGACCAGTTCGGCATCTCGGGTGCGCACATCTGGTCGTACATATCGTTCAGGGCGCTGCTCGCACTGATGCTGTCGCTGGTGATATCGGCATGGTTCGGCGAGAAATTCATCAAGTATCTCAAGCGGAAGCAGATAACCGAGACGCAGCGCGACGAGACGATAGACCCGTTCGGAGTGAAGAAAATAGGCGTGCCGTCGATGGGCGGAGTGATTATCATCACGGCGATACTCGTGCCTGTCATCCTGCTCGGGCGCATGAGGAACATCTATCTCATACTGATGATCATCACGACGGTATGGCTCGGACTGCTCGGCGGCCTCGACGACTACATCAAGATATTCAAGCACGACAAGGAAGGACTGCACGGCAAGTTCAAGATTGTCGGCCAGGTGGGCCTCGGACTGATTGTCGGCCTGGTGCTGTATCTCAGTCCCGACGCGGTGATACGCGAGAACGTGGCCATCGAGAAGAAGCAGACGCAGGAGATTGTGGTAAAGCACAGGAGCGAGGCGACAAAGTCGCTGAAGACCACCATACCGTTCATCAAGGGGCATAACCTCGACTACTCGGCCATCATGTCCGTATGCGGAAAGTACAAGCACGCCGCGGGCTGGATACTCTTCGTGGTCATGACCATCATCGTGGTCACGGCAGTGTCTAACGGTGCCAACCTGAACGACGGCATGGACGGCATGTGCGCCGGCACGTCGGCAATAATAGGAGTGGCCCTCGGCATCTTCGCATACGTGTCGAGCCACATCGAATATGCGGCATACCTGAACATAATGTACATCCCGGGAAGCCAGGAGCTGGTGGTGTTCATCTGCGCCTTCGTCGGCGCACTCATCGGATTCCTGTGGTATAACGCCTATCCGGCACAGATATTCATGGGCGACACCGGCTCGCTGACCATCGGAGGCATCATCGCCGTGGCAGCCATCATCATCCACAAGGAACTGATGCTGCCGATACTCTGCGGCATATTCTTCGTGGAGAGCCTCAGCGTGATGATGCAGGTGTGGTACTACAAGCTCGGGAAACGCCGCGGAGTGAAGCAGCGCATCTTCCGCCGCACACCCATACACGACACGTTCCGCACACAGGACAGCCAGCTCGACCCCGACTGCCGCTACCTGATAAAGACCCCGAAGAGCGTCATACACGAGTCGAAGATAACCATCCGCTTCTGGATTATAACGATAATACTCGCCGCAATGACCATCATCACGCTGAAAATAAGGTAAGGGAAGAGTGAAGAATGAAGAGAGAAGAGGGAAGAATGAAGTAGGAAGAGTCCCCGCTCTCCCACCCTCTACCATCGTTCCCAGCCCTCCCATAAGCTCAATAACAAAACGACAATGAAGAAAATAGCCATACTCGGAGCAGCCGAGAGCGGCGTTGGAGCCGCAGCACTTGCAAAGAAGGAAGGATTTGACGTGTTCGTATCGGACATGTCGGCAATCAAGGACAACTACAAGAAGATGCTCGACGAGCGCGGAATACGCTGGGAAGAGAAGCATCACACCGAGGAGGAGATACTCGGCGCGGACGAGATAATAAAGAGTCCGGGCATCCCCGACACGGCACCGATAGTGGCCAAGGCCATCGCCAAGGGCATTCACATCATCAGCGAGATTGAGTTCGCCGGCCGGTACACCGACTCGAAAATGATATGCATCACCGGAAGCAACGGCAAGACCACGACGACATCGCTCATATACCACATCTTCCGCAGCGCCGGATACGACGCCGGACTGGCGGGAAACATCGGGAACTCGCTCGCGCTGCAGGTAGCGGAAGACCCGCACGAATACTATATCATCGAACTGAGTTCGTTCCAGCTCGACAACATGTATGAGTTCAGGGCCAACACGGCCATACTGCTGAACATCACGCCCGACCACCTCGACCGCTACGACAACTGCATGCAGAACTATGTGGACGCCAAGATGCGCATAATACAGAACCAAACGGCAGACGACGCGTTCATCTACTGGAGCGACGACCCCATCGTCAGCCGCGAGACGGAGAAGTACGACATCCGCGCGGCGCAGTATCCGTTCTCCGACAGGAAAGGCGACGGTACCGTGGGATATATCGAGGACGGACAGTACATCATCGAACGCCCCGCGCCCTTCAGCATGGAGCAGGCACGGCTGAGCCTCACCGGACGCCACAACATATACAACAGTCTCGCCGCCGGCATCGCAGCAGACATCGCCGGGATAGACCACGAGGTGATACGCAAGTGCCTCGGCGACTTCCCCGGCGTGGAGCACAGGCTCGAGAAGGCGGGCACAGTGGACGGCGTGCTGTATATCAACGACTCGAAGGCTACCAACGTGGACGCCTGCTGGTATGCGCTGGAGAGCATGAAGACGAAGACCGTGCTCATCATCGGCGGCCGCGACAAAGGCAACGACTACAGCACGATAAAGGAACTCGTGGCAAAGACATGCTCGGGACTCGTCTATCTCGGTGCCGACAACGCCAAACTGCACGCCAACTTCGACGACCTCGGCATCCCGGTACGCGACACCCACTCCATGGCCGACTGCGTGAAGGCATGCCGCGAACTGGCCCGGCCCGGCGAGACAGTGCTGCTCAGTCCCTGCTGCGCCAGCTTCGACCTGTTCAGGAACATGGAAGACCGCGGCGAGCAGTTCAAGGCGCTGGTGAAAGGAATGAAGAATTCATAAATTATTAATTGTGGATTATGAATTATAAATGAGGAGTCAAGGCTCTCATACCCAGCCCCTCCCCTTCAGGGAGGCCGGGAGGGGCCTCCCGTTCCCTATCCCCTCTTTAAAGGAAAGAAAGGCAAACTTCAATGGAAAAGAAACTAAGCAACATCTTCAAAGGCGATAAAGTGATATGGATGGTGTTCTTCTTCCTCTGCGTCATAAGCATCGTGGAGGTGTTCAGCGCCTCGAGCGGACTTACATACAAGAGCAACAACTTCATCATGCCGATGGTAAAACATTCCGGGACTCTGCTCTTCGGACTGGCCATCGTCGTAACGACGCTGAACATCCCGTGCCGTTATTTCAAGCTGATGACACCCCTTCTGCTTGCCGCATCATTCCTGCTGCTCGTGCTGGTGCTGTTCATCGGTGACAAGGCGAACGACGCAAGCCGGCAGATGAGCCTGCTCGGACTGTCCGTACAGCCGTCGGAGATTGCCAAAGGCTCGCTCATCCTCACCGTGGCCCAGATTCTAAGTGCCACACAGCAGGAATACGGGGCCGACCGCAGCGCAATCAAATTCATCATGGCGCTGACCGTACCGATGACCGTCCTCATCATGATAGAGAACCTGTCAACGGCCGCCCTGCTCTTTCTCGTGGTGCTGATAATGATGTTCATAGGCCGCGTACCCAACCGCCAGCTCGGCAAACTGGTTGGCGGCATCGTGCTGATGGGTGTCATTGCCGTATCGGCGGTGATGCTCGTGGGGCATGACACGTCGGCACAGAAGGCCTCGCTGACAAAGACCGAGCAGGTGGAAGAGCAGGAAAAGAAGAAGGAAGAGGGCACGATAGACAAGATGTTCCACCGCGCAGACACATGGAAGTCACGCATAGTGAAGTTCATGAGCAACGAAGAGGTGGCTCCGGAAGACTACGACCTCGACAAGGACGCACAGGTGGCACATGCCAACATCGCCATCGTGTCGAGCAACTTCATCGGCAAAGGGCCGGGCAACTCCGTCGAGCGCGACTTCCTCGCGCAGGCATTCTCCGACTTCATCTATGCCATCATCATCGAAGAACTCGGCATCCTCGGCGCCGCCGCCGTCGTGATGCTGTATATCATCCTGCTGTTCAGGACCGCACGGATAGCAAACCGCTGCGAAAACAACTTCCCGGCATTCTTCGCCATGGGCCTGGCACTGCTCCTCGTCGTGCAGGCGACGTTCAACATGGCCGTGGCCGTGGGCTTCGTGCCCGTCACCGGACAGCCGCTGCCGCTGATAAGCAAAGGCGGCACGTCGACAATCATCAACTGCGCATATATCGGGGTCATACTGAGCGTCAGCCGCTCGGCAAAAAAGAAAAAGGATGCCGCACCGCTGACGGCCGGAAGCTGAATTGAAAAAAAAGGCCGCTAAATTATGCGCATCGGGATAAAATTATTAATTTTGCAAAATACTGCATTGTAATACACATTATTATATAATAGGGACAGGGTGCGGACAAAACCGCGGCGGCACAGCCGCGGGCAACGCATTGCAGCCTCACACATATCAGAAAGACAAGAGATGAACGATACCAAGAGCAGCAACCTGAGAATAATCGTCAGCGGAGGCGGCACCGGAGGGCATATATTCCCCGCCGTGTCGATAGCCAACGCTATAAAAGCCCTGCGTCCCGACGCGGAGATTAAGTTCGTGGGAGCGCTCGGACGCATGGAGATGGAGCGCGTGCCGCAAGCAGGATACGAGATAGAAGGCCTGCCGGTGCGCGGCCTTATACGTCCGCTATGGTCTCCGCGGAACATCAGCGTGCTGGCGGACTTCCTGAAAAGCAAGCGCATGGTCAGGAGACTGCTTAAGGACTTCCGCCCCATGGCCGCCGTAGGAGTGGGCGGATACGCCAGCGCGGCCACGCTGAAGGCAGCCCACCAGATGGGCATACCCTGCCTGATACAGGAGCAGAACTCATACGCCGGCGTGACAAACAAGATGCTTGCCTCCGGCGCAGACAAGATATGCGTGGCATACGACGGCATGGAGAGGTTCTTCCCGGCCGAAAAGATAATGAAGACGGGCAACCCCGTGCGCCAGTCGCTCCTTGAGACGACTCTCAGCAAAGAGGAAGCCCGCAAGGCTTTCGGCCTTGAACCGGACAGGAAGACCATCGTCATCGTGGGGGGAAGCCTCGGCGCACGCACCGTCAACGAGAGCGTGATGAGCCATCTTGACATCATCGCCGCAGCCGGCGACGTACAGTTTGTATGGCAGACGGGAAAATACTACAACGCAGCCATCAACGAAAAGCTCGCCGGAAACAAACCCGCAAACCTGCTCGTGACAGACTTCATCAGCGACATGGGGGCCGCATACCGCGCCGCCGACCTCGTGATCAGCCGTGCCGGAGCAAGCAGCATATCGGAGTTCTGCCTCATCGGCAAGCCCGTAATCCTCGTTCCCAGTCCTAACGTGGCCGAAGACCACCAGACGAAGAACGCCATGGCACTCGTCAACCGCAAGGCCGCCATCTACGTGAAAGACTCCGAAGCGAAGGACACACTCATACAGACGGCTCTCAACACCGTGGCCGACAAGGCCGCACTCGACTCTCTCGCCGCAAACATCAGGCAGCTCGCACTGCCCGACTCGGCCGAGATCATTGCCCGCGAGGTCATCAAGCTGGCAGAAAAGAACAAGTAATATGGAACTAAAAGACATCAAATCAGTATATTTCGTGGGTGCCGGAGGCATCGGAATGAGTGCCATCGCACGCTATTTCATCAGCCGCGGACTTGTCGTGGCGGGATACGACAAGACCCCGTCAGAACTCACCCGCAGACTCGAGAAGGAGGGGATGCTCATCCACTACGAGGAAAATACGGACGAGATACCGCACGCCTGCAAGGACAAGGACACCTGCCTCGTGATATACACGCCCGCAATACCGGCCGACCACAAAGAGCTGGCCTTCTTCCGCAAAGGCGGATTCGAGATACAGAAGCGCGCACAGGTGCTCGGCACGCTGACCCGCTCGCACAAAGGACTTTGCGTCGCCGGCACGCACGGCAAGACAACGACGTCGACGATGTGCGCACACATCATGCACCAGAGCCAGGCCGACTGCAACGCGTTCCTCGGAGGCATCTCGAAGAACTACGGGACGAACTGCATCATCAGCGCCAGCGACTACGTGGTGATAGAGGCCGACGAGTTCGACCGCTCCTTCCACTGGCTCACCCCATGGGTAAGCGTCGTCACGGCGACAGACCCCGACCACCTCGACATATACGGAACGGAAGAGGCCTACCTCGAGAGCTTCGCCAAATACACCTCGCTCATACAGCCGGGAGGCGCCCTGATAGTGCGCCGCGGCCTGAAGATGGAGGAGCGCCTGCAGGACGGCGTGCGCCGCTTCGACTACAGTCAGGACGAGGGCGACTTCCATGCTGAGAACATACGGATAGCCAACGGCGAGATAACGTTCGACTTCGTGTCGCCCATTGAGAGCGTCAAGGACGTCCAGCTGGGCCATCCCGTGCCTATAAACATCGAGAACGGCGTGGCCGCCATGGCCATGGCACAGCTCGCCGGATGCTCCGCCGAGGAACTGAGATACGGCATGGCCACATACGCCGGTGTCGACCGGCGCTTCGACTTCAAGATAAAGACCGACCGCACGGTGCTGCTGAGCGACTACGCCCACCACCCGAAAGAGATATACCAGAGCGCAAGAAGCATACGGGAGCTATACCGAGACAGGAAGATAACAGCCATCTTCCAGCCCCACCTCTACACCCGGACACGCGACTTCTACCGCGATTTCGCCGAAGCGCTGAGCCTTCTCGACGAGGTTGTGCTGTGCGACATCTATCCAGCACGGGAGAAACCCATCGAGGGAGTCACCTCCAAGCTGATATACGACAACCTGAAGGAGGGCGTTGCCAAAGAGATGATACACAAGGAGGACGTCATCAGCTACGTGAAGGCCCACGACTTCGACGTGCTCGTGATTCTCGGTGCCGGCGACCTCGACAACAGCGTGCCGCAGATAGCCGACATTCTGAAGGACAGATAACCGCCCGCGGACAGAGCGGAAGCGGCAGAAAGGAATACAAGCAATAACCAAAGACAAGCAAACGGAGCTGATGAACTGGAAAAAGTACGGAATAATAGCGGCAGACATAGCCATCGCCGTCTATCTGCTCTTCGCTATCACGGCCTTCAACGAGCCGGAGACGGCCGGCTCAGTATGCACCCAGGTGAAGATAGACATCAGCGACGACATCGTCGACGGATTCCTCGATGCAGACAAAATAAAGAAGAACCTGCAGCAGGCCAACGTCTACCCGCTGGCCAAACCGATGGAAACCATCGACGCAAGGGAAATCGAGGAGACGCTGCGCAAAAACCCGTTCGTGGACAGCGCGCAGTGCTACAAGACACAGGGAAGTCACGTATGCATCACCCTGTCGCAGCGCATGCCAGTCATGAGGATAAAGGCCGACAACGGAGAGGACTACTACATAGACCGCGCCGGAGACATAATGCCCGGCCACGGATATGCCACCGACCTCACCGTGGCCACCGGACACATCAGCCGCCGGTATGCCAGGAAGGTGCTCACGCCTGTCGGCAACTTCATCGTCAACGACAAGCTGTGGCACAACCAGATAGAGCAAATCAACGTCCTGGCAGACGGAACGGTGGAGCTCGTGCCCCGCGTGGGCGACCATATCGTATACATCGGCCGGCCGGAGAATATCGGCAGCAAACTTGCCCGGCTGGAGAAGTTCTACCGCTACGGCCTCAGCAAGGTGGGATGGAACCGCTATTCGTACATCAACCTCGAGTTTGACAACCAGATTATATGCAAGAAAAGAAATAAAACAATATAAAGATGCCAGCAAAGGATTTCATCGTAGCAATAGAACTCGGCTCATCCAAGATGACCGGTATCGCGGGAAAAAAGAATCTCGACGGCAGCATCAACGTGCTCGCCGTAGTCAAGGAGGACTCCTCGTCGTTCATCCGGAAAGGTGTGGTCTATAATATCGACAAGACCGCACAGTGCCTTACAAACATCATAAACAAGCTGAAGGCACAGCTCAAGGCCGAAATCACGCAGGTATACGTCGGCGTGGGCGGCCAGTCGATACGCAGCGTGCGCAACACCATCGCCAAAGACCTGCCCGCGGACACCAAGGTGACGCAGGACATGGTTATCGAACTGATGGACATGAACCGCAACTGGAAGTATCAGGACCTTGAGATCCTCGACGCAGCAGTGCAGGAATACCGCGTAGACTCTCAGCTGCAGCTCGACCCGGTGGGCATCCAGTGCATGCGCCTCGAAGGCAACTTCCTGAACATCCTCGAGCGCAAGGCATTCTACAAGAACCTGAACAAATGCTTCGAGACGGCCGGCATCAACGTCGCCGAGCTGTATCTTGCCCCGCTGGCACTGGCCGACAGCGTGCTCACCGAGGCCGAGAAGCGCTCGGGCTGCGCCCTCGTCGACATCGGCGCAGACACCACCACCGTGTCCGTCTACAGCAAGAACATACTCCGCCACCTCGCCGTCATCCCGCTCGGAGGCAACAACATCACCAAAGACATCGCCTCGCTGCAGATGGAGGAGAGCGACGCCGAGAAGATGAAGCTGAAGTATGGCTGCGCATACACCGACAACAGCGAGATCGACAACACGCTGAAGCTGCCCATAGACGCCGAGCGCCAGGTGGAGAGCCGCAAGTTCATAGAGATTGTCGAGGGGCGTCTTGAAGAGATAGTGGAGAACGTATGGTTCCAGATCCCTTCCGAATACTCCGACAAGCTGCTCGGCGGCATCATCCTCACGGGCGGATGCTCCAACATGAAGAATATCGAAAAGGCATTCACCAACCATACGCACATCGAGAAGATACGCATCGCCAAGTTCGTCACCCACACCATCACGTCGACCAACAGCGACATCAACGCACGCAACGGCATGATGAACACCGTGCTCGGACTGCTGGCCAAGGGCGACATCAACTGCGCCGGAAGCGAGGTAGACCCCAACGGCGACCTCTTCGGCAGCAGTAGTCAGGAGAAGCCCGCCGCAGGCGAGGTACGCCAGAAGGCACGCCAGGCAGCCGAGATACCGTCGGGCGTGGTACTCACCGAGGCCGAGAAGCAGGCTGCCGAGGAGGAGGCACGCCGCAAGCGCGAGGAAGAAGAGCGCATAGCCCACGAGAAAGCGGCAGAGGAGGCACGCCGCCTCGAACAGGAGCGCAAGGAGAACAGCCCGCTCAACAAACTGATAAAGGGATTCAAGAGGATTGCCACCACGCTGACAGCGCCTGACGAATAAAACGCAGGGAGACAGCAAGCAAGTATTTTCCAAACATAATGAAGCAACAGATATGGAAGACAACAACAGCATAAACGTGTTAGACTTCGGACTGCCGGAGAAGGAACACAGCATTATAAAGGTCATCGGTGTGGGCGGAGGAGGCGGCAACGCCGTGAACCACATGTACCGCGAAGGCATACACGACGTATCGTTCGTACTGTGCAACACGGATAACCAGGCACTCAACGACTCGCCCGTGCCCGTGCACCTGCAGCTCGGCAAGGAGGGACTCGGCGCCGGCAACAGGCCCGCCAAGGCCCGCATGGCAGCCGAGGAGAGCATCGACGACATAAAGAACATGCTCAGCGACGGCACCCGCATGGCCTTCATCACCGCCGGAATGGGCGGCGGAACCGGCACGGGAGCTGCTCCCGTCATCGCCCGCATCTCGAAGGAGATGGGCATACTGACGGTGGGCATCGTCACGATACCCTTCCGCTTCGAGGGAGCGAAGAAGATAGACCAGGCCCTCGACGGCGTCGAGGAGATGTCGAAGCATGTCGACGCGCTCCTCGTCATCAACAACGAGCGCCTCCGCGAGATATATCCCGATCTGTCGCTCATGGCCGCCTTCGGCAAGGCCGACGACACGCTGAGCGTGGCAGCGAAGAGCATTGCCGAGATCATCACCGTGCACGGAGTGATAAACCTCGACTTCAACGACGTGAAGACCGTGCTCCAAGACGGCGGCGTGGCCATCATGTCAACCGGCTACGGCGAAGGCGAAGACCGCGTGAAGAAGGCCATCGACGATGCCCTGAACTCCCCGCTGCTCAACGACAACGACGTGTTCAACTCGAAGAAGATACTGCTCTCCATCGCCTTCAACGAGGAGAAGGGCGGCAAGGACAACTTCATGATGGAAGAGATGAACTACGTGCACGACTTCATGGACAAGTTCGGCGACTTCGAGATAAAGTGGGGCGTGGCCATCGACCCCGAGCTGGAGAAGAAGGTGAAGGTCACCATCCTCGCCACCGGCTTCGGCATAAGCAACGTCGACGGCATGCAGGAGCGCATAAAGAAGCACACCCAGGAAGAGGCAAACCGCATTGCCGAGGAGCAGGAGAAGGCCGCCGCCAAGGAAGAGCGCCGCGAGCGCTTCTACGGCACGCCCGGCTCCAACCGCCGCTACAAGCGCCACCCGCACATCTACCTCTTCCGCACGGACGACCTCGACAACGACGACGTGATATCCGCCGTGGAGTCGACCCCCACCTACAAGCGCACGAAGGAGATTCTCGACAGCATCCACAGCCAAGCATCGGGCGAGATAATCAACGACAGCAAGGAAGAGAGCAAGGAGGTGGTTCAGGGAACGATAAAGTTCGCCTGACCCAGGCAGCATAACATACAAGACGCTTAACATCAATAACGATATGACACTGTTCGAACAAGTAAGCAAAGACATCGTTGCGGCAATGAAGGCCAAGGACAAGGTGAGCCTCGAGGCCCTACGCAACATCAAGAAAGTATTTATCGAGGCAAAGACGGCGCCGGGCGCCGGCGACACCCTCGAAGACGCGGCAGCACTGAAGATTCTACAGAAGCTGGCCAAACAGGGACACGACTCCGCCGCCCTCTACACGTCACAGAACCGTCAGGATCTGGCCGATGCCGAGCTGGCACAGGTGAAGGTGATAGAGAGCTACCTGCCGCAGCCCATGAGCGAGGCAGAGATAGAGGCCGCGGTGAAAGACATCATAGCACAGACGGGAGCGCAGAGCATCAAGGAAATGGGCAAGGTTATGGGCGCCGCAAGCAAGCAGCTGGCGGGAAAGGCCGACGGAAAGGCCATCTCCGAGATTGTGAAGAAGCTCCTCGCATGATGCAGCTGCCGGCCGGCTGCGCCTTAGAATCACACAAATTGTAGGGACATATTCTCGTATTTGTCCGCCAAATGGATATTGAATATCCATATATTACAAAGCGGACAAATACGAGAATATGTCCCTACAATTTGCAAGAAGCATGCTTTATACGAACAGCTCGCGCAGCACGGCGAGCGATTTCAGTTCCGGGAAGTCCGGAATGTGTATCCTATAGTACATTATTATTATGTCCACCAGCCTGTTGCGCTCAATCCGCGACATGCGGAAGAGGTGCATGTTGGCAAAGCTCATCCTCATCATCAGCAGCACCTTGCGCGCCTCGTCGGGGGCAAGGAAGTCGCGGTGCACAGGCACCCCGTGGCAGAAACATCCCGAACGCAGGTCGAAGCAGTCGCCCGGAAAGTATCCGTCGAGGTTAGGATAGAAACCGAGAAAGCGCGAGAGGCGCATCAGAAACACGAGATGGAAGTTGGCATAGCGGCTGCCGCACCTGTCGAGCCACTGCATGCCGCCGCAGAGATAGGCGAACAGCGCCGCGTTCTCCTGCTCTCCGCGCAGTGCATAATATAGGAAATCGGCCGCGAAGAGCGCTACCGGGAGCTTCATCGGGTCGAACGGTATGCCGGCATAAGGATAGGACAGGCTTGCCGAACGCAACTTCTGCAGCTTCATCCTCGGCCTCACGTCGCACTCCACGCTGAGCTGCGCCATCGGCTGAAACAGCTGCTTGGGCATTCCGCCGCGTCCCGACGGCCTCCTGACGGCGACGATGAACGCCATCCGTCCGAAAGCGGCCGTGAACATATCGACCACCAGTTTGCCGTCGCCATACTTGATGGAATGCAGCACAAGAGCCTCCGTCTTTACCAGCATAACACTAAACCAAAAACTTACCCGACGAAAGCAGGTAACTGCCTGTCCTGCCGTCATTTCGTCCTTAGATTATGCAAAGATAGTACATTTTAGCCCAAAAAGTGTCAAAAAGATAAAAATTCCCACTTAAAAATTTTGCAGTATTAAATAAAAGCAATAACTTTGCACCCGCAAAACAAAGCGACGGTCCCTTCGTCTATCGGTTAGGACGAGAGATTTTCATTCTCTAAAGAGGAGTTCGACTCTCCTAGGGACTACTTAATAAAATAAAATAAATAGAGATGGCAAACCACAAATCAGCAATTAAGAGAATCCGTCAGGAGAAGAAAAGAGCTCTGCACAATAGATATTATGCAAAGACGATGCGCAACGCTGTGCGTAAGTTGCGCGCCATGACAGACAGGGACGAGGCAGCTAAGCTGTACCCCGCAGTACAGAAGATGTTGGACAAGTTGGCCAAGACCAACATCATCCACAAGAACAAGGCTGCAAACCTGAAGTCAAAGCTCGCCCTGCACGTCAACAAGCTCTGATAAATACATACTAATCATAACTTTACATAATGCCGCAAGCCATGCAAATGACTTGCGGCATTATTTTTATACGCCCGTCCCTGACGCGTTACCTGCCACGGATAACGATGTGACGGGCCACGAATCACAGTGTTACGTGCGGCACGTAACACTGTCACCCGCGGCAGGTAACACCCCCGGGAGCCGCTCCCCGCCCGTTCCGGCTATTTCCGCAGCACCGGCACGGGCATCCTCCACGCCACCGCAAACGGCCTGAGAATCCAAGAAAAGAGGGCAAATGCGAGGGGCTTTTGTGCCTGTAATATTTCGCCGAACCGTTTTTTTTTACTACCTTTGCATGGTATTAATACATAAAACAATTATGGCAGAAGACATAACCAAGGAAAGCAATTATTCCGCGAGCAACATCCAGGTGCTCGAGGGGCTCGAAGCCGTGCGCAAGCGCCCCGCCATGTATATCGGCGACATCAGCGAGAAGGGACTCCACCACCTCGTCAACGAGACCGTGGACAACTCCATCGACGAGGCCATGGCCGGATATTGCAGCCACATAGAGGTTACGATAAACGAAGACAACTCGATAACCGTGCAGGACAACGGCCGAGGCATCCCGGTAGACGAGCACGAGAAGCTGCACAAGTCGGCCCTCGAGGTCGTCATGACCGTGCTCCACGCGGGCGGAAAGTTCGACAAGGGCTCGTATAAGGTCAGCGGCGGACTCCACGGCGTGGGCGTGAGCTGCGTCAACGCCCTGTCCACGCACATGCTCTCACAGGTGTTCCGCGACGGCAAGATATACCAGCAGGAGTATGAGAAGGGCAAGCCGCTCTATCCCGTGAAGGTGGTCGGCGAGACCGACAAGCGCGGTACGCGCCAGCAGTTCTGGCCCGACGGCTCTATATTCACCACCACAGAGTATAAATACGACATCATAGCCAAGCGCATGCGCGAGCTGGCATACCTCAACGCAGGCATCACCATCACGCTCACCGACATGCGCCCCGACGAGGAGGGCAAGACCCGGCAGGAGACGTTCCATGCCAAGGACGGATTGAAAGAGTTTGTGAAATACGTCGACCGCCACCGCACGCACCTCTTCGACGACGTCATCTACCTCAAGACCGAGAAGCAGGGCATCCCCATCGAGGTGGCCGTGATGTACAATACGGACTACAGCGAGAACATCCACTCATACGTCAACAACATCAACACCATCGAGGGCGGCACACACCTCGTGGGCTTCCGCATGGCGCTGACCCGCACGCTGAAGAAATATGCGGACGCCGACCCGGTCATCTCAAAGCAGATCGAGAAGGCAAAGATAGAGATTGCGGGCGAAGACTTCCGCGAGGGACTGACCGCGGTGATATCCATCAAGGTGGCCGAACCGCAGTTTGAGGGTCAGACCAAGGCCAAGCTGGGCAACAGCGAGGTGGTGGGAGCCGTTCAGCAGGCCGTGGGCGAGGCCCTGGCCTACTATCTCGAGGAGCACCCGAAAGAGGCCAAGATGATATGCGACAAGGTGATACTGGCCGCCACGGCGCGCATCGCCGCACGCAAGGCCCGCGAGAGCGTGCAGCGCAAGAACCCGATGACGGGCGGCGGACTGCCCGGCAAGCTGGCAGACTGCTCCAACAAGGACCCGAAGGCATGCGAGATATTCCTCGTCGAGGGAGACTCGGCCGGCGGTTCGGCAAAGCAGGGCCGCGACCGGTACACCCAGGCCATCCTCCCGCTGCGCGGAAAGATTCTCAATGTGGAGAAGGTGATGTGGCACAAGGTGTTCGAGAGCGAGTCGGTGATGAACATCATACAGAGCATCGGCGTGCGCTTCGGCGTTGACGGCGAGGACGACAAGTCGGCCAACGTGGACAAGCTGCGCTACGACAAGATCATCATCATGACCGATGCCGACGTCGATGGCTCGCACATCGACACGCTGATAATGACGCTCTTCTACCGCTTCATGCCGAAGGTGATACAGGACGGGCACCTCTACATAGCCACCCCGCCGCTCTATCTCTGCACCTACAAGAACAAGGCACGCGAGTACTGCTACACCGATCAGCAGCGGCAGGCCTTCATAGACAAGTGGGGAAACGGCGAGGAAGGAAAGAACATACACACGCAGAGATATAAAGGTCTCGGTGAGATGAACCCCGAGCAGCTCTGGGACACGACCATGAACCCAGAGACACGCCTGCTCAAGCAGGTGACGATAGAGAACGCAGCCGCAGCAGACGAGATATTCTCGATGCTCATGGGCGACGACGTGGAGCCGCGCCGCGAGTTCATCGAGAAGAACGCCACATACGCGAACATCGACGCTTAGGCTTCTGAGGATGCAAGCTCAACGATATTAAACAATGCAGGGACACATTTTCGTATCTGTCCGCAAGTTACGGAACGGACAAATACGAAAATGTGTCCCTGCATTGTTTGTGAACAGCATCCTCATTCCCCATCTACAGGAGCTGCACCTTCAGACCGAGCGACAGGCTCAGGATATCCCACAGGCTGACGGTGCCGTCCTGCACCATGGCCCGCACGTAGAGGTCGCACGTGCTCACTTCGTAGAACACCGTGATGTTCTTTACAAACTTCCGCCTGTTTTCCGGCACCACGGCCGTTATCCGCTGGCCCACAAAAGCATTTACACGCACCTTCGTACTGAGAAACTGATAGTACTTGTCCGGATAGCGGCGTGGCTCACGCCCCCAGAACTCATGACCGAAAACGGTGTTCAGATACAGGCCGCACGAGAGAGGCTCGGCGTTGAAGTTGCTGCCGATAGCGATACGCCACGGTATGTAGTTCTGCTTCAGGGTCATCGTCAGCTTGGAACGCTCCGTCTCAAACTTCGGCAGGTAGCCGAAGAGCAGGTTGGTCTCATACTGCCGGCGGCTGCCGTAGTTCCACCCCACTCCGGCCGACACCACACCCATATTGCCCGCATACTGCACGATGAACTGCGTGGGGATGAGAAAGTTCCACATCCGGCGGTAGTTGGTCACGCGGCGGTCGTAACGGCTGCGGGCCACGGTATCGGTCAGGCATGCCGACGTTACGGCCGAGTCGGCCGTCGCTGCCGCAGAATCGGGCACCACTGCCGGCAATCCGGGCAGGCAGGCATGTGCAGGACAGGCTGCAATGAGCAGCACAACGAAGCTAAAAACGTATGATTTCATAGGAATATCCGGTCGGTACGATTGTGAAAATGAGGTAGCTGCGGCTCTCGGCACAGTCCGTGCCGTAGTACATCAGGCCGTCGCCGTATATATCTTCGGCCTGCAGGCGGTGGTTGTGGGCATTCACACAGAACATTATGCCGGGAAAGCGGAGCACGTAATGCTCGAAAGCCTTTGCCACATTGTTGTTGAACTGGTCGCTGTACGGCCGTGCGTGCATGCAGACGACAGTACGGTCGTAAGCTGCAGAGTCGGCCACAATCTCCTGCTCCATGAAGTCGAAGTTGGGCACGGCCGCTAAGTAGTCGTACTCGGTGGCGTTGGTGTTGAGGCATACGAACTTCACCCGGCCGGCGATGAAGCTGAAATCGGTTGCCCCGAACATGGACGCATACACCTCATTGCCCGTGCCGAGGAAGTCGTGGTTGCCTATCAGGGCGACATAAGGCACGCGGAGAGCCGCCAGCCTGTCGCGCGCCCACACATATTCCTTCGTCGTGCCGCAGTCTGTCAGGTCGCCGCCGTGGACGGCAAAGTCTATCTCCGGACGGCCGTTGATGTCGCTCACCATGTCTTCCGTGTCGCCGTACCATCCGTGCGTGTCGCTGATGAAGGCCACCCTGAGCGTGTCGGCGCTTTCGCAGGCCTGCTCTATCAGCCTGACATTACGGCTGTTGATATCCTTATCGCCGCTGAAACGGCCGTCGTAGGGATGATATTTGAACACGTCTTCGCACGAGCAGAGCGTCAGAAGCACCGCAGCGGCATATAGAATACTCTTCAGCATATAATCGGTTTTACTCTTGCAAAGATAGCAACAAGAAACAGAAAACTGAAGAAGACAATCAAGTTTTTATGTCTGTTTTGCCCTTTTTAGTGGTACAAAACCGATTATTTGTATTAATTTTGCTGTCAAAACCGCGGATATGAGCAAGCAACAGATAAAGGATACCAACATCCAGATTGCCAAGGAATGGAGTCATGCCAACTTCATCGGCGACGACATCCTGATTACCGAAAACATGAACAAAGCCCCGGCAACAGGTGAGGCAAGGCGGATGAACTTCATACTGATATCCCTCTGCACCCGCGGCGAGATGCGATACACCGTCGATACGGAAGAGCAGACGGTGCGGAAGAACGACGTCATCATCATCTCCGACCGCCACGTGGTGGGCAACTACAGGTCGAGCAGCGACATAGAAGGCATGTGCATCATTCTCTCCGTCGGCTTCTTCTACGAGACGGTGAGCAATGTCAGTGACATATCCACGCTCTTCCTCTTCTCAAGAAACAACCCCGTGGTGAGCCTCACGCAGCAGGAAGCCGACACGTTCAAGAGCTACTTCATGATGCTCAAGGACAAGATTGCCGACACAGACAACCATTTCAGGCGTGAACTGGCCCGCACCCTGATTCTCGCGATGTTCTACGACATGAGCAATGTGATATACCGCGTGCAGCAGGTGGCCGGCAAACGGCAGAACAGGGCCGACGCCATATTCACCCGCTTCATAAGGCTCGTGGAGGAGAACTACAGGACTGAGCGCCGCGTCGGGTGGTATGCCGAGCAGCTCTACATCACCGCCAAGTACCTCTCGGAGACGGTGAAGCACGTCAGCAGGCGCACGCCGAACGAGTGGATAGACCGCTACGTGACGCTCGAGATACGCATAATGCTGAGAAATTCGACGAAGAGCATAAAGGAGATAGCGTCGGAACTGCACTTTCCGAACCAGTCGTTCCTCGGCAAATACTTCAAGGAACACGTGGGAATGTCACCCTCCGAATACAGAAAGAAATGATTATCGCGGCCCGAGGAAGAGGCCTTTACAATCTGGAGACAAGATTATTATTGCCTCGTGGCGAGGTTGTTAAGTATATTACAACAACTGTTTTATACTTTAAATTGCAGAGACACGGAGACACAGAGTTATATTTTCCTCTGTGTCTCCGTGTCTCTGTGTTCAAAAAAACTTATTATAAAGTAATAATAAAGAATTAGTTATATTCCAAAAGCATTATTGTCACTGTCGGATGACGCCGTCAAGGCGCTATCTTATCAGCCCCATGCGGCGCAGCTCGGCCGCGGCATCCTCGACCATGGCATACCACTCTGCCCCGAACCGGCGCGTGAGCGGCTCCTTAAGAAACTTATATACCGGCAGGTCGAGTTCACGGCCCTTGGCCACCGCCGCACGGCATACGTTCCAACGGTGATAGTTCAGGCCTACGGTGCCGTTGCTCATGGCCACCTCGCGGATGGGATAGAGGGCGCAGCTGACGGGTTTGCAGAACCTTATCCGGCCGGCACGGTAAGCCTTCTCGAGGGCACAGAAGCAGCAGCCGCCCTCGTGGCAGGTGAAGACGCAGTCCTTACCGCCGACAATGCTCGTCACGAGGTCGCCCTCCTCATCGGTATATGCCACGCCCTGACGGTCTATCACGGCCTGCGCCGATGCCGTCAGCGACGGCCACACGGTCTCCAGGGCATCCTCTATGCCGGCCACTTCGTCCATCGTCACCGGCGCGCCGGCATCTCCCTCCACGCAGCACTCGCCCTTGCAGGCATCCAGATCGCAGCAGAAACGCTCTGTAAAGATGTCTGACGACACAAGCACGCCGTCTATATCAATTATCGAAGGCAGTCTATCTTCCATTCCTTTTATTTCCTTTTACCATTTTACCGGCTCGATGCCGTTGCTTTCGAGATATGCGTTTGCACGCGAGAAGTGGTGGTTTCCGAACCATCCGCCGCGGTTGGCCGACAGCGGTGAGGGATGCACCGACTGCAATATGAGATGCCGCGAGGCATCTATCAGCGGCGCCTTGCTGCGCGCGTATCCTCCCCAGAGTATGAAGACGAGGTGCGACCGCCCGTCGCTCAGCGCCCGTATGGCGGCGTCGGTGAACGTCTCCCATCCCCGCCGCTGGTGACTCGCTGCCTGATGGGCACGCACGGTGAGGGTGGCGTTGAGCAGCAGCACGCCCTGTTCGGCCCAGCGGGTGAGATTGCCTGTCTGCGGCATGGGCGTGCCGAGGTCGAGCTCAATCTCCTTGAAGATGTTGACAAGCGACGGCGGGAAGGCCACCCCGTCGTTGACGGAAAAGCTCAGGCCATGCGCCTGTCCCGGCTCGTGATACGGGTCCTGCCCTATTATCACTACCTTCACCTTGTCGAAAGGACACAGGTTGAAGGCGTTGAATATCAGCCGGCCCGGCGGATAGCACGCATGACGCCCGTATTCATCACGCACGAAGCCGGCCAAAGCCTCGAAATAAGGTTTTTCGAACTCACCGCCGAGATGCCGGCGCCACGTCTCTTCTATCTTAACGTTCATCCCGATGTCATTGTTTTGATGAGATGCAAATATACGAAAAAAGCCTCTCACAGCCAAACAAATCGGCCGATAACACCTCCACAGGCGCTCCGCCGCACACCCGCAGGCCACTGCGAACGGCACGGCAAGCGTCATAAATGTCTCTTTTTTCTTGCCAGTACAGGAATAAAAACTTATCTTTGCAGCTGTGTGATGCCGTAAGGGCGCATCAGACGGATACTTTAAAATAAGACAGTTATGAACAGTACGATGAACCTTGAGCAGTCTGTGATAAAGGAAGTAGCCACGTTGTTCGGCAACGAGGATGCTCTCCGGCAGGTGCTATCATTCACAAAGAAGCTGAAAAGAGTGATGAAAGAGAAAACAGGCGAGAAGGAATATATCAGCAAAGCGGAGGTCATGGACGACCTGCGGGAAGCCCTGCATGAAGTAAAACTGGCCCAAAAGGGTAAGACAAACCTGCAAACATGGGAGGAATTCAAGCATGAGCTACATTGTTAAGGTCTCAAACAGATTCAAGAAAGCCTTTAAAAAGCTGAGCAAGAAATATCATTCTCTTGAAAAGGATGTAGACAATACCGTCTTTCAACTGGCTTCAAATCCATTCATCAGTGCCGACTTAGGCAACGGAGTGCGTAAGGTGCGCATGGCAATAAGCGACAAAGGAAAAGGGAAAAGCGGCGGAGCGCGCATCATAACATACGTGCTGAAGACCGATGAGAATTCCGGGCAGGTCACACTGCTTACCATATACGACAAGAACGAACAAGAATCTATCTCGGCAAAAGAAATCGGTGAACTGCTCGCAGAACTGGAATAATCGTACCGGATACTTCCTGACACCAGGCAATACGCAACAAATGACAATCCGGGCCTGCAACGGCTGTTGCAGGCCCGGATTGCTTTTTATGCCCCGCAGATGCCGGGGCGAATCATCAAATGATTTTATTTGTTGTCGCAGATGAGGTTCTCACCCGTCATGTCGGCAGGCTGCTCCAGTCCCATGATATGGAGGATGGACGGAGCCACGTCGGCGAGACGTCCGTCTTTCACCGTCGCGCTGTTGTTGTCCGTCACATAGATGAAGGGCACGGGGTTCAGCGAGTGGGCGGTGTTGGGCGTTCCGTCCTCGTTGATGGCGTTGTCGGCGTTGCCGTGGTCGGCGATGATGATGGCCTCATAGCCGTTTGCCTTGGCTGCCTCGATGACCTCGCGGACGCAGTTGTCCACGGCGTGCACGGCCTTGGCGATGGCGTTATACACACCCGTGTGGCCCACCATGTCGCCGTTTGCGAAGTTCACGACAATGAAATCGTACTCCTGAGTGTTTATCGCACCCACGAGCTTGTCCTTCACCTCGTATGCGCTCATCTCCGGCTTGAGGTCGTATGTGGCCACCTTGGGCGACGGCACGAGAATCCTGTCCTCACCCTCGAACGGCGTCTCACGGCCTCCGTTGAAGAAGAACGTCACGTGGGCATACTTCTCCGTCTCGGCCGTGTGCAGCTGTTTCTTGCCCTTTGAGCTGAGATACTCGCCCAGAGTGTTCTCCACATTCTCCTTAGGGAAGAGGATATGGACGCCTGTGAACGATGCGTCATACGGCGTCATGCAGTAGTATTGCAGACCCTTCACCGTGTGCATGCCTTCTTCCGGCATGTCCTGCTGCGTGAGAACCTGCGTCAGCTCCTTGGCGCGGTCGTTGCGGAAGTTGAAGAATATCACCACGTCGCCTTCCTCTATGCGTCCGTCCACGGCCGCATTGGTTATCGGTTTGATGAACTCGTCGGTCACTCCCTCGGCGTAGCTCTCCTCCATGGCCTTCACCATGTCGGTGGCCTGCTTGCCCTTGGCGTCTACGATGAGGTCGTAGGCCTCCTTGACGCGGTTCCAGCGCTTGTCACGGTCCATGGCGTAGAAGCGTCCCACGATGCTCGCGATGGCGGCGCCGTTTGCCGAGCACACGTCGGTGAGTTCCTTTATGAAGCCCACTCCGCTCTTCGGATCGGTGTCGCGGCCGTCCATGAAGCAGTGCACGAAGGTCTTGGTCAGTCCGTATTCCTTGCCTATCTCGATGAGCTTGTGCAGGTGGTCGAGCGACGAGTGCACGCCTCCGTCGGAGGTAAGACCCATCAGGTGCAGCTTCTTGCCGTTGTCGCGGGCGTAGCTGTATGCGGCCACGATGCCGGGATTCTGAAGTATCGAGCCGTCCTTGCATGCGCGGTTGATTTTCACCAGGTCCTGATATACCACGCGGCCGGCACCGATGTTGAGGTGTCCCACCTCGGAGTTACCCATCTGTCCGTCGGGCAGACCGACGTTCTCGCCCGATGCCTGAAGCTCAGAGTGAGCGCTCACGGCCGTCAGATAGTCGAGATACGGTGTCGGCGTGTTGTATATCACGTCGCCGTTACCATGTTTTCCGATGCCCCATCCGTCGAGGATCATCAGCAATGCTTTCTTTGCCATAGTCTGTATAATGTTTTGTTAAGTTATTCCTGTCTGTCCTCCGGCTCCTCACTGTCTGCCGGATGCGTTCTTTCAACCCGCAAAATTAATAATATTTGGCCGATTGACAAAATATAGCGGGAGTTTTTGGAGCGTGCTGCCACAACTCCGGAAACTCCCGCCCGCTTGTCAGTATACGTATATCCTGTATCCCTTCACGCTGCCGGGTGCTCCCTGTTCGGCACGCGGCAGATACTCGATGCCGGTGACCTCGCGCACCGCGCCGAGGTCTACGACGATGGTGTGGGGATACTTCGCCGCAGGCACGGTGCTCCAGTAGGTCGACTCCTGGAGGTCGAACACCTTGTCTACGGTGTGGTTTCCGCCGGCGGCGTCCTCGCTGTCGCTGTATCCTGCCGTCCACGGCTCGCGGCTCATGCGCTTCGACTTGCCGTCAAGTGCATACAGCTCGGCAATGGCCGCGATGTCTCCGCCGTCGTGTGCGCCGAGGCACTCGATGGCGATATGGCGGCCTGACACTGCCGGGAAACTCACCTTCTGCCATCCGTTGCCGGCGGCAAACTCACCCGTGGCGGCGGGCTTCATGGCGCTCAGCTTGGGAGCGGCCTTGCCCTTAGCCACAGCCTGAAGGTTGAGCTTGTTCAGCTCGGGAGCAGTCTTGCCCGAGCATGCGGCCTCGCGCGGCCCTGCGATGTCGAGTACGATGACCTCGTTGCGGCCTTTCTTCAGCCAGCAGCCCGGCACGTAGAGCGTCTGCTGCGGACCGATGCCCCAGAAGCGGCCTATCGCATGGCCGTTGACATACACCAGACCCTTGCCCCATGTCTCCATGTCGAGGAAGGTGTCGCCGGTCTTCTTCAGCGTGAAGTGGCCGCGGTAGTATCCGCGTCCGCCAGTCACGGCAGAGGCTCCGGCCTGCACGGCCGGCTTGCAGAGGGCCTTCACGGCTGCGAGATAGCTGTCGGGGATGCGGCTGACGGTCCATTTCTTCATGTTCAATATCACGTCGTTGCCTGCCATGGCGGCCGTCAGCGTGACGCGGCCGGTGATTCCCTTAAAGTCCTTTATAGCCCGGCCGAAGTTTATGCGGCCCATGGCCTCGACGAGTATTGTCAGCGTGCTGCCTGCCTTGACCGGCGGCATGCGGAGCGTCTTCTCGTTCTTCACGCGGTCGATGGCACCGATATACCTGCCGTCGACGAACACCTGGGCATAGTCGTGCGCCTCGTCTATCTTCAGGACCGACTCCGACGCTATCTCCGGCAGCACCGCAGAATATTTCATCGAGCCCCATCCCATGTTCATGTCTTCCATCGTCACGATGGCGTTCACCTCGGCCGTGCTGTCTATTCCGTTCTCCACCGGCACGAACTCGTCGAGCGTGAAGCGCGGGATGGATATTATCTGAGCCGCGGGCTTGGGCACGGCGGGCATCTTTCCATCGGTATACTTGGCCATCATCGTGCGCAGTTCGTAGAACTTGGGTGTGGCCGCGCCCTGCTCACTGATGGGTGCGTCGTAGTCGTAGCTCGTCACGTCGGGTGCGAATCCCGGACTGTTGGCTCCCGCCCAGTGGCCGAACGACGTGCCGCCGTGGGTCATGTAGAGCGAGAACGATATGCCCTTGGAGAGCATCTCGTCCATTCCGCTGACCATCGCCTTGGCGGGACGCGTCTCGTGGCGTGCCCCCCACTTGTCGAACCAGCCGCTCCAGAACTCGGAGCACATCTTCGGGGCATCGGGGCGCAGCTCTCCGAGGCGACGGAACTGCTCGTCGATGTTTGCTCCCGTGCCGAAGTTCATCGTCCAGACGAGGTCGTCAAGACCGTTCTTGGTGAAGTTGCTCGCCCAGTCGCACTGGAAGAGGGCCACCTTGTCGAAGCCCGACGCCTTCACGATGTCGCGTATCTCGCTGACGTAGGCCTTGTCTTCGCCATACGAGCCGTACTCATTCTCAACCTGCACCATTATTATCGGTCCGCCGTTCTGTATCGTCAGCGGGGCGAGCTGCTCGCCCACTTTCTTCTCGAACAGGCGCACGCGCTCCATGAAATAGGGGTCTTGCTCGCGCAGGCGGATGTCTTTCTTCTTCAGCAGCCACCACGGCAGGCCGCCCATCTCCCACTCCGCACACACGTACGGACCGGGGCGCACGATGACATACATGCCGTTACGCTGTGCCGTGCGGCAGAACTCGGCCACGTCGTTGTTGCCTGTGAAGTCGAACTCACCCTCGCGCTGTTCGTGAATGTTCCAGAACACGTACATGCAGATGGTGTTCATACCCAGTGCCTTGCACATCCTGATGCGGTGTTCCCAATAGGGCCGCGGGATACGGGGATAGTGAAGCTCGGCCGCCTTCACCACGAAGGGCTTGCCGTTAAGAAGGAATGTTCCCTTGCCCACGGTGAAATCGCCGGAGGCCGGTGCCGCCATGAGCGGCGTGCCTGATGTCGCGCCCAGCAGTGCCGAGGCCACGAGCAGACGCTTGAAATGTTTGGTCAATAGCATGATAGTTTTATGTTAAGATGTTAGATGTTGCCATGTCAGATGTTAAATGTAAGATGTCAGATGGCAGATGCTGCCATGTCAGATGTTAAATGTAAGATGTCAGATGTCAGATGGTATGCACCTGATGATGCAAAGATAAGCATTTATCCCGACATTACGCCACCTTTGACCATTCAAAATGATGCGCCAGCAGCAGCAAAAAGGCATAAACCGCCACTGTCCCGCAGCAGAAAGTATTTTTGACAGCTCTCAAAAACACTTTGCTTAGCTCTCAAAAACACTTTTGATAGCTGGCACAAACACATTTGACAGCGGGCAAGACACATCAGCGGGCAACCCGCCGCACCGTCACGGGCTGTCCGTTACACCATCAAAAGCACCCCGTTGCACCTTCAAAACGGCCTCGTTACACCTTCAGGAGCACCCCGCCATATCATTCCCATTCCCCACCCTCTTCCCTTCTTCCCCTTTTCACGCCCCATCTCCTCCCCTTTGGGGAGGCCGGGAGGGGCTCCTTCGCCCATCTTTCCCTCTCCCTTTGCCCCTCTCTCACTTTTTTATATTATCTTTGCAGAAACTATCACTAAAACAACCGATAAGATATGAGAAAACTTACAGCGGCCATCATCGCGGTGGTGGCCATGGCCTGCGGGACAGATGCCGCGGCTGAGCACAAGCTATGGTACGACCGGCCGGCCATGACATGGACGCAGGCGCTGCCCCTCGGCAACGGACGCCTCGGGGCAATGGTGTTCGGCAATCCGGGCGTGGAGCGCATACAGCTGAACGAGGAGACTATATGGGCGGGACAGCCGAACCACAGTCTCAACCCCAACGCAGGGAAAGCACTGCCCGAGGTCAGGCGCCTGATATTCGATGGGAAGTACCGCGAGGCGCAGGAGATGATAAACCGCGACATCATGCCCGGGCCAGACCGCAGCAACGGCATGCCCTATCAGACATTCGGCGACCTGTTCATATCCATGCCGGGCCACGCCGCATACAGCGGTCTGCGCCGCGAACTGAGCATAGACTCGGCCCTGTCTGTCGTGACCTACAACGCTGGCAGCATCACCTACCGCCGCGAGACGATGGCCACGCTCGGCGACGGCAACAACGTGGTGGCCATTAGGCTGACCGCGAGCAAGCCGGGCAAGATAACATTCAGCGCCAACATGACGTCGCCCCACCACGACGTAATCATCCGGAGCGAGGGCGGCGAGGCCACGCTGAGCGGTGTGACGTCGGCCCACGAGCGGGTGAAGAGCCTCGTGAAGTTTCAGGGGCGGCTGGCTGTAGACGCCAAAGGCGGCCGCCAGAGTTGCGCCGACGGCGTGATATCGGTTGTCGGAGCCGACGAGGCGGTGCTCTATCTGACCATCGCCACAAACTTCGTCAACTATAAAGACGTGAGCGGCGACGAGACCGGGCGCACGCGCCGATATCTCAAGGCGGCCATGGCCAAGGGCTTCGCACGGCTGAAGGCGGAGCACGTAGCCGGATACAAGAGCTATTTCGACCGGGTGAGGATTGACCTCGGACCAGACCGCCATACCTCGATGCCAACAGACAGGCGGCTGAGCCGCTTCGCCGGACAGGCGGCGCAGGCGGCCGACGGTGGCACGGACGGCATCGACGGACACTTCATTGCCACCTACTTCCAGTATGGGCGCTACCTGCTCATCTGCTCGTCGCAGCCCGGCACGCAGCCGGCCAACCTGCAAGGCATCTGGAACGAGAAGCTGCTCCCGTCGTGGGACAGCAAGTATACGGTGAACATCAACACCGAGATGAACTACTGGCCGGCCGAGTCCACCAACCTGACGGAGCTGAACGGACCGCTGTTCGACATGATCGGCGACCTCACCGAGACCGGAAGCCGCACGGCAAGAGAGATGTATGGCGCCGACGGATGGGTGCTGCACCACAACACAGACATCTGGCGGCTGACAACGCCCGTCGACAAGGCCACGGCCGGCATGTGGATGATGGGTGCGGCATGGATGTGCCGCCACCTGTGGGAGCACTATCTGTACACCGGCGACAGGGACTTCCTGCGCCGTGCCTACCCTGCCATGCTCGGAGCGGCGAGGTTTTTCGACGGCACGATGGTGAAAGACCCGCGCAGCGGATACCTCGTGGTAGCGCCGGCCGTGTCGCCCGAGAACTCGCCGAAGGGCGGGGTGCCCATCAATGCGGGCGTGACGATGGACAACGAGATACTCTTCGAACTGTTCAACGAGGTGGCCGACGCCACCGAGATTCTCGGTGAAGACAAGGCCGTGGCCGCCCGCTACCGCGCCATGACGGCGCAGCTGCCGCCCATGCGCATAGGCAGCTGGGGACAGCTTCAGGAGTGGCAGGAAGACTGGGACAACCCCAACGACCGCCACCGCCACGTGTCGCATCTCTACGGGCTGTATCCCGGCAGCCAGATATCGCCCTACCGCACGCCCGAGCTCTTCGACGCCGCACGCACATCGCTCATCCACCGCGGCGACGTCAGCACGGGGTGGTCGATGGGCTGGAAGGTGTGCTTCTGGGCACGGCTGCTCGACGGCGACCATGCCATGAAACTGATATCCGACCAGCTAACGCTCTCGGCAGACACATTCCTCGTTGTAGGCAACGTGCGGCAGCGCGGAGGAACATATCCCAACCTGTTCAATGCCCACCCGCCATTCCAGATAGACGGCAACTTCGGATGCACGGCAGGCATCGCCGAGATGCTCGTACAGAGTCACGACGGCTTCATCTACCTGCTGCCGGCCCTGCCGTCGTCGTGGCGCGACGGGTCCGTGAAGGGTCTCGTGGCCCGCGGCGGGTTCGAGGTCGACATGGAATGGAAGGCCGGACGGCTGACGCGGGCCGTCATTCGCTCGCGCAACGGGGGCAACTGCCGCCTGCGCTCACTCGTGCCTCTGCGGGGCAGGGGACTGGCCGTGGCACGCGGCAACAACCCGAACACTGTCTTCGCCCTGCCCGCCAGCCAGCGCCTTGAGGTCAACGCCAAGGCCCGGCTGAACAAGCCGGAGGTGAGGCGGACATGGCTCTACGACCTGAAGACGGTGAAGGGAGGAGAATATGTGCTGACAGTGAAATAAGGACAAGAAGGATATGATACACCGCAAGACAATAGCATACATGCTCATCGCCCTGCTGGCAGCCGCCACAGGCAGGGCCGCGGCCGCGCCGAAGCCGTGGGACGGCGGACGGCTCACCGTGTCGGCCGACGGGCGTTTCCTGATGCACGCCGACGGGCGGCCGTTCTTCTGGCTCGGCGATACGGGCTGGCTGCTGCCCGAGCGGCTCGACCGCGACGAGGCGGAGCACTATCTGTCGCGCTGCGAGGCGGCGGGGTTCAACGTCGTGCAGGTGCAGGTAATCAACGCCATACCGGCCTTTAACGCTTACGGACAGATGTCGATGCCCTACGGTTTCGACTTCTCCGGCGTCGACCGCAAGGGCGTCTACGGCTATTGGGACCACATGGACTACATCGTAGACCGGGCCGCCGCCCACGGAATATACATCGGCATGGTGTGCATCTGGGGCGGAATGGTGAAGGCCGGACTGATGAACGAGGCACAGGCACGCAGCTACGGCACGTTCCTCGCCAACCGGTACAAAGGCCGCAAGAACATAGTGTGGATAATGGGAGGCGACATTCAGGGCGACATACACCCCGAAGTGTGGGACGCCCTTGCCACCACGATAAAGGGCATCGACGGCGGCCACCTGATGACGTTCCACCCGCGGGGCCGCACCACGTCGGCAACATGGTTCAACAACCGTGCTTGGCTCGACTTCAACATGTTCCAGAGCGGGCACCGCCGCTACGGGCAGCGCATGGGAAACAAGGTCTATCCCATACCCGACGGTACGGAAGAAGACTCGTGGATGTATGTAGACTCGACGTGGAAGCACAAGCCACTGAAACCCGTGATAGACGGGGAGCCGAGCTACGAGGACATACCGCAGGGCCTTCACGACGGCGGCGAGCCGCGGTGGACGGCCGCCGACGTGCGCCGCTATGCCTACTGGTCGGTGTTTGCCGGCTCGTGCGGCCACACCTACGGCCACAACGCCATCATGCAGTTTGTCAAGCCCGGGGTGAGCGGGGCCTACTTTGCCGACGGCAGCGTCAAGCCGTGGTACAAGGCGCTGGACGATCCGGGCTTCAACCAGATGAAATACGTGAAGAGCCTGATGCTCGCCCTGCCCTATTTCGACCGCATTCCCGACCAGAGCATCGTCCGTAACAACGGCCGCCGCCATGAGCGCCTCATCGCTACACGCGGCCGCGACTACCTGCTGGTATACAACCACACGGGCCGCGACATGACCGTCGACCTCGACAAAATCGGCGGCGGGCGGAAAAACGTGTGGTGGATGAACCCTGCCGACGGGCGGCTGACATATCTCGGGGTGCACGACAGCAGGACGCTGACCTTCCGCCCGCGGCACGACGACGGCGCCAACGCCGACGGGGTGCTCATAGCAATAGACTCGGCCAAAGACTATATCGGCACCGGGCAGACCTCCATAATGCGGCAAGGACAGGGGCCGGAAAAGGATCTTAACGAATAGACATGATACGGATGAAAAGGCTTGTGCACGTAATGCTCGCCGTGGCAGCGGCCGCATGCCCAGCGGCTGTCGCCTCAGGGCAGACCTGCCGCACGTTCGACAACCTCGGCGGGCGCACCTCGCACCTGTGCGTCAGAGACATAGCGCAGACCGCCGACGGCACGATGTGGTTTGCGGCGGAAAGCGGTCTTTACAGTTACGACGGCTATCACCTCACCGGATACAAGTATTCCGCCGGCAGGAAAAAGCATGAAAGCACGGGCACGGGCAGCTACAACCGCATCATTGCCTGCGGCGACAGCCTCGTCGTAGGGTGCAACTCGGGGGTGATGTCGTTCCGTGTCAATACCGGTGAGTTCAGGATGCTGCCCTACGCGGCGGGAGAGGCGGTATGCGGAATAGGCAAATCGGGCGGTCATCTGTGGGTGGCCACCGACAAAGGGCTCTACCGCGACGGGCGGAAGCTGCCCATGGACATAGACGGAACGATAGGCATCGGCATCGACAAAGACATTATTTATATAGGCGGGGCGCACAGAGTGGCACGATATTCGACCGCCACCCGCAGCATGGAGAGCCTCACGGGCGGCATAGACTACGCCGCATGCCTGCTCGGCGACAACGGACGGCTGTGGATAGGCTCGGCAACAGCCGTCACACTGACAGACACCGGGAGCGGCGAAAAGATACTGAGCATACCCGTACCCGTGGCAAAGTGCCTGCTGCGGACGAAAGACGGCAAGCTGCTCATAGGCACGGACGACGGCCTCTACATTGCCGCGACGGACGGGACACGCACCGAAAGAATAGCGCACGACGCGAGACACGGCGGCTCTCTGGCCGGAAATGCAGTGTGGAGCATGTTCGAAGACCGCGACGGGAATATATGGATAGGCACCGACGGCGGCATCTCGCTGATGAAAGCAGACGGAGCAATGACGGTATATCCGCTGCCGGCAATCACCGGACACGGTAACGGGAACAGGTTTACGACGGCGTTTGCAGACAGACGCGGACGCCTCTGGCTCGGCGGCGCCGGCGGACTGCTATGCGTGGAACACCTCGGCACGGACAGGCAGACGAGCCGCTGGTACAGGATGAACGACAGAGAGTATCCCATCAGGCACAATCACGTGAGGTGCGTGATGGAGACAAAGGCAGGAAAAATCATCGCCGGCGGAGATATGGGACTGATGATATACGACGAAAGGACGTGCCTCTTCAATCCGTTGGAACTCGACACGAAAGACAGCGGATGGGTATACGATATCGAAGAGACGGCCGCGGGCGACATACTGCTGACCACATTCACGGCCACATACACCGTAAGCATAGGCCGCGGACAGAACAGCGCCACCGTGAAGAGCCGCCGCAAGCGCAGAGACCTGTCGGCAAAGGCGGCGGCCGGCACGGCACTGCTCGGCAGATATGGCATGGAAGACCGCTTCCTCTCAGCATACCACGACAGCAGAAGGGGCTTCACCCTGCTGGGAGGGAACGACTGTTTCGCACTGATAAGAGACTCAGGATACCCAAATACAGGCCGCATCCCCACCTTTACGGGAATAAAGGTGAACGGCAGCAGCCGGCAGCCACTCGCCATGGAAGACGGAGTGAGAACCCGGCTGCCGGCCGATGTGGTGTTCGTCGAGGTGATGTTTTCCGATTTCGACTACTCCGGACTGATGCCGGACAGATTCCAATACAGGCTCGACGACGGCGAATGGCTGCCGGTAAGGGGTACAGACTGCACCGTTATGCTTGCCGGCCTGTCGGCCGGAGAGCACTTGCTGACGGTGCGCAGCACGAGAGACACCCGTGCGCAGGCTGCCATCGGGCTGTATGTGGAGCCGCGGTGGTATGCCTCGGCCGTGGCCAAGACATTCTATACTCTGTCAGTATGCCTGCTCGCATATCTCGCATGGCTGTTCTACCGCCAGCGCCGCAGACTGGAACGGGAACGCTCCGAGCGGCAGAGGCTGGCGGAAAAGGCGCGCGAGACGGAACAGAGAATGGAGAGCGAGAACAGGTTTCTGTCGGCAAGGCTGCGCATACAGCAGCATGCGGAGAGCGACAGCGGCGATGAACTGACCGGCGACGAGAAGTTCCTTGCCGACATCACGGCCATCATAAAGGCCAACATGGCCGACACAGGGTTTAACGTCGACTCACTGTGCAGGCTCAGCGGCACGGGCAGCAAACAGCTTTACAGAAGGATAAAGGCACTGACAGGGCTTACCACCGTGGCCTATATACGCAGCCTGCGGATGCAGAAAGCCGCCGCGCTGCTGGCCAAAGGCTCGCTGACTGTCAGTGAAGTGATGTATATGGTGGGGTTCTCAAGCCCGAGCTACTTCACAAAATGCTTTCAGGAAGAGCACGGAGTGCCGCCGTCAGAATACCGGCCGTGAGAGGAACTCGCCCACAAACATGTTCGAAACACGGCGCTCCGCCGGCTTGAAGCCGTGGCCCGCACCGGGTATCACGCCTATATGGGCATCACGATAGAGCTTCATGGCCCTCTCGGAGTAGCTCAACGGCACGACGCGGTCTTTCGAACCGTGAACTATCAGCACAGGCCCCTCATACTTGGTAATGGTCTTATAGACATTCATATCGCGCAGCTCCTCGAAAAATCTGCGTCCCAAAGGCACGTTCCAGACAAGCGTTGTGTCGGGAATGTCTTTCGCACGGCGGTATCGGCTGTTCCAGTTGTCGGGGATGCAGAGGGCCGGATAGATGAGTATCAGCCGGCTTACCTGCTCTTTCAGTTCGGCGGCGGCCAGCGCGGCGACCAGTCCTCCCTGACTTTCGCCTATCAGGACGATGCTGTCCGGGCATACATCGGGCCGGCTGCGGAAATGTCTCACAATGGCTTTCAGGTCTTCTTTCTCGTCTATAACCGACATGTTAAGAGTGTTTTTGTCGCTCCTGCTGTTGACCGAGCCGCACGGAAAGTCGAAAGAATACACCTGATAGCCCAGCCTGTTGAGCGTGTCGAAATAGTCGCGGCCGAAATGATGGGTGCCGTTGAAGCCGTGGGCGACGATGGCCACCTTGTGACGGCCGGGCTTTTCGGGCTTTGACACGATGCCGTAGATGCGCCTTCCGCCGTTGTCGACCCACATCTCACTCGTTGCCGAGCCAAAATTCTTCTGCTTCATGGTCCATCCGGGATAGCCGTCGAGTCTCGAACGCACGAATATATCCCCGTTGCCGGCCCTGCCTTTCAACTGCCAGTCGAGCCATGCGACAATCATACGGCCGAAGTCGCCGCCGCCCTTTTGCCCGTAAGTGCCGCCATGTCCGGCCGCCGGCATGTCGCCGAGAGCCACCGGCACATGTGAAATGCGCGAATAGTCGAGCTGCGCGTTGCGGTATGCCACGTCTTTCTCTCCTCCCGTGAGGTAGAGAACGGGGCCGTGCAAACCGTCGAGCGAGGCTTTGCTTGCCCCCGCCATCTCCATGTCTCCCATGCCGGCGTTGAGTATCAGGTATGTCTTCAGCCGCCTGTCGGCCGAATTGCACAGCACCTGCGCCCCGCCGCAGGAGTGTCCCGCCGCCGCGATGAGGGTGGTATCCACGCAATCATAGTATTCGCTGCCACGGTCGGCGGCCTGCCGGCATATCCATGTCATGGCCTCTGCCATCATCGACGACGGCGTATGAACCTCCTTTCGGTCGCCGGCGGCCGCCTGCATGGCGCCGATGGCTATGACAACATAGCCCTGCGAGGCTATCTCGACGAGCGTACGCTCATATCCTATGGACGTATCCATGCAGCCGCCGTTGCCCCATATCAGCACGGGCAGCTTCTTTTCACGGCACGATGCCCAGTAGAGGTCTTTCGGACGGTATACCACAAAGCCCTGCAATGAGCTGTCTTCCACGGCCACTGCCTTGAAGAGGCCGCTGCCGCCATTGTCTATTTCCTTTGTCTTCACATGCCCGCCGGCGGCCTTTACATATCCGCCAAAAGCCATTATGAAGACCGTAACGGCTGCTGTCAGCAATATATTCCTTCTCATTCCCATTGTATACAGACTTTTATTAATACGTATATAGGCTTTTACTGAATCGTACGCAAGTACTTGTTGGATTGTACATTGGCTTTTATTAATACGTAAAAACAATCGGATTATTACATCCGCAGCACCTGTTTTTTCATCAGCGCACTACCATTTTGCGGGTGGTCACCATGCCGTCTTTCATCTCACGCACGATGTTCAGCCCTTTCCGGGCCTCGTTCTGGGCCATGCCGCCCGGCGAATAGTACTGTATCACGCCGCTGTCGTGCCGGGGCAAATGCCCTATCGCATCGGTATCGCCGTCTCCTGTCTTCACGAGCGTCATGTCGTCGGCCCTCGCCCAGCATCCGGCTGCACCGTCGGCGTATATCCCCACTTCGACCTCACCGCCGCCGATGGCAATGTCTTCGATTGTCACCGTGTGCCATTCGCCGTCCGTATGCACAATGTCGGCTTTGTATGTACGGCCCGCCGTCTTGGCATACATGTACAGTTCGCTGTATTTGCTGCCGCATTTTACCTTGCAGGTCATCCGGTATTTGCCGTCGGTGAGCGGCACACGGGTGGTCGACGCTATCCTCTGGTATATCTTTCTGGTGTATGCCACCTTATCATATATATTGAGACAGCGATTTCCCATGACGGTGGCGCGGTCTGTCTTGGAGTTCTTCTCGTTGAGCACCGGCGAGTCAGCACCGCCCTGAACGATGGCATTGCCCTTGATAACGTCGAACGACCAGCCTTTAAGATATGTCTGTGCGGGCTTCTTCGTGCTCGGGATATTGACCCTGTCGGCATCGAAACTGAAATTCTTTACGTAGTTGTTGTCCGCTCCTACCGTCCATTCGCCCGTCTCGGCATCGAGGTTCCACTGGCTCAACGAGTTGAAATAGGGCTTGCCGTTCTCGAAAGACAACGGGCACCACTGGTTGAAGCCGTTGCCGTTGCCTGCAAACCCGGCCCATCTGTCGCCGCAATAGATTACCGTTTCCTCTTTCGTTCCTTTGAGAGTATAGAAAAATCCGGTCTGCGTCACGTGCCCGTAGTCTGCCGACGAGCCGGGCATCACCTGCATATTGTTCGTCGGGGTGTACGGCCCGTAAATGCTGCTTGCCTCCAAATAGTAGACATTTGACGCGTTCCAACCGTACAGGTCGGATGCGCATACATAGTATTTGCCTTTGTATTTGAACATGCAGTCGCCCTCTCTTCCGCTGCCTTTGTATATCTGTTTGCAGTTGAGCAGGCCTATCTTGCCGTCTGACGTGACGCCTATTTCTGACAGATAGATTTTCGAACGGCCGCTACCATACGAGTAACAGAGATACGACGAGCCGTCATCGTCGGTGAAAACGGTTTGGTCGCCGGTGTTCGATTTGCCGGTCATTGCCGTCATATCTATTTGCTGATGATAGGTGAAATTGCCCGTGGGAGAGTCGCATGTGAACACGCCTACCTTGTCATTGTACTGCACAAAAAGCGCGTATTTACGTGCATCGGCCACATACGCGACCCCGAGGCGGCCTACCCACCAAGCCCAGTCGTGCCCGGTGAATGTCGATTGCGTCATCACATCCTTCACGAACGTCCAGTTGACAAGGTCATCGCTGCGGTAACAAGTCACCGACACAAAGTTGGTCATGTTGCTGTTACTTCCCGCCAATGCGGCCGGAGCATAATCAACGGCTTCCTGATACTTCACTCCATACCAATAGTAGTGTTCTTCTCCTGTGGTCGGGTCGGCAAAACGGAATATCCCTCCGCCCTGACTGAATATGTAATCCCCGTCCACAGTCTTCCAAAACGTGTCGTTGGTTATCGTTCCCCACTGTCCGGCCTTCATGCCGATGGCCATCAATAATGCGATGACCGCGATGCAAAATCTTTTCATTGTCAATATGGTTTTGTTGTTGTCTGCTGCAAATATACGGCAAATCATATCGCCGCTATTGCTCATTCATGCCGTGATATGTCACAAATACGCCCCTTGTCCGATATGCACAAATATTTGTCCGATATACGCATACTTTATATTCGGCCGACGGTCAAGTTCTTTCCGATTGCCCGTTTAATACAGAATAACATAAGACACTTTGTCGTTCACTTATTTGTGAATATCAGATAAAAACCGTATCTTTGCGGAATAATATATAAAAAGAATGTACGTCACATTTGAAAAGACATACCTCAAAGACTTGTACGAAAACGGACGAACCGACGACAAGAGTCACAGATTTCAGCCGGATATAATCAAACGGTATCAGAGATGTGTGGATTACCTTATGGATGCCAAAGTTGCGGATGATTTAAAGAAAATCAACTCATTGAACTATGAGACCCTGAAAGGTGACAAGAAAGGTATGTCATCAATAAGAGTAAACAATAAGTATCGGGTAGAATTTACCGTAAGACAATCCGTTGAAGAAGATTTTATCACGATATGCAATATCATAGAATTGTCAAACCATTACAAATAGAAACATTATGGTAACAATAGAAGGAGTTGACCCCGGCATGATTGCCAACAACCTGACGTCTTCTTACCTCATACATCCGGGTGAGATGATAAAAGACGAGATAGAGTATAGAGGACTTTCTCAGCGTAAACTGGCGGCCCAAATGGGCATTTCGCCCACTCTGCTCAATGAAATACTTAACGGGAAGCGTGCCGTTTCGACCGAATATGCACTGCTTTTCGAGGCTGCCTTGGGGATAGATGCAAACATTTGGCTGAAACAACAGGCACGATACGACATGCAAAAGGCTAAGTCAAACAAGTCGTTCCTCGAGCGGCTGGCAAAAATCAGGAAAGTGGCGGCCATGCTGTGACCGCCCTGTAAGTAACAAACGATTAAACGACGATAATAAAAATACAGATGGGAAAGATTATTCTTACCGGTGACCGCCCCACCGGGAAACTGCATTTGGGCCACTACGTAGGCTCGCTGCGCCGCCGCGTGCAGCTGCAGAATGAGGGCGACTACGACAAGATGTTCGTTTTCATGGCCGATGTTCAGGCCCTGACCGACAATGCCGACAATCCCGAAAAGATACGCCGGAACCTCATCGAGGTGGCGCTCGACTATCTGGCAGCCGGACTCGACCCTGAAAAATGCACGCTCTTCGTGCAGAGCCAGATACCGGAACTGGCCGAACTGACCACATATCTGATGAACCTCATCACCGTGTCGCGCGTGCAACGCAACCCGACGGTGAAGACAGAGATAAAGATGCGCAACTTCGAAGCCAACATACCACTCGGCTTTTTTTGCTATCCCGTGAGCCAAGCGGCCGACATCACGCTCTTCAAGGCTACCACGGTGCCGGCCGGCGAAGACCAAGAGCCGATGCTGGAGGTGACGCGCGAACTCGTGCGCCGCTTCAACCAGACATACGCCGAGGTGCTCGTAGAGCCGAACATCATGCTGCCCGAGAACGCCACGGCGCGCCGTCTGCCCGGCACCGACGGCAAGGAGAAGATGAGCAAGAGCCTCGGCAACTGCATCTACCTGAGCGACTCGGCCGATGAGGTATGGCAGAAGGTGCGCTCGATGTTCACCGACCCCGACCACCTGCGCGTCGACGACCCGGGCAAGGTGGAAGGAAACGCCGTATTCACATATCTCGACGCATTCTCAACGGATGCCGACTTCGCCGAATACTGGCCCGAATACCAAAACCTCGACGAACTGAAAGACCATTACCGCCGCGGCGGACTGGGAGACATGAAGTGCAAGAAGTTCCTTAACACCATCCTGAACAACATGCTCGAACCGATGCGCGCGCGCCGCAATGAGTTCGAACAGGATATCCCCGAGATATACAACATACTGAAAAAGGGAACCGAGCGGGCACGCGAGACAGCCGCACAGACGATGGACGAGGTGCGCCGCGCAATGCAAATAAACTATTTCGACGATGCCGAACTGATACGCTCGCAGGCCGAGAAGTTCCGCGCAAAATGATAATGGAGAGCCCTATCCGGTAAAAACGGATATCGGAAATATATAAAAGGATACCTTATATAATAAAAAAGGACCTGCCCCAAAGCGGACAGGTCCTTTTTGCTGCTTGCCGTTTCCGGCACTATGACGATTTATTTAGATGCCTTTGCTGCCGGCTGCACGTTCTCCGGACGGGCTATCCCGTCGGCCGTGGCACGGTCTGCCATCTTCTTTATGCGCTTCGCCGTATCGGGGTGAGACGAGAACATCTTGTCGAGCTTGCTGCCCTTGCCTGCTCCGGCCTCATCCTCAAGTTTCTTCAGCTTCTCAAACGAGAGGGCAATGGCCCATGGATTCTTGCCGTTCTTCTTGAGGAACTCATAGCCGTAGTCGTCGGCCTGGCTCTCCTCCTTCTGCGAGAACTGCGAGTTGAGCACGGCCTCGCCAAGCTCGCCCAGCTGTGACTCGGTCAGTGCGGCGGCCTTTCCACCCGCAGATGCGATGCCGTCTTTCAGTGCAGATGTGAGCAGGGCCGTGCGGTAAGCCTTCTTTGAATGCTTCAGGGCTACATGGCCGAGCTCATGGCCTATCACTCCGAGCAGCTCGTCGTCTGTCATTATGTCCATCAGCGACGAGAAGACACGCACGCTTCCGTCGGGACATGCAAACGCATTGACGTCGATAACGTAATAAACCTTGAAGTTCAATGGAATGCCCTCTACCTCGGTGAGCCCCTGGGTGAGTTTCTTCAGACGCACCGTATAGGGGTCGTCATCGGCGCACACCTTGTTGTTCTTGTCCATCCAGTCTATCGACTCCTTGACATACTGAGCCATCTGAGCGTCTGTCAGCGTCATGGCCTTGCCCGCCTTGAGCGCTCCGCTGGCAGCCTTGCCAAGGTTAAACTGTGCCATCACCGGTGTGGTGCATGCCATCATAAGCAGCATTGCTGCCGCTTTCTTTAGATTCTTTTTCATCTCTCTAAGTAATTTGCTATACGTATTAAACATTAGTTACTATTATTCAACAACTCTTTTCCTGACTATTTATTGTATAAGCATGCATGTTTTTTATTCTTCCGGGCCGGCGGATGCTCCGTCGGCGGCAGATACCGGCGCCCACAGACGCGGCATCCCGGCAACCTTGTCGCGGAGATAGGCGCGAAACCCGTCATCGCCGAGCACGCTGATATCGTCCGACAGTCCAAGGACGAAGCGTCCGATGCCGGCATAGCTGCACACGTCGAGCCGTAAGTTCCAGTGCAGGCCGTCGCCGCAGGGCGTTATCCCGGCCGCTGCCTCGGGGTATTCCTCGAGCATCAGGTTGCACGACAGGCGGCCGAGACGCAGCTCCACCGTCACCGTATGCTCGGAACTGAACATGAATATGTCTGTATAGAGCTGGCAGTGGAGGCCTTCATGGCGCCAGCCGTCGTCGAGAATCTCCACCGATTCCATGCGCGACACCTTGAAAGTCTTGTTCATTCCCGACGACACCTCATAGCAGCGGACCTCGTTGTTGCGGTTAAGGAAATGGAAAGGCTCGACCACGCGTCCGGCAACGGAGTTGCTGTGAGGCGACGAGTACCTGTGGAGTACCACCATCTTCTTCATCTTTATCGCCTGATAGAGCGCACTGATGTTCTGCGCATCGCGCTCACGCAGGGCGGTGTCAGACAGTATGTCGAGGTCGTAGAGCTTGTCGAGCTTGCTCCGCAGGTGGCGGAGCTGTATGCTGCTGTCGTCCGCCCGATCGAGCAGACGGCGCATGGCGATGGCCTCATCCTCGGTGAAACGGACGCTTTTGAACAGTTTTTGGAAGAAGGGGGAGTCTTTGTCGATGCTGTAGCACTTGCCGTGCTTCTCCACGATGAAACCGTAATCCTTGAAGAACTCTATATAATAATATAATGTACGCGGGGAGATTCCGACCCGTTCGCACATCTGAGCCACGGTGTAGGTACGGTTTTCTGTCATCAGCAGTATGAGCGACAGTTCGCGGTCGAGGTTGTTGTTTCGCATAAGGTAAAGACTAATAACTGATGCAAAGGTAGCGAAAAATATCCATTCTCCGCCCTCTAACGTTCTTTTTAGAAATCGAAAGAGAGCTGTCCGTCGCCTAAAAGGTTGTAGCTGCGCCGATGGAATGGGGTTATTCCGAAGGCCTTGATGGCCTCACGGTGCTTCCGTGTGGGATAGCCCTTGTTGCTGAGCCAGTCGTATTGCGGGTATTCGGCAGCCAGTCCGGCCATGTAATCGTCGCGGAAAGTCTTGGCAAGGATGCTCGCCGCGGCGATGGAGAGATACTTGCCGTCGCCCTTCACGATGGTGGCATGCGGCAGGTCGCGGTATTTCTTGAAGCGGTTTCCGTCCACGATGACGGCCTCCGGGCGCACGGTGAGGGCGTCGAGAGCCCTGTGCATGGCGAGAATGCTTGCATTGAGGATGTTTATCCGGTCTATCTCCTCCGGCGTGACGATGCCCACGGCCCATGCCACGGCATCGCGGATGATGACCTCGCGCAGAGCGTTCCGCCGGCGCTCGCTGAGTTGTTTGGAATCGTTGAGCTCGGCATTCTCGTAGTCCGGCGGGAAGATTACAGCCCCGGCATAGACGCTTCCGGCCAGACAGCCGCGGCCGGCCTCGTCGCATCCGGCCTCTATGAGGCCCTCATGGTAATGACTTGCAAGCATTGTCGTATTTGTAAATGGATGTTAATATTTAAGAACGATTAACCTATTATTTCCTGTTTTGAACCATTTGTGCACAGAAGCGGCGTTTCTTTGCAGTGTAAACAGATGCTTAAGCCTGAGCATGCCAGGCGTGAACAGCATAAGACAGCATATCAATGACAAACAGTTAAAATAAAGAATCATGATGTTAATAGGCATTATAATCTGGCTTCTCTGCATGTTTCTGTCACAGGCGACAGGGCATGGGGATTGAAATCAGCAATTAGAGTTTGAGTAAACATAAGTATCATACCATCTAAAGCAAAGCTATATGAAAAATGAAATGACACTCACGGCAGGCCGCACAGAGGCACAGGACACATACGTAAGCACCGCTGCAATGGCAAGGATGACGGCAAGAGCACTCGCTCCATTGTGCCGCTACTACTCCGACATTATCGGACAGGCCGTCGGCACGCGCCAGACGCTGCACCTGATAAACGCCCAGCTGGCATTCATCTGCACCGTATTCCCCGCCACGTGCCCGTTCGTCGTGCGCCTGCTGTTCTTCTTCTGGCTGCTGTCGGCACTGCAGAAATGCCGCAACAGCATCAGAACATCCGACTGACGCGGCGTATCCCGTCGGCCAGCACGTCTATCTCTTCCTTCGTATTGTAAAGGGCGAACGACGCGCGGACGGTGCCCTGGATGCCCAGACGGTGCATCAGCGGCTCGGCACAGTGATGCCCCGTGCGCACGGCGATGCCGAGACGGTCGAGCAGCGTGCCCATATCGAGGTGGTGTATGTCGCCCACAAGGAACGACACGACGGCGTCCTTACCCTCCGATTCGCCGAAAATCCTCATTCCATCGATACTCCGGAGCTGATCCATGCAATATTGGGTCAGCTCTTTTTCGTGTGCGGCGATACGGTCGAGACCTATGCTTTCGATGTAGCCGATGGCCGTAGCGAGTCCGTGCGTGGCCACATAGTCGGGCGTTCCGGCCTCAAACTTAAACGGCAGCTGGGCGAATACGGTCTTGTCGAACGACACGCTCTCTATCATCTCGCCTCCGCCCTGATACGGCGGCAGGCGGTCGAGCCACTCTTCCTTGCCATACAGCACGCCGACGCCCGTGGGGCCGTACATCTTATGACCGCTGAAGACGAAGAAATCGCAGTCCATTGCCTGCACGTCGACGCGGAAATGAGGGGCGCTCTGCGCACCGTCTATCATCACGGGAACACCGTGGCGGTGTGCAATACGCACGATTTCACCGACATTATTCACAGTTCCGAGTACGTTACTCACGTGGGCAACGCTGACCATCCGGGTGCGCTCGGTAAACAGTTTCTCCATTTCATCGAGCATCAGGTCGCCCCGGTCGTCCATCGGGATGACCTTGATGGCAATGCCTTTCTTTGCCGCCTGAAGCTGCCAGGGCACTATATTGGAGTGGTGTTCCATGACGGAGACAATCACTTCGTCGCCCTCCTGCATGAAAGCGTCGCAGAAAGAGGATACCACGAGGTTGATGCTCTCGGTGGTTCCGCGTGTGAACACTATCTCGTCGGTGCTGCGGGCGTTGATGAACCGGCGCACGCTCTCACGGGCAGCCTCATGCAGGTCGGTGGCCTTCTGCGACAGATAGTGCACTCCCCGGTGCACGTTGGCATTGACATTGAGGTACTCATCGCGCATGGCATCGAGCACGCAGAGCGGTTTCTGCGTCGTCGCCGCATTGTCGAGATAGACGAGCGGCCGGTCGTAGACGGTGCGCGAGAGGATGGGAAAATCGCTCCTCACGGCCTCGCCGAGCGGCAGAGGGCGCGAAGACTGTCCGGGATTGGGGGATTGGGAGATGTTCATTCTTTGGGAGTAATGGGAATTATGGGAAGTAATGAGAATTATGAGAGAGATGGGATAACCGCCCGATGCCACCCTTCACCTCCCCTTGGGGAGGCAGGGAGGGGCTTCCCTCACCTGCACAGCTTGCATCCCTCGCACTTGTTAAGTTCTCCGCGGAAGCGCTTTTCCACCAGCAGATGGAGCCGGTCGCGGAGCGGGGCGAGCTGCATGGTGTCTATCACCTCGTTGATGAATGCGAACTCGAGCAGCAGCCGGGCTTCCCTGAGCGGGATGCCGCGCTGCCGCATGTAGAACAGGGCCGCGTCGTTGAGCTGTCCGACGGTGCTGCCGTGGGCGCACTTCACGTCGTCGGCGTATATCTCGAGCATCGGCTGGGTGTACATACGGGCCTCGCGTGTGGCGCAGATGTTCTGGTTACGCATCTCCGAGACCGTCTTCTGCGAACCCTTGCGCACGAGAACGCGCCCTGCAAAGGCCCCCTTGGCCTCGCCGTCGAGCACATATTTATACAGTTCCTTACTCGTGCAATTGGGCGCGCGGTGGTCTATCAGAGTGTTGTTGTCCACGTGCTGCTCCTTGTCGGCAATGACGCAGCCGTTCATCAGGCACTCCGCACCCTCGCCGGCAAGCACCACGTCGGTGCGGTTGCGCGTGATTCCGTTGTGCAGGGTTATGATGTTATGGTTGACGCGGCTGCTGCGCTGCTGCTCTATATACAGGTTGCTCACGCGCTTGTTCCTTGCGTGGGTCTCCTCAAGACAATAGAGGTCGAGCCCGGCATTGTCGCCCACGTAAGCCTCGATGACCTGCGTGGCGAGGAAATTACGGTCGTCGGCCGCATGGTCGCAGAAGAGCAGCTTTATCTCGGCATCCTCCTCGACGATGATGAGCACGCGGCGGTTGACCATCAGGTCGACATCGGAGCGCAGGATGTTTATCACCTGCACGGTGCGGTCTACCTTGACACCCCGCGGCACATACACCACAAGTCCGTCCTGAGCCAGCATAGTGTTGAGCGCCGTCACTCCGTCTTCGTCCGTGCGGGCTATGCGGGCATAGTATTTAGCGATGAAATCGGGTTTTTCCGCAGCCACGGCACTGAGCGAACCGACGATGACGCCCTCCGGCAGATGGCTCTTCGGCTGCGCCTTGGTATAGAACGCGTCGTTGACCACGAAGTAGAGCGAGGTGCTCATGTTGGGCACGTCGCAGCGGAAAGCATCGTATGGGTTGACGGGGATGTCGAGGCGGTTGAGGTTCAGGCCGTAGTCGGGAGCGAAAAGCTCCGCCACGTCGGTGTATTTATAGCGTTCTTCCTTCCTCGTGGGGAAGCCCAACCGGCAGAAATCGTTGAACGCGCGGTCGCGCACGCCGTTCATCACGTCGGCGCTATGCTCGAAGAGCATGCCCCGGCACTCCGTAAATAGGTCTATATATTGGTTCTCACTCTGCATAGCCGCTCATTTAATCTTCTCCAATTTCAGCCTTAATCCAGTCGTATCCGCGCTCCTGTATCTGCTGCGCCAGCTCCGGACCGGCCGTCTTGACGATGCGGCCCTTGTACAGCACGTGCACCACATCGGGGCGGATCATCTCCAGCAGCCGGTCGTAATGCGTTATGACGATGCAGCTTGACTCCGGCGTGCGCAGCTTGTTGACGCCCTCAGCCACGATGCGCATCGCGTCGACATCGAGTCCGGAGTCGGTCTCGTCGAGTATGGAGAGCTTCGGTTCGAGCATCGCCATCTGGAAAATCTCGTTGCGTTTCTTCTCGCCGCCGCTGAATCCCTCGTTCACCGAGCGGTTGGCCAGCTTTTGGTCGAGCTCAACAATCTTGCGCTTCTCGCGCATCAGCTTGATGAAGTCGCCGGCGCTCATCGCTTCCTTGCCCTCATACCTGCGCTTCTCGTTGATGGCGGCACGCATGAAGTTGGTCATCGACACGCCCGGAATCTCCACCGGATACTGGAATGAGAGGAACAGGCCCTCATGGGCTCTGTCCTCGGGCTTCATCGCCAGCAGGTCCTTGCCGTTGAACGTGGCCTCGCCCGACGTCACCTCATAGAGCGGGTTGCCCACGAGCACGGCGCTGAGTGTCGACTTGCCCGAACCGTTGGGCCCCATTATCGCATGCGTCTCACCATCCTTTATCGTAAGGTTGATACCGCGCAGTATCTCTTTATCGCCAATCCTGGCATGTAAATCTTTTACTTTTAACATAATCAAAGCCTCCCCCGCCCCCTCCAAGGAGGGGAGCCTGCGGCTGTCTCCTTTTCCGGATACGGTTTTTATTTTATTCCTTATATTTTTTAACCCAATCCTATCTCCACCACTCACCTCCCTTTTGGGGAGGCCGGGCGGGGCCGTCTCACCCCACCGTGCCCTCGAGCGACACGCTGAGCAGCTTCTGCGCCTCTACGGCGAACTCCATCGGCAGCTTGTTGAGCACGTCCTTGGCATAGCCGTTGACGATGAGTCCCACGGCCTGCTCCGTCGGGATGCCGCGCTGGTTGCAGTAGAAGAGCTGGTCTTCGCTTATCTTGCTCGTGGTGGCCTCGTGCTCGACGATGGCCGTGTCGTTGTGTATGTCCATGTAGGGGAACGTGTGCGCGCCGCAGTCGCTGCCCAGCAGGAGCGAGTCGCACGACGAATAGTTGCGCGCATTGTCGGCCTTCTGCCCCACGCGCACCAGTCCGCGGTATGAGTTCTGGCTGCGGCCGGCCGATATTCCCTTCGATATGATGGTGCTCTTGGTGTTGCGGCCGAGGTGTATCATCTTCGTCCCGGTGTCTGCCTCCTGATAGTGGTTGGTCACGGCGACGGAGTAGAACTCGGCCACCGAGTTGTCGCCGCGCAGCACGCACGACGGATATTTCCACGTGATGGCGCTTCCCGTCTCCACCTGCGTCCACGAGAGCTTGCTCCCCTCGCCGCGCAGCTCGCCGCGCTTGGTGACGAGGTTGTACACTCCTCCGCGGCCGTTCTCGTCGCCGGGATACCAGTTCTGCACCGTCGAATACTTCACTTCGGCGCGGTCTTTGACGATAATCTCGACGATAGCGGCGTGCAGCTGGTTCTCGTCGCGCATCGGCGCCGTGCATCCCTCGAGATAAGAGACGTACGAGTCGTCGTCGGCAATGATGAGCGTGCGCTCAAACTGCCCCGTGTTGCGTGCGTTTATGCGGAAGTACGAGCTGAGCTCCATCGGGCAGCGCACGCCCTTGGGGATGTATACGAACGAGCCGTCGCTGAACACGGCACTGTTAAGTGCGGCGTAGAAGTTGTCGCGGTAGGGCACCACCGAGCCGAGATACTCACGCACGAGGTCGGGATGCTGCTGTATGGCGTCGCCGATGGAGCAGAAGATGATGCCCTTCTCTGCCAGCTTCTCCTTGTACGTGGTCTTCACCGACACCGAGTCCATGATGGCGTCGACGGCCACTCCGCTCAGCGCGAGACGTTCCTCGAGCGGTATTCCCAGCTTGTCAAAGGTCTTCATCAGCTCCGGGTCTATCTCCTTCTTTTCCTCGCCGCCGGCCTTCTTTGCCATCGGGTCGGCATAATATGATATCGCCTGATAGTCAATCTCGGGCAGGCGCACGTGTCCCCACGTGGGCTGCGTCTGTCTTTTCCAGTATTCAAAGGCTTTCAGACGGAAGTCGAGCATCCACTCCGGCTCGTTCTTCTTCTGCGATATGAGACGCACGACGTCTTCATTGAGTCCCTTTTCTATTATCTCGGTGTGCACGTCCGTGGTGAAGCCGAACTCATATTTCTGCTCGGCCACTTTCTTCACAAACTCGTTCTGCACCTTATCCTTGTTATCTTCCATTTCTCTTCGCTTCTTGATGCACCTCCTTTAAGACTGCAAAGTTACGAAATAATGGGGCGGCGAGCAAAGATTTAATCTTAAAAAACGTAATGGGGAAGACCCCTGGAGACCCCTCCCGGCCTCCCCAAAGGGGAGGAGATGGGAAGAAAGGGAGCAAATGGGAGATGATGGGAGCCATGGGAAGAACAAGAATAATGGAAGCGATGGGAGTACTGGGAAATATGGGAGAGATGGGAAAAGCTGAGGAAAAAGCAATATTATGAAAGTTTGGTATTGCGGGTTTGCCCGAGCGGCCCTATTTTGCCGTACGGCCCACTCG
>CAJMSE010000009.1 GCA_905216025.1 uncultured bacterium | reverse complement strand
TTTTGGGGTTTTAAGGTTTTGAGGTGAGGTTTGCATTCTACACCTTATAACCTTAAAACCCCAAAACCTTATAACCTCACAACCAAAACCTTATAACCTCACAACCAAAACCTTATAACCTCACAACCAAAACCTTATAACCTCATTCTTCACCTTATAACCTGATAACCCCACAACCTGATAACCCCAAATTCATCCCTGCTTGGATATATTCAGCAGCTCCTGCTCGTCTATAATCTTTATTTTCTTTCCCTCGGTGGCGATGAGACACTCCGAGGCGAAGGCAGATAGAGTGCGTATGGCGTTGCTTGTCGTCATGTTCGACATGGTGGCGATATCCTCGCGGCTCGGGCTTATGTTCAGTGTGACGCTGTCGTTTTCGGTCCCGTACTTTTCCTTCAGTAGCAGCAGGGCATCTGCGAGCCGTCCCCTGATGTGCTTCTGAGACAGGTTCACAGTATTGATGTCCGCCTCGCCGAGCATGCGTGCGAGCTGCTTGATGAAGTAATTGGCGAGTGAGTTGTTTTCGCTTATCAGCTTTTTAATGATGTCTATCGGTATGAGACATATCATGGAATCTTCGAATGCGGAGGCTCCGGTGAGGTAGTCCTCGCCGGCAAAGGCGGCTCTATAGCCGAAAAGTCCCTTGTCGCCGATGATTCTGACTATCTGGCTATGGTTGCAGATGCCTTCGATGTGTATCTTCACCTTGCCTTTCATCAGGCACATGAGGTGTTTCGGCTTCTCGTTTTCCTTGTATATAGGTTCGTTTTTCTTGAAAATCCTTATCTCTATGTTGTCCAGCAGGAAGGCGCGCTGCTCCTCGCTCAGTGGACCCCATAATTCCGGTAAGGCTTCTATCAGTTCTGTTTTGTCTATGTTGTCGTGTATAATCATTATCCTTGGTAATACGCTGATATGCTACTGCAAAAATACAAAAAAAGCTTTTAAAAAGTCTTCAGAAGATGTGAAATGTATTGTAATACTATGAAAAAACAGCGGTTTTATGCAATTTATGATACTTTTTCTTTGTTATAACGCCGGATTTTCTTAACTTTGGAAATGAATTAGTGAGGCGGATGCCTTGAAAGCAGCCGCTGCACTTACCTTAAAAAACAACAACTGCTAATAATTAAAACCTTAAGATAGGAACTATGAGTTATTTACGATTTGAGAAAGCTGTAATGACTAACCTTGAGGAGTCGCTCCGTCGTGAATTGCTACGAACCAACCGCTCGGGTGCCTATTCGTGCTCGACGCTTGCCGACTGCAATACACGCAAGTATCATGGCTTGCTCGTCGTGCCCGTTCCGGAGCTCGACGACGAGAACCATGTGCTGTTGTCTTCGCTCGACGTGACGGTGATTCAGCATGGGGCGGAGTTCAACCTCGGTCTCCATAAGTATCAGGGAAACAACTACAGCCCGAAGGGTCACAAGTACATCCGTGAGTTTGACTGTGACAAGGTGCCGACGACGCTTTACCGTGTCGGCGGCGTGCTGCTTAAGAAGGAAGTTGTCTTCCAGCATTTCGAGGACAGGATTCTTATCCGCTATACGCTCGTCGATGCCCACTCGGCCACGACACTGCGTTTCAAGCCGTTCCTCGCGTTCCGGAGTGTGCGTCAGTTCACGCATGAGAACTCTACGGCCAGCCGTGAGTATCATCTGATTGACAACGGAATCAAGACATGCATGTATGCCGGATATCCCGACCTGTACATGCAGTTCAGTAAGAAGAACGAGTTTATATTCCAGCCCGACTGGTATCGCGGCGTGGAGTATCCCAAGGAGCAGGAGCGTGGCTACGCATCCAACGAAGACCTGTATGTTCCCGGATACTTCGAGATGCCGATCAAGAAGGGTGAGAGCATCGTCTTCTCCGCCTCTACGTCTTCCATCAAGACGAGCGGGCTGAAGAAACTCTTTGATGCCGAGGTGGAAGAGCGTGCTCCGCGCGACAATTTCTTCCACTGCCTGGTCAATGCCGCACACCAGTTCCACAAGTATGAGAAAGACGACGAGCGCTATCTGCTCTCCGGCTATCCATGGTTCAAGAGCCGCGCACGCGACACGTTCGTGTCCCTTCCCGGCCTCACCCTCGCCATTGACGAGCAGGAGAACTTCGAACTTGTGATGAAGACGGCGGAGAAGGCCCTCCGTGAGTTCATGGACGAGAAGCCCCTCACGGTGAAGATATACGAGATTGAGCAGCCCGACGTGCCGCTTTGGGCCATCTGGACGATACAGCAGTATGCCAAGTCGGCCGGCATGGAGAAGTGCATCAGCATGTACGGCAAGCTCCTGAAAGACATTATTAATTATGTGATAGAGGGCCGCCACCCCAATCTGCGTCTCGACGAGAACGGTTTGCTCTACAGCAACGGCCGCGACAAGGCTGTCACATGGATGAACTCGACGGCCAACGGCCGGCCCGTCGTTCCCCGCACGGGATATATCGTAGAGTTCAACGCCCTGTGGTATAACGCCCTCCGGTTCTGTGCCGCCGTGGCAACGGAGGCTGGTCTCGGAGACGAGGCCAAGGCGCTGGAGAGTCTGGCGGAGCTATGCAAGACATCATTTGTAGACACGTTCCTCAACGAATACGGCTATCTGCTCGACTATGTGGACGGCGGAATGATGGACTGGAGCGTGCGTCCGAACATGATTTTCGCCGTGGCGTTCGACTATTCGCCGCTGAATCAGGACCAGAAGAAGAGCGTTCTCGACGTCTGCACGCGCGAACTGCTCACGCCGAAGGGCCTCCGTTCGCTCTCTCCGAAGAGTGGCGGATACAACCCGATGTACGTCGGACCGCAGACACAGCGCGACTATGCCTATCATCAGGGTACGGCGTGGCCATGGCTCGGCGGCTTCTACATGGAGGCATGCCTTAAGCTTTACAAGCGCACGCGCCTCCGCTTCATAGAGCGCCAGATGGTCGGCTACGAGGACGAGATGAACTATCATGCCCTCGGAACGATATCGGAGCTCTTCGACGGCAACCCGCCGTTCCACGGACGGGGCGGCATGTCGTTCGCAATGAACGTGGCCGAAGTGCTGAGAACGTTGAAATTGCTTGAGAAATACACATATCAGAAATAAGGGAGGATAAGACAATGAAAGTATTAATGTTTGGTTGGGAGTATCCCCCTCATGTATACGGTGGACTTGCCACCGCCAATTACGGTATCACGGAGGGCCTGCACGCCCAGGGAGACATGGACATCACCCTGTGCCTGCCCAAGCCCTGGGGAGATGAGGACAGGAGCGCAGCGAAGATCCTGGCTATGAATGCCGTGCCGATAGCATGGCGCGACGTAGACTATGACTATGTGAACGGCCGCGTGGGCAACATCATGTCGCCCGAGCTTTACTACAAGCTGCGCGACCATATCTACGCCGATTTCAACTACATGAACGTCAATGACCTCGGTTGTCTCGAGTTCGCCGGCGGATATCCGTCAAACCTTCACGAGGAGATTAACAACTACTCGATAATCGCAGGAGTGGTTGCGAGGACGGAAGAGTTTGACATCATCCATGCACACGACTGGCTGACATACCCTGCCGGCATACATGCCAAGCAGGTGAGCGGCAAGCCCCTCTGCATCCACGTGCATGCCACAGACTTCGACCGCAGCCGCGGCAAGGTGAACCCGACGGTCTATGCCATGGAGAAGAACGGCATGGATTGGGCCGACTGCATCATGTGCGTGAGCGAACTGACGCGCCAGACCGTCATCAACCAGTATCATCAGGACCCGCGCAAGTGCTTCACGGTGCACAATGCCGTGTATCCGCTGAAGCAGGAGTATGCCGAGATAGAGCGTCCGGACCACACTAATAAGGAGAAGGTGGTGACGTTCCTCGGCCGTCTCACCATGCAGAAAGGCCCCGAGTATTTCGTCGAGGCTGCCAACATGGTGCTCCACCGCACGCGCAACGTCCGCTTCTGCATGGCCGGTTCGGGCGACATGATGGACGCTATGATACAGCTGGCCGCCGAGCGCGGCATTGCCGACCGCTTCCACTTCCCCGGATTCATGCGCGGCAAGCAGGTGTATGAGTGCCTCAAGGACTCTGATGTATACGTAATGCCCTCTGTCAGCGAGCCTTTCGGAATCTCTCCGCTCGAGGCCATGCAGTGCGGCACCCCCTCGATAATATCCAAGCAGAGCGGATGCGCCGAGATATTGAACAACTGTATCAAGGTCGACTACTGGGACATTCACGCCCTTGCCGATGCCATCTACTCGATATGTGCCAACGACAGCCTGTTCCACTACCTTCAGGAAGAGGGCAAGAAGGAGGTTGACCAGATTACATGGGAGAAGGTCGGGCTCTGGATCCGCGAACTGTATGAGCGCACGCTCGGTTGGAAGTAAAGGCAACAACAAGTCAAGCACGCTCCGGCCGTCATGGCGGTGCCGGGCGGTCAGGAAAGTATAACAAACCAAACAACAGCAATAATGAAAACAATATGTCTATATTTTGAGATACATCAGATAATCCATCTCAAGAGATACCGTTTCTTCGACATCGGTACAGACCACTATTATTATGACGATTACGAGAACGAGCGCAGCATCAGCGACATCGCCGAGCGTTCATACATGCCGGCGCTGGAAACGCTCCTGCAGATGATAAAGGAGAACGGACGCTACTTCAAGGTGGCCTTCTCGCTCTCGGGAGTGGGCATCGAGCAGCTCGAGATGCATGCTCCGCAGGTTCTTGCCAAGCTGCAGGAGCTGAACGAGACCGGCTGCGTCGAGTTCCTTGCCGAGCCTTACTCGCATGGTCTCTCGTCGCTTGCCAACGAGGAGACTTTCGCTGCAGACGTCAGGAAGCAGTGCGAAAAGATAGAGGAGTACTTCGGAAAGAAGCCCGCCGTGCTCCGCAACTCGTCACTGATATACAGCGACGACATCGGCGGTCAGGTGGCGGCCATGGGATTCACCGGAATGCTCACCGAGGGAGCCAAGCACGTGCTCGGATGGAAGTCGCCCCACTATGTCTACAACTGCAACATCGCCCCGAGCCTCAAGCTCCTGCTCCGCGACGTGGAGCTGAGCGACGACATCTCGCTGCGCTTCAGCAACAGCGACTGGCCAGGCTATCCGCTTTTTGCCGATACCTACGTGAACCGCATCGCCGCGCTGCCGCAGGAGGAGCAGGTGATAAACATCTTCATGGAGCTCTCCGCCCTCGGCATCGCGCAGCCCTTGTCGTCGAACATCCTTGAGTTCCTCAGAGCCATTCCGGCATGCGCCAAGGAGAAGGGCATCACCTTCTCGACGCCCACCGAGATATGCAAGATGACAAAGAGCGTGGGTGCCCTCGACGTGCCCGACACCCTCTCGTGGGTCGACGAGGAGCGCGACGTCAGCTGCTGGCTCGGAAACGCCATGCAGCGCGAGGCCTTCAACAAGCTCTACAGCATCGCCGACCGCGTGCGCATAGCCCGGGATCCGCGTGTAAACCAGGATTGGGACTACCTGCAGGCCAGCAACAACTTCCGTTTCATGACCACGAAGCCGTCTAACGTAGGTCTCGACCGCGGCATATACAGCGACCCGTTCGATGCGTTCACCAACTACATGAACATCCTCGGCGACTTCATCCACCGCGTCAACAGCCTCTATCCCGAGGAGATTGACAACGAGGAGCTGAACAGCCTGCTCACCACCATCAAGAACCAGGGCGACGAGATTGAGATGAAGGACAAGGAGATAACCCGTCTCAAGACAAAGCTGGCCAAGATGGAAGCTGAGGCAAGCAAGGCGAAGGACAAGGCTGAGAAGCCTGCCAAGGCCGCTGCGCCGAAGAAGGCGGCAGCCAAGAAGCCGGCCGCAAAGAAAGCCGCAGCCAAGAAGGACGAGGCGGCAGAATGATGACAGAGTGAATAAAACATAGTGAGTATAAACAAAAAAGGAGCGGCCGAGCCGCTCCTTTTTTGTTTTTCACTGCCGCCATACGGCACTTTCTGTTGCCGTCCGGCTATCTTGCCGGCGCATATCTTATCAGTCTCACCTTCAGCGGGAAGAACGATATGCCAATCTCGACGTTCATGTCGGCAGGTGAACCGCCGCGCGTGCCCGGCTGCCACTTAGGCATGTTGCGCACGAGCGTCAATGCGGCATCGTCGAGCCGCTGCAGCACGCGGTATTTAATCTGTGCCCCCGACACGTATCCCGCCGAAGAGACGCGTGCCGTGATGACAATCTCGCCCCGCCCGGCGCTTTCTATTGCCGGCTTCTGCGGTTCACGGTAGCTGCGTATATACTGCGTGACGGCCTGTCCGAACTGCGGGCTTGTCGTCTTGTTGTACTCCCTGTTGCGCTCCTCATATTCGTTCTTCACCTTTGTCCTGAGCTGCTCGGCGCCCTCATATCCCTTCTCGGCGAGGCGGTCGAGGATGAGCAGGGCGTCGGTGATGCTTGCCCGTCCGTCCTCGCCTTTCTTGTAGAACCACATCTTATATTTGCCGTTCTTCTGGTGCTTCACGTTCTCTCCCGTGCCCCGGCCGTGGTAGTAGAGGTCTGCCAGCGTCATCAGTTCGTCGTCCGTATAGTCGTAGTCTTCGTCGCTGAGATACATGAAAGCCTTTGCATAGTCTTTCTCCACCACCGTGCCGTAGGCATATATCCTTCCGATGGTGCCCTTGACTTTCATCCCGAGCTCTGCCATCTGTTCCATGTGCTCCATGGAGGCAGTGTAGTTGCCGTTAATCCAGTTGTATGCCGACAGCAGGTAGTGGCCGTAGGCATAGCTCATGTCTGCCGCCTTTCTGAATTCGGCCATGCCCTCGGCCTTCTTTCCGTTTTTGTAGTATATTTCGCCGCGGTAGCAGTGTGCCAGCGGGTTGCCTGCCGCTATCGCCTTGTTGAACATGTTTGTGGATATGGTCATGTCTTTCTTTACCCCGCGTCCGTGGGCATACATGTCTCCCAGTATGGCCATGGCATATCCGTCGCCCTGCTTCGCCGCCCGTTGCAGGTAGCCCACGGCCGAGGTGTAGTCTCTGCTTATGAGCAGTTCCACTCCGGTTCTGGTGTCGTAGTCAGACATCTTGTGCCACAACAGTTCGTTGTAGACAGACAGCGGCAGCGGCCATTTGTTCTCCTGCGCCGCGGCCTTCAGTGTGCATGCCGCCATCACAATGGTCAGTGCGGCAATCATTTTCAGTCTTTTAATCATGTCGTATATCTTCTTTTACTGTTATTCGTATGTGCTTCGGCCGGCTCATTTCGAGAGCGTTATCTTCACCGTGCCCTCTTCCTGCTCTATCGTCACTGTCGTGCCGCCGCGTTTCGCCGTGGCCTTGCCCTCTCCGTCGCCCTTTGCTCCGAGCGCCTTCTTTATCGATTCAAACAGCTGCTGCCCGTGGTCGGCCTTGCTCTCATCCAGCGTTATGCGGCAGGTCAGTGCGTCCGGCTTCTTCGACGGGTCCAGCTGCTGCACGTATCCCCACCATCCGTCGGACACCTCGGTGTAGAAGTTGCCGCGCATCGTCACCGCCAGTGCTGCATACTGCGTCCACTCCATGTCGTCGAACACGGTTATCTCCGTGTCGGCCGACGTGCTGATGTAGGTGCTGTCCATGCCGCACTGCTCCATGATGCGGCCTATGGTCATGTCGGGCGAGTAGCCGCTGATGCCTCCGTCTTTCATCATGCCCGCCAGTTTTTCGGCCATGCCGTCGGTGTCGAACCAGTCGCTGTTTACCCATGAGGTCTCGGGTATGCCGTGGTATGCGTATATTATGCGTATGTTTACGTCGTCAAACTGCGGGTTTACCGTGTATTTCCCCTCGCCGTCGATGAATCCTACCTTGTCGCTGCTGGTCACTATGGCCATCCCGTCGGCGAAGGGCCATGCGTGGTCAAACTGCGGATTGATGACAATCTTGCCCGTCTTGTCGGCATATCCGTAGCGCTTGAGGTCCAATGTGACGGGCGATAGGTCGGAGTCGAAGAATTCGCCGGCGTAGTCAAACTGCGGGTTTATCAGTATCTTGCCCTTGCTGTCGCACCATCCGCATTTGCTTGCGTCGGCAAAGCTGAAGCGGTAGATGTCTCCGTCTTCGTCGAGGATGCTGAACTGCGGGTTTATCACGTAGCTTCCCTTGCGGTCGATGAGGCCGTAGATGATTTTGTATTCGTCTTTCCGGCGCATCCCGACGATGGCCGTCCCGTTCTTGGTGAACCGGAAAGCCCTGTCAAACTGGCACGGGATGACGATTTTCCCTTTGGTGTCGATGTAGCCGTAGCGGCCTCCGTCGCCGTCCTTCTCATAGTATCCCACGGCCGCCATGCCTTCGTGGAAATCGGATGCCATGTCAAACTGCGGTGTTATCACCCAGTTGCCCTTGGTGTCTATATAGCCGTAGCTTATCTTGCCGCTCTCCTCGTTCTTCACTCCCACGCATGCGAGACCCTCTGAGAATGTGTGTGTAACGTCGGCCGTCTTCATCTCGAATATGATGTTTCCGTCCGTATCGATCAGTGTGGGGGCGCCGTTCTCCTTCACCACCCATGCCGTTCCCTCCCTGAAGGGCGTCACGTCCTTGAAGAGCAGGCTGTTTAGCAGTCGTCCGCTGCGGTCTGTAAAGCCGTATTTCTCCTCCATCTTCACCTTGGCGAGGTCGCCGACGAATACGTCGGCCAGGTCGAATTGCGGGTTAATCAGATATTTGCCGTCGCACGACACATATCCCCATCTGTCGCCGGTCTTCACCGGGATGTAGTCTATCTCTACCATTTTCTCCGTATTGCACGACACCAGCAGCAGGCCGGCGGCAATGCGGCATAACGTTTTCTTTAGCATAAAAGTCTGTTATTAGTACATTTTTTTAATAATAAAAGATGCATACAAAGATACTAAAACCAAATCCATTCTCACTACCCCCCCCGATTTTACATATTTAATAATAAATATTAGGATGTGTTAACTGTGGGAATGACCCCTCTGCCGATATCCCAAGGGCCCCTCCCTGCCTCCTCAAGAGCCCCTCCCAGCCTCCCCAAAGGGGAGGAGACAGAGTGAAACCGGTTGGCATGGTGTTGTTTATTCCACGTGCATTGTTGGTTTCTGTTGTGTTTTTGCCACCCTGTTTTCACGTATAAGTAGGGACATAGCTCGTCTATGTTCTCATGGAGATGGCGGAATAAACCTCTTGCGCGCTGAGGACATAGACGAGCTATGTCTCTACAAGGCTGTGGGGGCGTTGGAAGGAAAAGGCAAAGGGTGGGGTGATAATATGTAAAAACAGGTCTTTTATGGACAATCGATGATGTAATGGATAGGTTTTGACGGTGCGATTGATGGTCTTTGATGGTGTAAACGATAGGCTTTGACGGTGCAATCGGTTGCCTGCTGATGTATTCTGCTTGCTTTCAAATGCGTTTGTGCCAGCTATCAAAAGTGTTTTTGAGAGCCGGGCTAATCGTTTTTGAGGGTTGTCGGAAAGTCCATCCCGGCCTCAAGGATAAGCCCCTCCCGACCTCAAAGGAAGCCCCTCCCAACCTCCCCAAAGGGGAGGAGAGTGGAAAGAGGTAGACTTCAATGGGAGAAATGAGAATTGTGGGAAGCGATGGGATGGCATAGGAGCTATGAGAGGAATATCACCGAACCGTTGCAGTATTCCCATTATCCCCATCTCCTCCCATAAATCCCATCCCTCCCACTCTTTCCCGCATGGTTTCCTCCCCTTTGGGGAGGTCGGGAGGGGCTTCCTCAGTGGTCAGGATGGTCACTTCACCTTCACCACCGCCTTCTTCAGACACTTGTCATCGCTCGAGTTCCCGGCCATTATCTCATACTTTCCGGGAACCACCCGCATGGTGTTCGTGGCTGCGTCCCAGCCCTCGAAGCGCTCGCGGGGGAAGTCGATGGCTACCGTCTGCTTCTCGCCGGCCTTCAGCTGCACGCGCTTGTATGCGCGGAGGGTCTTTATCGGACCGTCGGCGTCGGCCGTGTTGCGGATGTATATCTGCACCACCTCGTCGCCGTCGCGGCTGCCCGTGTTGCTGACGGTCACGCTGACGGTGCCTTTCTTTGCGTCATATTTCGGGGCGCCGATGTCGAATGTGGTGTAGCTCAGTCCGTGACCGAAGGGGAACAGCGGCTCGCCGCGGAAGTAGCGGTAGGTGCGTCCGGCCATGCGGTAGTCTTCAAAGTCGGGCAGCTGCTCCGCGTTCTTGTAGAACGTGACGGGCAGCTTGCCGCTCGGGTTGACGTCGCCGAAGAGAATGTCCGCTACGGCCTCGCCGCCCCGCTCGCCTCCGTACCATGCCTGGACGATGGCGTCGCAGCTGATGCTCTCAGGCACGAGGCCCATGGCGCTGCCCGAGCAGTTGACGAAGACAACCTTCTTGCCCGCCCGGTGCAGCATCTCCAGCAGGTCGCGCTGTGCCTGCGGCAGTTCGATGCTAGTGCGGTCGCCGCCCCGGAAGCCCGGTTCGCTGACCTTCATCTCCTCGCCTTCGAGGCGGGGAGAGATGCCGCCGACGAAGACCACCGTGCCGGCATCGCCTATCTCGGCGAGCAGTTCGCTGTCGGTGGGCCGGCTGTCGCGCGTGATGTCAAACTGCAACGTGGCCATGTCGGCCTTCTGCGTGTATTCGATGACGATGTCGTAGCTCTTGCCCGTCTCGGCGTTTATCTCCAGCTTGGTGAATCCCAGCTTGTCGCTGCGCTTCTCTATGTCTGCCAGCGTGTCGCCGTTGACAATCAGCAGCGCCCTGTCGTCGCACTGGAGCATGAGCTGCAGCCGTTCGCTGCGGTCGGCGGTGTATGTGCCTTCATATCTGGCCGAGAAGTTCTCGAGGTTCACGCCAGGGGCGAACACCGTGTTGCCGCCGTTGCTCAGGTTTATCGGCGCGGTGATGTAAGCCACGGCTGCGGGTGTGCCCTCGGCCGCGGTGTTGTTCCAGTAGGTGGCCTTCATGCCCCTGCTGCCGTCCGGTGCGGTGATGGCGGCGAAGCGGCTCTCACTCATTTCTCTCCGCGTCAGTCCGCATCCGCCGATGTATCTCACGTTGCCCGCCTTGCTGCGTATGCCCTGGAGTATCGTCACCGTCTGCGTGGGGAATCCGCTGTAGTTGCCCCACATCATCACCGAGTCCGTAGCGTTCGGTCCCATCACCACGATGTCGCGTGCCGCCGCCGGCGCTGTGGCCTTGAGCGGGAGGATTCCGCCGCGGTTCTGCAGCAGCACCGTGCCCTTGCGCGCCATGTCGAGGGCGAGGGCTTTGTGGGCGTCGCATGCGATGACGCCCGACGGTATCTTCGTCCACTCGACCGTCTCGTCAGGGTCGAGGTCGCCCAGTTCGATACGTGCTATGAGCAGCCGGCGCAGGCTCCGGTCGATGTCGGCCTCGCTGATGTCGCCCCGCCTCACGGCCTCGGGCAGCTTGTGGTATTCGCCGCCGCACTCGACGTCAGTTCCGGAGAGCACCGCCTTTGCCGATGCCGCGGCCGCATCCTTCGACACTCCGTGGCGTCCCGGCTTGTAGAAGTCGCCGATGGCGCCGCAGTCGCTCGTGATGAGACCCTTGAAGCCCCAGTTGTCGCGCAGTATCTGCTGCTCGTAGCGCGTGCTGCCGCAGCACGGTTCGCCGTCGATGCGCTGGTAGGCGCACATCACTTCGGCCACATTTCCTTTCTGCACGAGAGCCTTGAAGGCCGGCAGATATGTCTCCCAGAGGTCGCGTGCGGGCAGGTTCTCGATGTTGAACGAGTGCCGGTTCCACTCCGGACCGCTGTGCACGGCGAAGTGCTTGGCGCAGGCGAGCAGCTTGCGGTGGCGTGCGCCGTCCGGTCCCTGCAGGCCGCGGACCACGGCTAAGCCCATGCGCTCGGTGAGGTAGGGGTCTTCTCCGTAAGTCTCCTGCCCGCGGCCCCACCGCGGATCGCGGAAGATGTTGATGTTAGGAGTCCAGAACGACAGGCACTGGTATCTCTTGATTTCGCCCCGCCGCTTGGCCTCGTTGTTCTTTGCGCGCGCCTCGTCGCTCACGGCTGTGAACACGCGGCCGAGCAGTGCGTCGTCCCACGACGAGGCCATGGCCATCGTGATGGGGAACACCGTGGTGAAACCGTTGCGCCCCACGCCGTGCAGCGCCTCGTTCCACCATTCAAACTGAGGGATGCCGAGCCGCGGTATTGCCGGCGAGCCGTTCATCATCAGTTTCGCCTTCTCCTCGAGCGTCAGGCGCTTTAGCAGGTCGTCGGCCCGCTGCTCCGCTGTCAGCCCTGTGTCGCGGTAGGCCGGCGTCTGCGCTCCGGCATGCACGGCGCATGCCATCAGCAGGGCAATTACTATTCCATGTCTTTTCATAAGTAATTCGTTATTGTTTATTTATATTTATGAACACAGAGACACGGAGACACAGAGTAATACCATCCACAATACTTCGGATTGTATTAGTCTCTGTGTCTCCGTGTCTCTGTGTTCAAGATACATTATAGGATAAATTCTGATAACAGGCTTGCCGTTACCTTACTACTACCTTTTTCTTGTTGATGATGTATATCCCTTTCGGCAGAGAGGCGGCGTCGGTGCCGGCCATTCGGCCGTCGAGCGTGTAGATGCGGCTGTCGGCGGGTTCCGTGCGTCCGGCCGTCATGCTGGCAATGCCGGTGGAGAGCGTGCCGTCCTCGTTGATGGTGTATCCGAGGAGCGTGCCTCCGGCAGCCTGTCCCTCGGTGATGTCGGCCACGAGGCTGTTCAGATAGTTCTCGAGGTTGGTGTAGCCGTTGGCTGCTGTCTTGGCCCCGTCGGTCTTGTCGTTCGGGTTGAGGCCGTTCGCCGTCTCCCATTCGTCGGGCATGCCGTCACCGTCGGTGTCGGCAGGAGCCTCGGTGCTGTTGAGCACGGGCCATCCGCCGCAGTCGTCCTGGCTGTTGATGAAGCCGGCAGCGAGCTGCGAGCCTTTGGCGTCCTTGCCTCCGGTGTAGGTGGCCTTGCCCTCGCGGGCATCGTAAACCATGGTCTCGTCGTTGCTGTCGCGGCTCTTGCTGCATCCTGCATAGGCGAGTACGCGCTCGAAGGCATCCTCGGCAGAGTGGGTGGTGACGGCCACGAAGTCGATGGGCGCGCTCAGGCGCATCGTGTCCTTGGTGGTCTGTGAGTAGGTGTTGTCAACCTTGCTGTTGGTTATCTGGTTGTAGATGCCGTATGTCCAGTTGTCCTTTGTGACGTTGCTGTGCTTCGTGTTCACATTGCCGTCCACGTAGAACTTGCCCCACACGTGCCACATCTTGTCCCAGTCGTTGGGCGATGAGGTGTCGTGCTTGGTATATTCGCTCGTGCGTATGCCGATGGAGGCGATGCGCTGCTGTATCGCCGTGCTGCGCGTTGCCGTGGCGGGACCGGGCTTGTAGTAGTTGTTGACGATGTTGACGTTCATGCCCTCGCCGCCGTAGCATCCCTCGCCGGCCCAGTTGTAGATTACGTTGTTGCGCATGTCCATGCGCTCGTCCATCTGTGTTCCGGGGCGCGGGCCGAGGCGCGGCGTGCGCGACGTGTGGTGGATCATGAGGTTGTGGTGGTATGATGCGCCGCTGCCGCCCCAGTTTCCGCCGTATCCGTGGTTACCCTTCGAGTGGCCCGAGTTCACCATGCTCTGTGCGGCGATGCACCACTGTACGGTGGTGTTGTGGCTGCCGTAGAGCGAGAGGCACTCGTCTACGCTCCAGCTCACCGAGCAGTGGTCTACGATGATGTTCTTCTTGTCCATGCCGCCGAGTCCGTCGCCCTCGTGCTTGTCGACGTGGCGGTTGCCCACGCGGAAGCGGAGATAGCGTATTATGACGTTGTCGGCACTTACCTGAAACGGATAGTCGGCGATGCAGATGCCGTCGCCGGGGGCTGTCTGTCCGGCGATGGTGACGTCGCCGCGGTTCAGTTTGAGCTGCGATGTGAGGTAGATGGTTCCAGACACGTCGAAGACAATCGTGCGCTTGCCGCTGCGTCCGCAGGCCCAGCGGAACGAGCCTTCGGTGTTCGTGTCTTCAAGCGTGGTGACGTGGTATACCGTTCCGCCGCGTCCGCCTGTCGTGTAGCGGCCGAAGCCTTCGGCGCCGGGGAAGGCCGGCAGCTTCTCGCTGCTGTCGGCAAGCGCCTTCGCGGGCATCAGCGTGCCCGACACCATGAGTGCCATGGCACCCATGAGGATGTTTCCTGTCAGTTTCATCGGATCTATTGTTTTGTTGTTTAATTATTGGCATTATTTAAGTAGTCATTGCAAAGATAGTGATAAAAGTTTATTTAGAGGGCTTTTACGGGCTTTTTTATGTGCCGCGGCACTGCGAAAAACTTGTTTTGGGGCATGCTTAGGGATGGAGGAGCTGCATCAGGAAACAAAAATAGGTGGCAGGATACGCTCCTGCCACCTATTTTTATATTATGCAATGCGATGTTATTCGGCCGGAATCCAGCGCGGGTCGCCGGCATTGATGAATGCCTTGAGGGTGAAGTCGCCGTTGGCCGGGTCGGCAAACAGGTCGGTTGCGGTGCCCTCGAAGGTCATGTCGGTGGTGAACTTGTTGCTTGATAGCACGAAGTCGGAAGTCATGTACGAGTTGGAGAAGTTCACCGCTCCGTTTGTGCGGATGCCCTTCGCCGTCTCGCTGTTTGTCTTGGCGAATATCGTGTTGCTGATGTTTGTTGTCACGCTCATGCCCTGTGCGTCGATGAGATATCTTCCGCCGCCGATGATGTTGTAGAACGTACAGTCTGTGATGTCTATCTTCTCGACCGTGGCGTCGGGGCATTGGATGAAGTTGTGCTTCAGCGTGCTGAACGTAGAGTTCTTTATCGTGATGTTTCTCACTGTGTAGGGCGTCTCTTTGAAGTACAGCAGTGCATAGCCTTCACCCTGATTGGTGATGATGGAGTTATCGATGATGAGGTTTTCTATCGTCTTCGGAGGATCGCTCTGCAGGCGCACGAGCGAGCGTGGCATGTCTGTCATGGCGAAGTCCTTGAACTCGAGCGTGCCGACGGTGCATCCGGTGCTCTGGTTGATGAGGTATTCGCATCCGCCGTTGGTCACCTTCACATTCTCGAAGCGGATGAACGCGTGGCTGCCGTCGAGGCCGATAGACTTTGACAGGTTGATGACGGGAGCGTCGCCGCCGGCCATTCCGAAGAATGTCACCGACATGCCGTCGGGTATCTTCACGCTCGTGGGGCTCTTATCGGTCTCCGATATGCCGTGGATGTCTATCGTGGTACCGGCCGGGATGCCTATCGTGGCGCTGTAGCTGACGGTGCTTCCGGCTGCCTCCTGTGCCATCGTGGCAATCTCGTTGAGCAGTTCGGTGGTGATGACGCTCACGCTTTCGTCAAGCATATACTTGAAGTCGGCGGCCGGCATGGCGGCGGTGGTGCTGGCGGTGAGCTGTCCGCGCTTGGCCTCGCCGTTGAAAATGGTGAACACGTACGTGGTCGACGGGTTGAGGCCTGTCACGGTGTATTCGCCGGCAGCCTTCTCGGCGTCGTTCAGGATGAGTGAGTCTTTCAGCTCGTCGTTTACCCTCACGGTGACAGACGTTACCTCGGCGCCCGGCGTCCATGTCAGGCGTATGCGGTCTTCGCTGCGGTCTTCGGCCGGAATCTCGTTGAATATTTGTTCTGCTTTCGTGCGGAAAGTCTTGCCTTCGCGGTAGTATACCCACTTCGAGTCGGCCTTGCCGTTGGCCACGGCTTTCATTCGCATGTAGTATTTCGTGTCGCCGGCAAGTCCGGTTACCACTACGGGCGACTTCTTGATGCTGCCGTCCGTTCCTATGAGGAGAGCTTTCGGACCGCCCGGCTCGATGTCGTTGTAGAGGCTGTCGGTGCTGAACTCCATCACGTAGTATTCCGCTCCCTGGATGGTCGAGAAGCTGACGGTGGCCTGCGTCTCCTCGGCTTCCACCGATATGTTCTTCGCGTCTACTCCGAACAGGCGGCTGAACGAGCCGTCCGTATCCCAGTCGTTCCCGTCGGTGCAGGCTGTCATGCTCATACCGAGTGCTCCGGCAAAAGCGATGCTCAATATATTGCTTATTCTTTTCATCTTGAATCCTTTAAGTTTTGTTTCCTTTTAGTTAGAATATCCGTACGAGTTGCTCAGCATTCCGTTCGATGCCGATATGGTGGAGGCACCGATAGGCATGATGTAGCGGTTCTTTACGGTGACGTCCGGACCGACGAGGCCGCTTGAGATAGACGGCAGGTTGGTGTATACCTGCGCGTCGTCGCTTTTTGTCGGGTCTGACTTACCGAACGAGTCGGCGCTTCCATCGTAGTCGGCAGCCGTCTTTTCGGCGGGCAGTCCGTGCCATGTGACGCTCGACATGTCGATCTGCGTCTTGGCAGCGTCCTTGTAGTTGAAGTATATAGTCTCCTGATATACGCCGTCGGTGAGCTGCTGCATGTAGGTGTCCTTGAACTCCTGAATCTTGGCGACGAGGAGGTTCCAGCGTATCAGGTCGTACTTGCGGTAGCCTTCGCCGGCAAACTCCCATGCGTTCTCGTCTACGATGGCGTTGAAGAAAGCGTCGCGGTTGGCCGGGATGTTGTCGATATACTGCTGGGCGTCAGCCTTGTGGTCATCGTCGAAGGCGCGGTTGTGCACCATTGCCAGTGCCTGGCGGGCGGTGATGCCTGCATCTCCCGGGTAGCTCGCATCCGGACCGGCCAGCTCGTTCATCACCTCTGCATAGTAGAGGAGCACCTGCGGGTAGCGTATCTTCACCACGTTGATACCCGTTGCGTGCTTTCCGTTTGCGGCCTTGTTGTTCTCAAGCCACTTCTGACTCATCTTTCTCGGATCCCATTTGCCTACATACATTCCGAAAGGAGCGTTTTTCAGCATTTGTTCCTCGGTCAGGTTGGTAGTGCTGTTCTGGCGTATCTCCATGCAGGAAACGGTCACGTCGCGGCGTGTGTCGTTGTCGTCGTAGGAGTAGAGCAGGGGAGCTGTCACCTTGAGCACGCCCGAAGAGTTGCCGTAGCCATAGAGGGTGGTGGGCTGGTTCATGCGCACGCCCACTGTATAGCCGAGCTCTCCGGTGGCGTTCTCGCCCATCGGGATTTCAAAGAGGTTCTCTCTGTATGTCTGGTCGAGCTTCAGCTGGTTGAGCAGGTACCACTCGTTCTCGAACGACGGGTTGAGCTGGTGGCGGCCGTCGGTGATTATCGCGGTGAGATGCTTCAGCGCTTTCTCATACAGTGCCTTGCGCTCCTCGGCTCCGGGGCGCTGCGTGGGATATACGGCATCGGTATAGTCGGCAGTCTCGTAGCCGTCCTTTGCCTTCTCGCGGATGGCATATCCGGCACGTGTCAGTGCTATCTGTGCGAGCAGTGCGTGGGCATATCCCTTGTTCACGCGCTCCGTCGTGTAGCCGCTTACTTCTCCGGCCCAGGGCAACAGGTCGATGGCTTCCTCAAGGTTGAGCATGAGCGTGTCCATGATGTCGTCGCGGTCGGTCTTCGGCTTGTAGGCGTTGCTCAGGTCAGGCTTTGCCGGCGTGAGGTTGAGGGGTATGTCTCCCCAGTAGCGCAGCATGTCGAAGTAGATCATGGCGCGCAGCGTGAGGCTCTCGCCGAGATAGCGCCTCATGGCCCGTTTGTTCTCACCTTCGGTCTGCATGAGCGGGCTGTTACGGATGCCTTCGATGTTGAGGTTGGCATCTTCGATGATTCCGTACATGGCGGTCCATGAGCCGTTGAGGTTACCGAAACCGGAGTTCACGTTATAGTTGCCCACACCGCGGTAGTGGGTCTGGTTGTAGGCATTCTGTCCGAGACCGTCCACCAGCTCGCAGTCGCTGTTCGTTCCCCATTTGATAGGGATATCCTGTGCGTAGGTGCGGTCTTGTGCGAGTGCTCCGTAGAGCTTGTTGACGCGCAGGCCGGTGTAGTATGAGTTGTTGTATACAGCCGTACCGGTCATTTCCGACGGGGAGTCTTGGTCGAGAAAGTCGGAGCAAGAGGATATTCCCGATATGCCGGCAGCTAATGCTATGATAGAAAATATCTTTTTCATAATTGTTGCTTCTTATTTAAAATGTTATGTTTATACCGCCGACAAACGAACGGCTCTTGGGATAAGCGGCGTAGTCGATGCCGGGAGTCATCGGGTTACGTTTGCTGCTGGTGTCCACTTCGGGGTCGTATCCGCTGTAGTCGGTGATGCAGAGGAGGTTGTATCCGGTGAAGTAGATGCGTACATTTGTGAGGTATACGGACTTAACCCACTTTTTGGGAAGCGTGTATCCCACGGTGACGTTCTGCAGGCGGAGGAACGAAGCGTCCTCTACGGCAAAGTCTGTGAGCTCCATGCGGCTTGCGGTCGACGGGTTGTAGATGGTCGCTCCGGCGTTGATCTCGTTCAGGCGGGCAATCAATCCGTCTGCACCGCCGTACAGTGCCTGTGTGGCGGCTGTCGGGTTGCCGAGGTTCACGCCGTTGGCCGGGTCGATGTTGGTATAGCGGTTGCCCATGCTGAAGTCGTCGACGATGTTCTGGTATCTGCGTGTGTTGTAGAAACCGGCGTTCGCGAGTTTCGTGGCATTGACGATCTTGTTGCCGAGCGAGTAGTTGAAGAACACGTTGAAGTCGAAGTTGTGGAAGCGTCCGTCAAATCCGAAACCTCCCGTTGTGGTAGGTATTGTGTTGCCGAGACGCTGCTTTATCGGGTCGCCGTTCTCGTCTACTTCAAGTCTCAGGCCGCCGGGCTTGAGAGTACCGCCGGTTACCGAGGGGCTGTTGTCCTTGATGCCGTCGCGCAGTGCCCATGACGTTCCGTTGAGCACGAGCTGTCCGTTCGGGTTGCTTACGGGGTCGTAGACGGTGAAGAAGCCGTTGGTCTTGTATCCCCAGACCTCTCCGAGGCGTCCGCCCTCTTCAAGACGGAAGTCTTCGTACTTGGCGATGGTGCTTCCGCCCCAGCTTGAGCTCTGCCAGGGATTGTCCATAGCCAGCTCGTCTATCTTGTTCTTGTTGTATGCTATGTTGAAGTTGAAGTTGAGACCGAACTTCTTTTTGTCCACGAGGACGGCGTTCATGGTGAACTCGACACCCTTGTTCGATGTCTTTCCGAAGTTCTGATACTGATACTGGTATCCGGTATTTGACGGGATTACCGAGCGCATCAGCAGGTCTTTGGTCGTGTTCCAGTAGAGGTCGATGGTACCGTTAATGCGTCCTTTGAGGAAGCCGTAGTCGATACCGATGTTGCGTGTGACGGTCGTCTCCCACTTCAGGTCGGGGTTGTAGAGGTTCGAGCCGTGCTCGAGCATGTCTCCGAGAGTCTCGTCGAAGTAAGGATACTTCGTTCCGCTGCCGCTCGGTGCAGAGTAGAGCGGTGCGAGCAGGCCTGAGTTGATGCGGTTGTTACCGGCCGTACCGAAGCTGAGACGGAGCTTCAGGTTCGACAGCCACGACTGAGAGCTCTCTAAGAACTTCTCGTCGGATACGCGCCAGGCAAGGGCCAGAGAGGGGAAGATGCCCCAACGGTTGTCCTCGCCGAACTTGCTCGAGCCGTCGGCACGGAGCGTGAACGTGGCCAGGTACTTCTCGTCGAGCGTGAAGTTGACGCGGCCGAAGTATGAGAGGAGGTTCTCGTCGGCAGAGATTATGCGCTCGTTCTTCAGCGGCGTGCCGGTGGTCGGGTTGGCGAGCACCTCGCCGATGGTCATCGAGGTGGGGAAGTTGACAGAGTAGTTCGTGGTGGTCATCTTCTCCACGCTGCTCATTTCCTGACCCAGCAGCACGTTGAGATGCACGTGTCCGTTGAAGAGCTTGTTGTGATCGTATGTCACTGTGTTGGCGTTGCGCCACTCCTTCTGCTCTAAGCGGGTGAACATCAGCTGTGGCCTTCCGTCCTGTGCGCCCTGTCCGCTGAACTTGTTGTTTATCACGGCGTCGGCAGCCCATGCCTGGTCGGTGTTGTTGTGACGCCAGCTGTAGCCGAACTCACTGCGGAAAGTGAAGTGCTTAAACGGCTTCCAGTTCAGGCCGGCGTTGTAGTTCTGCTGCAGACGCTCCTGATATTTATATGTGGAGGTGATGCGCTGAAGCGGCGTGCGGCGGGTGCTTGTGCTGTTTTCCTCGTCATCATCGTCGCTCGTCTTCAGCTGGCTGATGGGCTCGTAGTTCACCGAGTTGGCCACGAGGCCGTTCGCCGCGTTCGTCTCGTTCGTGTCGGCACCGCCGCTCAGACCGTCCAGCTTGGTGAAGGCGAGGCGTGCGTTGAAGTCGAGGGTGAACCATTTGTTGAGCTTCGCGTTGAGCTTCACGTTGACGTTGTTCTTCGCGTAGCCCGAGCCGAGCATGATGCTCTTTTCGTCTATGTGGGAGAAGCCGACGTTGAATTTAAGGTCTTTCGAACCGCCGTTCACGCTGACGTTGTACTGTTTCTGCACGCCGGTGCGGCCGAAGAGGATATCCTGATAGTCGGTGCCTTCCTCCGACTTCCATATCTCCAGGTCCTCGAAGTTGCCGTAGTTGGTCGCTCCGTTGTTGTTCTCCCACTGATACATGGCAAAGTCGTAAGGACTGAGCGTGTGTATGGTCTTCGTAATCTTCTTCCAGCCTAATGAACCGTTGAAGCTGACCTGGGTCTTTCCCTCCTTGCCGCTTTTCGTTGTCACGATAATGACACCGTTGGCACCGCGCGCTCCGTAGATGGCTGTCGACGAAGCATCCTTCAGAATGTCGATGCTCTGTATCTCGCTGGGAGCTATGTCGCTTATGCTTTGTACGGGGAAACCGTCGACGATGTAGAGCGGCGAGTTGTCCTGCGAGAGCGAACCGCCGCCTCGTACGCGGATCTTCACGTCCGCATCGGGCGAGCCTTCGGTGGTAGTGATGTTCACACCGGCCATCTTTCCTGTCATGGCCTCGCTGATGTTGCTCACCGGGATGTTCTCTATCTGCTTTGCGCTTACGGATGATACTGCGCCGGTGAGGTCTTTCTTGCGCACCGTTCCGTAACCGATGACAACCACGTCGTTGAGTGTCGTGGCATCGTCTTCAAGGGTGACGTTCACCTGTTTCTTACCCTTGATGTCCACCGTCTTGGTCTTCATACCGATGTATGAGATTACAACGGGATTCTTTCCGCTGGCTTTGAGGTTGCACACACCATCGAGGTCTGTTACACCACCGTTGTGCGTGCCTTTCTCGAGCACGCTGGCTCCGATGACAGCTTCACCGTTTGTGTCCTTGACGGTGATTTTGACTGTCTGCGCCGAGATGTTCCCTGCAAAGCATAGCAGGGCGAGAATCAGCGTCATTCGAATTCTCTTCAGTTGTTCAGACATAAATTATTGTTTTAAATTAGACATAGATTGATGATCTCTTGATTTCCTGTTGTTTGTTTGCTGCGGTAAAGTTAACGCTTTTCCGTTATTGCGGTATTATCCCGTTTACGGATAGAAGTATCAATATTACCGTTTGTTGAGTGTGAGAAACAGAAGCGCCCTCTGCTCCTTCCTGTATGGAATGGCAGAGGGCGCGGCTGTGGTTGTTATTTTATTACTTTCTTGCCGTTGATGATGTAGAGGCCTTTCGTTGCCTTGGCAACGCGGATTCCCTGCATGTTGTATATCGTATCTGCGGCCTTGGTGCCGTTCTCGATCTCGTTGATGCCGGTGGCGTCGGTGGCTACTGTCGCAGCTCCGAATCCTCCCATGGCGTTGGCTGCGCGGAGCTCAACGGTCTCGGCATCGCTTCCGGTGAGGGAGTACGATGTTGCAGTGCCGTCTACGATGGCTGCCAGGTTGCCGTCGGCGATTACGGCGTATGCCTTCGCGCCTTCAACGGCTGTCCATGTGATTGTCGTCGCGGCTTTCTTCACCTCGCCCATGGTCAGCTGTGCGGCTGCGTCGGCGGGCTTCCAGTCCTTGAACACCTTGTCGAGGCTGTACTCAGCGGCTTCTGCGGCGGTGAGGATTGTCTCGTAGGTATTCTTCGTGTTGTCCTTGGTGAACGTCAGCACGTTTGATGCGGGCGATACCACGTTGCCGTTCTTGTCCATCGAGTTGTACTCCTTGAACTTGTCGGCAGCAACGTTCATGCCGCCTGTGGTGAACCGGCTTGAGGCAATCTCCTTAGGCTGGTTGAGCGTTGTGTTGAGGAACGCAAGGCGTGATACGCCTCCCCATGAGCGGCCGAAGTTGAACTTGGCGGCCAGATTCTCAATCGTACAGCCGTCGAACACGTATCCGTAAGTGTTTGAAGCATCGGTATAGGGGGCTGTGATGGTCACGTCGCCGCCCTTAGAATCCTTCGTTCTCGACTCGTTCACGAGCAGACACTTGTTGAAGTAAACGTCGCCGCCACCGCAGATATAGTCTACCACACCGTGGATTTCACTTGTCTCCCAGTAGAACTGGCTTACGGCGTTGCTGTAATAGGTGTCTTGGAATGAGAGCAGTTTCACGTTCTTGCATATCGTGCGCTTGCCCTTGTCCTGGAGAGCGACGCCGCGTCCGGCGGTGCTGGAGTTGTAGTAGTCGAGCGCGTCTTTCAGCGTGATGTCCTGCATGTAGGTGTTCTCGCCGGTGTTGAGTATGGTGGCGGTGATTCCGATACCCTCAGCCGTGGGGTGGTTCACGATGATTGTCTTGTCCATATCCTGTCCGATGAGCGATATGTTCTTGCCGCTGATGGCCGTGAGGCACTTCTCGCCGAGGTCATAGGTGCCGTTCGGCACGAATACGCATGTGCGGGCATCTGCCGATGCCGAAGCGTTTGCCACCTCGAGCGTGGCGAGGAAGTTGCTGGCATCGCCGGCCTTCACGATGAAGTAGCCCTGCTCGTTCTTGGTGATGCTCTTGTCCTTGTCGTTGATGATGGTGAGGTTGTGCATGTACATGCCGGCGCTCGACTTGAGGATGAGCTTGCCTGCCTCGCCGTTATATTCGAATGCGGCCGACTGTCCGTCGGTAGATACCGGCAGAGCGGTGCTCCAAAGCTCTGTTCCGGCCTCGTCGCTGATGGATACAGTGCCTTCGCTTCCGTAGCGGCAGAGACCGAGCACGATGTAGGCGTGTCCGCCGACGGTCAGCTCAACCTGCGCGTCGCTCTTGAATTCCCAACCGTGCTGGTTGTCGTGGAACTTGCCGTTGCCGCTCGGGTTGAATGCCTCGTGGTCTTCCGGATAGAAGTACATGTCGGCAAGGTTATAGTAGAAGCGTGTGTTCTCGTTGTCGAGAATCTCGTTGGTCGTAGCCACGGCGTAGAGACCGATGTTCGATGTGATGACCTCGTCGGCGGTATATTTGCGTCCGCCCTTGGCGCTTACGAACCATCCGCGGTATACATCTTTCTCTTTCAGCAGTTTCTCCACATCGCTCAGGCCGTATGCGAATGTGCCGATGGTGGCATCTTTCTCTACGGTCTGCTTGCCGATGACGCTTCCGTCTATATTATAATAGGTGAGGGTGAAGTCGGGTTTGAAGACGATTGTGGCCTTGTATGTGGTCACGTCCTCGCCGGCCTTGACCTTGATTGTAGCCACGCACGACTTGCCGTCGGCTGCGAGGGCATATTCGGTGCCGCTCACCTCGCCGTTGTCGGTAAGGATTTCTGTCAGCGGGTTGGCCTCTGAAATCATCGTTTCGCTCTTCGATATCTCGATGGTGGCGGTGTTTGTGCCGTCAGCCTGCTCCTCGAAGAGGTCTGCTGCCTGGTATGTCTTGCCGTTAACACTGAACGAACCGAGTGTCGGGCTCTTCGACATATCAACCATTCCGAATATGTCGAGCTGGAACATGTATGCGTTCTGGCTTGTGTTGAGATTCTCCCATTTCAGCTGCACGTTGGTGCGGTCAACCTTTGCAGTCACCTCCGACCATGCTGCGGGGTCGGCAACGGCATCTGAGATTACCACCCAGTCGGCATCGCCGTCGCCCTTGGCAGAGAGTTTCCATCCGCGCTTGCTGCCGGTGGCGGCGTGCACGAAGCGCACTTTGCTCACCGAGGCGAGTTTGGAAGTCATGATATACGGGTCAGCAGCCTTTGCTGCCATAATCCATCCGAGGGGCTCGCCGTTGTTGAACTTGGCGTTTTGTCCTGCCGGATTGACGTCGGAGTTATATATTGCGAAGTTCAGGTTCTCCTTGCTGTACTTCGTTTTCTGGTTTACGGTCGTCTCGCTCTTGGATGCTTTCAGCGCGCTCCAGTCGGAGAAGTCGGTGGAGTAGAGGGCCTTCTCCTGTATCAGAGACACATGAACGACCTTCACGCCGTATATATAGCTGCCTCCTGTCGATATTATCTCGACGTATCCCTGAGCTGCTTCGGCCGATGTGGCGCGGTGTGCGGTAATCTCTTCCGTCGCAGCTGTGCCGCCGATGGTGTAGTTTATATATCCCGGATATCCTTTGACGGTCACAGTATCCTTTGCCGTCTTCACCGGCACGCGTAGTATTGTGCCGTTGTTGAACTGTGCGTTGTTTCTTCCCACGCAGTTCAACTTGCCGTTGGTGGCATCCACGTGCATGACGATACCCTCGACGTTTGAAGGTATGTCTGCCTCTGTTCTTTCATAGTTGGTGGCATCGCAGATGCCTTCGGGAATGTTTTTCTCAAAATTCCATTCGGCCGTGACGTCGCCTTGGGCATTGGCCATGAGGGGCAAGATGAGTGCAAGGCACATCATCCCCCATCTTTTTAATAGCTTGTTCATGCGAATTCTATTATTTGTTAGTAGGTAATTATAATTGTTTCTTCAGTTCAACGGGGCAAAAATACACAAAAAACGCGATATTTGATAATTTTAATTGGATATTTTTTCGTTTTTGTTTAATTTTGCGGTGTATGCAGGAGTGCATGTGTGCGGCATGGCTCCGATGTTATAAAAGAACGGTCCGGGAATGTGAATGCTCACTCCCGGACCGTTCTTTTTATCACAATCTGCCGTCTTTCTTATCTGTTGACGGTCTTTATACTTACTTTCTTGCCGCTGCTCAGTTTACTGACTTTCACTACAACGCCTTTCGTTCCGGGACTTACCTTCATGCCCTGCATGTTGTAATACTCGGTCTCGACAACCTTGTCGGCGTTCACTTCCTTTATTGCCGACACTCCTCCTTCGATTGCCTCGACCACCGTGCCGTCTTCCTTGACATATCGCGGGTAGTATTCGTTCACCGTAGATGCGGCGTTTGTGTTTCCGCCTGTCATTATATCCTGCACCAGACTGTTGCAGTATACCTCGATGTTTGAGTACCATCCCTTCGGGTCGATGGTTGTCTTGACGGCGTCAGAGGCGTCGTTCGGGTTCAGTCCGTTGGCTGTCTCCCATGCGTCGGGTATGCCGTCGCCGTCGGTGTCGAATCCTGCGGGATGCTCACCGGTGCCGAAGTTCTCTTCGGTGTATCCGTTGACGTCGGACACGAGGTCGATGAGTCCCCACTTTCCGGTGACGGAGCCTTTGTATTTAGCCTTTCCCGTCTTGGCCTCCTCCATGTAGCGGGCGTCCACGTCGTCGCGGTGGAGCGATGCTCCGGCGTAGGCCAGCACCTTGTCGAATGCGTTTTCGGCCGTGTGGGTCGTCACCTCACCGGTCGGTGCTGGCTCGTCCATCTTTATTTTGATACACGACTTTCCGCTTGTGGTTATGTGCGGCACCTTATCGCCGTACATATTGTTTGTGTCTTCCGAGTATTTATCGCCGTTGACGGTATATACTCCGTCGTCGTAGCTCACTCCCGCCCAGTCGCGGTTTTTCTTCTTCGAGCCTGATGAGGTTTCCGTGGTGTTGCCCGAGATGTAGTAGCGGCTTGTCATGCCGTAGTATTCCGGGTGCTTTGAGTCGGAGTTTCCTTTTGAAGATACCGTCACGAGCGTGATGCGCTCTTGGTTACCCACGCCGCTGTTGCCGGCCTTGTAGTAGTTGTTGACGATGTTTATCTGTCCTCCGCCGGGTCCTCCGTAGCATGCTCCGGGGCAGTTGAACATCACGCAGTTGCGGAAGTCCACGTTCTCGGCCTGTGCCGGATTCTCCCATTTATACGTGTTATAGTCGTAGTTGCTTGTATATCCGGTCCATCCGTAGCGTGCGCCGTTGAAGCGCGGGCCGCGGTTGGTCACGCTGGCAATCAGGTTATGGTGGAAGCTGGCCAGCTTGCCGCCCCATATACCGCCGTATCCGTGTGCGCCCTTGCTGTGTCCGGGGTTGCTGAGGCTCTCCGCGATGGTGCACCACTGCATGGTGAAGTTGTTGTTGTCGTAGAACGACGCCACTTCGTCGATGCTCCAGCTGAACGAGCAGTGGTCGAGCATGATACCGGTGTACTGGCGTCTCCAGATGGCGTCGGCACCGTCGTTGATGTCCTTTTCCTGTCCGCGGCGCGAGCGTATGAACCTTATTATGTTGTTTCCGCCCGGCTGCACGGTGCGGTATCTCAGGGTTATTCCCGGTGCGGGCGCCGTCTGTCCCATGATGGTGGTGTTGTTACCGAACTTCAGGTCTGATTCGAGCGCAATCACTCCGGCCACGTCAAAGACGACAATCTTCTTGTCGTTTCCCTTCACCGCTTCTCTGAACGACCCTTTGCCGCTGTCGTTGAGATTGGTGACGTGTATGACTTTGCCACCGCGTCCGCCTGTCACGTATCGTCCGTGTCCCTCGGCACCGGGGAATGCCGGTGTCTGTGCTGCTGCCGTTCCGGCCATCATTGCGGCAGCTGTCATTATCAATATTTTCTTCATCTTTATTTATTAAAAGTCCGAGTTGTATTTTACTGCATTCTCTGGAGACCCTCCCAGCGTACGTTCCAGCGTCCGTCTTTCGGAAATCCGGGGTTGAGCACGTCCTTGCATCCGTCCCATCCGGCGCACATCATGGCCACGGCGTCGAGCAGCGAACCGTTGCCCGGCAGGTAGAGGCGCAGGCGTTTGGGCTCCTGATAGTTGTGTCCGCTGACGAGATAGGTGTTCTTGCCCTTGTCGATGAGCAGTGCCTTCACGGCGGTGTCGCCCTCGCCGAGGCGTGCGGCGCACATGGCTATCATGCCGTAGTCCCATCCCCATGTGGTGTCCCAGTTCCAGTTGTCCATCACCCAGTCGAGCGTGCGCTTCATCGTGGCCGCGTCATACTGGCCCGTGGCGGGCAGCAGACCGCATGCTCCGAGCACTGCGGGGTGGTCTGAGCGTGATTTTAAGGCGAAGTCTTCTTCGGAAATCTGCTTCTTTCCGCCCTGCTCGGCACTCTTGAACGGGTCGAAGCCGGCGCTCTTTGCCTTCGGGTCGAAAGTTACTGTCGGCTCGCCCGACATGTAGCGGCCGTCTTTCTCGGCCAGCGGAGCCATGCGTGCTATGATATCATCCCACTCACTGTCGCGTGCCAGTCCGCGGCGCTCGCGCCACTTCTGTCCCGTTGTCAGTCCGTAGTGCCAGTAAACCTGCTCAAACGGGTGGTTGAACGAGAAGTCCTTAGACATAGACTCCTGCATGGCGGTCTGTCCGAAGAGCTTGATGTCGCCTTTCTTGGGAGCACATGCCTTGGCGAAGTCGGCCATGAAGAGAGCTGTCTGCTCCACGCCCTCGGCATATTTGGCGAGAGTTTCCTTTGTGGGATTGGCGCGGTACATCTCTTCCGCCATATATATATAATGTGGCTGCTGCCATGTGAGGAACGAACCCACGTTCGACGGAGACTCGCCGCCCCACGGGTCGGTCATCTTCATCCATCGTGCGCCCTTAAATCCCTGACGTTCCGCTATCTTCTTCGATATGGGCAGAGCCGTATTGTTGTACCAGTCGAGCATCGTGGCCACGACCTCCGGGCGCTTCCAGAGGGCGAAGTCTACGGCGTGCCACCATGTCATCTCGAGGTGCGGGCGGCCGAACCATGAGTTATATGTCAGTCCGGTCTCCTGCGGCGGTGTGGTGTTGGCGCAGTTGATGGCCGTCAGATACTGCGAGAGAACCACGCGGCGTTCCAGTTCTGCCGCTCTCGGGTCGGTGCATTCGGAGAAGTCTACGATGGCACCGGCGTTCCAAAATCTCGGCCAGTGCTTCATCACGGCCTTCAATGCTTGGTCGTATGAGTAAGACACGTCGGCCTTCTTGGCATCGTTTTTCTCCCTGTACTCAGCGCTGAACGACAGCACGTCGTCGGCCGACGAGAGGGTGAAGTGGTGCGGTGCCGTCTCTTTCAGCGTGGCGTTGCCTTCCCATTCCAGCAGAACATAGTATTTCGTTGCGTCTATCGTGCGCTCGATTGTGGCCGAGCGGTCGGTAGAGGCGATGATTACAGACTTGTGGCGCTCCGGCTTTGTCCAGTCGTTGGCGTCGTCGGCGTGCTTGCCGGTGGGGTAAGAGAACTTAAATGACACGGCGGCGCGGCCCTTTGAGAGCAGTCCCGTCTTCACTCTCGAGAACAGGCAGTCTTTGTTTGCCATGCAGGCCGTCGTCACCTCGACGGGTGTTCCGTCGGCGGTGAACTTCGATTCTATTGTTCCGTCCCAGAGAGCCAGCTCCTGACGGATGTTCTTCAGCTCCTTCAGCGGTATTATTTTCCCGCTTTCATCGGTCAGTTCGAGACCTATCGTGCCGAGGTTCAGGCGGTGCGGGTTCACCCGGAAATACTCCGTGGCGTCCTTGTTGCGTCCTTCCTGCTTGTATTCCACGGCATAGACCTCCTTGCGTCCGTGTCCGAAGTCATACGCCTTCTCTGTCTCTGCGGGCGTCAGTGCGGCAGTGTTTTCAAACGAATGCCATCCCCAGTCGGACATTGCGTTCAGAGGCACACCTGCCTCGTAGTCAAAAGGGTAGCTCTGCAGTCCCGTTACATCCACTGTTGTGGCGAAGTGTCCGTTGCCAACCGATAGCGAAGCCAGTGCGTCTGCTTTCGTGACCACCGGGTTGTTGCGTGTCACCACGGCCTGACGGTTGATGCCCGTCGTGGCGTTGTCGGTGTTGTATCCGAGCGCTTCCATCTCGAGCGAAGCCCAGATGAACGGGCCTACACCCTTGGCATCGTTGTCGCGCACCTGCTCGCTGAGGTAGTAGTCGTACGAACCGTCGCGGCGCTTGTTCTCCTTCAGCTTCATGCCATACTTGTCCGTAGCGGCTTTCACCTTGTCGCTCATGCCCGGACCCAGTCCGGCCACGGCGCAGCAGTGGGTCAGCGAGATGGTGCTGTCGGGGTTAACCTTTATGAAATTGTTGATGATGCCCTTGTAGGCACGTATTCCAGCATCGCGGTATTTTGCTCCGAGGTATCCCTTGCGGTAAGCCTTCAGCAGTGCGTAGGTGAACATCGACGAGCATGTAGACTCGAGATAGTTGCCCTTGCGGTTGGGGCTGTCCATCACCTGATACCACACTCCGCTCTTCTTGTCCTGCCATTTGATGACGGCGTCGAGGTCTTTCTTCAGCAGTTCGATTACCTCGCCGCGGCGGCTGTAGTTCTCGGGCAGTGCGTCGAGCAGCTCGATGAGTGCCATCGTGTACCATCCCTGCGCGCGTCCCCAGCAGTGCTGCGACAGTCCGGTGGTCTTGTCGGCCCAGAACATGTCGCGGGTCTCGTCCCATGCGTGGCGGTTCAGTCCGGTCTTGGCGTCGAGCGTACGCTCGTATGTCTTCTTAATCTGGTCTACGGCGTCGTCGTATATGGCCTGCGCCTTCTTGTCTTTGAGCAGCATGTTGGCCGTCATGGTGTAGTAGGGCAGACCCATGAAGATGCCGTCGAGCCACACCTGATATGAGTATATGGCCTTATGCCAGAACACTCCGTCTTCCGTGCGGGGCTGGTTTTTCAGCTGTTTCATCAGCGTTTGCAGCGCGATGAGGTTCTTCTTCTCGGGGTATAGCTGGTACATGCGTGCCACGAAGTGGCCCGTGCGTATCTGGTCGAGGTTGTAGTCTTCGAGTCTGTATCCGCGGATGTCGCCCTTGGCGTTGATCATCGTGTCGGTATACATCTGGCAGTAGTTCTTGATGTCCTCGCCGCCATATTTTAAATATGTGTCGAGCATGGACTCAAGCTCGATGCCCATCACGTAGCTCCACTTCGGGCGCTTCGAGAAGTCGAGCAGATAAGACTTCGGGTAGCGTTTCATCTCCGATGCCGTCATCCACTGGCTGTAGTTCTTGTACGGTTTGTTGAGCAGGCTCAGTCCGCCGTTGATGTAGAGGTTGTCGAAGTTTATGCCGCGCGTCTGTCCCTTTATGCTGTTTCCTTCGGCCACGCCGTTGAAGCGGCAGTTCTTCACGTTTATGTCGTATACGTTCGTGCACGTGTCGAGTGCGATTATCTGCACGCCGTAGCGGCTCTTCTCGCATGTCACGTTGTCGAGGTTCACGTTGCGTACCGTCGGCAGATAGCCGCGGCAGCATATCTCGTTGTGCTCATAGTCGAGATTTATCTTCAGCACCGACTCGCCGCACTGGCCAACCTTTATGTTGCGTGCGTATATGTTCTCGATTACTCCTCCGCGGCATGTGTTCGTCTTGATGCGTATCACGCGGTCGAGGTTGGGGCTGTCCATGACGTTGTTCTCGGCGAAGACGTTGCGGCATCCGCCGGAAATCTCGCTGCCGATGACCACGCCACCGTGTCCGTTCTGCATCTCGCAGTTGCGGATGATGATGTTCTCGCTCGGCTTGTTCCACAGGCGTCCGTCGTTGTTGCGTCCGCTCTTGATGGCGATGCAGTCGTCGCCCGTGTTGAAGAAGCAGTTTTCTATCAGCACGCCGTCGCACGACTCGGGGTCGCATCCGTCGCCGTTGGGGCCGTCGTTGTTGATGTGCACGCCGCGCACGGTGATGTTCTTCGAGAGCAGCGGGTGGATAACCCAGAATGGAGAGCGCAGCAGCGTGACGTTCTCTATCAGTATGTTCTCGCACATGTTGATGTTGATGAGCTGCGGGCGGAGACCGTCTTGCGGTCCGAAGCGGCGCTCGTTCATGTCCACTCCGTCCTCGGCCATTTTCAGCAGGCGTGCCCGGCTGCCGTTGCGCTGGCTTATGACGCCTTCTTTCCATCCGTATCTCGGCGCGCCGCACCATTTCCACCATGTCTCGTTGGTGCCGCCGCCGTCAATTGTTCCCTCGCCGGTGATGGCGATGTTCTTCTGCTTGTAGGCGTAGATGCAGGGCTGGAGGTTCCAGCAGTCGAGGCCCTCCCAGCGCGTGAGAACGATGGGATAGAGCTCAGGCTCGAACACAAACTGCAGCGTTGCGCCCTTCTCCACCACGAGGTTGACGCCGCTCAGCAGGGTGACGGCTCCCGTGTTGTACGTGCCTGCGGGCACGATCACCCGTCCGCCGCCGGCTTTCGAGCAGGCAGCGATGGCCTTGTTTATCGCTTTTTGGTTTACGGCAGCCTTGGCGTTGGTGCTCGCACCATACTTCGTGATGTTGAAATCACGGTTGGCAAACTCCGGTTGCTTGATGCTCTGCTCTATCTGCTTGTATTGCGTTGTCCATCCGTCGGCCATAGCGGCGAGGGGCATCAGCAGACACAGAAGCATTAGTTTAAAGAACTTCATGTCGTTGATTATGTTTATAGTTTATAGTTTTTAATGACTGCAAATATACGGAAAATCTGCTGAATAAACGAATAAAAACCGATAAATGGTTGCAAACGGGCTAATAAGCAATGGTTTATGTCACATTTAAAGGGGTGCAGAAGTGTCGCGGCGGGCTTGCTGCTGCCGGCCGGCAAGCCGTTTCCGGTTTGTTACCAGCCGCGGGTAACGGTGTGACGCGTGGCAGGTAACAATGTGACGCGTGACAGGTAACGGTGTAACCTGCCGCAGGTTACACCGTTACCTGAGCCCCGTAACAATCCGGCCCGTTTCCTGAGGCCGTGCCGGAGGGTTCTGCGCGGCTTTATTTCGCCAGCGCGTCGAAGAGTTTGTCGAGGGCTTCGTCGGCGCTGCCGCTCTCGTTCAGCAGGGTGACGAACTTGCTGCCGATTATCGCTCCGGCGGCGTTGCTGCGCGCGCTCTCGAGCGTCTGCCTGTTCGAGATGCCGAAACCGATCATCCGCGGGTTGCGCAGGTTCATGGCGTTGATGCGCCGGAAGTATTCCTGCTTCGCCTCGTCGAAGCTGCGCTGCGCGCCGGTGGTGGCGGCAGAGGATACCATGTAGATGAATCCGTCGGTGTGCTCGTCGATGAAGCGGATGCGCTCCTCGCTCGTCTCGGGCGTTATCATCATGATGATGCGTATGTCGTAACGGTCGGCCACGGGCTTGACCTCCTCCATGTAGTCCTTGAAGGGCAGGTCGGGGATTATCGCTCCCGACACGCCGCACTCCGCGCAGCGGCGGCAAAAGCGCTCTATGCCGTACTGCATGATGGGGTTGAGGTAGCCCATGAGAATCAGCGGGATGCTTATCTCGTCCTTCGCGGCCTTGAGCTGGCTGAATATCCCGGCCAGCGTGGTGGCGTTGCGCAGCGAGCGCGTGGCGGCATCCTGTATCACCGGGCCGTCGGCCATCGGGTCGCTGAACGGTATTCCCACCTCCACCATGTCTATCCCGCGGCGCTCCATGGCCTTGATGACCTCCGCCGTGTTGTCCGCCGTAGGGCATCCGGAGCAGAAATAGAGCGACAGCAGCTTCCTGCCGCCGTTCTCACTGAATAGTCTGTTTATCTTGTTCATCGTGCTCTTAGTTTTGAAATGAATGTCCTTATCAGTGCGGCGTCCTTCACGGCCGGTGCCGTCTCGAACCGCGAGTTGAGGTCTATGCCCGCCAGCATAGGGTGGCTGACGGCGCGGATGCGCTCCACGTCGTCCGGACCGATGCCCCCGCTGAGCAGGAACGGCCTGCTGCCGCCGTACCGGCCGATGGCATCCCATCCGAACTTGCGTCCGCTTCCGCCAGCCGTGGCGCAGCGGGTGTCGAACAGGAAGTAGTCTGCCACCTCCTCATACATCCGGTATCTGTCCATGTCCGCCACGTCGCCGATGCTTATCGTCTTCATCAGCTTTATGCCCGGGCGTATGTCCGGGTCGATGGTCTTCCTGAGGTTGGCCATCATCGTGGGCGTCTCGCAGCCGTGCAGTTGGATGACGTCGAGGCCGTAGGCCACCGTCCGCGTGATTATCTCCTGCGGCGTGGCGTCCACGAAGACGCCCACGCGCGTTATTCCGCCTATTTCCCTGCATGCCGATGCCGTGTCGGCGGTGTCGGGGATGATGCCCGCCTCTGACTTTGTCATGCCCACGCACCGCGGCGAGCCGGGCCAGAATATCATGCCGAGCCAGTCGGCACCGGCCGCGGCCACGTCGGCCATGTTGGCCCTGTCGCGCATTCCGCAAACTTTTATTATCATGTCGTTGTGCATTTTATTGTTGTCTGTTGTCATACGGCCCTGCCCGCAAAGTCTTTCAGGGCTGCGCCGGGGTCGCCGGTCTTCATGAAACTCTCGCCGATGAGGAAGCCGCTGTAGCCCATCAGGCGCAGCGCCTTTATCGTCTCGGGCGACGAGATGCCGCTCTCGCTTACCTTCACGGCATCGTTAGGCAGCATCGGGGCGAGGCGCACGGAGTTTGCCACGTCGGTGACGAACGTGCCGAGGTTGCGGTTGTTGATGCCGCACAGGTCCGGACCGAGGTCTGCATACTCCGTCTCGTACTCGTCGTGCATCTCGAGCAACACCTCGAGCTGCAGCTCGTGGGCCGTGCGTATCATCGTGCGGCACTCGTCCTTGCCGAGTACGGCGGCTATCAGCAGCACGGCCGAGGCTCCGCAGAGGCGCGCCTGGAAGAGCTGGTACTCGTCGGTGATAAAGTTCTTGTAGAGTATCGGGAGCGTCACGCCCGACCTGCGCGCCTCGCTGACGAAGCTGTCGTCGCCGCCGAAGAACCTGCTGTCTGTCAGTATGCTGACGGCGGCAGCGCCGTTGCGCTCGTATGCCATGGGGATGACGTCCGCCCGACCGCTTTCCTTTATCCATCCCTTCGACGGCGACTTGCGCTTGAACTCGGCGATGATGCCGTTGTCAGACGCGGACACGGCCTTGCGGAGCGACGGCACGTTGCCGCCGAGCATGCGCTCGGTCATGGCGTGGATGCCGCGCTCTGGCAGCTGCCTCTTGAAGTCTTCGACCTCACGGCGCTTCCATGCGGTTATTTCTTCGAGAATGTCTTTCATTGTCTTCCCTTTCCTTTCGTTGTCGTATCGTGATGTGCCGGGTTATGAGTTCTGCTCGACAAACTTGCGGAACGTGGCGAGCGCCCGGCCGCTGTCTATCGACTCGCGGGCGATGGCTATGCACTCGTCAATCTCCTTCTTGCCGCGCTCGAGCACCTGTATGCCGAAGGCTGCGTTGGCCAGCACGATGTTCTTCTGGGCGGGCAGGGCGGTGTTTGCCAGCACGCTGTCGAATATCTCGGCGGCCTCCTCTTCGGTGGCGCCGGCGACGAGTTCCTCGGGCTTCGCAGCTTCGAAGCCAAGGTCTTGCGGACTGAAGATGCGCTCGTAGCTGTTCGTCGTCACCTTGAAGTCGCCCGTCAGGGAAATCTCGTCGTAGCCGTCGATGCTGTTCACGATGGCGTAGTCTATGCCGATCTTGCGGTATACATTATCATATAGCCGCATCTGGTCGAGGTTTGCCACGCCGAGCAGCTGGCACTGGGGCTTCGACGGATTGACGATGGGGCCGAGAAGGTTGAAGCATGTGGGAAACTGGAGCGCCTTGCGGATAGGGCCGACGAACTTCATTGCGCTGGCGAAGAGCTGTGCGTGCAAGTAGACGATGCCGCACTCGTTGAGCGAGCGGTTGAGGCTGCCGGTGTCGTCGCTGAACCGCACGCCGTGCCTTGCTATCACGTTAGACGCTCCGCTCGTGCTCGTGGCCGAGTAGTTGCCGTGCTTTGCCACCTTATAGCCTGCTCCGGCGATGACGAAGCACGACGTGGTGGAGATGTTGAACGTGTTTTTCCGGTCGCCGCCGGTGCCCACCACGTCGATGTATCTGTCGCAGTCGAGCGGCACGGGGACGCCCGTCTCGAGTATCCCGTCGCGGAAACCGAGCAGTTCATCGACGGTGATGCCGCGCATCTGGAGCGCCGTCAGCAGTGCCGTTATCTGCTCTTTGGGGTATTCGTCTCTCGTTATGCCGATGAGGATGGCCTTTGTCTCCTCGCGTGTGAGGGTCTCGTTGTTGAGTATCCGGTTGAGTTTCTCTTTCATATCTTTGGGGTTATGGGGTTTTGGGGGTTATCTGGTTATGAGGTTTTATGGGAGAAATGGGAATGATGGGAGAACTGGGAGGGATGGGAGTAATGGGAGATGATTGGAATGAATGGCAAGCGAAATGCCATCTAACATCTTCCATCTAACATCTTCCATCTACCATTTGACATCTACCATCTACTATCTACCATCTATCCAGTTCTTTATCATCGTGCGTCCGTCGGGTGTGAGGATACTCTCTGGATGGAACTGTATGCCGCTTATGTCGTATTCCTTGTGGCGGAGGCCCATTATCAGTCCGTCGTCGCTTTCGGCGGTAATCTCGAGACAGCTGGGGAAGCCGTCTTTGCTGACCACCCATGAGTGGTAGCGGCCCATGACGATGCGGCGGGGCAGGGTGGCGAAGATGTGGTCGTTGCCGTGCTGCGTGCCGGTGGTGGCCACGCCGTGGTAGACGTCGCTGAGGTTTTCGAGGCGCGCTCCGAACACCTCGCCGATGGCCTGATGGCCGAGGCAGACGCCGAGGATGGGCTTGCGGCCGGCGTATGTCCTGATGACGTCGGTCAGGAGACCGGCCTCGGAAGGTATGCCCGGGCCGGGACTGAGCAGTATCTTGTCGTACACCTCGAGGTCGCCGAGCGCGAAACGGTCGTTGCGCAGCACGGTGACGCCGGTCCCGAGCTCCTTGACGAGGTGGCTCAGGTTGTAGGTGAACGAGTCGTAGTTGTCTATTATAACGATGTTCATTGTGGGTTGTTGGGTTTTGAGGTTATGGGGTTGTGGGGTTTTGAGGTTTTTATGGGAGGGATGGGAGGGCCGGGAAATTATGGGAGGACTGGGAACTTTGAAAACCGCAGCACATCTTTTCAGCCATAGCTTTACATCTTTTCAGCCATAATGATGGCTTTGCGCAGTGCTCCGAGCTTGTTGTTCACCTCCTGAAGCTCATACTCCTCGTCGCTCTTGGCCACTATTCCGCCGCCGGCCTGGAACCACAGTTCGCCGTTGCGCGATACGAACGTGCGGATGGTGATGGCCTGGTTGATGTCTCCGTTGAGGCCTATGCTCCCGATGCAGCCGCCGTATGCCCCGCGGTTGTGCGGCTCGATGTCGCTTATCAGTTGCATGGCGCGCACCTTGGGAGCTCCCGAGAGCGTGCCGGCGGGGAACGTGTCGATGAATGCCTTTACGGGGTCGGCACCATCGCAGAGCGTTCCGCTGACGCGCGAGACGAGGTGGATGACGTGCGAGTAGTATTGCAGGTCTTTGTAGAAGTCGACCTTCACGCCGGTGCAGTTGCGGCTGAGGTCGTTGCGTGCGAGGTCTACGAGCATCACGTGCTCGGCATTCTCCTTCGGGTCGGCCTTGAGATACTCCGCCCCGCGGCGGTCGGCCTCGGCGTCGCCGGTGCGCTTCGTCGTGCCGGCGATAGGGTCGATGTATGCCTGGCGGCCGTCAATGCGGCAGTGGGTCTCGGGCGATGAGCCGAAGATGCGGAAGCCGCCGAAGTCGAAATAGAAGAGATAAGGCGACGGGTTGACAGACCGCAGGGCGCGGTAGAGCTTGAAGTCGTCGCCCTCATACTGCTGCACGAAGCGCCGCGAGAGCACAATCTGGAACACGTCGCCGCGCAGGCAGTGCCTGATGCCCCGCCTGATGTTGGCCTTGTGCTCGTCGTCGGTGAGCGGCGACGTCACGTCGCCCACGGGACGGAAGGCGTATGCCTGCACGTTGGCGTTCATCCGCGACACTATCTTGTCGAGCTCCTCGTCGCAACGGCCGTCTTCCGACAGTCCGACGAGCGTCATGCTGTTGTTGAAGTGGTCGAAGACGATGATATACCTATATAATATATACAGCATGTCGGGTGCGTCGTTGCGCTCCATGGTGGAGTCTTTCACGTCTATATCCTCGAAGTAGCGCACGGCGTTGAACGACGTATAGCCGTAGAGCGAGCATATATCGGCGTGCCCGCCAGTCACGCTGAAGCGCGCGAGGAAGTCGTTGATGGCGTTGTCCGCACGGTAATCCCGGCTGACGGCGCGGCGCGACGAGCTGCCGTCGGGATAGCGGCAGACAGCGTCTCCGTGGCTTATGGCGACGCTCGCCATGGGGCACACGCCGATGAACGAGCGGCTGTTGCTCTGTCCGTGATAGTCGGAACTCTCCATGAGCACGCTCTGCGGGTAAACGTCGCGCAGCCGCATGTATGCCCCCACCGGCGTGTACAGGTCGGCGAGGATGGTGCGCGCGCATGTCTTGTAGGTGTATTTGCTGTCCATAGTCATTGTTTTTAGGCGTATTCTCCGGCCATGTGCCTGTTTCCCAGATATGTCTCGATGTCCTTGTCGCCCCGTCCGCTGACCGTCAGCACCACTATGTCGTCGGGCTTGAAGATCATCTTGCCGAGTGCTGCGAGGACGTGGGCACTCTCGAGGGCGGGTATGATGCCCTCCATGCGCGTCAGTTCGAACGCCGCCCTGACGGCCTCGTCGTCGTTGATGCTCAGCACCGTGGCCCTCTTGCATGCCGCGAGGTTGGCGTGCATCGGTCCGATGCCGGGATAGTCGAGGCCCGCCGAGATGCTCTCGGCCTCCATAATCTGGCCGTCGGGCGTCTGCATGACGAGCGTCCGCGAGCCGTGCAGTATTCCCACGCGGCCGTCGTGTATCGTCGCCGCTGTGTGTCCCGTGCCGGCACCCTGGCCTCCCGCCTCTGCAAGGACAATCTTCACGCGCTCGTCGTCGATGTAGTGGTATATCGTTCCGGCGGCGTTCGAGCCTCCGCCAACGCACGCCATGAGGTAGTCGGGATAGTCGCGCCCGAGCTTCTCGGCAAGCTGCTGCCTTATCTCCTCCGATATGATGCTCTGCAGGCGGGCCACGATGTCGGGGTAGGGGTGAGGCCCTACGGTCGAGCCGATGATGTAGAACGTGTCCTGCGGGTGGCAGCACCAGTCGCGTATGGCCTCGTTCGTGGCGTCCTTCAGCGTCTTGTTGCCCGTGTGCACCGGCCTTACCTCGGCTCCGAGCATCTTCATCCGCTCCACGTTGACGTGCTGGCGCTCAACGTCGAGCGCTCCCTGGTATACCACGCACGGCATGTCCATCAGCGCACACACCGTGGCCGTGGCCACGCCGTGCTGCCCGGCGCCCGTCTCGGCTATGATACGCTTCTTCCCCATCTTCTTCGCGAGGAGTATCTGGCCTATCGTGTTGTTGATCTTGTGTGCTCCCGTGTGGTTTAGGTCTTCGCGCTTCAGATACAGCCGGCAGCCGTATTTGCGGCTCATGCGCTCTGCAAGGTAAAGCGGCGAGGGGCGGCCGACGTAGTCTCTGAGCAGTGTCATGTATTCGTTGCGGAACTCCTCAGACTCTATTATGCCGAGGTAGCTCTTCCGGAGGTTCTCCACCGTGGCGTAGAGAATCTCCGGCACGTATGCCCCGCCGAACTCTCCGTAGAATCCTTTGTCATCTACAAGGTATGATTTTCCTTTTCCCATATTGTCGTTTCTTTTCGTTATTATTGTCTGTTATGTGTGCGATGCAGCAAGGCCGGGCCTGCCCCGCGGTATTAAAAAAAGGCCCGTCGCAGTAAACGACGAGCCTCTGGTTATCTAAATGACTATGCATGGCTGCGTATCCCGCGACTTTTGAATCTCGAGCGACGCCACCACCATGTATTGTTCATTCCGTTCATATATATCGATGTTTTTATGTTCACGATGCAAAAGTATGTATTTATCTTTTAATTTGCAAACTTTTCATCGTTTATTTTTATGAATTTGATAAAATAGCGGGCTTTAATCTGTAAATTCAAAATAAAGCACCTCTTTCAGTCCCGGTTGTCCGAAGCATTGCCCTTTGATGCCGCAGACTACAAATTCCTTATTCCAGTACTCCGGATTGTCTACCAGGTTGAGCACTTTCTTGTAGGGTGCGAAACAGGCGATGTATACCGGAAGCAGCTCGTCTTCATAGAAACCTTCACCTTCAGACAGTATCCTGTCTGCGAGGATGATGGCCGTCTTGCCCTCGAACGGCGGCTTGTAGATGGCCTTTGCCATGCTCCTCTCGGTGGCGCCGACGATGAATCCCCTGACTTTTATCTGTGCACCATCGTCTGCCTCGATGGCTTCGGCCACGGTGAGGGCCTCTTCCGGATGCTCCTCTATCTCCACGACGTCTTCCGGTCCGTCGCTGCCTCCGTTGCTTCCGGCGGGCGAGCCGTCCTCGTAGGGTATGGCCACTTTCTCGCATCCGGTGAGGGTTGCGGTGCAAATCATTACGAGCAATGCTGTCTTTATGATGTTCATGGTATGCTGTATATATATTATTGTTGCGGATGCAAAGGTAAGTAAAGTTTTCGGAAAAAGCTGCTTCGCGGCTTCTTTTTTGCCGTTGATGGCATAAAAAGTAACCGGTTGCATAAAATATTACACCTCGCTGTATTTTTAACTCTAAATATTTGTTATTTAATAAGTAATTGATTATATTTGCCGCAGATAAGATTACATCAGCCGTTGCCGATGGCCTTATCGCTTTTCCGAGGTTGGAAGCGTCCTGCACCAACCTCTTTCTATGTGCGGCGGGCTGCCGGCAAAAACCAATTCAGCCCGACCTCGCGGCCGGACTGAATCCACTAAATAAACTTATATAATAATACACGTACGGTCTTCATGCGTCCCAAGGCATTCCGACGGGAAGAAACAAGAGCCAATGACTCCCCTTGCTGCAGAGGAAACACGAAGCCGTGGCTAACCGTAAATATTATGAGTGCCTGACGATTCCTTACTCCGAGGAATATCGGCTGTTGTTCCTTTATCCGTCAGGCAGGTCTTCAGACTCCGCGCCGTCCTCATGCTCCTTCCCGCTTCTGCCGCTCCTGCGGCGCGAAACAGTGGATTGCTGCATGAGAACCATAAAGGCGCTTACTGCTGCGGGACAGTTGGAGATTCTCACTCCATTCCCTTTTAATCGCTGTTATGCGAACCTTAACGGGTGCAAAAATAACATAAAAAGGGGACATGGGAGCATGAGAGGGGAAGAAATAGCAGGTTGTTTAACTTTTATTAGTATATAGGGAAGCCCCCTCCTGACCTCCCCAAGAGCCCCTCCTGACCTCCCCAAAGGGGAGGAAGCCTGCGGGAGATGGTGGGAGGGCTGGGAATTATGGGAAGAAATGGGAGCCATGGGAAGCATATTACTTGACCGGTGCAGCATTCTCATGGCTCCCATTTCTTCCCATAATTCCTGTTTTCTCCAATTGAAGCCTGCCTCTTTCCCTTCTCCTCCCCTTAGGGGAGGTCGGGAGGGGCTTCCATTGAGGTCGGGAGGGGCTTCCTTTGTGGGTCGGGAGTGGTTTCTGGGCTTCTTTTGGCCTACCCGTTAATCTCCCATCCGATGGCGCTGGCTCCGAGAACGGCAGCCGACGAGCCGTCAAGACCGCTCACGAGGAACTTCGCCTTGCCCTTCATTATCTTGAGCACATGAGCGTCGTATGCCTCGCGTATAGGCTTCATGATCAGTTCGCCCGCCTTCACGAGTCCGCCGAAGAATATGAATGCCTCGGGACTGGAGAATGCGGCGAAGTCGGCGCAGGCCTCTCCGAGCATCTTGCCGGTGAACTGGAATATCTCGTTGGCCAGCCTGTCGCCCTTCTCTGCGGCGATGCTCACGTCGAGCGAAGTTATCTTCTCCGGGTCGAGCTCGCGCAGCAGCGACGGAGCTTCGCTCATTGCGAGAATCTCGCGGGCCGTGCGTGCCACGCCCGTTGCCGAGCAGTAAGCCTCGAGACATCCGGTGCGTCCGCATCCGCAGGTGCGTCCTCCCTCGCGTACCATGGTCACGTGGCCCAGCTCTCCGGCAAATCCGTCGTGGCCGTAGAGCAGCTGTCCGTTGACGACGATGCCTGAGCCGACGCCCGTGCCGAGGGTGATGACGATAAAGTTCTTCATGCCGCGTGCCACGCCGTAAGCCATCTCGCCGATGGCTGCCGCGTTGGCGTCGTTCGTCATGGCCACGGGGATGCCGAGGGCATCGCTGAACATGCCGGCCAGCGGCACGATGCCCTTGCCCCAGCTGATGTTGGGAGCTTTCTCGATGGTGCCGTTATAGTAGTTTGCGTTGGGCGCACCGATGCCCATCGCCTTGATTTTCTCTATTCCTCCGACTTGGTCTATGATAATCTGCAGGGCATCGACGGCGGCTGACACGTATGCCTCAGCAGTCTCGAAGCCTTGGGTCTTTATTGCTGTAGTGGCCTTAATCTCTCCGCGGCTGTCCACTATTCCGAATACAGAGTTGGTACCGCCGAGGTCTAAGCCTATCACGTAGGGTTTTGTTAAAGATTGTTCGTTCATAATTGGTAAAACGTTTGAAAACTAATTAATACGTCACAAAGTTAGAAAAAAAAGCCAACAGTCAAAAGATTTGCAACCAAAAACTTGTATATCTCGTATAAATTTAGCAATTTTGCAGTCACTATGCCGTTTCCGATACATTTAGATATACTGGATTTTATATACAAGGGGATGCTCATCGGCATCATAGCGTCGGCTCCAATGGGACCTGTCGGCGTGCTTTGCGTGCAGCGGACTCTCAACAAGGGGCGCTGGTACGGATTCATAACGGGTGTGGGAGCTGCCGTGAGTGACCTTTTCTATGCTGTCATCACTGTGTATGGAATGAGTTTCGTGATGGATTTTGTGAACAACCAGCAAAACAAGTTCTACCTCCAGATAGTGGGAAGCCTGCTGCTGCTCGCCTTCGGCGTGTATACATACCGCACCGACCCGACGCGCAACATGCACCGCTCTGGGAACAACCGCGGCACGCTGACACACAACGGAGTGACGGCTTTCCTCGTCACCTTCTCTAATCCGCTCATAATCTTCCTATTCATCGCATGCTATGCGCAGTTTGCCTTCGTGCTGCCCGACCATCCGTTCGAGATGGCCGTCGGCCTGCTGAGCATCGTCACGGGAGCGCTCCTGTGGTGGTTCGGCCTCACATGGCTCGTAGACAAGATAGGGGGAAAGTTCGACGATAACGGCATCAAGCTCATAAACCAGGTCATAGGGGCTGTCGTGGTGATATGTTCGGGCGTCATGCTGTTCGGGACGGTCACGAATCTATACAGGTTTTTCTGACATTATATGTATATATCACAGGATTTAAGGAAAAAGAACATTGCGGAATACCTGCTCTACATGTGGCAGGTGGAAGACACGGTGAGGGCCTTCGGCTGCTCGCTGTCGCGCATACGCCGGGAGTACATAGACCGGTTTGACTACACCGACGAGCAGAAGGAGGAGGTGGCCGACTGGTACGGCAACCTGATAACGATGATGAACCAGGAGGGATGCCGCGAGACCGGACACCTGCAGATAAACAAGGTGGTGATGATGCAGCTGGAAGAGTTGCACGCCATGCTGCTGCAGAGCCCGAAGTTCCCTTTTTACAACTCGGAGTATTACAAGGTGCTGCCGTTTATCGTCGAGCTGCGCAACCGCGGGGCGGCCAAGGACGAGAGCGAGATAGAGACATGCTTCAACTCGCTCTACGGCGTGATGATGCTGAGGCTCGCCAAAAAAGAGATAACGCCCAGCACGGCACATGCCGTGAAAGAGATCACCACGCTCGTGGGCATGCTGAACGATTACTACCTCAAGGACAAGGAGAAGCCGCTCTTTTCGGGAGAAGACTGAGGGGATGCGCTTCACTATATATAAGGAAAGAAACAGGAACAACAAGAAAACAAAAGCGATATGAACATTCTGATTACCGGCTGCAACGGACAGCTGGGAAACGAGATGCAGCTGCTGGAGAATGAAAACCCGCAGCATGTTTATTTTAATACGGACGTGGCAGAGCTCGACATCACGGACCGTGAGGCTGTCATGAGCTTTGTTGAGCACAACAATATCGACGGCATCGTGAACTGTGCCGCATATACGGCCGTCGACAAGGCCGAGGACAACGCCGCCCTCTGCGAACTGCTCAACGCCACTGCGCCGGCATACCTGGCCGAGGCCGTCGGCAAGCGTGGCGGCTGGATGATACAGGTATCTACCGACTACGTGTTCGACGGAACGAAGCACACGCCTTATGCCGAGACCGACCCCACGTCGCCAGACAGCGTCTACGGCACCACCAAGCTCGCCGGAGAGCAGGCCGTGACCGCAGCATGCCCCGACTCGATGATAATACGCACGGCATGGCTCTACAGCACGTTCGGCAACAACTTCGTGAAGACGATGATAAGGCTCGGCCGCGAGCGCAGCGAACTCGGCGTGGTGTTCGACCAGATAGGCACGCCCACATACGCCGGCGACCTCGCAGAAGCCATAATGACGGCCATCAACAAGGGCATCGTGCCGGGAGTATACCACTTCTCGGACGAGGGAGTGACCAGCTGGTATGATTTCACCAAGGCCATACACCGCATAGCAGGCATCACAACCTGCCACGTCAGGCCGCTGCACACCGACGAATACCCGGCAAAGGCCAACCGCCCCGCATACAGCGTGCTTGACAAGACGAAGATAAAGGAAGTCTTCGGCATTGATATTCCATACTGGGAGGAGTCGCTTGCCGGATGTATAAAGAAACTAAATGCGTAACACGGATGAACAACGAGATAGAAAGAAGACGGACGTTTGCCATCATATCGCACCCCGACGCCGGTAAGACAACCCTCACGGAGAAGTTCCTGCTCTTCGGAGGACAGATTCAGGTGGCCGGAGCGGTGAAGAGCAACAAGATACGCAAGACGGCCACATCGGACTGGATGGACATCGAGAAGCAGCGCGGTATATCCGTATCGACGTCTGTGATGGAGTTCGACTACGAGGGTTACAAGGTCAATATCCTCGATACCCCCGGTCACCAGGACTTCGCCGAGGACACATACCGCACGCTCACGGCCGTTGACTCAGCCATCATCGTGGTCGATGGGGCCAAGGGTGTGGAGGCGCAGACGCGCAAGCTGATGTCTGTATGCCGCATGAGGAACACCCCGGTGATAATCTTCGTCAACAAGATGGACCGCGAGGGGCGCGATCCCTTCGACCTTCTCGACGAGCTGGAGCAGGAGCTGGAGATCAGCGTGCGCCCGCTAAGCTGGCCTATAAACCAGGGAGCGAAGTTCAAGGGAGTATATAATATATATGAGAATAAGCTCGACCTGTTCACCCCCGACAAGCAGAGGGTGACGGAAAAGGTAGAGGTGGACATAGCAAGCAGCGAGCTCGACGCCCGCGTGGGCGAGGCCGACGCCGCAAAGCTGCGCGAGGACCTCGAGTTGGTGGACGGCGTCTACCCCGAGTTCAGCGTCGACGACTACCGCTCGGCGGCGGTCGCTCCGGTGTTTTTCGGTTCGGCACTGAACAACTTTGGAGTGCAGGAGCTGCTCAACTGCTTTGTCGAGATAGCCCCGAGCCCCCGTCCGACGAAGGCCGAGGAGCGCACCGTAAGTCCGGAAGAACCCAAGTTCACGGGCTTCATCTTCAAGATAACGGCGAACATCGACCCCAACCACCGCTCGTGCATAGCGTTCTGCAAGATATGCAGCGGCAAGTTCGTTCGCAACCAGCCCTACCTGCACGTGCGTCTCGGCAAGACCGTGCGCTTCTCGTCGCCCACGCAGTTCATGGCCCAGCGCAAGAGTACCATCGACGAGGCATACCCCGGCGACATCGTCGGACTGCCGGACAACGGCATATTCAAGATAGGTGACACCCTCACCGACGGCGAACAGCTACATTTCCGCGGACTGCCGAGCTTCTCGCCGGAGATGTTCAAGTATATCGAGAATGCCGACCCGATGAAGGCCAAGCAGCTCCAGAAGGGCATAGACCAGTTGATGGACGAGGGCGTGGCCCAGCTGTTCGTCAACCAGTTCAACGGCCGCAAGATAATAGGAACGGTGGGACAGCTCCAGTTTGAGGTCATCCAGTACCGTCTCGAGAACGAGTATAACGCCAAATGCCGCTGGGAACCGGTGCACCTCTACAAGGCGTGCTGGATAGAAAGCGACGACGCTGCCGAGCTCGAGAACTTCAAGAAGCGCAAATACCAGTACATGGCGAAGGACAAGGACGGCCGCGACGTCTTCCTTGCCGACAGCGGCTACGTGCTCAGCATGGCGCAGGAAGACTTCAAGAACATACGGTTCCACTTTACGAGCGAATTCTAAATTATGAATTATGAATTACGAATTGTCATCCCGCAGGCAATTCGTAATTGAATAATTCACAATCGGCCGCAGGCCGACAATTCATAATTCGTAATTCCAAATTCGTAATTATAAAAGTGTTATGACAAGAGAAGAAGATATAAGGAATGCGGTGGAGACGATGCGCAAGGGTGGGGTGATACTCTATCCTACCGACACCGTATGGGGCATAGGGTGCGACGCCACCAATGCGGAGGCCGTGGCAAAGGTGTATCAGATAAAGAAGCGCAGCGACTCGAAGGCGATGATATGCCTCGTGGACAGCGATGCGAGGCTGCAGCGCTATGTGCGCAACGTGCCCAACGTGGCGTGGGAACTGCTCGACTGCGTGGACAAGCCGACGACCGTGATTCTTGACGGCGCGGTGAACCTCGCACCGAACCTAATCGCCGACGACGGCAGCGTGGCACTGCGGATTACCGCCGAGCCGTTCTCCAAGGAACTGTGCTACCGCTTCCAGAAGGCCGTGGTGTCTACATCGGCAAACATCTCTGGCGAGCCCGCCGCACAGAACTACCGCGATATATCGCAGGAGATAATAGACGCGGTGGACTACGTGTGCTGGAGCAGGCGCCAGGAGCATCAGCCGCACAAGCCGTCGAGCATCATCAAGCTGGGACAGGACGGCGAAGTACAGATAATAAGGAAGTAGACATATACCTATTTATATAATAGATGAACCTGTTGAATATAGGCCGGAGACATGCAGGCACGGGCGAGGATGACCCCGGCCTGTTCGAGCAGTTGCTGGTGTGGCGTCAGGAGCACGTCAGCCAGCGCACGTTCGTGCTCGTCCTTGCCTTTCTTGTCGGTTTCTTCTCGGCCGTGGCAGCCTTTATTCTGCATGAGATAATAAACCTGATAGCCTCTTTCCTCACGGGAGCGTTCAACCAGCGGACGGTAAACTGGCTGTATCTTGTATACCCGGTGGTCGGCATTTTCATCACCTCGCTGTTCGTGCGGCATGTGGTGAAAGACAATATCAGCCATGGAATAACGCGCATCCTTTATGCCATAAGCAGCAAGCGGAGCCGGCTGAGGGCGCATAACTGCTGGTCGTCGGTGATAGCATCGGCCATAACGATCGGCTTCGGAGGCTCCGTGGGTGCCGAGGCACCTATCGTGCTGACAGGCTCGGCCATAGGCTCGAACCTCGGAAAGCTGTTCCGCATGGACAACAAGACGCTGCTGCTCCTTGTGGGGTGCGGCGCGGCGGGCGCCATAGCTGGAATCTTCAAGGCCCCGATAGCGGGTCTCGTGTTCACCCTCGAGGTGCTGATGATAGACCTGACGATGGCCTCGCTCCTCCCCGTGCTCATCTCGTGCGTGACGGCGACGTGCTTCACGTACATCTTCCGCGGCTCGACGGCACTCTTCTCGTTCCATCTCGACAGCGACTGGGTCATAGAACGCGTGCCGGCGTGCATACTGCTCGGCGTGGCGTGCGGACTCATCAGCCTTTACTTCATACGCACGATGACGGCCTGTGAGAACGTCTTTGCCCGCTTCAAGGACAAGCCCTACGTGCGGTTGCTCATCGGAGGCACGACGCTGAGCCTGCTGATATTCGTCTTCCCGTCGCTCTACGGCGAGGGATACCGCGACATAAACCTGCTGCTCAACGGCCAGACGGACGCCGACTGGAGCGGCATCCTGCGTAATTCGCTCTTCTCCGGACAGAGCAACCTGCTGGTGCTGTATGTCTCGCTGGTGCTCCTGACGAAGGTGGTGGCTACGTCTGCCACCAACGGCGGTGGCGGATGCGGAGGAACTTTCGCCCCGAGCCTCTTCATAGGATGCTTCGGAGGATTCCTCTTCGCACGCCTCTGGAACATCAATGAGATAGGCGTGCATATACCGGAGAAGAACTTTGCGCTGCTCGGCATGGCGGGAGTGATGTCCGGAGTGATGCATGCTCCGCTGACAGGAATATTCCTCATTGCGGAGATTACCGGCGGATACAACCTCTTCCTGCCGCTCATGATAGTCAGCGTATGCTCGTATCTGACGATAAGCATCTTCGAACCGCATAGCATTTACGGCATGCGCCTTGCCAAACAGGGCAAGCTGATAACCCACCATACGGACCACGCGGTGCTCACTCTGATGAGTCTTGACAGCGTGATAGACCGCGGTTACACCCCGATACCGCCCGATATGGAGCTCGGGAAGATAGTGAACAAGATCAGCCTGAGCCGCCGCGACATACTCCCGGTGCTCGACCCGGCCGGCAGTCTGCTGGGAGAGATTCATATAGGAAAGATACGCCACGTGCTGTTCCGCACCGAGCTGTACCATCATTTCAAGGCCCGTCAGCTGATGGCGGCACCCGTTGCGACGCTCAGCGACGACGCTCCGATGACAGAGGTGATGAAAGTGTTTGACGAGACCCATGCCGACGGCCTGCCCGTGCTTGACGGAGACAACCACCTGAAGGGGTATGTCTCGCGCCAGCGGCTATACGGAATGTACCGTAAGATGGTTGCCGACATGAGTCAGGACTGATAAATAAAGCAGATAGGAATGAATAAAGAAGACTTGAGGATTGTGTTCATGGGTACGCCGGAGTTTGCAGTGGAGACTCTCAAGGCGCTGGTTGAGAACGGTTATAACGTGGTAGCGGTGGTGACGCAGCCCGACAAGCCTGTCGGCCGCCACGGCAGCGTGACCCAGCCGTCGGCCGTGAAGCGCTATGCGGTGAGCAAGGGGCTTCCCGTGTTGCAGCCGGAAAAGATGAAAGACCCTGACTTCATCGCGGCTCTGCGCAGCTATGACGCCAACCTGCAGGTCGTTGTGGCGTTCAGGATGCTGCCGGAGGTCGTATGGGACATGCCCGAGTACGGCACGTTTAACGTGCATGCTGCCCTGCTCCCGCAGTATCGCGGGGCGGCGCCGATAAACTGGGCCGTGATAAACGGTGAGACGACGACCGGCGTGACGACGTTCTTCCTCGACAAGGACATAGACACCGGGCGGATAATAATGCAGCTGCCGTTCGACATCGCGGACGACTATAACGTGGAGAATGTTTACGACGGGCTGATGGTGCTCGGCGCAGAGATATGCCTCAAGACGCTCGAGAAGATAATAGGGAGCGGCGGACATCCGGAAGCGGTGCCCCAGGACGAGCTTCTCGCCGGTGCGGGAGAGCTCCGTCACGCTCCAAAGATATTCAAGGAGACGTGCCGCATAGACTGGAGCATGCCGGCGAAGAAGGTCTACGACTTCATCCGCGGACTGAGTCCGGTGCCAGGTGCATGGACCACGCTCGTGGCGCCGGACGGCAATGAGACGGTGCTGAAGATTTACTCGGCGGCAAAGACAGAACTCGGCGCGGCAGAAGCTCCGGGCTCTCTCGTTGCGGACAGGAAGCATCTGTATGTCTCCGCGGCCGACGGCATGCTCCGGATGGAGGAGCTTCAGCTGGCCGGCAAGCGCCGGATGAAAGCCGGAGACTTCATCAACGGCATGAAAGACCTGTCTGAATATAAAGTTAAATAAAAAAGAATGCGGGCGTATAATAAAACAGGCTTACCGGCGTTTGATAGATAAACGCTGTCCGTGAAGGACGATGGAGCGTGAAGAGTCATAATCAAAAAAGGAGGAAAGCCTATGAAGTATTTTACGCAAGAAGCATTACATCCGAGTGAAAAGACGCTTGAGCTGATAAAGCAGATAGCTTATACTTATAGAGTAATAAAACTGGCAGACGGTACGCACACGGCCTGCTGCCTGAACTAAAAGAGCAGAGATGGCATTAGTATCCCCGTCACTCCTCGCCGCCGATTTCCTTAATCTCGCCGGCGACATAGACATGATAAACCGCAGTGAGGCAGACTGGCTTCATCTTGATGTGATGGATGGAGTGTTTGTCCCTAACATTTCTTTCGGATTTCCTGTTCTTGAGGCTGTCGCAAAGGCATGCCGGAAGCCTCTTGACGTGCATTTCATGATCGTTCATCCCGAGCGTTACATATCGCAGACCGCGCGGTTGGGCGCTATGATGATGAATGTGCACTATGAGGCATGCACCCATCTGCACCGTACCGTCCACGAGATACACGACGCGGGGATGAAGGCAGGTGTCACCCTGAACCCTTCCACGCCCGTGCATGTGCTTGAAGATATAATCTGCGATGTGGATATGGTGCTTCTGATGAGTGTCAATCCCGGTTTTGGCGGACAGGCTTTCATTGAGAACACCATATCGAAGATAGGCCGCCTGCGCAGGCTTATGGCAGAGAGCGGCTCGAAGGCGCTGATAGAAGTGGACGGAGGCGTTGACTCGGCGACGGCCCCGCGCCTTGCCGCGGCCGGCGTGGACGTGCTCGTCAGCGGCAGTTACGTGTTCAGGAGCAAGAGTCCGGAGCAGACTATACACGACCTCAGACTCCTTTAGACTCCGCGTCACATCTCCATCTTCAGGATGATGTCGTGCTCCTGAGCCATTCTCCGGAGGTTCAGTATCGCATAGCGCATGCGGCCGAGGGCGGTGTTTATGCTTACGCCCGTTATCTCGGCAATCTCCTTGAACGACAGACTTTGGTAGAATCTCATGTATACGACCTCGCGCTGGGCGGTTGGCAGGTTGTTCATCATCCTCTTCACGTCCTGCATCACCTGGTCGTTGATGATGTCCGACTCGATGTTGCCGTCCATTACGGAGTTCTCGTTCAGGTTGCTGAGATCGTTGTCTTCGGTCGGTTCGACGATGTGCTCGTTCTTCTGCATGCGATACCAGTCCATGATGACGTTGTGGGCGATTCTTGTAATCCAGTACGAGAACTTCCCGGAGTCGGTATATTTGCCTTCCTGGAGTTTAGTAATGACTTTCACAAACGTATCCTGAAACAGGTCGTTGGCAAGGTCCTGGTCCCTGACAACGAACATTATGTATGTAAACAGCTTCGATTGGTTGCGTGCCAATAACTCGTCGAAAGCCCTGTTGTTTCCCTCAACATATTGTAAGGCCAACTCTTCGTCGGTCATACTTTCAAATTTCATCATACTTAATTGTCTTTGTTATTAAGTAAAATCTTTGTCGATAGGCTTTAATTTTAGTTCTGTTTGTTATTGACAATGCTTTATTTACAATGCAAATGTATACAAAATAATCTGTATGACCAAATTATTAGGTGTTAAATTGCTGTTTGTCGGTTTATTTGACTATCTTTGTAATGCTAATAACATAATGGAAATGACAGAACTTTTTGTGCCGGGGCGTCTGTGCCTGTTCGGCGAACATACGGACTGGGCCGGGCGATACCGTACCATGAACGCTGCGATTCAGCCGGGAGCGGCCATCGTCACGGGTATTGAGCAGGGCATATATGCCGTGGTTGAGAAGTCGCAGAGATTCGAGATGACAAGCCGTGCCCCGGAGATTGCCGGCATGTGGAGTGATTTCTCATGCCGCATGAATGAGGCGGAACTGAAGAATGTGGCGCGTTCGGGCTCTTTCTTCTGCTATTGCGCCGGAGTGGCGTCGTACATGCTCGAATGGTATAAGGTGGGCGGAGTGAAGATAACGATTACTTCCATGACTTTGCCGATGAAGAGCGGGCTGTCGAGCAGCGCCGCGATCTGCGTGCTCGTGGCAAGGGCTTTCAACCAGCTGTATCATCTGAACCTGAACACTCAGGGAGAGATGAACATCGCATATCTCGGCGAGCTGCGCACAGCCTCGCGTTGCGGGCGTCTCGACCAGGCATGCGCCTTCGGCGTGAAGCCTAACCTCATGGTTTTTGACGGCGACGAGATAGAGGTGCATTCGCTGAAAGTGAAGAAACCGCTGCACTGGGTCTTTGCTGATTTGTGTGCCTCAAAGGATACCATCCGTATCCTTGCCGATCTGAACAAGTCGTACCCTTTCGCATCGGACGAGAGCGCACGCCGGCTTCATGAGGCCCTCGGCGAGATAAATAAGGATATTGTCGGACGTGCCGTCGGATTCATGGCGGATGGCGATGTCGAGTCGCTTGGCAAGCTGATGGTTGAGGCTGAAGAGATTTTCGACAGGTACATAGCGCCCATGTCGCCGGCACTGGAAGCCCCGAAACTGCACCGCTTCCTCACCGATGCCAATATACAGCCGCTGATTTACGGAGGCAAGGGCGTGGGCTCGCATGGCGACGGGTCGGTGCAGTTCCTTGCCCGCGATGCCGGATGCCAGGAGAGTCTTGTCCGGTATCTCAACGGATGCGGATTGCATGCCTATTCATTCACGATACAGCCGGTGCACACCGTGCGTAAGGCGATTGTCCCTGTGGCCGGCTTCGGCACGCGCCTGTATCCAGCCACGTGCACTGTTAAAAAGGACTTCTTTCCCATTCCGTGTCAGGACGGTGTCGTCCGTCCGGTCATACTGATTTTGCTTGAAGAGCTTATAGCAAGCGGCATAGAGGAAATATGCATCGTGTTGGGGTCGGAGGAGGAGAGGAAACAGTATGAGGAGTTCTTCGATACGCCATTGCCGTATGACCATCTGCAGAAGCTGAGTCCTAAAAACAGGGAGTATGCCAGCCATATCCTCGACATAGGCAAGCGCCTTCATTACGTATATCAGCGCGAGAAGCGCGGTTTCGGGCATGCCGTCTATCAGGCGGCGGAGTTTGCCGGGAATGAGCCGGTGCTCCTGCTGCTTGGCGATACCATCTACCGCAGCAACACCGGCAAGCCCTGCACTCTTCAGTTCATAGAGGAATATGAGAAGTATGACAAGCTGATGGTGAGCATACATCCTGTCCCGCTCGGTGAAGTAAGCCATTACGGTATACTGAGCGGCGTGTGGGAAGATAAGAACGGCCGTATCCTTGGCGTGTCGAAGATGACCGAGAAGCCTAAGGCATCGTATGCAGAGGAGTATCTTGCGGTGCATGATAAGGACGGAGAGAAGCAGTATTATTCCGTTTTCGGGCAGTATATCCTGACGGCAGAGGTCTTTGAACAGCTGGCGGAGGATATCAGGAATGCCGATGAAGAGGGCTCCGGGCGTGAGATAGAGCTAACCTCAGCTCTTGACGAGGTGCGCCGGCGGAGCGGAATGATGGGTGTCAGGATAGACGGCCGCATGTTCGACATGGGTAATCCGGCTGCATTCAGGAAGGCCGTGCTGGAATACAGCTGAGCCGGCGCAAGGATATTGATATATAGAAAGCGGTACAGCTCCTGCCGGGGCTGCACCGCTTTCTGTTTTATAGTTTAATTATTTATTCCTTAAACTCTGATGACTCCTGTATCAAACCTTGCGGCTTGCATTCTTTCCGGGTATTATCCGAACTGCCACCACTTCTTCTTCAGCTGCTTGTTATGCTGATGATAGTGGTGAGATTCCATTCCGTCGTCCTCCATCATGATGTCATTCCAGGTCTTATGCCGGCTTATCATCCTGTAGATGGTTCCCCAGTCGGGCAGTCCGCCCACGTTTCTGTCGTCTATGAACATCTCCACTTTCAACTTGCGGCTGAAGTGCTGGTTGTTCTCACGTGTCTCTTCGGGATAGTCTCTGTTCACTGCATAGAACTCGACTCCGCGTTCACGGCACCATTCCACCGCTTCATCAAGCAGCTTTCCTTCACGCACGCTCCACAGGATGAGCCTGTGTCTGTCCCTGATGAGCATCTTCAGAGTCTCTATGGCAAAAGGTCTCTCTTCGCCTATCTCAGGATATTTATGCTCAACGATAGTTCCGTCAAAATCTACTGCAATTGTCATTTCTTTATCGAGTTGTCGTTTTTATTGCCATAGTGGCTGTTTGCATAGTTTCCGTAGCTGCCGTATGCGCCGTAGTTGCCGTAATTGGTATACGCGCCGTAGTTTCCGTAGCGTCCGTATTTGCCGTATTTGCCATATCCGTAATAGTATCCGTACTTCTTCTTCGACAGGTCCACACCGTTGAGCACTATGCACATGTTCGGCAGTTTCTTCTCGGCGGCCAGGCTGTTGAACAGGCCGAAGCTCGCCTTCGGGGTGTAATCGGCGCGGCATACAATAACCGACACGTCGGCAAACTTGCCTATCTGGAGTGTGTCGGTCACCAGTCCGACCGGTGCGGTGTCGAGTATGATATAGTCGTACTCGTTTTTTATCATCTCTATTATGATGCCGAGATTCTCTCGTGCGAGGAGCTCCGTCGGGTTCGGCGGCACCGGACCGGCGAACATGAGGTCGAGGTTGCTGTTCACTCCGGACGGGTGTATCTGTGCATTTATTGTCTCCAGGGTGATGTTATCCTTGTCTTTGTTCAGCAGGGTGGTGATACCCTTGCTGCGGTCTGACACTCCGAATAGTTTTCCAAGTGCCGGCTTGCGGATGTCGAGACCCATGAGGATTACCTTCTTGCCGAGCAGTGCGAAGCTCACGGCAAGGTTTGCCGCATTGAAGGTCTTTCCTTCACCCGATGTCGACGATGTGAACATGACGACGCGCTGGTCTCCCTTGAGCATGAACTGTATGTTCGTTCGCATCGAGCGGAATATCTCGTCGATCTGGTCATTCTGATTTTCATGCACAACGATTCCTCCTGTCTTGCTTTCGCTGTCGTTCGCGATGGCGACATCGGCAATGATAGGCAGTTTGGTGAGCCTGGCGACGTCCTCGTGTCCTTCAATCTTGTAGCGCAGCAGCTGTATCACATATATGGCCAGCAGCGGCAGACCGAATCCTACGACCAAGGCCACAAGCAGTATGATGCTTCCCTTCGGGCTTACCTTTCCTTCGTATATCGGTTCGTCTATGAGCTTGCCTTTATCGGCCGTGGCAGCCAGTGAGATAGAGTTCTCCTCGCGCTTCTGCAGCAGCATGAGGTAAAGTCCTGACTTGACTTCCTGCTGGCGTCCTATCTGTGTCAGTATCCTTTCCTGCTCCGGGGTGTTGGCCACCTTGTCGCGGTATACTGCATACTGGCTCTCGACGCTCATCTTCTTGATGTCTGCGCTGTGTCTTGCCTGTGCGAGGGCAATCCTGATGCTTTCCATCAGCTGGTCGAGAGTCTCGGTGAGCGTCTGGACCTGCGGTGCAATCTCCGATGCTGTACGCAGCAGGCGGTTGCGGTCCATGACACTCTGGTTGTATTTGTTTATGAGAGTTGTCGACGATACATCCTCAAGGCCTACGTTTGACGGTATTATCTGATACTTGTTCTGCGGGTTGTCAACATATTCTCGCAGATAGTCGAGCAGCTGTATCTGTGCCTTGGCGTCAGAGAGCTTGGTCGAGTACTGGCTTGTCTGTGTCAGAGTCTCCGTCGCATCCAGTTTGAGCTGTGTCAGGTTGTTGCGCTTCTTGTAGCTCTCGAGTGCGCTTTCGGTAGAGCCGAGCTCAGCGTTAATCTTCTCAAGTCTTTCGTTGATGAACTCCTCTGTCTTTACGGCAATCTCGTTCTTGTCCGCATTAGCCTGCCTGTTGTAGCAGATGGCCAGCTGGTTGAGGAAGTCCTCGGCCCTGTTCCTGTTCTTGTCCTTGATGGTCATGAGGGCGATGGATGTTGTCTTCGATGTCGGCTCCACGCTCATGGCTTTCACGTAGTTGGCTGCGACATACGACATCGGGTATATCCTCACGAAGAGGTCTTTCCTGATGAACTTCTCGTAGAGCTCATCGTCTTCGAAATACTGGCGTATGTCGTTCTTTGTGAAAGTCAGTACGCCTGCGTATGTCTTCAGAGTGGCCGGGAACGACTTTATCGTTGTCTTGAAGGGACGTTCGTCTCCGTTCTTTGTATATGCCGTACCGGTAACCTTGTATCCGTCTTCGCTGTAGATGATTCTCATCTTGATGGGTTGCATGGTCTCGTCCATCTTCTTCAGGCTTGCGGGGTCGATGTCCACGTTGACGGTCTGTGTCTTGTATATGAGCTGGTTCTTGACCCTTCCTTCCACCTTGTATTCAGTGTAGAGCTTAAGGTCCTTGATGGCCTCGCGCGACAGGATGTGGCTCTGAAGTATCTCCACCTCGTTGTCGATACCTGCACTGTTCGAGATGAATCCAAGGTCCTGCATGTTGGCCAGCATCTGGTTGTTGCCTCCGCCCCTCGGTCTGTTTTCGTCTTTGATTAGTATTTTTGCAGACAACTGATATATAGGACTCTTATACCTTAAATATATAAGGGCACCGCATAGGCATATAAAGATAGATAGGGCGAACCATTGCCAATTCAATATGAATATGGTGAAGATGGTTCTGAAGTCAAAGGAGCTTTCTTGCTCATTCTGGGCAATGGACTCAATGGTTTCCGCTGTCTCGATTTTGTTCTTTTCTTCCATATATATTTATGTGTAGCTTTTTGTTTCCGGATTAAATGTTCATAAGGTATTGGCCGTAGCCGTTCTTCATCATCGGGCGTGCCAGTTCCTGTAGCTTGTCTCTTGATATCCATCCTTTCTTGTATGCAATTTCTTCAAGGCATGCCACTTTCAGCCCCTGCCGCTTCTCTATGACCTCGATGAAGGTGCTGGCTTCGCTCAGGCTGTCGTGTGTTCCCGTGTCCAGCCATGCGAATCCGCGCTGCAGGGTCTGTACCTTCAGCGACTTGTTTGCCAGGTATTCCTGGTTCACGGTCGTGATTTCCAGTTCTCCGCGTGCGCTCGGTTTGATGTGCTTTGCAATCTCCACCACGCTGTTGGGGTAGAAGTATAGTCCCACGACGGCGTAGTTCGACTTCGGTTTCTCAGGCTTCTCCTCTATGCTGAGGCAGTTTCCCTTGCTGTCGAATTCTGCCACGCCGTAGCGTTCGGGGTCGTTGACGTAATATCCGAAAACCGTGGCCTGGTTGTTTTCCTCTGCGTTTCCGACGCTTTGCTTCAGCAGTCCCGAGAATCCGCTTCCATAGAAGATGTTGTCTCCTAATACGAGGCATACGGAGTCGTTTCCGATAAACTCCTCTCCGATGATGAATGCCTGTGCCAGTCCGTCGGGCGACGGCTGCTCGGCATATTCGAACCTCACACCGAAATCACTGCCGTCTCCTAAGAGGCGTCTGAATCCCGGCAGGTCGGCCGGTGTGCTTATGATAAGTATCTCCCTGATGCCTGCGAGCATCAGCACCGAGATAGGGTAGTATATCATCGGTTTGTCGAATATCGGTATCAGCTGCTTGCTGATTCCTTTTGTTATCGGGTATAGGCGTGTGCCGCTCCCCCCGGCTAAAACTATTCCTTTCACGTTGTCTGTAAAGAGTAATGTGGTTAAATTATGCGGCAAAGGTAAGGAAATTTTGTCAGATACGCATATATTTCGTACAGAATTTAATAATAATATGAGGGAAAATAACTAACTTTGCATGCCGGAATGTGTATAAACGGCGTGCAGACGCAAATGTCCCGTCTTGCCGCAGGCATATCCGGCATAATTTTATTTTAAGTTAAAACGGATTATTTATGAGCATAATATCAAAGCTTTTCGGGAAAAAGGAGGAGGAGACACATAGAGTAGGGGGCATGGAAGACTTCATGACCCTCATCCGGGTATATTTCCAGGCTGCCATGGCCGCCGATCTCGGGATAACCAATCTTGCGATGCTTCCGGATCTTAGGGTGTTCAAGACCACACTGCATGTGCCCACGGCCAATAACAGGCTCGGGGTGGGAGAGAAGGCGCGCTGCCGCAAGATGCTTAAGGAAATCTACTCGATGGACGACAGTTTCTTCAAGGAGATAGACCAGAGCCTGCGCAAGAACTGCCGCAAGATGCAGGACATACAGACTTATATGTTCCAGTTCCAGGGCTTCACGCAAGACCTTATGATGCTGATGGGCAACCTGATGAAGTTCAAGCTGCGCATGCCCGGCTTCTTCAAGAAGGCTCTTTACACGATGACGGAGAAGACCGTGAACGATATCTTCACGAAAAATGACTTTAAAGACCCGGGCGCAATCAAGGCCGTGGTGGCAATCCGCGAGTACGACCGCCGTCTGGGCTTCAGCCAGAAGTGGATTACAGACTTTGTATACAAGGTAGTCATGCTGGCCAAGAAAGAGCCGAAACCGAAGGACGATGAAATGAAGAAATGATGCTGAAGAGTTAAAAAAACTCAAACGAGCACACCCCGGTAATCATATTTGACAGAAATATGATACCTTTGTAGGATAAAGAGCATGCCCATGACTTCAAGTGAACAGACTTTGACAACGTTTCAGACCCGTGTAAGGCAGATGATTCTCCGTTTTCAGGAACTGAAGAAGGAAAATGAAGAACTCTATCAGATGGTCGATCAGAACGAGAAGGACATCAAGAACCTGCGCGACAGGCTGGAGCAGAAGTCCAACGACTATGATTCGCTGAAGATGGCAAAGATGATGGAAATCACCAACGGCGACCTTGATCAGGCCAAGAACAGGCTCGCGAGGCTCGTACGCGACGTGAACAAGTGCATCGCAATACTTACAGAACAGAAATAGAGCACGCGATGGCAGAACAGAACAGAGATAAGTTACATATACGGTTACACGTTTATGACGAAGAGATAGAAGTGGTCATAGACCGCCCGGAGGAGGAATACTACCGTGCGGCCGCCAAGCACATCACCGACCGGTATAATGTCTACTCGCAGATATTCAAGGGAAGGAAGAGCGACCACACTATAGCGCTTATGACTTTGATAGACATTGCCTTGCAGCACCAGAAGGAACGCGCAAGGAATGATGTCTCTCCATATAACGATATTCTCACCACTCTGACTGCCGAAATTGAAGATGCGCTCGGAGAGAAGAAGAAATGAGAATATAAACAACATACAATTTTAATTTATTATGGTTCTAACAATAATCATTGCCGTAGTGGCTCTCGTCATAGGGAGTGTGTGCGGATATCTTGTTTTCCGATATATACTGAAAGGAAAATATAATGAGATGATGACATTGGCCGAGAAAGATGCCGATGTCATGAAGGAGAAGAAACTGCTTGAGGTCAAGGAGAAGTTCCTCAACAAGAAGAGTGAGCTCGAGAAGGAGGTGCAGGTGCGCAACCAGCACATACAGCAGAGCGAGAACAAGCTGAAGCAGAGGGAAATCTCTCTCAACCAGCGTCAGGAGGAACTGGGCCGCCGCAAGAACGACCTCGACAACCAGCAGAACCGCATCGACAACGAGAAGAAGCTGCTCCAGATAAAGAACGAGGAGCTCGAGAAGATGCAGCTGCAGGAGCGTGCCAAGCTCGAGGAACTCTCGGGCCTGAGCGCCGATGAGGCTAAGCAGCGTCTCGTGGAGGCCATGAAGGACGAGGCCAAGACCGACGCCCAGAGCTATATCAACGAGATAATGGACGAGGCCAAGCTCAACGCCAATGCACAGGCCCGCAAGATTGTCATCCAGACGATACAGCGCGTGGCCACAGAGACGGCCATCGAGAACAGCGTGAGCGTGTTCCACATCGACAACGACGAGGTGAAAGGCCGCATCATCGGCCGTGAGGGCCGCAACATCCGTGCCCTCGAGGCAGCCACCGGAGTGGAAATCGTGGTCGACGACACCCCCGAGGCCATCGTGATAAGCGCCTTCGACCCCATCCGCCGCGAGGTATGCCGCCTGGCCCTGCACCAGCTCGTGTCCGACGGCCGCATCCATCCGGCCCGCATCGAGGAGGTTGTGCAGAAGGTGAAGAAGCAGCTCGAGAACGAAGTGATAGAGACAGGTAAGCGCACGTGCATCGACCTGGGTATCCACGGTCTGCACCCCGAGCTCACCCGCATCATCGGAAAGATGAAATACCGCAGCTCTTACGGTCAGAACCTGCTCCAGCATGCCCGCGAGACGGCCAATCTCTGTGCCGTGATGGCATCTGAACTGGGACTCAACCCGAAGAAGGCAAAGCGCGCCGGACTGCTCCACGATATAGGAAAGGTGCCCGACGAGGAGAGCGAGCTGCCGCACGCACTCTATGGAGCGAAGATTGCCGAGAAGTATCGCGAGAAGCCCGATATATGTAACGCCATCGCAGCCCATCACGACGAGTGCGAGATGAACACCCTGCTGGCTCCCATCGTGCAGGTGTGCGACGCCATCAGCGGTGCCCGTCCCGGTGCGCGCCGCGAGATTGTGGAGGCTTACATCAAGCGTCTCAACGACCTTGAGGCCATCGCCATGAGCTATCCCGGCGTCACTAAGACATACGCCATCCAGGCCGGACGCGAGCTTCGCGTCATCGTCGGTGCCGACAAGATGGACGACACGCAGACAGAATCGCTGTCGGGCGAGATAGCAAACAAGATTCAGAACGAGATGACATATCCCGGACAGGTGAAGATTACCGTCATCCGTGAGACCCGCAGCGTGGCCTATGCTAAGTAAGCTGACGGCATGTTAAGACGATATCAGAAGGTATCAGTATATAGGAAAGGCGTGGATTCCGGCATGGAATCCACGCCTTTTTTCGTCCGTTGATGCCTGCCGTGTTTGCCGCTACGGCCTCGTAGCGTTGTCACCTGCCGCGTGTCACAGTGTTACGCGTGGCGCGTCACGTTGTCACTAACGGCAGGTAACATCGTTACGTGCCGCACGTAACAATCCCGATAGCTGCTTTTTACTTTTAAAAATGCTGCTGTTTGCTCTAAAATTAATAACTTTGCAAACATATTTAATAATGATAATATCCATCAGCAATGACAGGAGCAGACATTTCAGAATTTGAGATAATGGCGCCCGTGGGTTCGCGCGACAGTCTGGCGGCAGCCATCAAGGCCGGTGCCGGTTCGGTATATTTCGGCATCGAGAAGCTGAACATGCGTGCTCACTCGGCCAGCACGTTCACCATCAGCGACTTGCGAGAGATTGCCGCCACGTGTGCCGTCCACGGCATAAAGACCTATCTGACGGTGAACACCATCATCTATGGTGAAGACCTCGTCCAGATGCGCGAGATAATAGACGCGGCGCACGAGGCCGGCATATCGGCCGTTATTGCCAGCGACGTGGCCGTGATGATGTATTGCCGCGAGGTGGGGCAGGAGGTGCATCTGTCCACGCAGCTCAACATCTCCAACATCGAGGCCCTGCGGTTCTATGCCCAGTTTGCCGATGTGGTGGTATTGGCCCGCGAGCTGCGCATAGAGCAGGTGGCCGAGATTTACCGCGGCATCTGCGAGGAGAACATCTGCGGACCTTCGGGCCGGCCGGTGCGCATAGAGATGTTCTGCCACGGTGCGCTCTGCATGGCCATCAGCGGCAAGTGCTACATGAGCCTGCACGAGGCAAACCGCAGTGCCAACCGCGGCTCGTGCGTGCAGATATGCCGCCGTTCATACACCGTCACCGACAACGAGACGGGTGCCGAGCTCGCCATCGACAACAAGTATATCATGAGTCCCAAGGACCTGAAGACCGTGCGCTTCATCGACCGCATGATGGAGGCCGGCGTGCGCGTGTTCAAGATAGAGGGCCGCGCCCGCGGTCCGGAATATGTGAAGACCGTCGTGGAGTGCTACCGCGAGGCCATCGCCGCCGTGCTCGACGGCACGTTCACCGAGGAGCGCAAGGACGGATGGGACGAGCGGCTGGCCACCGTCTTCAACCGTGGCTTCTGGGACGGCTACTATCAGGGGCAGACGCTTGGCGAGTGGAACCGCCACTACGGCTCATGTGCCACCGAGCGCAAGGTATATGTGGGCAAGGGAGTCAAATACTTCAGCAAGCTCGGCGTGGCCGAGTTCACCGTCGAGGCCACCGAGTTCGCCCCCGGCGACAAGCTGCTGATAACAGGTCCCACCACCGGCGCCCTATACGTGACGCCCGGCGTCGTCCATGGCGACAACGGACCTGTGGACAGGGCACGCAAGGGCACGCGCATCAGCATCGCCGTGCCGGAGAAGGTGCGGCCGAGCGATAAGCTGTTCAGGATAGAGAAAGCTCCTGAAACGGATGGTTGATGGTTCTGATTAATAAAAGAATAAAATGTAAAAGCATTATCCTTTAAGAAGCTTTTATACGAAAAAACGTTATTTTTGTGAGATAAAAGTATTGTATTATGGTGAACGAGGCAAAGACAATGAATATTTTTCGTGATTATCTGCGTGCGGCAGGCTATTACAGCGATGAGCATGTGATAGTTGAGGAGCAGAAATCAGATAATAAGAAGATACAGAAGCTTTTGAAAAACGCTTCCAAATCTGGTATAGGAAAAGGTTACCCTGACTTTATCATCACCTCAACGGAACATACCGGTCTTGTAATCGTGGTGGAATGCAAGGCTGATATAGCTAAGCACGAGTCTGCATCGAAGGACAGTTTTAAAGATTATGCTGTAGACGGAGCATTGCTGTATGCCTCTTTCTTGGCCAAAGAGTATGATGTCATAGCCGTCGGCTTCAGCGGAGAGAGTAAGAATCTTGTTTCCATTTCGCATTATATACAGATCCGCGACACCGCTAATGCACACAAGTATTTCAGTAATGCCATATTACCTTTCGGCAGTTATCGTGATGGATTGAACTCCAGCACCTATAAATTCAATCAGGATTTTAACGAGCTTATAGGCTATACGAAAGATCTTAACGAGGAGTTGCATGAGCGGAAGATAAAAGAATCTAAGCGTGCGCTACTCATAAGCGGAATACTCATGGCACTGAGGAATGAGCGTTTCAAGGCCGAATACAAGGATTATGATACTGTAGACAAACTTGTCGGCAATCTTTACGGTGCGATATGTGTGGAGCTTGACAAGTCGGATGTGCCTGAACGGAACAAAGAAGCCTTGAAGAAAGGATACGATTTTATAACCACCAATTCGGGCATAAACAACGAAAAGGACGGCAAGACGTTTCTCACTGACCTTATTTCTGAGGCCGATAAACGTATAAACGGGTTTATGGTGACGCATAAATATATAGACACCGTGAGCCAGTTCTATGTGGAGTTTCTGCGATATGCCAACAACGACAAAGGTCTCGGCATCGTTCTCACGCCGCCGCACATAACCCAGCTGTTTGTGGAATTGGCCGGAGTGGATAAGGATAGCGTGGTTATCGACAACTGTGCCGGTACGGGAGGATTCCTCGTGAGCGCGATGAAAAAGATGCTCGAAGATGCCAATGGTGACATAAGGAAGGAAGATGAGATAAAGAACAGGCAGCTTTTAGGCATAGAATACGATGATGACATATATACGTTGCTCATCTCAAACATGATAATCCACCGTGACGGGCGTACCAATATAACGCTCGGCGATTGCTTCAAGCAAGATGCTGAAGCCATAAAAAGCAAGTTCGGACCGACCGTCGGGTTGCTCAATCCTCCTTATAAGAATAAAGGAAAGGGTGTCGAAGAGTTGGAGTTTGTGCTCAATAACCTGTCAATGTTAAAGCGCGGAGGAAAATGTGTGGCCATAATGCCTATAAGTTGTGTCAACGATACAAAAGGTGCTTCATGCGTATTGAAGGGCAAAATACTCGAAAATAATACGCTTGAGGCAGTGCTTTCACTACCCGAAGAGCTTTTCGTAAACTCCAAAGTAAATACCGTTACGTGTGCTGTCGTGATAACGGCGGGTATTCCTCATCCTGCAGGAAAGAAGACTTGGTTCGGCTATTGCCGTAACGACGGGTTTGTAAAGAAGAAGAATGTCGGCCGGGTTGATGCCAATCACGTTTGGGACGATATAAGGAAGTCGTGGGTTAATGCCTATATCAACCGTGAAGTGATAAAGGAATTCAGTGTTATGCAGGAGGTTACGGCTGATATGGAATGGTGTGCCGAAGCATATTTGGATGCCGATTACGACAAGCTGAGCCTGTCGGACTTTGAGGAAACGGTTAAGAATTTCATTCTCTTCAAACTTAAATGCAACGAGAATACAGGTGAAAACGAAGATGAAAAGGAGGACGGGGAATGAAGACATGTGCGTTGGAAGAACTTTTTGAGGTAAAATATGGAGTGAATCTCGAACTTAATTCATTGCAGAAGAGCAATGAAGGGATAAACTTCGTAGCGCGTACCTCAAGGAATAACGGTGTTACAGCAAAGGTAAAGCCTCTCATTTATCTCCCTCCGATACCGTCCGGCACGATAAGTGTTGCTGGTGGAGGTTCTGTATTGGAGGCATTCTTGCAGGACTCCCCATACTATTCCGGTCGGGATTTATTTTACCTTACGCCTAAGACCGATATGTCCGACGAGGTTAAGTTGTTCTATTGTCACTGCCTGCGCATGAATAAGTTTAAGTACTCATACGGGCGTCAGGCAAATATAACGTTACCGTTTATAAAGGTTCCGACGCTTGAAGAGGCTGAAAAATTTGTTGGAAACTTTTCCGTAAAGGATAAGGAACGGGATATGATAGACAGCCTTGACCTATCCGATTTGCATGTAAAGAGCGGAAAGACAGCAACAGGTGAGCCTGAATTGATACCTCTATCTTCGCTTTTCACACTGCATAACGGTGTCTTTTCGGGCGGCGTCAAGCGCTTATCTTATAAGAAAAACGAGAATTGGATACCATATATCCGTCCGTCATACAAGCAATCCACGAGCATCGATGCATACGTAAACAAGAATATGTTTGCACCGGAGGAGGTCTTTCCTGCTGGAACTCTATATGTATCTACAGACGGACAGGGCAGTCATACATATTCATACGTGTCTGTTTGCGACTTTGTTCCGAATTCAAATATTACCGTGCTCATACCCAATAATAATATGACGCTGTGCGAAAAGTTGTTTTATGCCATGTGTATAAGTCATAACCGGTTTAAGTTCTCCTATGGAAGGAAGCCCAAAGGTAAGCGGCTTATGGATATTCTTGTGCCGGCTGCGATGCCTGAACTCTTTGATGAATTTAATCCGGATGGAATGATAGAGAGTAATATGCAATGAAAAGCGAATTGACAGATAGTATATAAATAACAAAAATGACAATAAACGAACTGCAAGACGAAATCATCGAGGAATTCTCTGATTTCACCGACTGGATGGACAAATACCAGTTGCTCATTGATTTAGGCAACGAGCAGGCGCCGCTCGACGAGCGCTGCAAGACCGAGAGCAACCTCATCGATGGCTGCCAGAGCCGCGTGTGGCTGCAGGCCGACTATGAGGACGGCCGCATCCGCTTCACCGCCGAGAGCGACGCACTCATCGTCAAGGGCATCATCGCCCTGCTCATCCGCGTGCTCAGCGGCCATACGCCCGACGACATCCTCGCCGCCGACCTGTATTTCATCGACCGCATAGGACTCAAGGACCACCTCAGCCCCACCCGGAGCAACGGACTGCTGGCCATGGTGAAGCAGATGCGCATGTATGCGCTGGCCTTCAAGGCCAAGGCCGGAGCATGATTTTAACTGATAGAAGAAGATGAACGAACAGGAAAGGATATTGCAGTTGCGCAGCGAACTGCACGAGCATAACCGCAGATACTATGTGGAGAATGCGCCGGTGATAACCGACATGGAGTTTGACATGATGATGCGCGAGCTTCAGGACCTTGAGGCGCGTCACCCGGAGATGGCCGACGACAACTCGCCGACACAGCGCGTGGGCAGCGACATCAACCGTGAGTTCACGCAGGTGGAACACCGCTACCCGATGCTCTCGCTGTCGAACACATACAGCGAGCAGGAGGTGGCCGACTTCTACAACTCGGTGAAGAAAGGACTGGGCGGCGAGGACTTCGAGATATGCTGCGAACTGAAATACGACGGCCTGTCCATCAGCCTGACATACGAGAACGGCCGGCTGGTGCGTGCCGTGACGCGCGGCGACGGCGTGCGCGGCGACGACGTCACGGCAAACGTGAAGACGATACGGACGATACCGCTTGTATTGAATGAAGAATGTAGAATGAAGAATGAAGAATCGGGAAATGAAGAATCGGGAAATGAAGAATGTAGAATGAAGAATGAAGAATCGGCTGGCGCGATGAAGGATAATGACACGGCGCAGCCTGATTCTTCATTCTTCATTCTTCATTCTTCATTTAATAAATCATTTGAAATCCGTGGCGAGATTCTCATGCCGTGGGAGGTCTTCGAGAAGCTCAATGCGGAGCGTGAGGCGGCGGAGGAACCGCTGTTTGCCAACCCGCGCAATGCGGCAAGCGGCACGCTGAAGAGTCAGAACTCGGCACTCGTGGCCAGCCGCAAGCTCGACGCATACCTATATTATATGCTCGGCGACGAGCTGCCATGCGACGGACACTACGAGAACCTCGAGCTGGCGCGGCGCATGGGCTTCAAGGTCAGCGATGCCATGCGCAAGGTGAAGACGCTCGACGAGATTTATGAGTTCATCCGCTATTGGGACACCGAGCGTAAGAACCTGCCCGTGGCTACCGACGGCATCGTGCTAAAGGTCAACTCGCTGCGTCAGCAGCGCGCGCTGGGCTACACGGCGAAGAGTCCGCGCTGGGCGATAGCATATAAGTTTAAGGCCGAGCGCGAGCGCACACGCCTTGTCGACGTGACGTTCCAGGTGGGCCGCACGGGGCAGGTGACGCCCGTGGCCAACATGGAGCCCGTGCAGCTGGCCGGCACCACCGTGCGCCGGGCTACGCTGAACAACGAAGATTTCATCCGCTCGTTTAACCTTCACCTCGGCGACTACGTGTACGTGGAGAAGGGCGGGGAGATTATCCCCAAGATTGTCGGCGTTGACGAGGAGAGCCGCGAGGCGGGCGCAGAGGCGGTGCGGTTCATCAGCCGGTGCCCGGAATGCGGCGCTGAGCTCGTGCGCCCCGAGGGCGAGGCCGCCCATTACTGCCCAAACGACAGCGGATGCCCGCCGCAGATAAAGGGTCGCATCGAGCATTTCATATCGCGCAAGGCCATGAACATCGACAGTCTCGGTCCGGAGACGGTGGACGACTACTACCGTCAGGGACTCGTGCGCAACGTTGCCGACCTCTACGACATACGCATCGACCAGATAAACGGCGACGGCAGCCGCGAGAAGTCGGCACGGAAGATAGTCCAGGGCATCGCCGCATCGGCAGCTGTGCCGTTCGAGCGCGTGGTCTTCGCCCTCGGCATCCGCTTCGTCGGCGAGACGTCGGCCAAGCTCCTTGCCCGCCACTTCAAGACAATGGACGCGCTGGCATCGGCTCCGCTCGACGAGTTGCTGCAGGTGGAGGGCGTCGGCGAGGTGATTGCCCGTAGCGTCATAACCTATTTCCATAATCCCGAGAACATCGCTATCATCGCCCGTCTGCGTGCCCACGGCCTGCAGATGCAGCTCAGCGACGAGCAGATGACCGGTGCGGGCGACCGCTTAGCCGGCCTGTCGATAGTGATAAGCGGCGTCTTCCGCCATCACAGCCGCGATGAATATAAGGTCATGATAGAGCGCAACGGCGGCAAGAACGTCGGCTCCATCAGTTCAAAGACCTCGTTCATCCTTGCCGGCGAGAACATGGGACCGTCGAAACTGCAGAAGGCAGAGAAGCTCGGGATAAAGATAATGAGCGAGGAGGAGTTTCTTGCGAATTACGAATTTTGAGTGACGAATTACGAGTTGTCGGTCTGCGGCCGATGAAGAATTGGGCAATTACGAATTGCTCCGGTGATTCTCCGTAGGTAATCAGACTTCAGATAAGTGGACATAATGATTTATACAGCAGAAACGCAAAGGCCGCGAAGACGCAAAGAGATTGTCGATACATGGCAATAACGGCTTTGCGCCTTTGCGGCCTTTGTGTTTCTGCCTTTTAGAATATAGCAATGAAAGAACGGATTGTAATATTGTCGGCAGCTGCTTTGCTTGCCCTTGCTGGTCAGGCTGCGGCCGATGACAGCCTTTGGCATAAGTTTGTTGAGCCTGATGATGCCGCCCGCACCAAGGTGTGGTGGTTTCATGGCGAGACGGAGACCACGCGCGAGGGCATCGATGCCGACCTTGAGGCGTTCCGTGCGGCGGGCGTTGGCGGCGTGGTGTTCTACGACCAGGTGCATGGCAAGTGCGAGGGAGCCCTGCCGGCAATGTCGCCCGGATGGTGGCAGTTGCTGAAGCATGCGGCACGGAAAGCCCGGAGCCTCGGACTGACGTTCGAGGTGGCGGCAAGCAACGGCTATGTCACGGGCGGTCCGTGGATAAGTCAGCGGCTCGGCATGCGCAAGATGGCTGTCGCAGACACCGTGATTACCGTCAGAAAACGCCGTGAAGTGGCATTCCGGCTGGGCCGTCAGGACGGCGACTTCGCCTCCATCGCGACGGTTATGTTCCCCGACGCGGAGCAGATGCAGGATATTCCCATGGGCCGCGGGCGCGTCACGGTGACGGCTGGAGACACGGCTCTGATATGCTGCGACGCGGGCCGGCCGGTGTCTGTCGCGGCGATAAGCTATGAGGTGAATCCGCGCGGAAAGGGCTCCACCGGTTCGATGAATATCCCCGGCGACCCGCAGGAGCGGTATTTCGGTGCCGGTTATGTGGAGCTTCCGCCGATAGGCGACCTCGAATACAGCACCGACGGGCGGCAGTGGAAGCGCGCCGCGCAGCTGCCGGCGGTGGAGAGCGTCATCGGTCATAAGACCAAGGAGCGCACGGTGAGCTTTCCCGCGGTGCGCGGCCGTTACTTCCGGGTGCGGCTCCACGACTGGATGGATAGTGAGGGTCGCTTCGCCAAACTGATTGTTGACAACGTGCGGCTGTCGCGCCGCGACCGCGTGGACAACTGGCAGGTGAAGACAGGACTGCGCACCGAGGTGACATACCCGCATGCCGAGGGCGGAAACGAGGGAGCTTTGCGCCTGGATGACATACGCGACATATCGCAAAGCGTATCTGCCGACGGCACCGTGCGTATCACTCTCGAGCCCGGCACGTGGCATATAATGCGCTTCGGACACATCCCCACGGGCGCCCGCACCAAGCACGGACGCAAGAATCTGCTCGGACTGGAGGCCGGAGTGATGTCGGCCGAGGCCGCACAGGTGCACTATGCCAACTACTTCAAGCCCATCTGCGACACGCTGGCCGCCATAGGATGCAAGCCCGCCGGCATGTGCATGGACAGCCATGAGGCCGGAATACAGAACTGGACAGAAGGTTTCGAGCACCGTTTCCGCAGTCTCCGCGGCTACGCCATCATGCCGTGGCTGCCCGCCATGGCCGGATACATCGTCGGAGACAGGGCCCGGACGGAGCAGGTGCTGCTCGATTTCCGCAAGACAATAGCCGAGACGATAGCCTCAGAGTATTACGGCACGCTTGCGCGGCTCTGCCGCGAGGACGGCGTGGACTTCACTTCGCAGGCCATGCTCAACATCGACAACGACAACATCCTCAGCCGTAGCGCGGCCACGAAACCGCAGGGCGAGTTTTGGGCATATCAGAAAAACGGAAACTACGACTGTCTCGACGCTGCCTCGACGGCTCATCTATATGGCCGCAGCATAGCCTCGGCCGAGGCTTTCACCGACACTCCGTACAGTGCCACGTGGGACGAACTGCTCCGCATCGCCAATCTGGCCTACTGCCGCGGCATCAATGAGTTTGTCGTCTGTGCCTCGTCGTATCAGCCGTGGCTTGACCGCAAGTTCGACGACAGCAGCAGTGCCCATCCCTATATCTTCCACCGGCATAATCCCGGGTGGCCGTCGTCGGCCGCATTCTGGAACTATCAGGCCCGCTGCACGCAGCTATTGCGCGAGGGCCGGCCGGTGGTAGACCTGTGCGTGTATGTCGGTGAGGATGTGCCGGCGAAGACATTTGCCTATAAGCTGCCGGTGATTCCCGAGGGTTACAACTTCGATGTGTGCACGCTTGATGCCCTCCTGCACCGCTTCTCGGCCGATGGTGGCGAGCTGTCGGTAGCCGGTGGCATGCGCTATAAGGCCTTGGTAGTACAGGACCGCACCTATATCTCGCCCGAGGTCATGCGCAGCATCGAGGCTCTCGAGCGCGGCGGCGTGCCGGTGATATGGTGCAACCGCGGCGAGACCGTGGCCGAGGGGCTGCGCCGGGCCGGCATCCGGCCGGACATATCGCTGCGCAGTGCCGCCCGACCCGACGACCGCGTCAGCTTCTTCCACCGCCGTACGGACCGTTCCGACATCTATTTCGTTTACAACCACAGTCCGCACACCTATGATGCGCCGGTTCATCTGCGCACTATATATAATAATGTGGAGCTTTGGAATCCGCAGACAGCGGAGCGCGTGCCTGCCAGCCGCCTTGCCGACGGTGCCGTGCAGCTCAGTCTTGCGCCGTATCAGAGCATGTTCATCGTTGTTGACGGTCCGGCGTAGGGGAGATAGAAACCCTGTCATGCATACGAGTGCATGCCTCCGAGCACGTAGTTTACCCCGAAGTAAGTCATCAGTACGGTGAGGAATGCGGCCGTCATGAAGATGTGGTATGGAAGCGGGCGGCGCAGTGCCGGCAGCGAATCTGTGTGCCCGGCGATGGCATATATCATCATCGTGATGAGCGCCCACACCTCTTTCGGGTCCCATCCCCAGTATTGTCCCCATGACACGTTGGCCCATATCGCGCCTACGAAAATTCCGGCGGCCAGCGTGGCGATGGCCGGATAGAGGAAAAGGCGGCTGAGAAGTTGTAGCGAGGCCATGCGCCGGGCCATGCCGTGTGCCTCCGTTCCCCGCATGGCGGCCATGATGACGGCCGTTGCTCCGCAGATGAACGTGAGGGCGAGCAGGGCGAAGGATATCATGATGATGGACACGTGGATGCTGAGCAGGGGCGAATTGAGCACCGGCATGACGTGGGTGATGTCCGGATCCATCTGACTGATGTGCGAGACGAGCAGGAAGAAGCCCGACATGATGAAGCCGAACGTCAGCACTATCGGGAAGCGGCGGGCCGCAAGCATCGAGACCAGCATCACCGCCCATGCCACGAAGAGCATCGTCTCGTAGCCGTTTGCCATCGGCACGGTGGCGCTGACAATCCAGCGGAGAGCCTCGCAGACGGTCAGCGCCGTGAAGGAGACGGCCATCATGGCGAGGGGAATGTGGCGCAGCACTCGTCGGAGCGGGGTGGGGCGGACTGCCTGCGGTGCCGTACGCCTTATCTCAACCGACAGCGTGATGAGTCCGAGGGTGAGGTTGAAGATGAACAGGATGGTGGCGAAGGGCACGGCATTGTATATCCGTTCGGCCCTGATACGGAGGGGCGAGGGTATCGACGTGCCGCCGTTCTTTATCTGATAGTCGCTTGTCTTGCCGACGGCATGGGCAATGCCGCTGTAGTTTCCCCCGGCGGCATACCGGCTGAGCAGCGGCAGGAGGCTGACGATGAATCTGCGGTCGGCTTCGGGAATGCCAGCCTCGGGCTTATCGGAAGGCGAGAGCCATGTGGTCTTGCCGCCGGCGGTGTACGGAAATATCTTCAGGAGCGAGCCGTGGCGCACCTCCATGATGAGCATCAGGCGGTCGTCGATGTCGGCCACGTCGCGGTGAAACCTGTCGTTGTTACCCGCCGACAGCTCGCGCAGATACGGTCCGAGGATATATCCGCCCATGTCGCGGTTGAAGAAGGTGGACATGGAACAGTATCCGGGAAGCATTAGCCGCTCGCGCAGGGCGTCGCCTTTCATCTTTATTATCGGTTCGCGGCTCCACTCGTCGCCCCAGAAGATGAATCCGGTGAGCACCTGCTCGGCCGTATATCCGTTGTATGAGGCCCGTCCGCATAGTTTCTTGGTGAAGTCGATGGCGAATGTCTGCACGGGACAGATGCGCCCGTTGTACAGTATGTTCATCCTGCCGAACTGTTCCGCCGTCTCGCGCGGCAGCACGGGAGCCGCCTTGGTCTCGCCCGCGGTGCATATTGCCATGGCTGCGATGATGGCGCATGCCGTCTGGCGGCTGCGGAGCAGGCGGCGGAAGGTGCCTTTCGGGTCGGCAAGCATCCATGCAAGTGAGATGAAGAGCAGTGCATAGCTGAGGTAGGTGACGGGGATGCCCCACGGATCGGAGTTTAGGGCGAGGGTGCTGCCGAGCATGTCGCGGTCGTAGTCGCTCTGGTAGAGGCGCACGCCGCCATGGGATAAGATGTTATTCATCGAGATTGTGGCGGAGAGGGGGGAGGCATTCGAGTCGTCGGACCGGTCAGACAGGTCGGACTTGTCCGACAAGCTGATAATGCTGACATGCGACACATAGTCTGCCGGAGCCGTGCTTCCCTCGTGATATATGATCTCGAACTTGTCGAGCCTGATGGCGAAGGGCAGGCGGTGCTCCTCAATCTCATCGCCGTTGAGTGTCATGTAGGTGTCCGTCACCACGCCCTGGCGCAGTTGCACCCTGCCGCGCACCGATGTAAGGTGTGTGATGAGCGCCCCGGCAAGTATCACCACGAACGAGGCGTGCAGCGCCACGGTGGAGAAGCGGCGCACGTGGCGTCGGATGAAATAGACTATGGCTGCGGCGGTGAGGGCAGCCCATAGCGCCGAGAACCACCACGTCCCATATATATTGGCTGCCACGAAGTCTGTGCCGCGGGCTTTCTCCATAAAAGTAGCAAACCCCATACATATTATTATAAATATGTATAGGGTATAGATAGTTTGCTTAAGTATCTTCATTCTTAGCTTTCCGTTTTTTCAAAGAACCGCCCGCGCTTCGTCTTTCTTTCCTTTACGAACCGCAGGCGATTCTTCACTCTTCATTTTTCACTCTTCATTTCCCCCGCAGGCGATTCTTCATTACTCGCTTCGCTCATCAACACGTCTTCACTCTTCATTCTTCATTTAAAACTTAGATTGCTTCGATGAAGGCGACGACGGCATCGCGGTCGGCCTTGCTCAGGCGGTAGAATTTCTCCGTTGTCCAGTAGGCGTCGGACTCCCTTGAATATCCGTGCCACATTATTGACTCCACCACCGAGCGGGCACGGCAGTCGTGCAGACGGTCGCTGGCACCGGTGAGGCGCATCGACAGGCCGCGGCCCCAGAGCGGGGTGGTGCGGCACCATCCCGTGCGTATGTCGTTTTTCATGAACAGCCGGTGCTGCACCATGTCGGTATACGGCCATATCTTCTGGTTGGGGAATCGCGGAAGGATGTTCTGCGGGTCGAGCCCGTTGGCGGCGGCGTATGCCTTGATGCTGTTGTCCGCCCAGTAGTTGTCTTCACCCGTGGTCCACGACGGGCGGTGACAGGTGGCGCATCCCATCTCGTTGAATAGCTGCTTGCCCCGCTTTACCTTGTCGTTGTCCAGGTCACGGGCAGCCGGAACGGCCAGTCCGCGGTGCCACACCATGAAGTCGTAATAGTCTTTGTCGCTCATCTCCTCCTCGCCGTTATACGGTGCGCCCTTTACGAAGAACTTTTCAAACGTGTCCTTGTCGGATGCCGTGTTGAGGCCGAGCAGTGTCTCCACCTTATTGGAAATCTCCTCCTTCGTCTCTGCGAAGTAAGGATAGAGCACTGAGCTCCTGTCGTTGCCGCGGCGGCTGATGTAGTCGATGACCTCGTTGTCCTCGGCCATGGCCTTTGCCCACTGCTTCGTGGTGTAGAGATAGTGGCGGTCTGAGCGCGTCACGTTGGTGATGTTCCATATCGCGTTGGCGCCGGCGCCGTCCTGGAGCGAGGCACGCGTCATGGCGTATGTGAACTTCTTGACCTTCTTCTGTCCGTCGGCCAGCGTATACCATGCCGATGCGGCCCAGTCGTTCGTGGCGGCGTCCCACATCGCCGGGTTGAGCGTGGCTCCCGCGGCGGCTTGCCTGCGGTATTCCTCGCGCATGTCGTCGGTGTCGATGGCGTCGAGCAGGCCGGTGCCGTAGATGCCGATGGTCGACTCGAGACGCACCTCATAGTTGTCGGGGCGCGGCGATGTGTTGAATGCCGTCTGCGGAATCGTCACCTCGGGATATATCAGCGAGTAGCTCTCGCCGTCGGGGAAAGTCATGGCCAGTCCGCTGGGCATGCTCGTCACCTCTTTCCACTCTATCTTAATCTGACTCTCGTCGATGGGCGCCTTGAAGGGGTGCATGGCCTGCGTCTGCGGCATTCCCGTGACGTGGCGCACGTAAGAGTTGGCCGCATACTGAACACCGTCGGCGTCGGTGCCGGCCGTGGGGTGGTAGACGACGAGCAGATAGCCGTTGCCTACGGTGTTCGCACGGTATTCTGTCTGGCGCTTGCCGTGTCCGTACGACGGATGGCAGTGGATACAGCTGTTGCGTGTCCATGCCGGACCGAGGCCCTTGCGCGGTGCCTCGCTGATGGTATACAGGTGCTCGAAGAAGTCTTCGCCTTTGTTGAAGCTCTCTTCCATGCCTGCCGTACGCTCGACGATGGGTGCTGCGGCCGAGTAGCTGGCCTTTTCCGTTGTTCCGAGCTGTCCGCCGGGATACCATTCTTCGGCCGTGAACACGTCGTTGCCCACTCCGAAGGTCTTGTCGGCCGGCGTCAGCGAGCCTAACGAGCCTGTGTCTTCGGTGCTGTCGTCGGAGCACGAGGCTATCATCGGTGCGGCGATGAGGGCCGCAAACAGGGGGATGTATTTTAGTTGCATGTTACTATAAGAATTATAAGATATATAAGATTTATAAGATATATAAGAATTATAATGCCACTCTTACCGTTTATTCTTCCGTGCTCCAGTCCTCGTCGTCCTCGAAGGCGATGTTCCATATCGTGCTCACATACTTCACGAAGGGTGAGGGCATGCTGCCGATGTTGGTGATGGCGTCGCTGATGGCGCTCTCCACGCTGCCGTTGATGTCGCTGCGGCCTACGTTGGCGAAGAAGCCGTGGAAGCTCGTGGCGGCGGAGATGCCGTCGAGGCTGCCGTGCCATACGTTGCGTATGGAGCGGATGTTGTCCATGAAGTCGGAGATGGAGTTGTAGCTGTAGGGCGACTCCACGTAGGAGATGTCGCCGGCAGAGAACGGATTGGCAATCTTAGCCGTGCCCACCTCGTTCGCTATGGCGGCGCAGCTGCCCTCATCGTCCGAGAGAATCTGTGCGATGGCGCTGTTGAGGGTGGTGAAGGTGCTGCGCTTTCCGGCTACTCCGGCATTCTTCAGGTTGTCGCCATACGACAGGCCGTTCTCAGGAACGGTGTAGTCCAGTCCGGCGGCCCTTACCGCAGCCACGCGGCCGGCGTTGGCGGCAGTCTCGCCTTCCCAAGCCACCTGCAGCTGGAAGGTGCGCTGCTTGAGCAGCGTGCATATCGTCTGGGCGTATGCCAGTTCCTGCGCTCCGCTCACTCCGGTGAAGTTTTTGTATGTGTCATAGCCCTTGAACTCCTCCACTTTGCGCGGCTGTCCGTTGCGGAAGAGGATGAACTCCAGTGCGTGGAATCCGAGGATGGTCTGGTCTTCGAGTGCCTCGTCAGACATTCCGTTGTTGAAATAGCCTAAGAGCAGCGTGCGGTTGAGCGGCCACGAGTCTATCGTCGGGTCCACGTCGAAGTCGGAGGCTGCTCCCATGAGGAACGCCTCGCTGCGCTCCCATTCCTCGCGTGCGTCCTTGAAGTCGTCGCATGCGTCGTTGATGGCTTTCTGCGTGATGGTGTTCACGGTCAGTCCGTGTAGCGTCTGCTCGAGCTCTTCCACGTCGTCGGCCAGGTCTGTGTATGTCGGCACGATGACGTTGTCCACCAGGTTGTCCACTACGCCATGCAGATAGGCCTCCTGCTCGGCGGTGAGGCGTGATGAGGCGATGACGTTGCTTGCAGTGTTCATCCTGCTGACGATGTCTCCGCACGAGGCGATGGCCCTGTTGCCGAAGGAGCGGTCGGTATATTCCGTACTGTTGCCGCCGTCATTGTCGTTGTCGCTTGAGCATGATGTCATTGAGAGCGCGCCCATCAGGACGGCCATCGGGAGAATAAAATACTTCTTCATTGTTGCTTTGTTTTTTTTATTGTTAGTTTTGATTTATCGGGTTTGGGGGTGTTGTAGCTGTCTTAGCTGTTATAGCTATGGTGGCTGTCTTAGTTGTTTTAGCCGTCAGAGGAACCATCCCACATAGGCCACTCCGATGTTTATCGCGGGCTCGTCGTTGTAGATGCTCTTGAGGAAGCGGTGCGAATATTCGGCCTTCACCACCACCTGAGACACCGGGTGATAGTTGATGCCGGCGGCGATGCGCTTCACCTCGGTATATTCGTACTTTGTGTTCTTGGTGGCCGAGGCGTACGGGTTGTACTGCTCGTAGCGTCCGAAGATGTAGAGCTTGCTGCCTTCCTTGCGCATGCGGGCTATCTGGGAGAATATGTCGTAGCCGGCCTCGATGCCTACGGCGTATGCGTTCTTGCTGACGAAGGCCGAGTGCTTGAACGGCGACTTGTTGTTCAGGCGGTTGTAGAGATACTTCAGCTGCCCGGCATCGCTCATGTAGCCGTAGTCGGCCTGTCCGCGCACTATCCAGTTGTGTGCGTTATAGGTGAAGTCGAAGCTGCCGACGGCCACCTTTCCCTTGTATTCGGCATCCACACCGTTGGCGTTGTTGGGATAGCTGTTGCCGATGGCGTGGCCGTAGTAGCCGCTGACGCCTATGCGCAGGCCCGGCAGTGAGTAGTTGTCGATGCGCAGGGCGGTGCCGTATTTGTTGGCCACCTCAAACTCAAGGGGCGACGATGTGCCTTTGTTTATCCATCCGGTGTTGGTGAAGTTGTCGGCGTTGAGGCCTGCCAGCAGCTGAATCTCGTAGCGCCAGTCGCCGTGGCGCCCCCAGAAACTTGCTCCGGTCTGATGCCATGTGGACGGCATTATCGTGTTCTCACCCTCCGGGCGGTATACGGTGAAGAAGTTGTTTGGCTCATGGTGTGCATTGTTCAGGCCGACGGGGACCACGATGTGACCCATGCGCAGGTTGGCCCAGCGTGCCCACGACTTCTGTATCCAGAACTGCTCCAGCTCAACCTCGCCGCCTTTCTCGGTCTCCTGCTCCCATTCGCCGCCTTCTTCGTCCTCCTTCTCGTAGGCTCCGCCCGTGCCTCCGTGCTCAAACTCAATCTCCGTGCCGAAGGTCCATCCGCGGCCGAAGTCGTATCCGAGGTATATCACGGCATGCGGAATGTCGAACCTTCCGTGGCTCGGGTCGTTCTTGTGGCTTTCCGGCTGACTGTAGCGGCTCACGTGGTCGCTGAAGAAATTGCGGCTGAAGGCTATCTCGCCATATCCGCCCACGCTCAGCCTGCTCTTCTTCTCGGGAGCCTTCTGTGTCTGTTCCTGCTGGTCCTGGGCGGCTGTGCCCTCAGTGCCTGCAACCGCTTCTGCATGCGCCGCAGCCATGAGGCTGCATGCTGCCAATGTGAATATGATTCTTTTCATTGCGTGTTATAAAATGTTTTGTATTTTCAGGGTGCAAAATTACTTCGTTCCCCATGTTCCTGCAATACTCAGAAATCGTGAAATCGCCGTGTGTATGCACCGCATGCGCATGCGGAAGATGTGAATTTAGTTTACATACGGCGTTGCAGCAGGTCGCCCGTGACGTTCGGCAGGTTGTCCGTGATAGTGCAACGGGGCCGTTCTGATGGTGCAATGGGCAGCCCGTGACGGTGCAACGGGTTGCCCGCCATGGTATTATGCCCACTCTCAAACGTGTTTTTGAGAGCGGGCAAAAGTGTTTTAGAGAACTGTCAAAAGTGTTTTTGACTGGTATCAAAGGTTCTTTAAGTTTTTGGCTGGAACTTTATTTACATAGAACCGCGCGGTAAAAAGGTCTTCCGGACCGTCTCCAGCCCGCCTTGCATACCTATAAACGATTAGCGTAAAGTTTCCGCGGAGCACCGAAATACCGAGTAATAATTATTGTCTGTTTGGCCGGAAATAACTATTTTTGCATCCGGTAACAACAAATGGGTATTCAAGATGAAGAATCAGAAGATATATGAGGCAGGCGACAAGATGATATCCCTCATCAAAGACAACTACGACCTGTTGCAGTCTCTCGGCAGCTTCGGCATCAATCTCGGTTTCGGCGACAAGACGGTGAAGGAAATCTGCGAGGACAACGGGGTGGACACATATACCTTTCTCGCCGTGGTGAACTTCGCCATGAACGGCTATTCCGACTTCGACAACGACGAGCAGCTGTCCGTACCGACGCTGCTGCGCTATCTCGAGGCGAGCCACGTCTACTATCTCGGTTTCCAGCTGCCCTTCATCCGCAGGGAACTCGAGGAGTCCATAGACGAGGGCGACAGCCTCGGAATACTGATAATGAAGCTCTACGACGAGTATGCCTGTGAGATACGGAAGCACATGATGTATGAGGAGGAGACGCTTTTCCCGTATGTCAACGCGCTGCTGGCCGGCCGGCCGACGGCGGGATACAACGTGGCGACGTTCTCCAAGAACCACGACGAGGCGTCGGAGAAGCTCACTGAACTGAAAATACTCATCATCAAGTACATGCCCGGCGACGCACGGCACAACAACCAGCTCATGGCCACGCTGCACGACATATATAATAATGAGGAGTGGCTGCAACTGCACGCCCAGGTGGAAGACCGCATCCTCGTGCCTGCGATACGCCGTCTGGAGCGCATGTCGCGCCAGAACGACGTCACGAAGAACATATCGACGATGGTGTTCAAGGGCGGACCGGACAACGGCGACATGCTGTCTGAGCGCGAGCGCGACGTGATAGTCTCCCTTGTGCAGGGAATGTCGAACAAAGAGATTGCCGACCACCTCTGCATCAGCATCAACACCGTCATCACCCACCGTCGCAACATCGCCCGTAAGTTGCAGATACACAGTCCGGCAGGCCTCACCATCTATGCCATAGTGAACGGACTTGTGGACATATCGACGGTGAAACTCTGACAAAAAATTGTCCTTTTTCAGACAAGGGCTTTCCCGCTGCCTGATAAAAAATTATCTTTTTCGGAATATTTTGATGGCAATCCGGTACTCAGTATCGGATTTTTATTGTATCTTTGCATCCGTTCGGGTTATCCGTAACGGACTACCTGATGAATGAAGGCTGGACAGAAAGTTATCAAAAACGGAAAACTTTTTCGATAACGGAAACGAAAAAGTTTTCCAAAAAGAAAATTATAACATGGAAATAAAGAGCTTTACCATCACCAAGAGAGACGGCTCGACAGACCGTTTCTCGCTTGACAAAATCATGAACGCCGTGATAAAGGCGTTCAATTCAGTGGACGAACCGGCGGATTTGGGCTGCATCTCGAAGATACTCAGCCATCTCGACATACACGAGGGCATAAAGGTCGAGGAGATACAGAACCAGGTTGAGGAGGCCCTGATGAGGGAAGGATACTTCAAGGTGGCCAAGTCGTTCATGCTGTACAGGCAGCGTCACACGGAAGACCGTGAGACAATGGACAAGCTGAAGTTTCTCGCCGACTACTGCGAGGCGGCCAACGCAGCCACGGGGTCAAAGTATGACGCCAACGCCAACGTGGAACACAAGAACATCGCCACGCTGATAGGCGAGCTGCCGAAGTCGAACTTCATACGCCTGAACCGCCGCCTGCTCACCGACCGCATAAAGAAGATGTATGGCAAGGAGCTCTCCGACAAGTATATCGACATGCTCACACACCACTTTATATATAAGAACGACGAGACGAGCCTTGCCAACTACTGCGCATCCATCACGATGTATCCGTGGCTTATCGGCGGAACGATGTCGATAGGAGGCAACTCCACGGCGCCGACGAACCTCAAGTCGTTCTGCGGCGGATTCGTCAACATGGTGTTCATGGTGTCAAGCATGCTCAGCGGCGCGTGCGCCACGCCGGAGTTCCTCATGTATCTCAACTACTTCGTGGGCCTCGAATACGGCAAGGAATACTATAAGGAGGCCGACAAGGTGGTGGACCTCTCGCTCAAGCAGCGCACCATCGACAAGGTCATCACCGACTGCTTCGAGCAGATTGTCTACTCAATCAACCAGCCGACGGGCGCGCGCAACTATCAGGCAGTGTTCTGGAACATCGCCTACTACGACCGCCCATACTTTGAAAGCCTCTTCGGAGAGTTCTATTTCCCCGACGGAAGCAAGCCCGACTGGGAGGGCCTGAGCTGGCTGCAAAAGCGCTTCATGAAGTGGTTTAACAAGGAACGCACCAAGACCGTGCTCACCTTCCCCGTCGAGACGATGGCCCTGCTGAGCAAGGACGGCGACATGATAGACACCGAATGGGCCGACTTCACGGCTGAGATGTACGCCGAGGGCCACTCGTTCTTCACCTACATGAGCGACAACGCCGACTCTCTGTCGAGCTGCTGCCGCCTGCGCAACGAGATTCAGGACAACGGATTCAGCTACACTCTCGGCGCGGGAGGAGTGTCGACGGGCTCGAAGAGCGTGCTGACGGTGAACCTCAACCGCTGTATCCAGTATGCAGTGAACAACAAGCTCGACTATAAGGAGTTCCTCACAGACATCATCGACCTCTGCCACAAGGTGCAGCTGGCATACAACGAGAACCTGAAAGAATTGTGGCAGCACGGCATGCTTCCGCTTTTCGATGCGGGATACATCAACATCGGCCGCCAGTATCTCACCATCGGAGTGAACGGACTGGTGGAGGCCGCCGAGTTCATGGGACTCAAGATAGACGACAACCCCGACTATCTGAAATTCGTCCAGACCGTGCTCGGCCTCGTGGAAGCGAAGAACAAGGAGTACCGCACGAAGGATGTGATGTTCAACTGCGAGATGATTCCGGCCGAGAACGTCGGCGTGAAGCACTCGAAGTGGGATCGCGAGGACGGATATTTCGTGCCGCGCGACTGCTACAACAGCTATTTCTATGTGGTCGAGGACGACTCGCTGAACATCATCGACAAGTTCAAGCTGCACGGAGCACCGTATATCCAGCACCTCACCGGCGGTTCGGCACTGCACATGAACCTCGAGGAGCATCTCTCGAAGGCACAGTACCGCCAGCTCCTGAAGGTGGCGGCGAAGGAGGGTTGCAACTATTTCACGTTCAACATACCGAACACTATATGCAACGAATGCGGCACGATAGACAAGCGTTACCTGCACGAGTGCCCTCACTGCCACTCCAAGAACGTAGACTACATGACACGCATCATCGGCTATCTCAAGCGCGTGAGCAACTTCTCCGAGGCACGTCAGAAGGAGGCTGCCCGCCGGCACTATGCCTCTGCCACGCTGACGGAGGATTAAACGGGACGGCGTGAGCCCGCTTTAACAAATGAAAATGCACCATGTTGAAATACGTGAACACAGGTGTCGTGTTTCAGGAGATACCTGACGAGACGACATTATCAATAAATATATCCGGCTGCCCGTGCCGCTGCCCCGGCTGTCACAGCCGCTATCTGTGGGCCGACACGGGCGAGCCGCTCACTCCGGAGGCCCTCGACGGCATAGTGCGCGGCTATGGGGCGGACATCACCTGCATCTGTTTCATGGGCGGCGACGCCGAACCGGAGGCGGTTAACGGGCTGGCGCGCTATCTGCGCGGTGCCTATCCGGAGATGAAGGTGGCGTGGTACAGCGGCCGCAGCCGTGTGCCGGGAAAGGTGTGCAAGGCCGATTTCGACTATATAAAGGTCGGGCCGTACATCGCGCATCTCGGCGCACTGAACGAGCGGACGACCAACCAGCGGCTGTACAGGCGCCTGCCGGACGGCACGTTCGAGGATATCACGCAGCGTTTCTGGAAGTGACGCGCGGTGGCGGCGCTGCGGTTGCCAGTAAAGGTTTTGGCGGTTACCGGGCTTTTAATGGCCCGATAACCGCCAAAATGGTATTTATAACGGTAATATGTGTATCCGGATGCCTGCGGATTGTTTGTATCTTTGTGGCGTGTGAGTTGCTTATGAAGCCGGCTGCACAAAGACTTTTTGTAGTTTTTCCTAAATTTTGTTTATGTCAACGTATCCGTGCGTCACTGCAAAGATAGTGAGTGCGGATACGCTTCTTATGCCCAGCTTGTCCGTGATGTTCTTCCGGTGCGTTACGACGGTGGACAGGCTGATGCTCAGCCGGTCGGCAATCTCCTTGTTGATGAATCCCCGTGCCACGAGAGCCATCACCTCAATCTCGCGGTCGGAGAGGGGGCTCTGCCTGTCGTGCTGCGGCAGCGGGGGCAGGTTGCGGCCGTTGGCGTGCGCCTTCTGCTCGAGCGTGAGGAGCGACTTGATTAGCTGCTGCTCCGGCACGTTGATGCAGAGACAGTGGAATCCGGTAAGCTGCGACGACGCGCTGACCGCCAGTGTCAGCGCGATGGTCTTGCCGCGGCGTGCGGCGAAGAACCCGCGGTTGCTCAGCAGGATGTCCATCGACACGAAATAGTGGAAGAAATGGTCGGGGTCGTTTGCCGACAGTTCGGCGAAGGAGCCGAATGTCTCCACCGCCGCGAAGGGCATCACCTCGAGCAGTATATTTTTTAACCCTAATACCGCGAGGGTATTAGGGTCAATTATAGCTATCTGCGGCCTGTTGTCCATCGGCGGTTACGACAGGAAGCCGAGCAGCGTACCGGCCGCAACGGCCGATCCGATCACTCCGGCAACGTTCGGGCCCATGGCGTGCATGAGCAGGAAGTTGTGCCGGTCGTACTCGAGTCCGAGGTTGTTGCTTATGCGGGCACTCATCGGCACGGCCGAGACGCCGGCATTCCCGATAAGCGGGTTGAGCTTCTTGCCCTCAGGGAGAAACAGGTTCATCAGCTTCACGAAGAGCACTCCGCTCGCCGTGGCCACGGCAAAGGCGCATGCGCCCACGAGGAAGATGAACAGGGTGTTCAGCGTGAGGAACTCGCTGGCCTGAGTGGAGCAGCCCACGGTGAGGCCGAGCAGCATCACGATGACATCGTTCAGGGCCGAACCGGCGGTCTTGGCGAGACGCGTCGTCTTGCCCGACTCCTTCAGCAGGTTGCCGAAGAAGAGCATGCCGAGCAGCGGCAGGCCCGAGGGCACGATGAACGTGGTGAGCAGCAGTCCGATGATGGGGAAGAGGATGCGCTCCGTCTGGCTCACCTGTCGCGCCGGCTTCATGCGGATGACGCGCTCCTTCTTTGTGGTGAGCAGGCGCATCAGCGGCGGCTGGATCAGCGGCACGAGTGCCATGTATGAATAGGCGCACACTGCGATGGCTCCCATCAGGTTGGGGCAGAGCTTCGATGACAGGAAGATGGCCGTCGGTCCGTCGGCGCCGCCGATGATGGCGATGCCCGCGGCCTGGTTCGGCTCGAATCCGAGGGCCAGCGCAACCATGTAAGCTCCGAAGATGCCGAACTGCGCGGCGGCTCCGATGAGCACCAGCTTGGGGTTGGCGATGAGTGCCGAGAAGTCTGTCATGGCACCGATGCCGAGGAACACCAGCGGCGGATACCATCCCATGCGCACGCCCTGATAGAAGATGTTGAGCACGGAGTTGTCCTCATACAGTCCTATCTCAAGACCTGCATCGGCGCGGAACGGGATGTTTCCGAGAATTATTCCCAGTCCGATGGGTATGAGAAGCAGCGGCTCGAAATCCTTTTTTATGGCCAGATAGATGAGTATTGCGCCCACGACAATCATCAGCAGGTTGCCCGCCGTGGCGTTCACGAATCCGGTGTAGGTAAGGAACTCGTTAAAGTTCTCTATCAGAAAATCAGTGAATCCCATGTCGTCATTATGCTATTGTGAGCAGCACGGCACCTTCCATGACCGAGTCGCCCTGGTTAACAGATATTGATGTCACCGTTCCGGCGTTCTCGGCCTCGATGTTGTTCTGCATCTTCATGGCCTCGAGCACTATCACCGTGTCGCCGGCGTTCACCTTGTCGCCTACCTTCACCTGCACTGCCGTTATCGTTCCGGGCAGCGGAGCCGTGATGGCGGCGCCTGCGCCGGCCGGTGCTGCGGGCTGTGACGGACGTACGGAAGCCGTCGTCGTGGTCTTCGACTGTGCCGGGGCGGGCTTCGGAGCCTCCACCTTTGCGTGAGATATGGCGTGTGCCGGGTTGATGGGGTTCTTCAGTTCAACCTCGAATGAGATGCCGTTCACGTTCACCTTGGCGAGGTTTCCCTCTACCTCCTCAATCTCAACGTCGTAGTCTACGCCCTGTACTCTATACTGATATTTATTCTGATTCATAATGTTGATGCTGTTGTTGATGGTTGTTATTCATGAAATTGTGTCATCTGGATATACTCCACGTTCCAGTCCGTGTGCTTCGGCTTGATGGTGATAACGCCGCTTTCCATGTCGTGCACGTTGTTTTGGTATTCGTGCAGGGCCATGGATATCACGGCGATGTAAATCTCCTTGTCGATACCCTTCGACTTGAGGCCGTCTTGGAGTATGACGCTCGTCTTGTGGCCTATCTCCGTGGTCTTCTCCACTGTCTTCACACCGGCCTTCAGCGGCTGTATGCTTGCCACCTTCTTGGCTGCAGACCTGTGGCGCATGAAGAGTCCGAAGAGCGTGAAGAAGGCGAAGAGCAGGGCGAGACAGAAGAACACGATGCCCATGGCCAGCACCGAGATGCCTATTCCATGCGGGTCTTCACGTTTCAGCTTGGCCACCTTCGACTCGTTGACCTCGATATGGTTTGATATTCCCGGGGTCACGGCGTCGGCCGGTTTCACCTGCCATGCGGCAGTCTTGTCGGCCTTGCGGGCGAACGACATGTCGGCCGCCAGTGCCGGAACCGTCACCGAATCGACGAGGTCCGTGGCGTTTCCGTTGTACAGGGCAATCCATGTGGGCTTGCCCGGATTCATTTTCAGCGAGAGGTGCAGTGAGCCCTTCGCGGGGTTGCTGTTGCAGAAGAGTAGCAGGTGCTGCCGTCCTCCGAGCTGTGTTCGCGGCTCTCCGTTCGGGATGATGCTCATCCGCTTGATTCTTTCCGGAACGCTCATGCTCTTGTCGAGTACCGAGCGGTCTGTGGTGAGATACATGCCGCGCACGTTATAGGTCGTGTGCGACACGTTGGCAATCTCAATCCATGGACCGCATTGCCCGTATTCGTCCTGCAATCCGGCCGTGTTGTCCGTCATCACCTCGTTCAGCTTGATGCTCTTCTCCATTTGTCCGAACACCGCCGAAGAGCCTGTGAGCAGCAGCGTGCCTAACAGTAATACGACTTTATTCATGTTTGATTTAGATGTTATTATATAAGTTATTAGTAATATTTGTCTGTCCGTACGGCTGAGGCTATGCCCCGCAGCACAGCAGGATTATCAGCTGTGCGGCGAGAATGCGCAGGAACATGCTCAGCGGGTATACCGTGGAGTATCCCACGGCCGGTGCGTCCTTCGAGCACGACTGGTTGGCGTATGCCAGTGCAGGCGGGTCGGTGTATGTGCCGGCAATCATACCCATGATGGTGAAGTAGTTGAACTTATACCTCTTCCTTGCTATCGTTCCGATGATGAGAATCGGGATGATGGTGATGAGGAATCCGGTGCCCACATATTTCAGTCCGTCGCCCTGCACCACCGTGTCCACGAATCCGGCTCCGGCCTTTATGCCGACGCTGGCGAGGAACAGCACGAGGCCTATCTCGCGCAGCATCATGTTGGCACTCGTCGTCGTATAGGTCACGAGGTGGAACTTATATCCGTAGCGTCCGATGAGGATGGCGATGATGAGCGGGCCTCCGGCGATACCGAGCTTCATCGGCACGGGCATGCCCGGGATGGCTATCGGCAGGCTTCCGAAGACGATACCCATGATGATTCCAAGGAATATCGTCGCGATGTTGGGTGCTTCGAGGCGCTTGATGGAGTTTCCGAGCACGTGCGACACGTGGTCTACGGCGTCTTCCGGACCTACCACCATCACGCGGTCGCCCACCTGGAGGGCGAGGTCGAGGCTGGCGAAGAGCTCCATGCCCTGTCGGGTGACGCGCGTCACGTTCACTCCGTGTACGGACGAGAAGTGCATCTGGCCGAGCGTCTTTCCGTTTATCGACGGCTGGGTGACGAGGATACGCTTCGAGACGAGCGGCTGGTCCTGCTTCTCCCATTCCACTTCGGTCTCAGGACCGATGAAGGCGATGATGGCTTCGGCGTCTGCCTTGGCGCAGACGATGAACACCTGGTCGTCCAGCTCGAACACTGTGTCGCGGTTGGGTATGCTGACGTGCCCGTCGTGGAGGATGCGCGAGCATACGAAGTCGCGGTTGAGGAAGTCGTGTATCTGCTTGAGCGTGCGGCCGGCGAGGTATGAGTTCGTCACCTTGAGGTGCATCAAGTGCGGCTTCACGTGCGCGTTCTCAGCCGCGTCGTCTCTCAGCCGCCTCTCCTCGTTCTCGAGCCTGATGCCGCAGATGTACTTTATCGCTATCGTGGCACCGATGATGCCGAGCACTCCGAGCGGGTAGGCACAGGCATATCCGGCTGCAATCTGCGGTGCGTTGCCGTCTGTGAAGACGCTCGAGAGCGCCTCGTTGGCAGCACCGAGACCGGGGGTGTTCGTCACGGCACCGTACAGCGTGCCCACCATCATGGGCAGGTTGAAGGGGTTGGAGGTGTCGAAGAAAAGAAAATAGCACCCGAACATCACGGCTACGTTGAGCAACACGGTGGACAGCGACAGCATGTTCAGCGTGACGCCGCCTTTCCTGAAGCTCTCGAAGAAGCCCGGACCCACCTGCAGACCTATCATGAAGACGAACAGGATGAGACCGAAATCCTGGATGAAAGTCAGGATGTTTACCGGTGCGGTCAAGCCGAAATGGCCGGCGACGATGCCGGCAAACAGAACGAATGTAACTCCGAGGGCGATGCCTCCGAACTTAATCTTACCCAAAAGTACGCCGACAGCTATCACCATTGCATACAGCAATGCTATATGTGCAACGGAATCTGTGGCTGTAAATAAGTTTAAAAGCCAATCCATTACCTGATATTTAAGTCATAATAAGCGCTGCAAAATTAGTTAAAATATTGCTCAAAAAATAATTTTTGTGCAGCATTTTTCGCGCGGCAGTGTTAACTTTGCGAATTAAATATTATCAAACCTTAAAACGCGGGGCGGCTCCCGGGTTTTCCCGTACAGGCCGTACCGGGCGCTTCCGTCTCTCGGTTCCGGCCGCATCGTGCGTCCGTGGCCATGCCTCATGTGCCCGTTTCTCAGGCCGTCGGCATCCGTCCCGCATTCAGTCCGATGCGTCCCGTTTCTCATGTTGCCGCTTACAGACTTGTTACGTGCCGCGCGTAACGGTGTAACATGCCGCGTGTTACACTGTTACCTGTGGCGCGTCACACCGTTACGCGTGGCACGTAACGGTGCTACGCGCCGTCCGACAACATCCGTATGACTGCTTTTTTGAGTCATGCGGGTTATTTTCCCCTTTGCTTTTGCCCCTTTATAGGATTTTTATTATCTTTGCAGGATAATAGGAAATATATGTGATTATCAATCAATGTATAACTTATATAATAAACATATTTAAGCGAACTATGTCAAACAACAGAGAAAAACTCTTTACCGAGTTTGCAGCGCCCACCACGCAGGAGTGGCTGGACAAGATTCAGGTAGACCTGAAGGGCGCCGACTTCAACAAGAAGCTGGTATGGAGAACAAACGAGGGGTTCAACGTGCAACCCTTCTATCGCAGAGAAGACGTGCTGAAACTGAAGACTCCCGAGGCCCTGCCCGGAGAGTTCCCGTTCGTGCGTGGTAACAAGAAGGACAACAACGAGTGGTACGTGCGCCAGAACATCGTGGCCGATGACGCCGCGGCGGCAAACGCCAAGGCTCTCGACATCCTCAACAAGGGTGTCGACTCGCTCGGATTCCGCATCCCCGGCGACAAGGTGAGCGCTGAGTTCATCGACACGCTGCTCAAGGACATCCGCTGCGACATTGTGGAGGTGAGCTTCCGCACATGTCCCTGCCACGTGCTCGAGCTGACCGACATCCTGACGGCCTACTTTGAGAAGCAGGGATACGACAAGGAGAAACTCGTGGGCGGCATCGGTTTCGACCCGATCGAGAAGATGCTCATGAAGGGCAAGGATACCTCGAAACTGCTCGCCGACGCTCCCGTGCTCGTGGAGAAGCTGAAGGACTATCCGGGCATGCGCTGCATCATGGTGCACTCGGAGGCCCTCAACAACTCCGGAGCATACATCGTGCAGGAGCTGGGCTACGCCCTTGCATGGGGTAACGAGTATCTGCACCAGCTCGTGGAGGCCGGTGTAGACGTGGACCTGGCCGCACGCAGCATCAAGTTCTACATGGGCGTGAGCGAAAACTACTTCATGGAGATTGCCAAGTTCCGCGCCGCACGCCTGCTGTGGGCTGAGATTGTGAAACAGTATGAGCCCAAGTGCGACTGCTCGTGCAAGATGATTGTCAACGCGCAGACAACCACATACAACAAGACTATATTCGACAGCTATGTCAACCTGCTGCGTACGCAGACGGAGACGATGAGCGCTGCCCTCGCCGGAGTGCACTCCATCGTGGTCACCCCGTTCGACGCCGTATACGAGCAGCCCACCGACTTCTCCGAGCGCATCGCCCGCAACCAGCAGCTGCTGCTCAAGGAAGAGAGCCACTTCGACAAGGTGGTAGACCCGTCGGCAGGTTCTTACTATATCGAGGAGCTCACACACTCGCTGGCCGACGTGGCATGGAAGCTCTTTCTCAAGATTGAAGAGGAGGGCGGATTCCTCGCAGCCGTCAAGGCCGGCACCGTGCAGGACGACATCAACGCCACAAACGACAAGCGCCACGCCGACGCTGCCAAGCGCAAGGAGTTCATCCTCGGCACAAACCAGTTCCCCAACTTCACGGAGACATCCGACGGCAAGGCCGCACAGGCTTGCTCATGCGGCTGCGGACACAAGCACGAGCCTACGCTCAAGGCCATCTCGACGACCCGTCTGGCTGCCGACTTCGAGCAGCTGCGCCTCGAGACGGAGCAGAGCGGCAAGGCTCCAGTGGCCTTCATGCTCACCATCGGCAACCTGGCATGGCGTCAGGCCCGCGCCCAGTTCTCGTCGAACTTCCTCGCCTGCGCCGGATACAAAATTATCGACAACCTCGGTTTCGATACAGTCGAGGAAGGCGTCGATGCAGCCCTGGCCGCCGGTGCAGACATCGTTGTGCTCTGCTCGAGCGATGACGAGTATGCCACCTACGCCGTTCCGGCATTCAAGTATCTCGACGGCCGTGCCATGTTCATCGTTGCCGGCGCTCCCGCCTGCATGGAAGAGCTCAAGGCCGCCGGCATAGAGAACTTCGTTCACGTGAAGTGCAACGTGCTCGAGACACTGAAGGAGTATAATGCGAAGTTAGGAATATAATATTTTTTGAACACAGAGACACGGAGACACAGAGATTTTATGATTACGCAGGAAGAATATAAAGAACTGAACATATTATGTGGCAACATAATTGGTGCAGCCATTGAGGTACATAAGGAATTAGGTCCAGGTCTTTTAGAATCTGCTTATGAAGCTTGTATGATTTCGGAATTGAAATCGAAAGGGCTGAACGTGAAATCTCAGATAAATCTCCCTCTTATATATAAAGGAATAGAAACAGGCAAAACTTATCGTTTGGACATGTTGGTTGAAGATAAGGTGATTGTAGAACTAAAAGCCATTGAGGAGGTAAAAACTCTTCATGAAATACAACTTGTAACTTATCTGAAATTGACAGGAAAGAAGATTGGGTTGTTGATAAACTTTAATACACCTATTCTTAAAGCGGGAATAAAAAGGAAAATCAACGGAAAAATAGAGTATACAGGGATAAAGAGTGAGTAGAAAATCTCTGTGTCTCCGTGTCTCTGTGTTCCAAAATTAAATAAAACAAAATGAGAAAGAATTTTAAAGACATAGACATATATGCCGGTATAAAGGCTGCCGACGGCGCCGACTGGCAGAAGGCTAACGGCATTGCTCCCAACTGGAAGACACCGGAGCATATAGAGGTTAAGCCTGTTTACACGAAAGAAGACCTCGAGGGCATGGAGCACCTCGACTTCACGGCCGGTATACCGCCGTTCCTGCGTGGCCCGTACTCGATGATGTACCCGTTCCGCCCGTGGACCATCCGCCAGTATGCCGGATTCTCTACGGCCGAGGAGAGTAACGCGTTCTACCGCCGCAACCTCGCTTCGGGACAGAAAGGTCTGTCCGTGGCGTTCGACCTGCCGACACACCGCGGCTACGACCCCGACAATGAGCGCGTGGTGGGCGACGTGGGCAAGGCCGGAGTGTCCATCTGCAACGAGGAGAACATGAAAGTGCTCTTCGACGGCATTCCGCTGAACAAGATGTCGGTGTCGATGACGATGAACGGAGCCGTGCTCCCCATCCTCGCCTTCTACATCGTGGCCGGACTGGAGCAGGGAGCCAAACTCGAAGAGATGGCCGGAACAATTCAGAACGACATCCTGAAGGAGTTCATGGTGCGCAACACATATATCTATCCGCCCGCATTCTCGATGAAGATCATCGCCGACATCTTCGAGTACACGTCGCAGAACATGCCGAAGTTCAACTCGATATCAATCTCGGGCTATCACATGCAGGAGGCAGGAGCCACCGCCGACATCGAGCTGGCATACACCCTTGCCGACGGTATGGACTACATCCGCGCCGGAGTGAACGCCGGCATCGACATCGACGCCTTCGCTCCGCGCCTGTCGTTCTTCTGGGCTATCGGCGTAAACCATTTCATGGAGATTGCAAAGATGCGTGCCGGCCGTCTGCTGTGGGCCAAGATAGTAAAGAGCTTCGGCGCAAAGAACCCGAAGTCGCTTGCCCTGCGCACGCACTCGCAGACCTCGGGATGGTCGCTCACCGAGCAGGACCCGTTCAACAACGTGGGCCGCACATGTATCGAGGCTATGGCCGCAGTGCTCGGTCACACGCAGTCGCTGCACACCAACGCCCTCGACGAGGCCATCGCACTGCCTACCGACTTCTCCGCCCGTATCGCCCGCAACACCCAGATATACATCCAGAACGAAACGAAGGTGTGCAAGCAGATCGACCCGTGGGCCGGTTCGTACTATGTGGAGACGCTGACCAACGAGCTGGTGCACAAGGCATGGGAGCACATTCAGGAGATAGAGAAACTCGGCGGTATGGCCAAGGCCATCGAGACCGGCGTGCCCAAGATGCGCATCGAGGAGGCCGCAGCCCGCACACAGGCCCGTATCGACTCGGGAGTGCAGACCATCGTGGGCACGAACAAGTATCGCCTCGACCATGAAGACCCCATCGACATCCTCGAGGTGGACAACACCGCCGTGCGCAAGCAGCAGGAGGAGAGCCTTGCCAAGGTGCGCGCATCGCGCGACGAGGAGGCTTGCCGCAAGGCACTGGCCGACCTTACGGAGTGTGTCCGCACAGGCGAGGGCAACCTGCTGGCTCACGCCATCGAGTGCGCCAAGCTGCGTTGTACACTGGGAGAGATAAGTGATGCCTGCGAGGAAATCGTGGGCCGTTATAAGGCAGTAATCAGAACAATATCAGGCGTGTATTCATCAGAAAGCAAGAACGATAAGGACTTCGAGCTGGCATGCCAGCTTACGGAGGAGTTTGCCAAGCAGGAGGGCCGTCGCCCCCGTATATTCGTGGCAAAGATGGGACAGGACGGTCACGACCGCGGCGCAAAGGTTGTCGCAACGGGATATGCCGACTGCGGTTTCGACGTGGACATGGGTCCGCTCTTCCAGACTCCGGCCGAGGCTGCGCGTGAGGCTGTAGAGAACGACGTGCATGTGGTAGGCGTATCGTCGCTGGCCGCAGGTCACAAGACGCTCGTGCCGCAGCTCATCGAGGAGCTGAAGAAGGCCGGCCGCGAGGATATCATGGTGATTGCTGGCGGCGTCATCCCGGCTCAGGACTACGACTTCCTCTATCAGGCAGGCGTTGCCGCTATCTTCGGCCCCGGCACATCAGTGGCCAAGGCTGCCGTTGAGATGATGAAGATACTGCTCGACAAAGAGTGATTGCATGCGGACTGCCGGCTGTGCATATATATAGTGCCTGTTGAGCATATATATAATAAGGTGTAGCTGGCGGCCGCCTGAAGACTATTGAAGTCCGGTAAAAGGGGGGGATGGTATATCTCCCTTTTACCGGACTTCAGTGACTTTTATTTTATGTTGAGTGTTACTATTGGTTGTTCTTTCGATTGGTCGAGAGGTTCGGAACGGTATTTCGTTTTGGTGAAATCTATCCTGTTAAGGTCGATGCAGCGTATGGTGCTGTTGTACATCGTGCGGTAGTAAATCTTGCGGCCGCTTATGTCTGTGGCCGAAGTCCATTGCGTGGCACTTGGAATGTCGGGTGGTGTGACGTCGTGCCCGTTCTCAGTCCCGATAGGTATGTCAAAGTTATTGAGTATGTGAAAGCATTGTACGACGGCCTTTTCTGCCGTAGCCTGACGTGGGGCTGAGGTCTGGAAGAATGCAGCCCGTATGAAGCGCGAGGGCGGAGTGTAGTCTCCTGGCAGACCGAGCAGACCGCTTCCGGCTCCGGTGGAGTTCAGTTCCATATTGCCTACAGACTTTGAATTTATCGTTCCGGGGAGCAGATTGATATAGTTGTTCAGATTTGTCAGATGCCATTTGAAGTCGGGCGCGTTTGTCAGCACTCCCAACGTGTTCTCGTGAAGCGTCGGTTTGCCGTCTGTTATCTCCAATACGACTTGCCGTCCGCTGTTATCCGCGATGCGCCAATGAACAGTTGAGGCCCGGCTGTCTATCGCGACGATGTGTATTTTGCCTATCGCCCTTTCCACTTCTTCTATTGATTTGAAACTGCCGAGAATCCACGGCACGAGTTGCAGGTCGCCGACAGTCGTTGATTTCAGTTTCGGATCATATTGCTCGTACTTTCCGTATCTCGGGAAATAGAATAGTCCGGCAGACAGCCCGGCCTCGTTAATGCCCTCGACGACAAACTCTTCCATCTCTACAGCCATGCCCACATAGCCGTATTTGTCTGTCATCGTCATGGCATCTTTTTGCCCCGACGGTGAAATTGCCTTTTGATTGTAATTTCTCGGCACTACAATGAGTTTGCTGTTAAGGTCGTTGCCGTTCCATTCTATCGTACGTGCGACGATGGTATTGCCGCCATCCGTTTTCAGTGTGATGCCGGTGCATGCAGTGGCTGGTGCGGTGCTTGCAAGTGACAGTGCAGCCGCGAGTAAATAAAAGACTCCCTTTTTCATGATGATGTGAATTTTAGTTGATAACAGTTGCAAATATAATGATAAAAGATTTGTGGCATATAGGTTTTCACCATTATTACAATCTGTTAGGTTTGGTTTGGTTACATATCGTGAAATGGTATTATTAAGATAGGGAATCGTTATCCACGGATGAGTTCCAGGTCTATGCCTTTGTTCATTTGATTACTCCGAAGTGCAGCAGTGCATTCATCACTCCATCGTCATCGACCGATGTCGTGACGTAGTCGGCTGTGGCCTTGACGTCGTCGCCGGCATTTCCCATGGCCACGCCGATGCCTGCCTGACGTATTATGGAGATGTCGTTGCCGCCGTCTCCGAATGCCATTGTCTCGGAAATGTCGAGGCTGAGGTGTGCGGCCATGGCCACGAGTCCCTTCCCCTTATCTGCTCCCGTTGCCGTGATGTCGGTGAAGGCCGGATGCCAGCGCCCCGAAACGCAGTTGCCGACGCGCGCCATAAGCTCCTTTTCCTGTTCCGGCGAGCAGAAGGAAGTCACCTGCAGTATGTTTCCGGCGAACACATTGTCGGCCGGAAGGTCTAAGTCGAGATTGCTTACGTTCAGTTCTCCGCGGAACACGCGGTCCACGATGTCCTTCGCATCCCCGTATACGGCAAGTCCGCGGTCGCCGGCCACGATGCAGGGGTATCCCTGCCTGCGGGCGTCGTCCGTCAGGATGCTGACGTCACGCTCGGCTATCGGCGTGCAGCACACCACGTCGTCGCCCGTGAAGCAGTAGGCGCCGTTCGTCGTTATATATCCGTCTATTAGGTGCTCGATGGCTCCGATGTTGTTGATGATTGATATAGGGCGGCCTGTTGAGATGAAAATCCTTACTCCCCGTGCCTTGGCGGCTTCGAGCGCCTTTACTGTAGACAGCGGAATCTCGTGCGTCTTGAAGCTGCACAGCGTGCCGTCGATGTCGAAAAACAAGCTTTTAATCATATCTGCAATGCTGTATTTGAAGTCTTTTGCGGCGGCAAAGTTACTCAAAAATATTGTAATAGGCAGCTTCTGTGAGTGCCATAGTTGCCTGCCTGCGTGATATCAGCCATAAAAAGGGACGGCCGTGATAATATTTATATCGGACGAACGTTATTTTATCAGATAGCAGCGGGAATACTGCCTCTATCTGATATTAACGTAAAATGAGGTTGATACTTTAATATTATCAAAGTATGAAGAGTCCGGTAATGGTGATATTGGGATGCGCTGCGTTGCTGTGCGGTTGCTCGGGGAAGTCGGAGACGGCGAGGGTACAGGAGCTTCGTGACAGCATTGCGGCTTTAAACAGAAGCATCCAGGCAATGAAAGACAATGTTTCGGAAGCCCGGATGGATGACGCGGAATATCAATATAAGGGCGTGGATAACCTGTCTAAGCAGAAAGATGCGAAAGATAAGTGGGCCGGAGAGTATATGACAATGGATGATAAGGACCGCATGTGGTATATTACGCTTAATGCAGATGAGACGGCGGTTGCTAAATGTGAGGAAACCGGCCGCTCGTTCTATGGCTCGTGGAGGATAGAGAAGTCGCTTGACAATGAGCCGAATGTTGATTTCTCCAAGCCTTATCCTGATATTGCGTTCCTGCATGGCAGCAGACAGTGCTTCTCTATCTATTTCCACGACGGTTATATTTATCCTACCTACACTGCTGCGCGGGCCAAGAACCCGGACAACCGTCTCGGCATATTAGAGGATATATAGTGTAAATACCTGGTCGTAGATAAATATCGGGGGCTTGTCGGTGATAATATAATAAGGTGTAACATCTCAGTATTAATATATAAGTAATATGAAAACAAACATACCGTCGTTGGATTCGCTTATTCCCGTGGTCCGTGAGGCTGCCGGACTGATGCAGACAGACGCTTTTGAGATTTCTCAGAAGGAAGGCTACTCAAACATTGTGACATCGTCTGATGTGGCGGTGCAGGAATTCCTGTGTGCCCGGCTGGCCGCGTTGCTGCCCGGAAGCGGCTTTCTCTGTGAGGAGGAAGACATGTGGGACACGTCGCATGAGTATACCTGGATTATCGACCCGATAGACGGTACGGCCAATTACAGCCGCGGAATAGCCCAATGTGCCATCTGCGTCGCGTTGAAGTGCGGGGCGGATATAGAGCTCGGAGTCGTCTATCTGCCCATGGCCGGCGAGCTGTTCTCGGCTGCACGGGGTAGGGGTGCGTATCTTAACGGCCGTCGCATATCCGTTTCCGGCCGTCCGTTTGCCGACTCCGTGATGTGCACCGCCCTGCCCGTATACCATAAAGAATATGCCGGTGTGTGCTCTGACATCATCCGCGAGACATTCGCAGCGTGCAACGACATTCGCCGTTTCGGTGCCTGTGCGCCGGAGTTGTGCTATTTAGCCATGGGCCGCTGCGAACTGTATTTCGAGTATCTGCTCAGTCCGTGGGACTTCGCCGCGGCCTCACTGATTGTCACCGAGGCCGGCGGCACGATAACAGACCTGCACGGTGAACCGCTGACGTTCACCCGCCCGAGTGGCGTCGTTGCAGGAAACAGCCGCGCGAACCATGCCGCCCTGCTTGATATCGTGAAGCGGAATATTGCTTAGAAGGCAATGCCGGCGGCCTTTATACATACAGTATGGGGTGGCATAAGGTGCTCCGTTGCGGTGAAAAGACATTGAAAATCACCGCAACGGAGCACTTTTTTTTAGTTCTTTCTAAAAAAATAGATTCGTTTCTGTAGTAAACCTACCCGCTTCTGCGTCTAACAACCAGAAGTAATAACAAAACAACAGCATAAGATGAAGAACAAAAACGACGGGAATGACGCTGTCGGACGTGACGGACAGAGCTTCGCACGGCTGGTACGCGAGCATAAGAGCACGATATATACGGTATGCTACATGTTCTCGAAAGATGCAGACGAGGTCAACGACCTGTTTCAGGAGATACTCGTAAACCTGTGGAAAGGCTTTTCGAGGTTCGAGGGGAAGAGCGACATCAAGACGTGGTTTTACCGCGTGGCACTGAACACATGCATCTCGATAGACAGGAAGAAGAAGCGCAAGGCGGTGCCGCTGAAGATGGACGTGAACCTCTACGAGGACAACGACGCAGACACGCGGCAGGTCAAGATGCTCTACGACCGCATCAGCCGGCTCGGCCCTTTCGACCGTGCGATAGTGCTGCTCTGGCTCGAGAACATACCGTACGACGAGATAGGAGAGATTGTCGGAATATCGCCGAAGAACGTTTCGGTGCGCCTTGTGAGGATAAAAGAGGCGCTGAAGAAGACAAGGTGAGGTGCAGGGCGCGGCTTCGGACAGCGGCAGATGAGGCCGGGCTCTTCCAATAGACGGCAGAAAGCAATCCGTTCAGCAATAAGGGATCATTCATCAAGACCAATCATTCATTCAATAAACAACAAATAATACATTATAATATGGATACAAACAATATTAATAACAGTGAGTTTGAGCAGATGCGCTCGCAACTTGAGATAATGAAGCGTAAGCTTGACCAGCAGGAGATAGTCAGCGACCGGCTCATGCAGCAGGCCATGCAGCAGAAAGTGTCGTGGATAAAGAAGTATATATGGTTTGAACTGACGGTGCTCTACCCGTTCATTGCCGTTTCGTTTGCCCTGTTCACCGCCGTGTTCGACCTCTCATGGCTGATATATGCGGCTATTGTAATACTCGTGGGCGCGGATATCTATTTCGATTTCGTGATAAACAAGACCGGTCCGGCCGACTGGCTGAATGAGAATCTGGTCGAGACGAGCCGCAAACTCGTGCGCATGAAGCGTCTCCGCATGTGGCAGTTGATAATCTCTCTACCGTTGTTTTTCGCTGTCATGTTCCTGTTCTTCTACGATATGAGCCGTCATTCAGCTCCGGACCTGTTCACCAGTGTATGCACGGGCGGTATCATCGGCGGCATCATCGGCCTGTGCATAGGAATCTGGATTGTGGTGAAGATGCAGCGCACAAACGACGAACTGATACGCCAGATAGAGGAGATAACTAAGGAAAAGCATTCCGATGCTGCCGAATAATGAGATAAGAACAATAAAACAAAGTACGATTATGAGAATGAAAAGAATCACTACAGCCATCCTTTCGCTGGCACTGGCTGTGACGGGTGCTGACGCCCAGTTACTCTACAAGATTTCCGGAGGAGGTCTTGACCGGCCTTCCTACATTGTAGGGACGTATCATCTCGCTCCGGTGAGTTTCGTTGACTCCATCCCCGGGCTGCGCGACGCCATGAAGCAGACCGCCCAGGTGTGCGGAGAACTCGACATGCAGCAGGCTATGAGTGCCGAGGGACTGCAGAAAACGATGCAGGCGATGATGCTTCCGGACGGTAAGACGCTGAAGGATATCCTCTCGGCGGAAGAGTATGCACGCTTGAATACATATATGAAAGGCCTCATGGGTGTTGACATGACGAACCCGATGGTTGAGCAGCAGATGGGGAAGATGTCTCCGCAGGCGCTCTACACGCAGTTTGCCATCATCATGTATATGAAGCATACGCCAGGCCTCGACCCCACAAACCTCATCGACAGTTATTTCCAGAAGGCGGCAATGGAGGAGAAGAAGCCTGTGGCCGGCCTCGAGACGCTCGACTTCCAGATTAAGACGCTCTATCATGGAATGACGCTCGAGCGGCAAAATCAGCTCCTCATGTGCCTCGTCGACAATCCCGAACTGTATGAGAGCAATGCCGTCAGGGTGTCGAAGGCATACTTTGCCAAGGATATCGACGGGCTTAAGGCTGCCATGGACGAGAAGCAGAACAACGCATGCGACTCCACGCCGGAGGAGGATGCCGCACTGATAGACAGCCGCAATGCCGATTGGATAACGAAGATGCCGGCCATTATGGCCGCAACACCGACCCTCTTCGCCGTCGGCGCAGGCCATCTGCCCGGTGACAAGGGCGTGCTCAAGCTGCTGGCAAAGGCCGGATATACGGTCGAGGACGTGAAATAAAGGAGGATATATACGGCAAGAGACTATGAAATGAACTGAAGATATACGTAAAGGGGGTGTATTTTGATACACCCTCTTCTTCTTTTTCATATATCGGAGCATCTGTTATAGCCCGTTTGCTGCGAGCAGATGCTCTATTTCTTCTTTTGTAATGTTTGCCCTTTCGGATTTGTCGTATATGTAGAGCAGGTTTATTTCGGCCTCTTCCATTGATGCGATGACTGTGAATGTGATTACCCGCGCTCCGCCGCTCTTCCCCTTTCCTTTGGATGTTATGCGCATGCGTATCTTGCGGAGGCCTCCTCCGAGATCGGTGCCGAGCGAGGGATTGGCAAGTATATCTTCTCCCAGTTCCTTTAAATCAGTTTTCAGGCTGCGGTATTTCTAGCCAAGACGTTTCGTCTCTTTGATGAAAGAAAGCTGGGCTTTAATATTATATTTCATCTTCCAACTCTTTCAAAAAATCGTCAAATGGCACGCTTCTGCCTGCTTTCATGTCTTTCAGACCTGCGTCGATGCCTGCAAGTATCTCCTCTTTAGATATGTATTCGGTTTTTTCTTGCTGCCTCCTCAGCCTGCGCACGTAGTTCAGAACCTTGCGCACCATGTTCTCATTGTCGCTGATGCTCGTTATTTCATGAAGGAGAGACTGGTTTAATTCGATAGCTGTCATGATGATGTTGTTGATTGGTTTCTGCAAAAATACAAATAAAAACCGGCCGGGGCAAATATCCGGCCGGTTTTTGTGAGATTCGTATGGATGTTCTTCCGGCGTTCTGTTCGTTTTCATTCGTCAGCACGTTATTATTCATTCCCAGTCTCCTCAGAACGGGAAGAGCAGGGGGAGGACGAACGTCATCACTATTCCCATGATGAGCTGCAGCGGCAGTCCCACCTTCACGTAGTCGCCGAAGGTGTATTCGCCGGCGTGCATCACGAGGGCGTTGGGCGGCGTTGAGAATGGCGAGGCGAAGCACATGCTTGCGCCCAGCGTCACGGCGAAGAGCATGGGGTAGGGGCTCACGCCGATTTCCATGGCCGACGACATGGCGATGGGAGCCATGAGCACCGCCGTTGCGGTGTTGCTGATGAACATGGTGAGCAGCGACGTGGTGAAGTAAATACCGGCGAGAAGCACCGTCGGGCTCATCGAGCCGAGCACGGACACAAGCGAGTGGGATATCACGGCCGACGTGCCGGTCTTCTCTAATGCTACGGACATCGGCATCATGGCCGCTATCAGCACGATGCTCTCCCAGTTGATGGTCTTGTATGCGGCCTCCACGTTGCGGAAGCAGCCGCCCAGCACCATCAGCAGACCCGCCATCATCACGGCCGTCACGGGCGCCACGGGTATGAAGTCGAACACCATCATGCCTATCATCACCAGCATTATGGCTGCGGCAAGCGGCGCGCGGTAGTTCAGGATGACCTGCGATGCCTGCTTCTCCGGCTGTCCCAGCACCACCCAGTCGGTCTCGTCGTCGTCCAGCTTGGCGATGTTGCTCCACTTTCCCTGCACGAGCAGCACGTCGCCCGACAGCATCTTAACCTCCGGCAGGTCGTCCTGTATGTAACTGTCGCCGCGCTTTATGCCCAGCACATTGATGTCGTACTTCTCCCTGAAGCCGGAGCTTTTCAGCCTGCAGCCACTCAGTCGGGCCGTCGGCATGAGCACAATCTCGGCTATTCCGATATCGTAGAAGTCGATGCTGTTGTGGTCGAGGCGTTTCAGGTTGTTCTCCCTTGCGAAGCGTTCCATCACCTCCGTGTCTCCCGTGAGGTAGAGGATGTCTCCCTCGTTGAGTATGCTGTCCGGTCCGGCGAGGCTCTGCCTCACGTTGCGTATCAGTCCGCTGCGGTCCGTGCTCTCGCTCCTTATCTCTATTATCGACAGTCCGTAGAGCCTGCGGAGGTTCAGTTCGGCCACTGTCTTGCCCTTCACGGCCGACGACGGCCTTATCCTGTAGCGCCGCAGTCCGCTCTCGAGCCTGTATTCCTTCACCAGTTCCTCGAGCGTCTTGCTCTTTCCCGATTCCGATTTGTCTTTTCCGTCTTTCCTGTAGAGGAACATCCGGCTCAGCGGCAGCATCACGATGATGCCTACCGCTATGCAGATGATGCCCACGGGGAAGAACGAGAAGAAGCTGAGCGGACGGTATCCGGCATCGGTGAGTGCCTCCTGTATCACGAGGTTGGGCGGCGTACCGATGAGCGTGAGCATTCCGCCCATGCTGCTGGCAAAGGCAAGGGGCATCAGCAGGCGTCCCGGCCGCATCCCGGCCTGCGCCGCCATACTCACGACGATGGGCATCATCAGTGCCACGGTGCCCGTGTTGCTCACGAAGGCGCCTATCACTGCCGTGACGACGACCACGAGCAGAAACAGTTTTGTGTCGCTGCCGGCTGCCAGTTTCATTATCCGCTGGCTTGCCGCCTTGGCCAGTCCGGTTTGCAGTATGGCGCCGCCCACTACGAAGAGGCCCACCATCATAATCACCACCGGCGACGAAAATCCGGCCAGTGCCTCGGTCGGGGTGAGGATTCCGAAGAATATGAGCATCGTGAGGGCGCACAGTGCGACTATGTCCGAGCGCACCCTGCCCGTCACGAACATCGCTATGGTTGCCGCGAGAATTATCAGTGTTATCGTCATTTAACGCTGTTGTATTCCTGTTAATGTTGTCTTCTATTCTATCATGCCGAGTCCCGTCACCGTAAGATATGGCTTTATTCTGTCATACGGGATGGTGAATGCGGGCATGCCGGCGGCATACGGAGCAATCTCGTATTGCTGGTAGACGAATGTTACGCCATCTTTTGTGAGGTAAGGGTCAAACTGCGGCAGTGGCAGGTAGTCCACGCTGCTCTCCGTCAGCAACATCTCTTTCAGCTGTCCGTCGTCTGTCGGTTCCTCGCCCTCTTCCTTAAAATATGTGCGCAGCCCCTCCTTTATCAGTTTTCGGAACTCTTCCGTGTCGGTGTTCCGCAGCATGTCGGTGCTGAAGCGGCGTCCGTCTGTCTTGCGGAATGTCGTGCCCCGTTTCGTGCCCATGCCGTGCGCGCCGCCCATGTAGCTGTAGCTGAGTGCCGTGTAAGTCACGGTCTTGCCAGTCTCGTGCTCCTTTCTTATTTCCATGCTGTATGCGTATGGCGGTCTGTCGGTGTCTCCGACTTCCTCATATTCCGCTCTCAGCTTCTTGGCGATGCCTGTTCCGTAGTATGCCATGAGCGAGTCGCCGTTTTCAAGGCTGCCTTCGTATGTGCCGCCCATGCTCTCGCTGATGTATTCGGCGATGGCGCCGGTCAGTATCGGGTTGCCCGCCGTGGGGTAGTCGGCATACAGGGTCACCTCTTCCGACTTTGTTGTCTGTTCAAACGTCACGGAGTCTGTAGCGAATCCGTTTCCACTCTGTTGTCTGTCTCCGCATGCGGCCATGGCAAATATGATGGCCGGAATGAGTAAAAGAGTCTTCTTCATAAGCTGTCGATATTAAATTAGTAAAAAAAGGGCGGCTCTTCATCTTATGTCGAGCCGCCCTCGGGATATTGTTTCAGTGTTTCTTATTCACCTTTGATGGCTGCCACACCCGGCAGTACCTTGCCCTCGATGGCCTCAAGCAGTGCGCCGCCGCCGGTAGAGATGTAGCTCACCTTGTCGGCCATGCCGAACTTGTTGATGCAGGCAACGGAGTCGCCGCCGCCGATGAGTGAGAATGCACCGTCTGCCGTAGCCTTGGCGATAGCCTCTGCGATGGCCTTTGAGCCGCCGGCGAAGTTGTCGAACTCGAACACTCCGGCCGGACCGTTCCACAGGATGGTCTTTGCGCCCTCTATAGCCTCGGCAAACTTCTTGCGTGTCTCGGGGCCGGCATCCAGTCCTTCCCATCCCTCGGGGATGTCGTTAGCCTGGCAAACCTGTGTGTTGCAGTCGTTCTTGAAGTCGTCTCCGGCGATGCAGTCTGTGCCGAGCACGAGGTTCACGCCGTTCTCCTTGGCCTTCTTGATGATGTCGAGAGCCAGGTCGAGCTTGTCGTTCTCGCATATCGACTTGCCCACGTTTCCGCCCTGGGCCTTTGCGAAGGTATATGTCATGCCGCCGCAGAGGATGAGGTTGTCCACCTTGCCCAGCAGATTCTCGATGATACCGATCTTCGTTGAAACCTTAGAGCCGCCCATGATTGCAGTGAACGGGCGCTTGATGTTGCTCAGCACGTTGTCTACGGCCTGCACTTCCTTCTCCATCAGGTAGCCCAGCATCTTGTTGTCTGCGTCGAAGTAGTCGGCGATGACAGCTGTAGAGGCGTGCTTGCGGTGAGCCGTACCGAAGGCGTCCATCACGTAGCAGTCGGCGTAGCTTGCCAGTTTCTTTGCAAAATCCTTCTGGCGGGCCTTCATTTCCTTCTTTGCCTCGTCATATTCGGGAGTGCCTTTCTCAACGCCTACGGGCTTGCCCTCTTCCTCTGCATAGTAGCGCAGGTTCTCGAGCAGCAGTGCCTCGCCCGGCTTCAGGGCAGCGGCAGCCTCGCCGGCATTTGCGCAGTCGTCGGCAAACTTAACCTCGACACCGAGTGCGTCAGATACGTTCTTTACTATCTGAGACAGCGAGAGCTCCTTCTTCACCTTGCCTTTGGGCTTGCCCATGTGGCTCATCATGATGAGTGCGCCGCCGTCGGCGAGTACCTTCTTCAGTGTGGGGAGTGCGCCGCGGATGCGGGTGTCGTCCGTTACGTTACCATTCTCGTCCAGTGGCACGTTGAAGTCAACGCGCACGATTGCCTTCTTACCGGCAAAGTTGAATTGATCGATAGTCATTTTTCTTACTATTTATATAATAATACGTGTTACTCCTGTTTGTATATTATGATGCAAAGTTAGCAAATTAAATCTATATAGGCAGTTACATGTTGCTTATTTTATATATTTTTTACGGCATAGACGGTGTAATGCAATGTGGAGTTTGCAATTATTTGCCGTACTTTCTTTTGGCGCATCGCCCGATTTTGATTACTTTTGCGGCTGTTTAATGAAGCATCATGGATATCAAGGAGAAAGATTCGGTGATAATAGTGAGCGGCGGGATGGACAGCATCACCATGCTCTATGAGTATAGCGGCCGCATAGCGATAGGCCTGTCGTTCGACTACGGCAGCAACCACAACGCCCGCGAGATACCTTTTGCGCGCATGCACTGCGAGCGCCTCGGGATAAAGCATGTCGTGATAGACCTCGGTTTCATGGCCCGCCATTTCCGCAGTTCGCTGCTCGAGGGTGCCGATGCCATACCCGAGGGCCACTATGCTGACGGGAACATGAAGTCTACGGTGGTCCCGTTCCGTAACGGAATAATGCTGTCCGTGGCTGTGGGTATTGCCGAGAGCAACGGTCTCAGATATGTTATGATGGCAAACCACGGCGGCGACCACACCATCTACCCCGACTGCCGGCCGGAGTTCGTGGCGGCCTTCGATGCCGCTGCTGCGGCCGGGACATACGAGGGGGTGCGCCTCCTGGCTCCATACACGGGCATCACCAAGGCTGACATCGCGGCGCGGGGACGCAGGATGGGTATTGACTATTCCGAGACGTGGTCGTGCTATAAAGGCGGCGACGTGCACTGCGGCCGTTGCGGCACGTGTGTTGAGCGGCGCGAGGCACTGGCTGCGGCCGGCATTGAAGATACAACGGTGTATCGGGTTTGAGGTTGTGAGGTGTCGGGTTTGAGGTTGTGAGGTGTCGGGTTTGAGGTTGTGGGGTGTCAGGTTTGAGGTTGTGGGGTGCATTACATAAAAAGAAAAGGCGAAAACACCGGAGAGAGTGCAAACAATAGATATGAACAAAATGGACTCTCCGGTGCCTCGCTTTTCCTTTGATATTATACGGACGGGATTCCGTCCGACGGTCATTGTACACTTACTTGAGCCATGACCCGATCCGGTTTCTTGCAAAGATATAGTAGAACAGCAGGCCGAACCAGCTCGTGGCGAGGATAGCTATCACGGCGACGACCCTTTTCCATGCGGCCACGTCGAGACCGGCAATCTCGAATGCCGCCTTTATGGTGAGCACTACACCGGCTATCCAGATAATCAATCCTATCATGATGCAATATTTTTAATTGTTGATAAAAATCCTTTCACTGCCTCTATCGTCCGGTCTAAAGGGCGTCCTTCACTTCTTTGCGGGTCTTGTCGTACCCTTCCTTGACCGCATCCTTGGTCTTGTCATAGCCCTTCTTCACGGTGCTTTTCGTGTCGTCCCAGCCTTCTTTGGCATCTTTCTTGGCGTCCTTCCATTCTTCTTTCACCTTGTCTGATGCTTTGTCTGCGGCTTTTGCGGCTTTTTTCTCAGCCCGTTCCATCCTGCATTTGTCGCAGTGGTCGCCTTTGCGGCAGCAATTGTCGTTGCCGCACGATGTCACTGCCGCCATGGCAGTGAGTGCAATGAATGTCGATAATAACCTTTTCATGATTTACGAGTAATTAAATTGTTGATAGTTCTGTCTGTTTTCTCTCACTTTCCGGCTTTTTCTGTCTTGCATCCGGTCTTGCAGTCCTTTGCGGTCTTGCTTGTCTCCTGATTGCTGCAGGCCGTCTTCTTGGCGGTCTTGCCGCAGCACTTGCTTTTCGTTTCCATAATCCATTTATTTTTATAAGTAAAACAATACATCCCCTTTTGTCTCTCATGCGCAGGGGAAACGGCGCGTTATCTATGACAGGCGTTGCCGTGCATCATCCTGTTCTGCTTGCAAATATAGCATGTCCGGTATCTGCCGAAAAAATTTAATACGATTTATTCAGCACTATTAAGCCCCATTAAATTAAAAAACTTTTATGTCGTGTGTTTATTCATAATTAATCTTTAATAGCAGGATGAAGGGTTGTGTGCAGCCCTTCGGCGGCGGATTATGTTTTTGACAGCTCTCAAAGACGGTTTGTCCAGCGGGCATAAACACTTTTGATAGCTGGCACAAACGCATTTGAAAGAAGGCAGGAAACAACAACGGGTTGCCCGATGCACCGTCGCGGGCAACCCGTTGCACCGTCAAAGCGGCTCCGTTATACCGTCAGAACGGCCTCGTTGATTCAATAGAATGAATCCGTGTTGTATTTATGGATATCGGGTTGCATTATAAAATAGGTCCCTACAATTATGATGTTTCCTGCCGTAGATAATTCAATTGCGTCATCCGCGGATGGTGTTTCGTTGCCCTTCCGGTCTCTCTTCGTCACCCGAACAGCTCTCTCAGGGCTTCCTCTACCTTTCTTACGGGGTGCAGTTCGATGCTGAATTTCTTATGCTTCAACCCCGATATGTTGTATTTCGGGATGATGATGTGCCCGAATCCCAGCTTCTCGGCCTCGGCGATGCGCTGCTCGATGCGGTTTACGGGGCGCACCTCGCCGCTCAGTCCCACCTCGCCCGCCATGCACCAGCCGGCCTCTATGGCGGTGTCGACGTTGCTCGAGAGCACGGCCGCGATGACGCTGAGGTCCATGGCGAGGTCCGTGACGCGCAGTCCGCCGGCGATGTTGATGAATACATCCTTCTGCATGAGTTTGAAACCGACGCGCTTTTCGAGCACGGCGAGCAGCATGTTGAGGCGCCGCTGGTCAAAACCGGTTGCCGAGCGCTGCGGCGTACCGTAGGCCGCGGTGGAGACGAGGGCCTGCGTCTCCACGAGGAAGGGGCGCACGCCCTCGATGGCCGAGCTGATGGCGATGCCGCTGAGGCCGTCGTGGTCTTGCGTGAGCAGCAGCTCCGAGGGGTTGCTCACCTGCCTCAGTCCGCCGTGTCCCATCTCGTATATGCCCAGTTCGGAGGTGCTTCCGAAGCGGTTTTTGATGCTGCGGAGTATGCGGTACATGTAGTGCTGGTCGCCTTCAAACTGTATTACGGTGTCTACGATGTGCTCCAGTATCTTCGGGCCGGCCAGCGTGCCTTCCTTGTTGATGTGGCCGATGAGAATCACCGGGATGCCGCTCGTCTTGGCGAAGCGCAGCAGTGCCGACGCACACTCGCGCACCTGGGTGACGCTGCCAGGACTCGTGTCCACGTCTTCGGTCGATATCGTCTGTATCGAGTCCACCACTACGAGCTCCGGCCGCACGTCCTTTATGTGTGCGAAGATGTTTTCGAGCGATGTCTCGCACAGTATTCTGAGGTTCTCGTTGTCGGGGTGCTCGATGCGTTCGGCACGCATTTTGAGCTGGTGGGCGCTCTCCTCGCCGCTCACGTAGAGCACGGTGCGCTCCGGCATGCGCAGTATCGTCTGCAGCGTGAGCGTGCTCTTGCCTATTCCCGGCTCTCCGCCGAGCAGCACTATCGAGCCCGGCACGAGTCCGCCGCCGAGCACGCGGTTCAGTTCGGCGTCCTTCATGTCGAGGCGCGGCTCGTCGCGCGAACTTATCTCGCGCAGGAACAGCGGCCTGTTCTTGCTCCCCGTGGCCGTGCTGCGGAGCGACACGGCGGCCGACCGGGCTGCCTGTGAGCCCGTGTCGGCCGATATCCTTATTTCCTTAAACGTGTTCCACTGGCCGCAGCTGGGGCATTTGCCTATCCACTTGGCCGACTCTTGGCCGCAGTTGCTGCACACGTATGCTGTCTTGTCTTTTGCCATAGTGCTGCAAAAGTAGCAATTAATTTTCGTTTACGGCCCATCCATGGCGGCTTTATTTCCGTGCCGTGGCCGTCTTGAGGGTCTTTTTAAGCTTTCCGGCCGTGGCCTTGATGCTGACCGTTCCCGCCTCGCGGGTGCTCCGCGCTATCACCTGCATGCGCCCGTTGCGCATCGGTTTGACGGTCACGCCGTTGAATAGGCTGTCTGTGTAGTGGTCGCCGTTGTCGAGAGCGACCAGCGTTGCAGCTCCCTGCACGTCCACCGCGAGCGGCTCGCTGAATGCCGGCACCGTGCGGCCGCGGCTGTCAACCGCCGTGACGGTGAAGTACTGCAGGTCCATTCCGTCGGCCGCCCACGCCTTGGTCTCCTGCTCCATGCGCAGGGCTACGGCCTTGCCGGCGGTCTCTATGCGGTGGCGTGCTGTCTCGCGGCCTGCCTCGTCGCGTGCCACGGCCTCTATGCTGCCGCCCTCTCCGTAGGCCACGCCGTTCCAGAGGATGGTGTTACGCTGCGAGTTCTCCTTGGCGTCGTTCAGCTTCGTGCCGATGCTCCGGCCGTTGACGAGCAGCTCTACGGAGTGCGCGTTGGTGTATACGACGATGTCGTGGGTGCTTCCCGTCTCGAAGTTCCAGTGGTCGAGTATGGCCGGGCGGCCCACGATGATGTCGTTCCAGCTGACGCTCTCTCCGCCTTTGCCGTCTATTACGCCGATGCGCACCAGCGGTTCATCCGCCTTGAAGGCCGAGCGCACGAGGTAAGCCTGCGGATACGGGCGCATGGTATGGTCGAAGAACGAGTAGTTCCAGCCCTTCTTAGGCCAGCCGTTCGACTCGCCCCAGTATTCTATCGAGCCCCAGTAGGCCATGCCCACGCTGCGCTCGCGGTCCATGTTGTAGTATGCTTCGAGCATGTTCGACGTCTCGGCTTCGCTCTGGAAGAGTATCAGGTGGGGCGCATGTTTGACGTAATCGGCATAGCGGGCCGACTGGTAGTTGAACGATGCTATCTCCGTGGCGCAGCTGAGCTCGGGCGGCACGAGGTGCGTGTTGAAGTTCTTGTCGCGCTTCGCTATGGCTCCGGCTCGGGCGGGGAACATGGCCACGGTGGTGGGCCGCGTGTCGTCGAAGCGCTTTACGAGCTGGTTGAATATCCTGTATGTCGTCACTCCCCAGTCGTTCAGGCCCGGGAAGCCCGCCCAGTCCTCGCGTATCTGAAGCTCGTTGCCGAGGCTCCACATTATGACGCTCGGGCGGTTGCGGTCGCGTTTTATCCATTCGGGAATCAGACGGTACCACAGGTTCGTCATCGGCTGCCGCCCGCCCCAGTAGTCGTGGTCGCTCCACTTGTCGAAAAGCTCGTCTACTATGATTATGCCCACTCGGTCGGCGATGCGTGCGAAGCTGTCGCTGTAGGGGTTGTGGGAGCATCGTATCGTGTTGTAGCCGAACTCCTTGAGCCGCAGCATCATCCGCTCGATGGCCCTGTCGTATGCCGCAGCGCCCAGCGCGCCGAGGTCGTGGTGTCCCGAGTTACCCTGGAGGAAGAGCTTTTCGCCGTTCAGGCGGAAGCCGTATTCGGGCGAGAACTCGAGCTTGCGTATGCCGAAGGTCTCCCGCAGGCTGTCCACGGCGGTACCGCCGGCATAGACCACGACGTCTGCCGTATATAAATAAGGTGTGTCCGGTGACCAGAGGTGCGGCCGCTCTATGCTCATGGCCGGCAGTGTGACCTCCGTCACCGTCTGTTTCGTGTTGTCCGGCATGCCGCTCTCGGCCGTGCCCACGACTCTTCCGGCGGCGTCGCGCAGGCGGGTGCGTATGGTCACGCCGTTCTTCTGCCAGCCCTCGACCTCCACCTGCACGCCCACCGTAGCCCTCTCGCGGCTCACCTCGGGCGTGGTGATGAACACGCCGTGGCGCGCAATGTGCGTCGGGTTAGACAGTTTGAGGCGCACATCACGGAAGAGACCGCCGCCGGTATACCAGCGCGAGCCCTTCTTCGGTCCGGTGGAGGCATATACCGCCACCACGTTGTCGCCGTCGAAGCGGAGGTAGGGCGTGATGTCGGCCTCGAGACCCACGTATCCGTAGTCGGTGGATGCCACCTTGTGACCGTTGATGTAGACGTCGCCGAGGTAGATGATGCCGCCGAAATCGAGTGCTACCTTCAGCCCGCGCCACTGCTCTTTGGCGCGGAACGTCTTGCGGTACCATCCCTCGCACATGGGCTTGAAGCCGCGTGCGCCGCTGCCTTTCTTGGTCCACGGCTGTTCAAACTGGAAGTCGTGGGGCAGGTCGAGGGTGCGCCATGCGCTGTCGTCGAGCTCCGGCGAGGCAAAGTCGGTCTGCCTGTTGCCGTCCGTGACGAGGCAGAATTTCCACCCGAAGTTGAACAATGTGTTCTGCCCGGCCGCGAAACTCTCGAGCGGTCTGTTGGCCGTGGCCTTCTCTTCAGCCGCATTCTTGTATTGCGCGTGTGCGGGAATGGCGCCGCACAGGCAAATGGCAACGGCCGCCGCAACGGCATGCCGTGATAGCATTGATTTGATGTTGTATGTCATGTCGGTATGTTTGGTTATGCTGCAAAGATACTCATAATCCGCTTATGGATATCGGTGGAATCGTTCATAAAAAGGTATAATTGTGCGGAAGCATCGTTTCAGGCCCGTAATATTTATGGGAAATCTATGTAGAGTTTACGGATTATTTATTAATTTTGCAGCGTGATAAAGGCTAATATCGCACATTAATAAAACTCGGAAGGGCGGCTCGTGTTTGCTAAAAATGCGCTGGCGCCCTTTTTTAATATCATCAAAGGAAATGAGGAATATTGTCATTATAATTCTGTCGGCTGTCATTCTCGCCTCGTGCGGCCAGTCGTACGAGGAGCAGCGCAGGTTGTCGGCGCAGGAACGGCATCGGCTGGCACGGGAAGACTCGGCCGCGCTGAAAATAGCCGTGATGCCCACGCTCGACTGCCTGCCGCTCTATGTGGCATCCGGCTACGGGCTGTTCGAAACCCTCGGGGCCGACATCAGGCTGAAGCCGTATACCGCACAGATGGACTGCGACACGGCACTGATGAACGGCCGGGTGGAGGGTGCCGTGACAGACGTTGTGCGCGGGCAGCGCATGGCCGCACATGGAGTGAAGCTCGACTATGTGGCGGCCACCGGCGCATACTGGCAACTGATAAGCAACCGCAACGCACGTATAAAGCATCTGAAGCAGCTCGACGACAAGATGATGGCCATGACGCGCTTCTCGGCCACCGACCTGCTCGGCGACTACGTCACGGACAGCGTCAAACTGAAGGATGAACGCGTCTTCAGGGTGCAGATAAACGACGTGCACGTGAGGCTGACGATGCTCATGAACAACGAGATGGATGCGCTGTGGCTTCCCGAACCGCAGGCAACGGCAGCGCGGACGGCACGCCACCGCGTGGTGACAGACTCGCGGCGGCTCGGCATGAGCCTCGGGGCGATAGCCTTCAGGGCCGGACTGAAAAGCGACACGGCACGGGCACGGCAGATGGACGTGTTCGTGAAGGCATACGACATGGCATGCGACTCGATAAACAAATACGGGGCGGCGCACTACCGCGACCTCATAGCGAGGTATTGCAAGGTGGATGCCGCCGTGGCCGACTCGATACCGGCAGATGTCAGATACCGCCATGCGGCGCCCCTGCGCGAGGAAGACCTGGCACGGGCCGGCAAGTGGCTTGCAGGAAAAAAGGAGGTATATGGAAAGAAATAAGGAACTTATCGGGATATTCCGGAATATAGGCGACGGCCGTCTGCCGTTGGCTATGGAGATGCTGGAGTCGTTCGGAAGCAGGTATCCGGAGCTCTCTCTGGATGAGGCCATGGCGGGAATAAAGGACGACTACAGGCGGATGGCCGACTATTGGGCCGACGGATACCGTGACCCGCAGTTCACGGAGATATATGCCGGACTGGGCCGGAGGCTCTACAGGCTCACCGCCGACACGCTGCTGCGCCATGAGATAGCCCGCTCTCCCTACCTGTCGGCTGCGGCACGGCGCATCATGGCGTCGCATCGCGACTGGTCGCCGGATGTGCTGAGGGCCGGGCTGGAGGGCTTCGTGTCAGACGTGGCGATGCTGGAGCTCGAGCCGCCGCATACCCGTGAGGCACGGCAGGCCGGCATATACGGCCGCCATCAGAAGCTCATGTCAGACCTGTTCGACTATCTGTGGCTGTCGGGGCAATGGGCCGACGGCGTGGCGGAGTCGTTCCGAGAACTCCTACTGCTGCCTACGGTGGACAGCGCAGACCAGCAGCTGATGGTTTCGGCTGTCACGCTCAGCTTGATGAACATCTTTGACATCAGGAAGTTCCGCCTCCTTGCCGGGTTGTACCGTGACAGCAGCGACGAGAATGTGCGCCAGCGCGCCCTCGTCGGCATGGTCTTCTCGTTCGCGGCGGGCCGTGAAAGCTGTCAGGAAGAGTTCTCGTCGCTTGTACAGGAACTGCTCGGAGACGAGCGGATGTGCCGTGAACTGACCGAACTTCAGATACAGCTGATTTACTGCGTCAGTGCGGAGAGCGACAACAGGACAATCCAGAAGGAGATAATGCCCGACCTGCTGAAGCACAACAACCTCAGCATAACGCGCTTCGGAATAGAGGAAAACGAGGAGGACAGCATGGAGGAGATTCTCAATCCGGAGGTTTCGGAGCGCAATATGGAAAAGGTTGAGGAGGGATTCCGCCGGATGATAGACATGCAGAAAGCGGGTTCTGACATCTATTTCGGCGGTTTCTCGCAGATGAAGCGCTTTCCGTTCTTCGACAATATAAGCAACTGGTTCGTGCCGTTCTATCCCGAACATCCGGCCGTGGCATCGCTCTATGACAGCGACAAGGACCGCAACATCGTCCGGACGATAATCGACAACGGCCCGTTCTGCAACAGCGACAAGTATTCTTTCGTGCTCGCCTTCAAGCAGGTGATGGACCGCATACCGCAGTCGATGCGCGAGATGATTGGCCGCGGCGAGGCAGTCGGCATGGGGCGGATGATGGATGCCGACAGGCAGAGCGCCGCTTACATCAGAAGGATATACCTTCAGGATGTTTACAGGTTCTTCCGCCTGTTCCCGTCGCGGAGCCTCTTCCGCAATCCCTTCGACTACCGGCATAGCGAGGGATGGGATTCGGGATATATGTTCTTTGCCGACACGCTGGTCTCCGGCACGGAGCTGGGCGGCAGGTACGACGAGATAGTGGCCTTTCTGGTTGGCCGGAAGATGTACAGGGAGGCCGCCGAGGTGCTCGACAACTGGCCCGACGGACGGCATGGATATAACTACTTCATGTTCTGCGGCAATGTGTTGATGCACAGCGATGAGACCATCATGCACGACCACCTGGCCGGCAAGACGGCTGAGTGGTGCTTTGGCCGTGCGCTGGAGCTCCGCCCGGACGATAGGAAGGCGCTGGCCGGATATGCCCGTGCCTGTTTCCGTGCGTCGCGGATGGGCGATGCCCTCGGAGCCTATGACCGGTTGCTCGGTCAGGAGCCGGGCAAGAAGAGTCTGCTGATGGGCCGCAGCGTCTGCCTTGTGAAGATGGGAGAGTTTCAGGAGGCGCTGAAGACGCTCTTTCAGCTCGACTATGAATATCCGGGCGATGCCGGCGTGAGGCGTGTCCTGGCCCATGCGCTTGTGGGAGCGGGCAAGTATGAGCAGGCAAGGAAGATCTATGTGGAGCTCACCGGCGTGGAAACTCCGGTGCCGGACGATTTCGTCGGCTATGGATACTGCGAGTGGCTGTCGGGAAACCGGCGCGCGGCGGCACGGCTGTTTGCCCGCTATCTGAAGATGACCAGTCCCGGCATGACTGTTTCACAATACCGCGACGGCGGAGCCGGGGATATCATGCGGGAAGGGATCATGCTCACAAGCCGGCATATCAAGGAGGGTTTGATGGGGACGGGAGACATGCAGCTGATGGCCGACCTTATCTGCAATGAGCTTTTCAGTTAGGCCGGAATGCCTTGCGGCGTATCCTGCGGTAGGCCCATGTCCATGCTAAGGGGATGCCCGCACCGGCTATCGAATACAGAATCCAGAAGCAGTCGTCGGCTGCATGCTCGTGTATTGCCATGTGACAGCCTATCTGCTTGATGTCAAGACCGTAGTACCATATCTTCAGCAGGCTCACCGGCTTGTATGAAATGATATGGAACACGAGGATGCACATCGTGTTGTTGCCGCAGAATACAAGGAAATCCCTTATCCGTCCGCGGCGTTTCTCTATCGCATAGCTTATGTTATACGTCATCAGGAAGCCGCAGATGGCGGGCAGCGGCAGGGCTATGACCTTCTCGAACGGCATGTTCCACGTCATGCTCGACAGCGCGAAGCGCGAGAAGAGGAACACCGTCACCCCGAATATCACCGTGCTCCACCATGTCACTGCATACCTGTGGCGCAGCTGCCGGAACAGCAGGCCGGCGCTGAAGAAGAACAATCCCATTATCTCGCGGCTTCCGCCTTGCACGAGATTGACCACTTTCAGACCTTCGAGAGACTTCCATATCCCGACAAGAAGTGCCATCGCGCATATTGCCGAGGGTATGACGACGTGGCGCCAGTCTTTCCCGAGGCGTGCGGCGAGGCCGTCGAGGACCTTGAACAGGATGAGGAAGACGATGCTCGTGACGAACAATGCACGGAAAAACCAGAACGCACCGTTTAGGAACTGGTCGTATCCGCCCATGGCGGTGACTATGTTCCAGAGGTTCTGCTGCATCTGATGCCAGGAGTAGGGGTGCGTGACGCCGCCGTTGGGATTGCCGTATTGCTCGTTGAGGATGCCCACGGTGAACATCAGGTTATGCAGGGCGAGGAAGACGACAGACCATTTCACGAACGGGATATACAGCCCCTTGATGCGCTTTTTGACGAAGGTGGCCTCGTCGTAGAGATATTTCAGCGAGAAGAAATAGCCCGCGGTGATGAAGAACAGCGGCATGTGGAACTCGTAGATGAAGCCCCCGAGGATGCCGGGACAGTTTGCATGGCCTATCACCATCAGCAGGATGCCGAAGGCTTTGCAGATGGATATCGTCTCGTCGCGTTTCATTTATAATCTTGCTTGTGCGTTTGTGGCTGTCGGTGTGCAGCTCAGAGGAACGGCGTGAGCAGGTGGGCGAACCATCCTACAAACTTCTTCCATGGCGTGCGGAACTCGTCCCACTTCTCTTCCGTGAGGTAGAAGCTCTTTTGTTTGTCCCTGTCGAAGAGGCGGCTGAGTTCTCCCGTGGTGTGCCTGTCTATGATTACGGCGTTCTCCTCGTAGTCCCAGCTGAGACTCCGGGCGTTCAGGTTGGCGCTGCCGACGGTGCAGAAACGCCCGTCTACCATTATCACCTTCGTGTGATGGAAGCCCGGTTCGTATACCCAGATGTCCGCGCCGTGCTTCATCAGCTTGTGCACGTTGTAGAAAACGCAGTCCGGTGTGAGCGGGATGTCGCTTTTGGCAGACACCATTATCTCCACCTTCACGCCGCGCTTGACGGCGTTGCGCAGTGCTTTCTTCAGTTTGCGGTTGAGCGTGAGGTAAGGGTTTATGAGTTTTATGGAGTCCTGTGCCAGGTTGATGGCGTTGACATAGAACGTCCTTATGATGTCGTTCGACGTGCGCGGCTCGCGGTTTATGATGCCCACGGTCTTGTGGCCGGCGGTCTGTGTGGTGTCCGGGGCGAGCCCGGCGATTGCTACCGGCTCGTAGGCGCGGAAGTATTTTTGGTCCCATATGTCCTCGCCCGTCACCTTCTTCCATATCCTTACGAATATCATCTGCAGCTGGCTGACCGCTCCTCCCTCTATCCGGCAGTGCATGTCGTGCCATTCTCCGACCTGTTCCGTGCCGTTGATGTAGTAGTCTGCCACGTTCATGCCGCCGGTGTAGGCCACGTTTCCGTCGATGACGACTATCTTGCGGTGGTCGCGGAGGAACACGTGGTTTATCCAAGGGAAGCGTATCGGGTCGAACTCATATATCTGTATGCCGTCTTCGCGCAGC
>CAJMSE010000008.1 GCA_905216025.1 uncultured bacterium | reverse complement strand
TATCATATCTTCGTGCGCCTTGCTTGCCATAGCCCTTGCCCCGAACATCTATTGGGTGTGGGGCGCATCATTGCTTGTCGGCGCATCTTCGGTCATGCCACAGTTCTTCATCCCGTTAGTGTCTTTCCATTCGGCACCTGCACACAAGGTGCGCAATGTGGGCATTATACAATCCTGCTTGCTCATAGGCATTCTCGGCTCGCGGGTGTTCAGTGGCTTTCTTGCTGATGTGTGGGGATGGCGTTCCGTCTATTTCGTGGCTTGCGTATTTATGCTCGGATGTTTTCTGATGATTCACAAGATGCTGCCCGTGCTGTCTGCCCGTTCTCAAGAAAGCTATGCAGGGCTGATGAAATCTTTGTTGCGCCTGCTCTTCCAATACCCGTACCTGCGTATCGCTTCGTTGAGAGCGGCATTGGCTTATGGCTCGTTCTTCGCTTTGTGGAGTTGCCTTGCTTTCCGAATGAAGCAAGAGCCTTTCTTCGCGAGTGACGATATTATCGGAGCACTCGGTTTGTGCGGATTGGCAGGTGCATCTACGGTTGTATTCATTAGCGGATATATCCAAAAATACGGCGCAAGATTCTTCTCCATCGTCGGAGGATGCGTTATCTTGGCTGCATGGTTGTTGGCATTTTGGGGAAATGACAGCTACTTGTGGATGATAATCGCCATTCTTTTAATTGATGCAGGAATGCAATGCATCCACTTGTCCAACCAAACCAGCGTGGTCGCTCTTGACGCATCCGCCATCAACCGGGTCAATACCGTTTATATGACCATTTACTTCTTGGGCGGTTCTGCCGGAACATTCGTTTCAGGTCTGTTTTGGCAACATTGTGGATGGACGGGTGTGGCAGGAGTAGGAATCGCTTTTACCGTAGCCTCCTTGCTTGTTAATTGCTTCAACTCTAAAACAGCATAAGTGTGGATGTCAAATATTCAGCCTGAATATAGTAATGCAGACCACGGTAAATGGAATGGCTACAGATTCATTGCCCGAAAACAAAGAGAATCTTTGTAGGAATAGGAAATAAACTGATAACAATATGGAGACAAAAGATGATTTTATCATCCGTCCAATCAAGGAAACGGATAATGCTCAAATGGCTCGTCTGATACGATGTGTTATTGATGAATTTGGTGTGTCGCGTACAGGCACGGTGTATGATGACCCTGTCACGGACTGCATCAGTCAGTCGGTTGAAAATGTAAATGCAGAATATTGGGTGATTGATTACGGCGGAGAGATTCAAGGAGGCTGTGGCTTCTATCCCACCAAAGGCTTGCCCGGCAAGTGTGCTGAAATAGTCAAGTATTATTTATCGCCTGCTGTCCGAGGAAAAGGATTGGGAGGCATGATTCTTGATTTGATTGTCCGCCGTGCAAAGGGAGCGGGCTATACCAGCCTGTATATAGAAACATTCCCTTCGTTTGGTAAAGCCATTGATATGTATAAGGAACGGGGATTTCAGCTGTTGGATGGTCAACTCGGAGATTCCGGGCATACGGCAACCAGTATATTCATGCTGAAGGTTTTAACCGACTGACACATAGCTTCCCGCATGACAACCTAAACCTCTGAGGAAATGCAATGCATTCATTTGTTATGGATAAGAGTTGCTTTTACCGTGGCTTCCTTGTTTGCAATTTGCTTTAAGCCTCAAACGGCATAAGAGTGGATGCCAATCAGCTGAAAGAATATTGGGAATGATTATTCCAGTCGGAATATTTTTCGTACTTTTGCATCCGTAAGAGTTACCCGAACAAGCAAAGCGATGCAGACTACGGCAATTGGAACGGTTACCAACTCATTACCCCAAAACGAGGTAATTCTTCTAACTCTTTTGATTTCAGGTAGGTATATTTCTTATACAGATTTACAAAATATTCATGAGAAAAACTCCGTTGAAGCATAAAACTTTACTTAATGAGCTGTTTCCCATCTTCATGTCCGCCTTATCTTATGCCTTGCATGTAAGTAAAGTGAGTGGCATAGAAGGCGATATCGATTGGCAGGAGTGCTCTTTACGGTGCTTAGGAGTGTCGTTGACGGTACGGAAGGTGCCACTTTGATGTGTTCTGCCTGTTTTCGGATATGTTTGTGCCAGCTGTCAAAAATGTTTTTGGGGGCGGTGCGATATGTTTTTGGGGGTTGCCGGAATTACGACAGGTGGTTTCGGCTTCACGCTTTATGTTTCTTTGCTTCCATAGTCCGTTGTCCTTGCTTTTGTATAGGCAGTATTGCATGTAGTGAAAAAGCTGACTGTCCGTAACGAGTCATGTCTCATTCGTATGGGAATCGGTGATGTTTGCAAATGTAGGACGGGTCTTATGTAAATAAAATTACCAGTCGGACGCCATGAATATGCCGTTTGCGGACATTTTATCTGTTTTTTAACAACCATCTTCTTTTTAAGAATATTTTGCATTTATATAAGTCCTTGATTATAATCATATTATCTTTCGGGAGGGGTAAATTTTAACTTTAAATAACTATTGACAGCTTTGTTATATCAATCTAAGTAACTAATCTTGCAGCGCTTTTACGCCCGCTGTGAGTCAGGAGTTGTAAATCTGATTGTAAGAATAGAGGCTTTTGGGGATAACACATAACCCGTTTTCGGGATAGTCCGGGGCTTTAATGAATAGTTCGGCAGGTGGGCACGACATGTATATTAGACTGATTACTTTTATATTTAACACATAGTATTAAGGATAAAAATAAGAGATTTGATATGAATGCCAGACTTAGGATCGTGTTATTTTTAGTGGGCATTATGTTTGTGTAAGCGAGTTCTCATGGTCAGAATGTGGCCGTGAAGACCAATCTGCTTTATGACATAGCTGCCTATACAGCAAATGCCGGAGTAGAGGTGGGGCTTGCCCCGCGCTGGACAGTGGATGTTTCGGGTAATTACAATGCGTGGACCCTTTCCCACGACCGCAAGTGGAAGCACTGGATGGTGCAGCCCGAGGCCCGCTATTGGTTCTGCGATCGTTTTGCCGGCCATTTTGTCGGTGCGCACGCCCTTGGCGGTAAATACAATATAGGCCATCTCAAGAATAGCATATCCTTTCTCGGTACCGACTTCTCGCGGCTTTCCGACGAGCGTTTCCAGGGCTGGTTTGCCGGTGCGGGCATAGCCTACGGATATGCGTGGATTCTCAGTGAGCACTGGAATTTCGAGGCAGAGATAGGTGTCGGGTATGTATACACCCGCTACGACAGCTACCCGTGTGCCACGTGCGGCACGAAGATAGACGACGGCAAGTCGCACAGCTATGTGGGACCGACCAAGGCCGCACTCAATTTAGTATACGCATTTTAAACCAGCTTCATTCCAATTTATATGAACAGGATTTTTTTAAAGATATTCTGTGCCGGACTGCTGTTTCTTGCCGGCATTGCAGGGGCTGATGCCCAGAGTCTTCCCGGAGGCCTCGCAGACGTCAGGAACCTTGCCGTCTCGCGTGCCGGCGACAAGCTCTTCGTGTCTATGGACATCGACGTCTCCGCTCTTGACATCACGAGCAACCGCGAGCTGACGCTGACGCCCGTTATCAGCAGCGGCCCTGACAGCCTGCGTCTCAGTCCCGTGACGGTTGCCGGGCGCAACCGCTACTATCACCACCTGCGCAACACGATGCTCTCCGGCGACAGTCTGCGGCTCTACCGCCACGGCAGTGTCTCCGTGGTGGAGTACCGCACCGTCGTGCCCTACTCTCCATGGATGGGCCGTGCCTCGCTCGGTGTCGTCTGCGAGACGCGCGGCTGCTGCGCCGGACTTGTCGGCGAGGCTGCCGGCGAGCTTGCCCGTCTCAACCTTGAGCCGCGGGTTTACGAGCCCCGCCTCGTCTATGTGTCGCCCAAGGCAGAGCCCAAGATACGCGACATGCAGGGCTCGGCATACATCGACTTCCCCGTAAACCGCACGGAGATATATCCCAACTACCGTAAGAACCCCTCCGAGCTGCAGAAGATATGGCATACCATTGACACTGTGAAGAGCGACCCCGACGTCGAGATTGTCTCGCTGACGTTCAAGGGATATGCCTCTCCTGAAGGCTCTTACTCGAACAACACCCGCCTGGCCAAGGGCCGTACGGCAGCCCTTAAGGAGTATGTGCGCCGTCTCTACGATTTCCCCGCCGACCTGATATCCACCGACTACGAGCCCGAAGACTGGGAGGGGCTCGAGCGCTATGTCGCCGGCTCGTATCTTGCCGGCAAGGAGGCCATACTCAGCATCATCCGCAGCAGTCTCGACCCCGATGCGAAAGACCGCAAGATCAAGACCGCCCATCCTTCAGACTATGCCTTCCTGCTGAAGAACGTATATCCCGGCCTGCGCCACTCCGACTATGTCGTACGCTATAAGATACGTCAGTATACCGATGTCGCCGAGATACGCCGCACGCTGAAGACGCAGCCCCAGAAGCTCAGCCTTCAGGAGATGTATATGGCGGCTCAGGAGATGGAGCAGGGCAGCGACGAGTATGCCGAGACCTTCGAGATTGCCGTGCGCATGTATCCCGACGACGAGACGGCCAACCTCAATGCCGCCAACAGCGCCCTTTCGCGCCGCGACCTTAAGTCGGCCGCCCGCTATCTTGCCAAGGCCGGCACCACGGCCCATGCCTCGTATGCCCGCGGCGTGTTTGCAGCCATGTCGGGCGACTATGATGCCGCCGCGCGCCTGTTCGGCGATGCCGCCCGCGGCGGTGTGGCCGGTGCAGAGGATGAGGTGCGCCGTCTTGACGACTACAGATGACAGAGACATTCAGATAACAAAGATAAATAGCCAAGACAATTAGAAAAAGTAGAAACTAAAAACAAAAAAGAAGAGAAAATGAAAGCTAAGAGCAAATTACTCATCGGACTTCTCGTCATGGGAATGGCTGCCGGATGCAGCAACTACGAAGTCCTGACGTCCGACGGCGGCACGACGCCGTCAGTGAACGACGGTGACAAGGTGTTCATGTCTGTGAACGTTAAGCTGCCCACTGCCGGCGGCACGCGCAGCGAGACGACCGATAACGGTCAGTCGAATAGCGGCGTCGAGATCGGAAAGGACTACGAGAACAACGTGTCAACGATGCTTATCGTCCTTACCGACAAGGACAATAAGATTATAACCCACGCTACGGTGGCCAATCTCAACACCGAAGGTGCGGAGGTTGAAGACAACGACGGCACGCTGACGATAAAGAACGCCAACGTCACGGCCACGGCTTCGTTCAAGAAGACTGCCATTGCAAACTATTATACAGGCGAAAACGTTGACGCCAACGAAGCCCTGAAGGATAATAGCGTGCGTGTATATACATTCTGCAACTACACCGCAGACCTGCTCACAGCAGTCGAGTCAAATGATGACGAATGGTACAACAAGACCTGCACGGTGACGGAGAATGCCAGCGGCTCGCTTGCCTCCGGCTCGGCAAAGCCATGGAACAGAAACTCTTTCCTGATGTCAAACACCACCATAGCTACGCGCAAGATTCCGGCCAAGCTCGACGATTGGAACAATTATGCCTATGCCACATCGCCTTTCAACCTGTCCGGAAGCAACGGCGGCGGAATTGACAACGGCGACGCTGCCAGCGGCAACATCCACGTGATGCGTTCTGTTGCCCGTTTCGACTTCAAGGACGGCAGCGGCAATAATAATACATACTGGGTGGGCGAAGAGGCTACGGCAAAGCTGAAGATGAAGCTCACCAAGATGGCTCTTGTGAACATGAGCAAGAACTTCTATTATCTTCCCCGCGTGTCTGCCAACGGTCTGGATGCCAATTCCGTCATCTGCGGCTCGGAGAAAAGTACGAACTACGTGGTTACTCCCTGGGCTGCCGAGAAGCAGACCGTCACCGAGGAGGGGGCCGCTCTCGCCGACGAGTCATACCGCATGCGGATCGACCTTGCCGAAGGCAAATACCGCTTTGTCGCCTATGGCGGCATCGCCTGTGCCCGCAGCTCGTTCATCATCCACCCCGTGCCCGGTTCCGGCACCCTGCATACCGACCTGCGCGTGTCTCTCGACAGCGACTGCCTCACCACTCCGGAGCGCCGCAACCTGCACTCCATGTTCTGGGGCGAGCTGACCATGTCCACGGCCGACCGCTACAGCGAGGGTACGGTGCACATGATGAAGAATACCAACAACATCCGCGTCATGCTCCAGCAGGTCGACGGACTCACGGTAGACAACCGCGACTACGACTTCTCCATCGAAGACGACAACACGCTCTTCGGCTGCGACAACGACCTCATACCCGCCGGCACGGTCACCTATACGCCGTGGTCGCGCGGGCAGACGTCTGTCGGTATAGCTCATGACGGCGGCGAGGCCTCTGTGGCCTACGCCGAGCTGTCCGTGTCGCGGCTCATGGTGAAGAACAGTCCGCGGCTCATCGTGCGCCGCCGTTCAGACGGCGCGGCTGTGATAGACATACCGCTGAACAACTATCTGCTCGCCTTCAAGAGCGACCTGTATCCCTCCATGGGCAAGCAGGAGTTTCTCGACCGCAAGAGCGAGTGGCCCATGATATTCTTCCTCGGCCACGACATGGAGTGGCTTGACACACATATACAGATAGACGACTGGATTGTACGGATAAACGACTACGAAGGAAATTAACACTCTATGCCCAAGTACATACATATTGTTGTATTATGGCTTTTCGCATCCTTGTTTGCCGGATGCGGCGGGAGCGGTGACGATATCGTCTCCGCCGGCGGTCCTGTGCTCGTAGACCTGCGCATCATCGTGGTGCGTCCCGACGGCACTGTCGAGGCCAACCGCCTCGTGAGCCTTGCCGTGGCCGCCGACCATCGCGAGGAGCGCTTCAAGGTGCTCGGCAATGAGATGAAGAAAGTGTATCTCTTTGCTAACGAGGGGACCACCCTCGCCGCCCCGGGTGAGACCCGGCGCAAGGTCGTCGACTACGACCTGTCGTCCATCAGCGAGGGCAGCACCTTCCCCGCGGCCGAAATCTCGGCCCTTACCATACGCCTCGACCATGATTGCGAGCAGCTCACCGGCCCGCTGCCCATGAGCGAGTGCCACGACATCAGCGTCGGCAATGCAGACAGCAGCCACAGGCTGTTCATCACCCGCGCCGCCGTGAAGTTCTCTTTCCGCATCACCAACAACAGCGGCCGCCCCATAAACCTCACCGGACTGACCATCAGCCGCATGGCCCGTGCCGAATATCTCATGTCCCGCGATGCGGTCTATCGCGAGACCGAGATAGACGGTGTGCCCTGCCGTGAAATTGTCAGCTACTCCATACCAGCCGGTGCGGGCGACTATGATTACGGCAAGGACAGCCTGCTGACAGTCAGCCTGCCCGTAGGCGTCACCACGACCCTCGACCCGATATATCTTCTCGAGGGCAAGTATGAAGACGACGCCGACCCCCGTAACTATTCCATGGCCATCTATTACGACGGAATGAGCCTCGGCGAATATTTCCCCGCCCTGGCCACACTTCCCAGCAACACACACGTCATCGTCAACATCACCATCGGCCACACCGGGGCCGTATGGCTTGCAGACGTGCTCCCATACATACCTGTACCACTCGTTCCCGTGTTTGGCTTGTAAACAGACAACCCCATGTTACTAAGCAGAATAAGACAAAACATACTTTGCTGCCTCTCCGCGGCTTTGCTTCTCGCCTCCTGTGCCGACGAGGCGCTCTTCGGCGGCACGTCTCCCGTCGGTGAAGGCGAGAGCCTCGTCACCGCCACGGTGGAGTTCAAACCCTTCACGCCCGCCCTCGACGCCGGTACCCGCAGTCAGGGCGACGCCATAAAGGCAGTCTGGAGTCTCTGTGTGCTGCTCTACGACGGCGACGGCAACCTCGTCAGCAAGATTCCGCTCACCGAGAGCGCTGCCGGCACTCCCGGCACATACGTGCTTGCCGACTCGGCAAGGCAGTCGGAAACCGAGACGGTCATGCCCAGTGCCACGATAACACTCTCCGTGCCTTACGGCCGTTACTACATATATGCCGTGGCAAACATGGGCGACCTGTCGAAGTATGATGAACGGATTGCCACTGTGACAGGCCTGAGAACCATACAGCTGACGTGGCGTGCCGCCTCGAAGGTCACCGTGGCCTACGACGGCTCAAGCCTTAAGGACGGTGTCTCCATTTATATCATGTCGGCCTCAATAAAGGACATACCTAGAAAGTGTCTGCTGGGAATGGCCAACACGCCGGACCACATCGATTCGCTCATACATGACGGGGAAATCATAAAATACTTCGAGGGTGATGTCCAGCCCGATGAAGCAGGGTTCTTTGACAAATATAAGGCCGTTGTCAACAACAAGGTACCGACGCAGACATACGGCTCTGACCATTCGGAAACGGCCGACGCCCTATTCTTCTACGAAAACATGCAGGGAATAGGGGAAGACAAGCGCCAGAAGGATGAAGACAAAGACGGCAACCCCGATAATGCAGACAGGCTGAAAGACGACAAGCCCTGCGGCACCTACATAGAGGTCAAGGCGGTATACCGGTCGACAAATCCCGAACGGCCCGGAACCGGAATCGCAACCTATCGGTTCATGCTCGGCAAGAACGTGACCACCAACTACGATGCTGAGCGCAACCATCACTACAAGCTGACACTGAAGTTCAACAATTTCGCCAATGACTATGACTGGCATATAGAATACAAGGAACAGGTGCTCGAGGCTACTGAGCCTAAGGTGATGAACTATCAGGGAAAGGTATTCATGCCGGACTATTCGTATCCAAACCGCGGACATGAGTTCAGTGACAAGAACAAGGTCACGGTCACGAGCTATATGGAGGAGGACGAGAGGATAAAGATGGATTTCTCTATAAAATACCGCGACTCCGGCAAAGGGGAATTCACCGACGCTTCAGAGTGGCTCGAATACGTTATTGAAGACGGCGACGTGCCGTACGAGAAAAGGGTGGGCTTCAAAGTCAAGGAAAAATATCTGCAGCCGGATGAGGAAATAGACATAAACGCCAGACTGAAAGCCGCTCTCTCTAAGGGCTCGAAGGAAAGTCCTTACAATCTTGCCAACCCGGATGGTTCGGCCGGCATAGTCTGCACGGCCAACTGCTACATGGTTGATGCCCCCGGGTGGTATATCCTGCCTTTGGTCTATGGCAACGCCATTCATGAAGGAAAAGAAGCCCCAAGTTCTTACACATACGCCGGCGTAAGTTCTGATGGCAATGTATTATCAGTGCTCAAAAACCATCTTGGCAATGAAATCACATCCCCTTACATCAAAAGCAACGAGGGCTGTAATCCGGCAAGTGCCGCATTGGTATGGCAGGACGAGAATGAACTTCTGCATCCGCGTTTTGACTGGGAATTGACACCGCATGTAGAATCTCCCACATATTTACCGGATGCCTACAATAAGAAAGGAGGCATCAGGTTCTATGTTAGTGAAGAACATATAAAGCAGGGCAATGCCGTGGTAGCAGTGAAGGATGAGGCTGACCGCGTGATGTGGAGCTGGCACATCTGGGTGACCCGTCTCGATGTCGAGGCCCGCGACAAGACCATTGAAGTCACCTCCCATGATGCTTCCCGAAAGTATAGTTTCATGCCGATGAATCTCGGATGGTGTTCAGAAAGAGGGGAGAAGATAAAGTATTACAAGGAGCGCGAGTGTGAGGTGATGTTCATTTCCGGAAGCAAGACTCAGACGATAAAGATAGTCAAGAAGTCGCACATGGCCTTCACACGCGGCAACAATCCCTACTATCAGTGGGGACGCAAGGACCCGTTCATAGCTGCACGCGGCAACAACCAGGAAAACGGTGGCGCGGGCAACAACAAAGTGAGATATGATTATAAAGGATACAATGACATAACCAATCCGCCATTACTTACAGACTACTTTGATGATAACAAGAAGACAACACGCGAAGCCCTGCATCTGCTTATACAGAAGCCCGACACATGGCACAACCCGCCCCGTCTTGACGGAACGGGAGGGCGCGATTTTGACAGCGACGACAAGACATACGCCAACCTGTGGAATGGCCGTTCGTTAGAAGATTCGTTGGCTCAGCCTGTTAAGACGATATACGATCCGTGTCCGGTGGGCTATCAGATGTCACACAAAGATGCCTTCACCGGTTTCACGACCACGGGAAATGACGCCAGTTGGGCTCCGTCATGGTATGACGTGCAGGTCGGAAACATCGCGGGCTACAATGAAACGAGATACCTATATGAGTTTTACACAAATCCCGATAAGTACCAGTCTATAATATTCCCCCAGACCGATTATAGGGATTGGAACAGTTATGCAGGTGTCTTTCATTTTGGCGAGATAGGCTATATATGGACGGCAAATAATGTGAACACCAATGAAACCAGCTCGTACAATTTCGAATTCTCGCGCAAAGATCCCTGGGGAGCCAGCTATATCCGTCCTAAAAATATGTTCTATACCTGCGACGGCTTCCCGGTGCGGCCGGTTTACAACGGCAATCACGGCAAGGTGACGCCCTAAGCATTGCCGTTGTGCAGGAGGCCGGGCCCCGTCATGCCGCATTCCGGTTTGTTACCTGCCGCTCGTAACGGTGTTACCTGCCGCTCGTAACGGTGTTACCTGCCACACGTAACGGTGTTACCTGCCGCTCGTAACGGTGTTACCTGCCACACGTAACGGTGTAACACGCCACACGTAACGGTGTAACACGCCACACGTGACGGTATTACCTGCGGCAGGTAACGGTCCGGACTGATTATCCGTCGCCGTCTCCTATATATAATAAGGAACGCATACATTTTAATATATGGACACAAGGAAGATGTTAAGGACATTGCTCGCGGTAGTGGCAGCCATGCTGTGCACCGCCGGTTCCGTCGTTGCGGTTCCCGGCAGCGCCGCCAGTCCGGCAGTTTCCGCCGCGCCGGGCGATACCGCGTCTGCATTTGGCGAACTGCCCCTGCCTGTGGTTCCCGACACGCTCCGCGTGCCTTCGGCCCGTGCCGGCTACGTGGCCATGCACTTCTGGGATGCCCTCGACTTCGCCGATACGCTTCGCAGCCGCGATGAGCGCTTCATGGAGCAGAACCTTGTGAACTTCATTTCGCTTTTCCCACATGCCGGCAGTGAGGCCACTGCCGCGGCCGTCGCCGCGCTCATGCACCGGGCTGAGGCCGATTCTGCGGCATACGCGCTGCTCTGCGGCCTTGCCGCCAAATACCTGTACGAGCGTGAGTCGCCCATGCGCGACGAGCAGTCGTTCTCCGCCTTTCTCGCGGCCATGGCCGCATCGCCCGTCGCCGGTACGGCCGCCCGCAGCCGCGCATCGTTCCTGCTCGATGCCATCGGCCGTAACCGCCCCGGCACCGTGGCCGCCGACTTCGCCTACATCCGCCTTGACGGCCGCCGCACCACGCTCTCGCAGACTCCCGGCCGCCGCATGCTCCTCATGTTCTACGACCCCGATTGCGACCGTTGCACCGGTGTCATCGGCCGCCTTGCCGCCGACACGCTGGTCCGGCGGCTCGTTGCCGACGGCAGCCTTACCGTGCTCGCCGTATATGCCGACGGCAGCGAGAGCACCTGGCGACGCACCGCCGCTGCCATGCCCGCCGGCTGGACTGTGGGGCTCGACACCGGCGAGATATCGCGCCGCAACCTATACTACATGCCCGAGATGCCGTCGCTATACCTGCTCGAAGGCGACAAGACCGTCATCCTGCGCGACGCTTCGCCCGAAGAGGCGCTCAGGGAGCTGGGAAGATGCCCCTCCTGACCTCCCCGAAGGGGAGGAAATGGGAGAAAGCTGAGAGATTTGGGAGGGCTGAGAGAGCTGAGAAGACTGGGGGAAACTGGGAGGGCTGGGAATCATTGCCTCCCACTTCTCCCAACTATCCCAATTTCTCTCAGTCTTCTCAGCTCTCCCAAAATCTCTCAGCTTTCCTCCCCTTCGGGGAGGTCAGGAGGGGCTTTGATGGCGCTCTCATGCAATAATTCCCCGTTTCTTTCGTTATATAGACGTGCTTAAGCGTAATATCGTGATATTTTGTGCCCTCGTAGCCGGTGTGCTGCGGGTTTGGGCGCAGTATGACGCCTCCTTCTCCCACTACTGGGCGATGGAGCCGTCGTTCAATCCTGCGGCCGTGGGCAAGGAGCAGAAGATAAACGTAGCCGCCGCATACAATATGGCGCTGACCGGATTCGAGAACAATCCGCGCACGATGTATGCCGGCGGAGACCTGCCGTTCTATTTCATCAAGTCGTATCACGGCGTCGGCGCGCAGTTCGTCAACGATGCCATCGGCCTCTTCTCGCACAAGAAGTTCGCCCTGCAGTATGCCTTCCGCCGCCGCCTGCTCGGCGGAATGATAGGCGCGGGCATTAACCTCGGCATGCTCAGCGAGAGCTTCGACGGCTCGAAGGTGGACACGGAGACGCCCGGCGACAACGCCTTCCCATCGTCGGAGGCCACGGGCACGGGCTTCGACATAGGCCTCGGCCTCTATTACAGCCACCGCAACTGGTATGCCGGACTGTCCGTGCTGCACCTCAACGGGCCAGCCGTGGAGCTGGGCGAGCGCACCACGATGAAGATAGACCCGATGTATTATTTGACGGGAGGATACAATATTAAGCTGAGAAATCCGTTTCTATCAATACATCCCTCCGTGCTCGCCCGTACGGACGGCGTGGCGTGGCGTGCCGACATCACCGGACGGGTGAAGTATACGAACGACAAGAAGGTGATGTATGCCGGCCTGTCGTACAGCCCGGACAACTCCGTCACCGTGATTATCGGCGGCGACTTCCACGGCGTGAGCCTCGGCTACAGCTACGAGATATACACCACGGCCCTGAGCATAGGCAACGGCGCGCACGAGCTCTTCGTCGGATACCAGACCGACATTAACCTCGGCAAGAAAGGAAAGAACAGACATAAAAGCGTGAGAATATTATAAATTATGGATATGAGGAAATGTATCATAGCCCTTTGTGCCCTCGGCACGGCAGTACTCACCGGATGCTTCGGCGGACGCTCCGCCTCGGCGTCGGGCGGCGAGGTCACCGCGCCTACACCCTACGGCATGACGCTCATCAAGCGCGGACACCTGAAGATGGGAATAGAGAAGCAGGACAGCCTGTGGGGCAGGCAGACACCGGTGAAGGACATCTCGGTGGAAGGATTCTGGATGGACGAGACGGAGATAACCAACTCGCAGTACCGCCAGTTCGTATACTACGTGCGCGACTCCATCATACGTGAGCGCCTGGCAGACCCGGCCTACGGCGGCGACGAGACATACAAGATAGAGGAAGACCGCAACGGCGACCCCATCAAACCCTATCTCAACTGGAAGAAGCCGCTGCCCCGCAAGCCCAACGAAGACGAGCAGCGGGCCATCGAGAGCGTATACGTGACGAACCCCGTGACGGGCGAGAAGATGCTCGACGCCAGTCAGATGAACTTCCGCTACGAGATATACGACTACACGGAGGCCGCAAAGCGCAAGTATCGCATGAACCCGCAGGAGCGCAACCTCAACACCGACGTCACCGTAGACCCCAACGAGCAGGTGTGGATATCGAAGGACACGGCATACATCGACGACGAGGGACGTATCGTCAGCCAGACGATAAACCGTCCGCTGAGCGGTCCGTGGGACTTCCTGAACACATACATCGTCAACATCTACCCCGACACGACATGCTGGGTGAACGACTTTCCCAACGCCGACAACGAGACATACATGCGCCTCTACTTCAGCAATCCGGCGTATAACAGCTATCCCGTGGTGGGCGTGACGTGGGAGCAGGCCAACGCCTTCTGCGCATGGCGCACCGAATACCTGCTGAAGGGTCTCGGATCGGCAGCCCGCTACGTGCAGCGCTACCGCCTGCCGACGGAAGCCGAGTGGGAGTATGCCGCACGCGGCAAGAACCAGACCGAGTTCCCGTGGGAAAACGAGGACGTGGCCAGCGGCAAGGGATGCTTCTTCGCCAACTTCAAGCCCGACAACGGTAACTATACCAAGGACGGGAACCTGATAACCAGCCGCGTTGGAATATACACGGCCAACAGCAACGGACTCTTCGACATGGCCGGAAACGTGGCCGAGTGGACGAGCACGGTATACACCGAGGCCGGCGTGGAGGCTATGAACGACATCAACCCGCAGCTGAAATACAACGCTGCCAAGGAAGACCCGTACCGCCTGAAGCGCAAGAGCGTGCGCGGCGGCTCGTGGAAAGACCCCGAGTCGTATATCCGCTCGGCGTGGCGCTCGGCCGAATATCAGAACCAGCCCCGCTCGTACATAGGCTTCCGCTGTGTGCGCAGCCTTGCGAACACAACAAGTGAGAAATCCAAAAAATCAAAGAAGAAATGACAGAATATAGCAAATACAACATAGTGTACCGGCTGCAGAAGTGGCTCGACAGCGTGCCGGGACAGACATTCCTGAACTATGCCTACAGCTGGGGAGCATCGGTCGTGATTCTCGGAGCGCTCTTCAAGCTGACCCACCTGCCGGGAGCCAACTTCATGCTCTACTTCGGCATGGGCACGGAGGCGATAGTGTTCTTCATTTCGGCTTTCGACCGTCCGTTCGACAAGACCGCCGACGGCAAGGACCTGCCCACGCACGTTGAGGTAGAGGGCGGGCCGGACCAGGACATGGCTGCCGACGGCATCACAGCCGGAGCCCCGCTGGCAGGCGGTACGGTGATAATCGGCGGCGGAGCAGTGGCAGCAGCCGCAGACGGCGCCGCCATGCATCCCGGCCAGCTGCCCGCAGGCACCGTGGCGGCAGCAGGCGATACACCCGCGTGGATACAGGGACAGCAGCAGGTATCGCCCGAGATGGAGGAGGCCACGAGCAACTATGTGGACGAGCTGAACCGCCTCACCGAGATGCTCGGAAAGGTGGCGGAGCAGAGCCAGCGCCTCACGCGCGACTCGGAGGAGATGGAAAACCTCAACCGCACGCTCACCGGCATCTGCAAGGTATACGAGATGCAGCTTAAGGGCGCCAGCGCACAGATAGGCACCATCGACCAGATAAACGAGCAGTCGCGCCGCATGGCCGAGCAGATAGCAGAGCTTAACAAGATCTACGCCCGCATGATAGAGGCGATGACAGTGAACATGAACATGAACAAGGCTTAGGCCCGAAACCGCACGCTATGGCAATAAAGAAAAGACCGGTATCTCCGCGCCAGAAGATGATAAACCTGATGTATGTCGTCCTCATGGCAATGCTCGCGCTCAACGTGTCGACGGAGGTGCTCAACGGTTTCTCCATCGTGGAGGAGAGCCTGAACCGCACCACCGCCAACTCGGCCAAGGAGAACCAGAACATATACGACGACTTCGAGGCGCAGATGAAGGCGAACCCCGCCAAGGTGAAGGCGTGGTTCGACAAGGCGCGCGAGGTGAAGCGCATGAGCGACTCGCTCTACAACTTTGCCGATGAGCTGAAGACGGCCGTGGTGGCCGAGGCCGACGGCAAGGACGCCGACCCGCGCAACATCAGGAACAAGGAGAACCTCGAGGCGGCAAACCAGGTGATGCTCGCCCCCGGACGGGGACGCGGCGGAGAGCTCTTCCGCGCCATAAACTCGTTCCGCAGCCGCATACTGGCCATGGTAGACGACCCGGCGCAGCAGGCCATCATCAGCAACAACCTGTCTACGGATGTGCCCAAGAGCGCACGTGCCATGGGCAAGAACTGGCAGGAGTATCTCTTTGAAGACATGCCCGTGGCCGCGGCGGTGACGTTGCTCTCGAAGCTGCAGAGCGACATACGCTATGCCGAGGGCGAGGTGCTGCACCGGCTCGTGGCAAACATCGACGTGAAGGACATCCGCGTGAACTCGCTCAACGCGTTCGTCATACCCAGCTCGCAGACCATCGTGCGCGGCGACAAGTTCTCGGCGCAGATAGTCATGGCGGCGGTAGACACCACGCAGGTGCCCGATATATATATAGGTGAGCGCAAGGTGAACCTCAACGGCGGCCTCTACGAGACGGTGTGCAGCCGCACGGGCGACTTCACCCTCGCCGGATACATGGAGGTGGTCAACGGCGGAGGCGAGCGCATAAGGCGCAGCTTCAGCCAGAAGTATACCGTGGTCGACCCGAGCGCCACGGTGTCGGCAGACCTTATGAACGTGCTCTACGCCGGCTACAGCAACCCGATAAGCGTGAGCGTGCCCGGCGTGCCGCTCAACAAGGTGCAGGCCACGATGAGCGGTGGCGTGCTCCAGCCCGTGGGGCCGGGCCGGTATATAGCCCGCCCGACGGCCGTGGGCAAGGATGTGACCATCACCGTGACGTCTACCAATACCGGACGGCCGCAGCAGATGGGGCAGTATACATTCCGCGTTCGCAAGCTGCCCGACCCCGCACCGTACATCGCCATGGCCGACGAGCATGGCAACCCGGCCCGCTATAAGGGCGGCTCGCTCGCCAAGGCATCACTGATGGGTGCCGGAGGCATCGGCGCAGCCATCGACGACGGCATCCTCGACATAGGCTTCAAGGTGCTCGGCTTCGAGACGGTGTTTTTCGACAATATGGGTAACGCCGTCCCCATGGTCAGCGACGGCGACCGCTTCTCGGCCCGCCAGAAGGAGACGTTCCGCAAGCTGACGCGCAACCGCCGCTTCTACATCTCGCGCATCACGGCCGTGGGGCCGGACGGAATACAGCGTAAGCTGTCTGCCTCGATGGAGGTCATCGTCAAATAACAAGGAAAACAAACAAAGAAATACATGATATGAGAAGACTGTTGTTCATATTTACCATAGCGCTCGTGGCCGCGTCGGCCATGGCACAGCCCAAGGCACGGCGTAATGCCGACAGGCAGAAGGCCGCACGGCAGGGCGAAGCGCAGATGACACAGCGCGCACGGCTGATGTTCCCCACGGCAATAGACATGCCGGAAGACGTCGTGTGGCGCCGGGACATATACCGCGAGGTGGACCTCGGGCAGGATGCCAACGCCGGACTGTACTATCCCGTGGAGCCGATAGACAAGCAGCTGAACCTGTTTACCTATGTGTTCAAGCTCGCACTCAACGGTTACATACCGGTATATGAGTACAGACTCGACGGCAACGAGGTGTTCAGCGACTCGTCGCGGGTGAAGATGAAGACGATACTCGACAACTACCACATCTTCTATGAGGAGAAGGACGGGAAGGTGCGCGTGGACAACAGCGACATACCCTCGGCCGAGGTGAAGATGTATTATCTGAAGGAGAGCGCCTACTACGACCAGTCAAACTCGTCGTTCCGCCGCAAGGTGCTGGCTCTCTGCCCGGTGATGATGCGCGAGGACGACTTCGGAGGCGAGGCCTCGAAGTATCCGCTGTTCTGGGTGAAGTACAGCGACATTGAGCCGTTCCTGAGCCGCCAGACGGTGATGACGAGCAACCTGAACAATGCCGCCACCATGACGATGAGCGACTTCTTCACCCTCAACCGCTATGACGGAAAGATATACAAGACCAACAACATGCTCGGACGCACGCTTGCGCAGTATTGCCCCACAGACTCGGCAATGGCGAAGGAGCAGCGCCGCATAGAGGCGGAGCTGGCGTCGTTCGAGAAAAAGATATTCGGCGACCCGGCACGGAAAGACTCCCTCGACAGCATCTCGCGCTTAGACCCGAAGGCTGCCAAGGCCTCAAAGGCTCAGAAGAAGACACGCCGCAGTGGCGGAAGTACCAAGGTGAGCCGTGCTCCGAAGTCGCGCCCGTCGTCGGGAGGCGGTTCCTCGGCGGCCCGCGTCACCGTGCGCCGCCAGCGACACTAAGGCTTTACTAACATTTAAACCGTTTTTATATGAAAAAGTTATTTACTATGATGGCTCTCGCCGTAGCCTTTATGACGGCAAGCACAGCCCAGGCACAGATTAAGTTCGGTCTCAAGGGCGGTCTCAACGTTACTAACATGAGCCTCAGCAAGGACGTGGTGAAGGCAGACAACCAGACCGGCTTCTTCGTCGGCCCGACCGTCAAGGTCACACTGCCTCTCGTCGGCCTCGGCATCGATGCCGCCGCCCTCTACGACCAGCGCGACGCGAAGCTCAAGGACGATGGTGAGACATCGGAGACATTCTCTCAGAAGAGCATCAACATCCCTATTAATGTCCGCTATGGCATCGGTCTCGGCAGCATGGCCAGCGTATATCTCGCAGCCGGTCCGCAGTTCGGCTTCAACGTTGGAAAGAAGAACTACGAGGATGCAGACTTCTCTTTCGAGAAGAGCAACTTCAGCGTTAATGTCGGCGCAGGCGTCTCTCTCATCCAGCACGTCGAGATAGGCTTCACCTATAACATCGCCCTCGGCAAGACCGGAGAGTTCAAGGCTCTCGATGCTGCCGGCGATATCGTTACGGGCAAGGCCCGCAACAACTCCTGGCAGGTTTCGGCCGCTTATTATTTCTAATCCGCCGGCCGGCGATATATGAAATGTTGGGTAGCGCAGTGTGCGCTGCCCAACATTTTTATAAGGAGGTTTTGTCCAATAGTATTACATTCGCTGTCTTGTTATTCATATCCGGCATAGTCATGCCGACGGGGGCACCTATATATGTAGGGTCGCATACAATAAACTTCCTGTTGCCAAGCATGATGTAATCTCCGTTCACATTATCATCGAAACACACAGCAGTGGCCAAATGCCCCGGATAATAGACCAATATGACATCTAACCCGAGCTGGTCACGCACTAAGCGGGAGAATAATATGGAGCGGTCTTCACAATCACAATAAGGATAATACAGTGTTTCTTCGGCAAAGAAAGCACGGTCTCCGCCCCATACTTTATCATCGTACTCATATACGAAAGCTGTCTGCACGAAATTAAGCAGACGCTCTGCGGCCTCTTTCTTGCTCATTCCGCCAATCTTTGATTTGAGTGTCGGGTATAGATGGCTTTTTATATCCTTGTCTATCGGTGTATTGGCATACATGGCCCAGCGTGTCATGAAGTTGCCGTTAATCTCCGAAGTGGGGTAGGAGTTATAGAAGTTAATGAGGTTTTTGTTTACGCTCACCTCCACTTTAAGCTCCGGATATCGTTCGGATAGCAATGTCCTGTCCTGTGTTTTGTCATAAGCCAATTGCTGGCCGTTTGTTATAAACAGAGACATTACGCGCTCTTTGGGGAATGATGCTCTGCATATGTTCAGCTGTTTTGCATCACATCTGAAAGGATAATACTTCTCTCCGTCTATATTGAAATAAGATGTGTCATATATATTATGGTCGCTACCATACAACAAGTAGACATGGTTGTCCGCAACACCAAGTCTCATTTTATATCCCGACTGACAATATATGTATGCCATCAGCAGCGTTGCTTCATTGGTATTGCCAAGACATTTCTTTGTCATTATATCAAGAACATTCAGATAAGCCCAATCGCACAGTTGTAGACGAATTCGCAGTTCCAGACAATCACGTATGGTGTTGTTGTATTCTTTGTCCGACAGCTGTTCCCATGCCTTGGCCAAAGTCTCACCGTCACAGCCTGACAATTTGAATTTTTCTGAATCATTGAATCTTATCTTGCACTCTGTTCCATAAAAGCTGAAAGCGATATACTTTTCCACCGGTGTCGGTTGCTCCCTTATCGGAGCAATAGGTACAGGTTGCGGTTTTGGTGCAGGCGGCGTAATGACATCCTCTATTACAACCGGCTTGTTGTCTATCGGCTTATCCTTATCTTCTTCCGGCATCACCACAGGCATCACCTCTTCGTCTTTTGGCTTTGGTATCGCCGGTAAAGTTTTATATTGCTGCCATGCCTGCCGCATGAACTCGGCATATTGCTTGTTTGCTTCATTACGAAAGTCGACATATTCTTTTTGTGCCTTACGTTTGAAGTCATCATATTGCTTGCGGAATTCATCCGTCTGAGCATTGACGTTGAATGAACATGCTAACAAGAAGATAGATATAAACCGTTTCATATAAATATTTTATTTTAGTTTCATACTTTGCCAACTACTGATAACGGACTGCGACGGAATGACGGTAGGAGTTTGTTTCTTGTTGTTAATCACAACCGACTGGCGTTTTACTTGTTTGGTTATAATGTCAGACAATTCACCCAATGTAATATTACCTTCTGTTTGTTGTAATCCTTTCAGTAGATAATATGTAAACAGTCCATGTCCTTTCTCTTCAAGTTGATGAGCCGTTTCGTCTCCCTTTGCAGCCGAGAATACAATCATGTTTCCCTGCGGTGTCTCTTCTTTCACTTTGATAGCCACTCCGCGTGAAGACGCAAGCATATTGTCCTCACGTTTTGCTCCGCTGAAACAGGCATCAAGGAATACCACCGATGATTTCAGTTTCAATGCGGCCAAGTCTTTGTATAGCTTTGCAAGACTGTAACCTGTTGTCGTTATATCCGATGCGTTGCCATCGATAGGCAACAAGTAGGCTGTGTTCTGCTTTTCATCCGGAAATCCGTGCCCCGCATAATAGAATATGACGCTTGCCTCTCCATCGTATGCGTCTGCAATGCTTTTCATTTTCTCCACAGCCGTAATGATATTGCCGAACGTTGCATCTTCATACATATTGATATTCTTTTCCGGTATGCCCAATGTCTTATTGCAATACTCCTTAAATATACGTCCGTCATTCAGAGAATAAGGAACGGGAGCATCGGGATAATTTTCGTTGGCAATGATAAAGGCAAACATATTCTCGTTCGTCTGCTTTCCTGCAGGTATATTCTTGTCAACATCAGAGCTTGGCGCGGGATAACGGGAAACGGCCGAACCTATAATCTTCTTTTTTGAAGCACTGCCGTTCTCTGCTATTTGTATCTCCGAACCGTCTTTCAGAGGATTCTTTATCAACATTACTTGCCCGTCTTTTTTTACCGTCGCTACGCCATTGGTAAATATTGTTGCTTCATCATATTGACATGGTATTATCTCTTGTCCATTGGCATAATAACCAAATTTACCGTTCTTTTCAACAAGAAAAATGTTGTCGCCGGCGACTTTACCACTTGTATATCCTAATTTTGATGAAACTAATTCGTTCCCATTTAAATCTAAAAAACATATATTGTCACTATTTATAAATTTGTTACCATCTATCTCTAATATACCATAATCACCAATACAGCCAATAAAATAGTTACAATCTCTTTCAATATAATTGTATTTATTTGCAGGAATAATAGTTTTGCCCTTGCAATCAAAATATCCATAAAAACCTTCAGTTGTTTTCACTCCAAAACCATTTTGCATCACATTTATTTCTTCATACTCAACAGGAATAATAATTTTAAAATCATTATTACAAACTCCAAAATGAGAATATTTATCATTCTCTAAATTTATAATATATATATTAAGTTCGTCGTTATAAAACATAGAAACATCTTTATACATAGCGGAGAAAACAATTTCCCCGTTTTTATTTACAGCACCTACATGTTCTTCTTCAAAAAATTTCCCATATAGATTACTTTTATCCCAATATGTTGAATAATATATTGGTTGTATTACCCAATTCCCTTTTTTATCAACAAATCCATATTTACCGTTATCTCCTTCTTGAGCGTCGACTATTTGAGAATATCCGAATATAGAATAAAAAAAGAATATCAAGATAAACATTAAGTACTTCATAATTATTACAATTTTAATGTTTGTATATTGTTCTTTATTTGTTCCGAAATTTTTATAGATGGTTTCTGTATATCCTTAAATTGCTCCAACGATTCTTTTTTCACATTGGTTGAAATTGTCTCCAAGAGTTTTTGGATATTGTTATTTCCTTGTGCTTTTTTCAACTGACTGAGCAACGAATAGGTGAGTAGGCCATGTCCTTGTTTTTCACTTGAATAACAGTTCCTTTCTTCATTGCCCATAACTAAAATTGTATTTCCAACAACTTTCTCATTATTCTTATTATTTATCCTTACTCCTCTTCCTGAGAACATAGGCTTGCCACTTCTATCTTTTCCATTGAATGGCGCATCAATAAATGCCAGTGTGTACACAGTTTTCAATTCATTTAACTCTGCAAGTAGTTCTTTTAGAGAAAGAGCGGTGGATGTTAATGCGGAGACAGAGGCATCAGATGGCAATATATATTTGCCTCCGTCTTTTTCGTCAGCAAATCCCAATCCGGAAAAAAAGAAGATTATTTTGGCATCGCCATCATAAACATCGGCAATATCCTTTATCTGCTTTATGGCTTTCAACATATTGCCATAGGTGGCATCTTCATAATATCTGACATTGTTTTCCGGCAGGCCCAATGTTTTTTTACAATATTCGGCAAAAATCTTTCCGTCGTTTATAGCATAATCCGCTCCTGAAAAGTTGTTATAATTTTCGTTGGATAAAATAAATGCAAAAGTTTCATTATTACGATTCTTTGTTTCCGGTATTTGTGTATCAACAGCAACGGACTCTCCTGTTCTTATGAATGTCGAACCGCCTGACAATGGATTCTGTATCAACGAAGTCACTCCATTCTCCGTTACTTGAGCGACTCCATCCTTAAAAGAAGTTGCATAAGTATATTTTGCCGGAATAACAACCTTTCCTTCATTATCCATATATCCCCACTTACCGCCTTCGACAACTGCTTCATCAAGAGAAGTATATTGAATTATCTTTCCATCTACATTAAATCTATATAATCCCTCTTTATCAAAAAGGATATTATCTATATATGAATAAACAAATTCTGTGATGAACGTCTCACTTTTAACATCATAAAGAGCAAGTCTTGCATCAAGAGGATAATCATCACGTTTACGTGTATATCCACTTACACCATCTTTACCTATTATATATATACCTTTTTCTTTATTTAAGCATTTGATAAAAGAATATTCTCCAATTGGCAGAAGTAACTTTCCCGTTTTATTATAAAGGCCAAATTTCTTATTTTTAAAACTATGATAATCAAAATCCCAATTACATCCATCATCATCTCCATTTTTTATGGCGATAATCGCTTCTTTACTAAACTCAAACCCATACATATTATCTGATAATGGTATTATATATTTACCTTTTGAGTCAATAACCCCTTGAGATGGCAGACATAATTCATTAAGGCATATATGATAAAAATCATAATATTTACTAATCCAACAGTTTTCTATAGGGACAATCTCTTTCCCTTGTAAATCACAAGCGCCTTGTAAATGTTCTCCTTCAAGACTTTCTTTAATTATTGAATACCATCCACTTGAATTGTATTCAACATTCCCTGTTCCATATTTCTCTTCCAAAGTCTTTCGTACACTCTCGTTTTCCTGAGCATTACATATAGATGCAAATACCAAGAACAACATTATAAATAAATTTTTCATAATCGTCATCTTTCTATTGTCTTTTTATTAGTTACTTCCTCTATTATATTATACACTATAGCCATTCCTTTTACTATTCATAAAACGAATATAGGCCTCCATTTGAGAACATATATCATGAGCAACCTCTTCCACTGTCTTTTGCTCTGTCCATTGATTGTCATACTTATCCTTAATCCGAGACGCTATAAAATAAATACATGTATTGTCCCATCCATTTTCAGGATTCCAAAAACCAGTCTTCACATTATATTCTGTAATCCTTTCATATACTCTCCCCGCATTAGACAAATATTTAAAATATGAGTCACAGCAATCTGAAAGAAATTCTTCATAAATACGATTTACATACTGTTCTGATATTTTTAATTTCTCAACACCGTTTATTACTCCATAATCTAATTTATCTTCTATTAAGTCTTTCAAAATATGATAATCAGATTCATTTGACAGACAATGTATGTATCTGCTTTGAAATGCCAATGGGGCAATATCGCTCGTTGTTGTAAAAGGATCGAGACAACAAAGTATGTATTTCTTCTTTGAATTGTATATATCTGTCAGAATAAGACTAAACTCTTGACCTACTCCACCTACCAATTGTTCTGCTTTAATTTTATATCCTTTAGAAAGGAGAACAATCACTTTATCAGCCTTTGATATCTGTTCATGCATCATGACTTTCATATCGAGTGAATATTGATCTTGCATTTCTCGTTTGTCGATAAAAACGTTATAACCGCAAGACGATAATTTATTTGATAGATTTACTACACGTTGATTGTATTTCGTGTCATTCCAACTGTAACTTATAAAAACTCTTTTCATATAAAAACTCAATATTATCTAAATAAATATTAAAAGAAGAAAAGGAAGTAGATATTAAGGCAAAAATGCTCGTTTTAGTAGAAAGGACTACAATTATTCTAACATCTACTTCCTATGGTAAATTTAACCTTTTCGCTCAGATAATCTCATTTCCTTGTAAATTGCTCTGTGAGTTAGTTTTCCCAATAAATAGATTAGGTAAGATATTAACAAAGGTATTATAATCATCATAAATGTTATACGAGCTTGTTGTATCTTCTCGGGTATAGGAAACGATGCGTAGAAGTTCAATCCGTTTTTCCGAATTGCTTTCAATTTTAACGGATTGGTAAAGCTGATATAATCATAGCTGATTTCATCCGGTTTTATATTTATAGAAGCTAAATTGTAGGGGCCGTTGAAGCGTATTTTAATTTCATCGCATTCGATAAAATCATTATTCCCGATTTTTAATTCAAAGTCTAACTTTGATACATCACCTTTGGTATTCCATTTCGGAGAGAAGTTATCATGAGAAGTCCTTAGCCTATGTTCCATTAAACAGGCTTTATCGCTAAATGGTTTCAATAAACGTTTTAAATAAAACCAACTCTCATTTTTTGTTGTGTTCTTATTTGTTATTGTAGCTTTACGCCAAATAGTTATATCTTTTTGGTTAGACCAGTTTTCCCTATCTTTGGGTATACTTCTGTCATAAAGGTTTGATTGTAATGTTATAGTACTTTTATAAACGGTTGATATAGAATCAATAGTTGAGCCATACTTATAATATAACGGTTCATATTCTTTACTATAACGCGTCTTCCTTTCAACATTTTCTCCTAAAACTTTACCTTTAAAGAGGAATGGAGAGTCTTCTCTAAAATGATGCTGTATTCTTATAAAGAAGCCAATGGAATCGGCTTTTAATTCTTTATCGCCATAATCCATCATGGCAATAATTTTGCATTTAGGTTTTCCTATACATCCCACCGTGTGTGTTGTATATGTTACAGACTTATGTGGTATACGATACCAAACATAAAGCGTGTATGAACAAATAAGAATACTGCCTATCGCAAAGACAAGCTGTATTACTAAAACATGTTTTTTCAAACAAGATAAAAACTCTTTTATAATGGAATAGAGTTTATTTAGAATGGTTGTTATATCTATTTGCATATTAAAATTGTTTTGTTCAGTATTTGCATATTGTTATCTTTGATATTACATTTTGTAGACCATTTCCGGAATTCTTCATAATTCAGTTCTCTCGGTAATGTGTCTGCATCCGAATTGTCTGCGGCTTTCGCAAAAGGTTGTGGAGAGAAAACGACATATATTTGGTTGTACTCAGACGTACGTTCGCAGGTCATCACATATTCATCAACATATTGGCGTTCCTGCGGTGCGGCTTCCTTGATATTGAAGAACACATAGCGGCGGTTTGCCTCCACCTTGTATATACCGTCTGTCTGATTGCGATAAGGTAAAAGGCAATAGGCTTTTTTCTCCGTGTCTACCAAATATACGGCAAGATAGCCGCTGACGGGAGCGACAAAAGAAAGATAGAGGTCATCCCCGTCACGGAATTCATCGCTCTCAAATTTATCATCCGTACCATTACGCAATATCTTTGCCTTGATGTCTATTTGTGCCGAGACTATTTCTCGTGCTTTACCTTTTACGGAGACTTTCACAACAAGCATTTCCTGTTCGTATGAAATGTTGTACTTGGGCTCGTCAATAGTTTCTATCCACTCACCTTTTACTTCGCTGCCACCAATAGACAGAAAGTCAATGTCTGATTTACCGTTACGGTTTTCTATGCGTGTGGCGTTTGTTTGTGATACGGTGGTGCCAAAGACATCAGCCAAAGCCTGAATTTTCGCCCTGTCGAGAGCCGTGCGCTTAGCCTCTTCGAGTGTGACGTTCTCCGGTGCATGATATGTATATTCACTTTCCACTGTCTTTATCTTTTGTGAAAATACAGGGAGGGTGAATATTATAGACAAGAATAAAAGTATATGCTTCATGCGGTCTGATAAATTACTGTATCCTTAAAAAGAATAATAACGATTACCACCCCAATAGCTTATCCAACTTATCTTGCAACTCTTTTCCCTTGTCTTCCAACTGCTCACGTACGGCATTCTTGGCCGCGGCCTTTGCCATGGCACCATTATATGCTATACGCACAAGTACTTCCTTATTCTTGTTCGGTTTTGTGCGATATACTTCCATTACGATAATCGTGCGGCCTATGCTTTGTGAAATCAGGTTCTTGGCAGCCATTACGCTTTGTGTCACCGAAGCAGCTTCTTCTGCTGCCAGCTGCTTGTTTGACACTGTATTCTCTATCAGTGCCGTTATTTCCGTCTGTATCTGCCCTGCAAGGTTTTGTTTGGCCAGTTCCATGGCCTGCATCTTTGCTGCATCATAATTCTCACCAATGCTGATGGCTTCTCCCATAAGATATTTGGGATACATGTCATCATCGTATTCCATCTGCATCAGATACGACTTGTCGAGTTGTTTTTCTAATGGCAATGCTCCGGGTGCAACAGTCCAGCCTTGTTTTATAAGGCTTTTGGCTTCTTTCCGGGCTGCTTTGGTAGCTTTCTCGTTCAGCTCGGATTTTGAAGCCTTGTACATCGTTTTACGTTCTTTCAGTTGTTCTTGCGATAGTTGTGCCGATGCTGCGGTAAATACACCTGCCAGCATAAGAGTTAAAAGACATTTTGCTGCTTTCATGTCATTATATATTAATATGTGTCCGCAGCTCCCGAACCGGACGGTTCTTTTTTTAGATTTTCAGGCCATATAATAAAAAAGCGCGGGATCTGTACCTGTTGCTCATCCCACATACTCGGCCTTCGCATTGCCTTCGCTCAAGGACAAGCAACGCAGAGGCCCACGCCGATATGTATATAAAAGCCACAATATGTACCCATATTTTCCATACAGATGTACTATTGGCTGTGTATATGACACATCCATGAACATCTACTGTTGCTTTACCATGTGAGCTTTTTTGAAGTTGCGAAGTTCAGTATGTCACAGATAAAACGTCAAGTAAACGTCTTTTTTCTATATATAGCGCATTCCCTCCTCACCCTCCTCTGCTTTATTATACAGATGTTGTGCATCGGGCATGCGCTGCAAATTTAATAAAAAGCAAGTAATTACACAAATATTTTATTTGTTTAATTATAAATTAAAGTCCATGAATGCGGTATAGGTGAGTTTGGATGTCTGTGCCTTGGCCTTTGTCCTTGTTGCCTTTTAGGGTGTTGCTGCTTTATCGGTTGTTTTAGATTTCCTGTCGACGAGATATTTTGTGCAGAAGCATTGCCGGATAATAAAAAAGATGTATCTTTGCCATTGGAAGCCATAAAGTGAGACAGGTATGAATATAAATACCCTTGTGGCAAAGTATTTTGCCGATTGCCGGGATTATACAACGATGGATGTGTTCGATTCCGATAATGTTTTTGATGTGTACAGACGCATTGTTGAGATATTGCATCGGAAGCCGGAAATAGAACTTACCGTACTTCAGGGACTGGGCTATTGCTTCTATGAGATATTGGATAATGTGCTGACACATTCTGATAAGCAGTGTGGAACCGTACTGATGTGTTATCTGAAGGAGACGGCCAGGATAAGAATACTCGTGGCCGACGACGGAAAAGGGATACATGAATCATTGAAAGAGAATGTCATCTATGGTGGAATAACGGAAGAAGACGCTCTCAGGAAATGTATAGAAGACCGTGTTACAGACGGTAAGGGGATGGGATTCGGACTTTATTCGATGGCCCGTCTGGTAGATTCGGCAGGTTCCCGTTTTGAGATATTATCGGGAAACCATGAGTTGGAGATGGTGGCAGGCAATGCTGAGGTGCGCAGTTCTTCAATGCAATGGCAGGGAACGCTTGTCTATGTGGAGTTATGCGCGGACAAAGAGATAGACCCCGATGAAGTGGTTGACAACAGGACCGATTGCAGGGCACAATATAATGAGACGTTTATCGAGGACGATGATTTAGATAATCTATGGTGATATATTTATGCAGACATTTAAATTCAATACTGTAGGAGTATACCTCGGTACGAGGATGCTTGGTGCTGAAGTGCGTAAGAAGTTGCTGGCACTGATTCAGGCTAACGATAAGGTCGTGCTCGACTTTACCGGCGTAAGTGTCGTGTCCAATTCCTTTGCAGACGAATGCCTCGCCAAACTGCTGCAATATCATACCCTTGACGAACTGAAGAAGCGTACTACGTTCTGCGGGCTGGATGATTTCGCGAAGAAAAATATAGCCGTGGCGTTCAGGCGCAGACTTGCAGAAAGTGCTTTGTAGCAGTATCCAGGATATAATTAATATAAAGAAAAGGGGGCTTTTATTTTGTATTTATTGTGGTTTGCAGTATCTTTGCACGGCTAATTCTTATTTAACAGATACAAACTTAGTAACAAAATATTTAATATGTCATACCTGTTTACATCAGAGTCAGTATCGGAAGGACATCCCGATAAGGTGGCGGACCAGATATCAGACGCAATACTCGACCAGTTCCTCGCATACGACAGCCATGCACGCGTGGCTTGCGAGAGTTTCGTCACTACCGGACAGGTGGTGATAATGGGTGAGGTGCGCAGCGAGGTGTATATCGATTTGCAGACGATAGCACGCAACACGATAAAGAAAATCGGATATACCAAGGCGGAATATCAGTTTGACGGCAATTCGTGCGGCATCCTCAGCGCCATCCATGAGCAGAGCGACGACATCAACCGCGGTGTGGACAACGGCACCGACGAGGACCAGGGAGCCGGCGACCAGGGCATGATGTTCGGCTATGCCACGAACGAGACGGAGAGCTACATGCCCGTGTCGCTCGACATTGCCCATCTGATAATGTCCGTGCTGGCCGATATCCGCAAGGAAGGCAAGGTGATGACATATCTCCGTCCCGACTCGAAGAGTCAGGTGACGGTGCAGTACAGCGATGCCGGCATACCGGAACGGATAGATACAATAGTAGTGTCGACGCAGCACGACGAGTTCGCCGACGACGAGACCATGCTGGCAAAGATAAAGGACGACGTGCTGAACATACTGATGCCGAAGGTCAAGGAGCGCATACACTCCGGGAAAGTGCTCGCCCTCTTCGGCGATGATATAAAGTATTACGTGAATCCCACGGGCAAGTTCGTCATCGGAGGACCTCACGGCGACACCGGTCTGACCGGCCGCAAGATTATCGTGGACACCTACGGCGGCAAGGGAGCGCATGGCGGCGGCGCCTTCAGCGGCAAGGACTCGAGCAAGGTAGACCGCTCGGCGGCATACGCTGCACGCCATATCGCCAAGAACATGGTCGCTGCAGGCGTGGCAGACGAGATGCTCGTGCAGGTGAGCTATGCCATCGGCGTGGCACGCCCGATGAACATATATGTGAATACCTACGGCCGCAGCCGCGTGAACATGAGCGACAGCGAGATAGCAGAGCGCATCGGCAAACTGTTCGACCTGCGCCCGAAAGCCATCGAGCGCACCCTCAAGCTGCGCCAGCCTATGTATCTTGAGACGGCGGCATACGGCCACATGGGCCGCGAGCCGGAGACCGTGACAAAGACATTCACAAGCCATTACCACGAGACCAAGACCGTTGAGGTGGAGCTCTTCACATGGGAGAGACTCGACCGCGTGGACGACATAAAGGCAGAATTCGGACTGTAGGCAGATGGCGCGGCAGGACTCTATCGTGCAGGAGGCTTTACCGCAGGCGGAAATAGCCACCGGGGTGAAGGCGTCGCAACCGCGGCATCCCTATCAGGTGCTGCGCTCGCTGCCCAAAGACGCCACCCCCGCACAGCAGGACTCGGCCATACAGGCCGTGTTCAAGCCCCGCGAGATAAGGTACAGCCAGCGCCCGGACACCCTCCGGCTGCCCGGACATGAGCCGGGGAAGAGCCTGCGTGAGGTAAGCCTGCCGAAATATTACCGCGAGGGATTCTTCTCGAAAGACACGCTGCTGCATCCCGAGATAGACGGCGGCCGCCGTGGGGTGGCCGGCGACCCCGTACCATACAGGGTGCGCGACGACAATATGATAACGAGCCTGCTGCTGTTGTGCATCATAATGGTGATAGTGGCGCTCTCAAACTCACGCCGTTTCATCGTGCGGCAGGTCAAGGACTTCCTCTATGTGCCGCGTGCTGAGGCTTCGGCCATTACCGAGACGTCGTCCGAAGTGCGTTTTCAGCTGTTCCTCATGCTCCAGACGTGCCTTCTCTTCTCCGTATTCCAGTATTTCTATACGCAGCATTATATCGGCGACACGTTTGTGCTGCCGTCCCAATACCATCTTATTGCAGTCTATTTCGCCATGTTTACAGGTTATTTCGTGGTGAAGGGACTGCTCTATACCATCGTCGACATCACTTTCTTCGGCATGCGCCGGCACATGCAGTGGATGAAGTCGCTGCTCTTCATCTCGTCCTCCGAGGCGGTGCTGCTCCTTCCTGTGGTGCTGCTTCAGGTCTATTTCGATTTGTCTATCCATAACGTTGTCATTTATTTCATAGTTGTATTGATTTTCGTTAAAATCCTTACATTTTATAAGTGCTACTTTATCTTTTTCCGCCGGATGGGCGCTTTTCTGCAAATAATTTTGTACTTTTGTGCCCTCGAAGCAGTACCTATCGCTGCCTTCTGGGGCGCGTTGGTTATGACAGGTAACTATTTGAAAATAAATTTTTAGGCCACTGATGATTAAGAAGATTTTGGTTTCTCAGCCGGAACCCACCAGCGAGAAGTCTCCTTATTTTGACATAGCAACGAGATTCGGGGTAGAACTGGTGTTCCGTCCTTTTATCAAGGTTGAAGGACTTAGTCCAAAGGAGTTCCGTCAGCAGAAGATAAACATTCTCGACTATACTGCCGTGGTGTTCACGTCGCGCCATGCGATAGACAACTATTTCACGCTTGCTAAGGAAATGCGCATAACGGTGCCTGAGGACATGAAGTATTTTTGTGTCACTGAGACCATCGCCCTGTATATACAGAAGTATGTGCAGTACCGCAAGCGTAAGGTTTTCTTCGGTTCCACCGGCAAGATTGCCGACCTGATACCGACGATGGTGAAGCATAAGACCGAGAAATACCTTGTTCCGATGAGCGACGTGCATAACGCAAGCATCACCGAACTGCTCGATGCGAAGAAGCTCGTGCACAAGGAATGCGTCATGTACCGCACCGTCAGCAACGACTTCACGCAGGAGGAGGTCGACACGTTCGACTACGACATGCTCGTGTTCTTCAGCCCGTCGGGTGTCGACTCGCTGATAAAGAACTTCCCGGACTTCAGTCAGGAGAAGACGGCCATCGCCACTTTCGGCCCTGCAACGGCCAAGGCAGTGACGGCCGCAGGCCTGCGTCTCGACCTTGAGGCGCCTTCAGAGAAATATCCCTCGATGACGAGTGCACTGATGCACTATCTCAACGAGAAACAGAATTGACGCCAACCAAAGTCTGAGCGATGTCTGAACCGGCGGCACATACATTCGGAAAGCAGGAGCGTATTGTCAGTCGCAAGCTGATAGATAGACTTTTTGGCGGGGGCGGCAGCCGCTCCATGTCGGCCTATCCCTTGCGGCTTGTCTATCTGCCGGTAGAGCGCGACGGGGTGGGGGCGAAGGTTCTCATCAGCGTTCCCAAACGCCATTTCAAGCGGGCCGTGAAGCGCAACAGGGTGAAGCGTCAGGTGCGAGAGGCCTACAGGATGCACAAGCAGCTGCTTGACGGTGCCATCAGTCTCATGGCAGACCGCACCTTAGCCTTGGCTTTCATCTGGCAGGCCGACGAGCTGTACGACAGCCGGGCGGTTGAGGCCAGCGTGAGGTCGCTCCTCGAACGCCTGAACGAGCGCCTGACAAGAACGGACGGCAATGCCCATGAGAAGAGCTGCTGACATACCGGCGATGCTGGTGCGCGGCCTCTCGCGGCTGCTATGCCTGCCGATACTGTTCTATCAGAAGTGTATCTCTCCATACACGCCACCTGCCTGCCGGTTTACGCCCACGTGCTCGGAATATGCCCGCCAGGCGATAATGAAGCACGGACCGCTGAAGGGCACATGGCTGGCAGTGAGGCGGATACTGAGATGCCACCCGTGGGGCGGTAGCGGCTACGACCCGGTCCCCTGACCGGCAAGCCTTCACCACCGGCGGTCATAGTCCTCTCCTACGCCTCCCGTCCTTCCCATTACTCACCTCCTCCCATAAGAATAATAAAAACAACGATAAAAACCATATACCGATGACAAAGAACTTTGTTGAAGAACTGAAATGGCGCGGTATGCTCGCCCAGATAATGCCCGGAACGGAAGAACTGCTCCAGCGCGAGATGGTCACGGCATACCTCGGCACCGACCCGACGGCAGACTCGCTGCATATCGGCCACCTGTGCGGAATAATGATGCTGCGTCACCTGCAGCGCTGCGGACATAAGCCGATAATACTCGTCGGCGGAGCAACCGGAATGATAGGAGACCCCTCAGGCAAGAGTCAGGAGCGCAACCTGCTCGACGACAAGACGCTCTACCACAACCAGGAGTGCATCAAGCAGCAGGTGGCCAAGTTCCTCGACTTCGACAGCAAGGAGGCCAATGCGGCCGAGATGGTCAACAACTACGACTGGATGAAGGACTTTACCTTCCTCGATTTCGCACGCATAGTGGGCAAGCACATCACCGTGAACTACATGATGGCAAAGGAGAGCGTGCAGCAGCGCCTCAACGGCACCGCCCGCGACGGCCTGTCTTTCACCGAGTTCACCTATCAGCTGCTTCAGGGCTACGACTTCCTCTGGCTCTATGAGCATAAGGGCTGCAAGCTCCAGCTCGGCGGCAACGACCAGTGGGGCAACATGACCACCGGCACCGAGCTCATCCGCCGCACCCTCGGCAGCGACGTCGAGACCTACGCCCTCACCTGTCCGCTCATCACCAAGGCCGACGGCAAGAAGTTCGGAAAGACCGAGAGCGGCAACATCTGGCTCGACCCGAAGCGCACCACGCCGTATAAGTTCTACCAGTTCTGGCTCAACGTCAGCGACGACGATGCCGAACGCTACATCAAGATATTCACCAGTCTCGACCGTGAGACCATCGACGCCCTCGTAGAGGACCACCGGCAGGACCCCGGCCGCCGCACGCTGCAGAAGCGTCTGGCCGAGGAAGTCACGGTGATGGTCCACTCTCAGGAGGCGCTCGACATGGCCATCGAGGCCAGCAACATCCTCTTCGGCAAGTCGACCAAGGAGAGCCTGCAGAAGCTCGACGAGCAGACGCTGCTCGATATCTTCGAAGGCGTGCCGCAGTTTGAGGTCTCTGCCGGCCGCCTGGGCCAGCCCGCCGTGGAGCTGCTCACGCAGGATGCGGCCGTGTTTGCCAGCAAGGGCGAGATGCGCAAGCTCGTGCAGGGTGGCGGCGTGTCGCTCAACAAGGAGAAGCTATCGGCCTTCGACCGTCCCGTAACGGCCGACGACCTCATCGACGGCAAATATCTGCTCGTGCAGCGAGGCAAGAAGAACTATTATCTCATCACCGTGAAGCAGTAAAAACAGCATGCAAAATTTGGTAGTGGAGTAAAAAACCACTACCTTTGCACCCGGTTATTGGTATTGGACCATGGTGTAATGGTAACACTACAGGTTTTGGTTCTGTCATTATGGGTTCGAGTCCCGTTGGTCCAACACCAAAAAGGCCGCGTTACGATGTTCGTAGCGCGGCTTTTTTTGTTTGTTCTCGCGGGTAAGGTCGATGGAGATTTTATAATTAAAGATTGTTAATACGCTGCTTGCGGTAGCCATATAATCGCTATCTTTGTGCCAATTACTTTTATTAAACATAACCTTTTTAATAATGTTTACAGATATGAAGAAATCGTTTTTGATGATGATTGCCGTGTTGACGGTACTCATTTTCGGTGTCGATACGGTACGGGCAAAAGACAAAATAATCGAGATGCCCGTATTCACAGCGCGAAACACGGATGCGATAGCGGTGAGCAGGATTGTTCTTGGCGATACGGCCACAGTGTTGCGGATATGCGCCAATTACTATCCCGACGACTGGATAAAAATAGACAAGAATGCAACGCTTACAGACAATACAGGCCGCAAGTATGCTCTTCGCGGCGGAGAAGGCATCACTCCCGGCAAGAAGCTGACAATTCCGGCAAGCGGTGAGGCCGAGTTCTCGCTCATCTTCGAGCCTGTCGACGCCAAAGCCAAGACAGTGACGTTCGCCGAAGGCGATGTAAGTAAAGGCGGATGGGCTGTTTTCGACATCCGTCTGGATGGAGCGAAGACATTGCCCGCTCCCAAGTTGCCTGTCGGATTTGTCGCTCATAAGACCGATAAAAACACGGCATTGCCGATGCCCGGCTTTGATTACGGTGTGGCGACGGTGAAAGGACGCATTCTCGATAACCGCCCCGGACTGGCGAAAACAATAAGCTATAACCCGCGCAGTGTGTTCAGAACATACAATACCCGGCCCGAGACATTACCCGTTGCGGCCGACGGCACGTTCTCTTTCTCCGTGCCTGTCGCCGGGATTACCGCACTGGAAGTTTATTCGTCGTTAGAAAAACCTACACTGGTGTTTGTCGAACCGGGCAAGACTACCGAGCTGTGTATCAACCTGCGGGAGTATGCCCGCCGCGAATCGAAGTATCACAAGCATACCAAACAGCGCGGGTTGCCCGTATATGTCAACGGCCCCATGGCCGTCGTGGCTCAGGAGTATGCCATGTATGAAGATGCCGTGCGACCCGAACCGAACCTTGACGACATCGACGACATGTCTGTCACGGAGTATAAGTCGCTGTTGATGAAGGCGAGAGACGAGGCGCGTGCCGCCATAGAACGCCTGCCACTCAGCCGCGCCACGCGCGAACTTCTCATGCTTGATGCCGATTATGAGGTGATGGAGAACATGGCGCTTGCTCCGGTAAACATTGCAAGAGCGATGCTTGAAAAAGGCAAGATAGCGCGAAACCGGTATGGAGATGCCATCGACTCGATAGGAAAAACGATACCGGCCGATTATATCCCGCGAGAACTGGCGGTGCAGGCAAACAAGCCTCAGGGCGTGCTCGCACCGTCGTACACCGGAATTATAGGCAGCTACGAAAAAGAACGTATAGCTCCGCGGCTCGACACCGACAGCGGAACGTTTTTCATCATGAACGATGCCGAGGAATTGTATCGCAGTGTTGTCAATGACTTTACGCCGCTCGACGAAGGGCGTAAAGCGCGTCTTGCGACGTTGCCTGAGTCATATCGGACAATAATAAACGACAAGAACGATGCGCTGTTGAAAGCATTGGAGGAGAAGAAAGCCAAGAGCGGATATGCCGTATGTGATGTTCCGGACGTGGCCGGCAACATGATTGTCGACAGTATTGCAGCCCGTTATCGCGGCAAGGTGGTGCTTGTCGATGTTTGGGAGACGTGGTGCGGCCCGTGTCGTATAGGCCATCAGAAAATGGCTCCGATGAAAAAAGACTTTGCAGGCAAGGATGTCGTCTTCGTATATCTGGCGAGCGAGTCGTCGCCTGAGGCCACATGGAAATACATGATAGCCGATATTCCCGGCGAACATTACCGCCTCAGCAAAGAACAGGCCGTTGCCGTGAGAAAACAGTTTGATATTTCCGGCGTGCCCACATACATCATCTTCGACCGTTCCGGCCGTAAATCGTTTCAGGCAACAGGCTTTCCCGGCGTGGAAAAGTTGAAAAAGGAAATAAACAAGAACATGTAAAAAAGAAGAAGCCCCCTCTTAATCTTCACAAAGGGGAGGTGAAGAAGCCCCTCTTAATCTCCCCAAAGGGGAGAAACGGGTGATGAGTGAAGAGGTATGATTACTTTGGAAGTTACGGACAATAGCTTCTAATACATGATGATAATCATACCTCTTCATTCATCACTCTGCATTTTTATTTATTCTTAATTCTTCATTCTTAATTCTTCATTATTCATTATTCATTTACCCAATGCCGTAAATCTTTTTCACGATACGTATTTCGTCGTAGCTTATTGCATCGCCGACGGCCGTCTTTATCTGCGTGGCCGAAAGTTCCTGCGGGTGAATGCGGGCGTAATTGCGTATCTCGTCGATGTGCTCTTGCGGCATCAGTTGCTCTATCGGCAGCGTTCCCTGCTCCACGTATTGGGCCAGATGGTTGAATATTGTGCCGGTGGTGAGACTGCGCTCGGCGGCTATTTTGTCGATGCCCATGCCCGATATAAACATGTCATAGCTTATCTTTGCCGTGGGTATTTTCGGCGCTTTGGGCGCTTTCGGTGTCTTTGTCTTGCGTGTCCGCCCCGTTGAGGCTGTCTCGTCGGCATTGTCGCCGAGCAATATGCGTGCCTTGCGGCGCAGATAGTCGCTTGTAGAGAAAGTGCAATCCGGGTCGGAGATATATCCGAGCAGTTTTGTTTTCAGACCGAGCTCCTCGCCGAGCATGGCATGGCGGTCGTCGAATTGCGCCCTTACGAGTTTGTTTCCCGTCTCCACGCGCGTCTTTGCATACAGTGTTTTCATCGTTTCGAGCCTGCCGGAAAAGTATGTCGCGGCCTTGTGAATGCGCTCTTGCAGCAGCGGGTCGGCGGCATCGTGACCGCCGGCGAGCAGGCTGCGATATTGCTTCCCGAACTTCTCAGCCACACCGGCGAGCTCGTCCAGCATGTTCCTTGCGTTTGTATATTCGGTGAGCAGCGTGTGATATTTGCTGTAGAAATGCTCCATGAGCGTGCGCACCATCATCTCCACGGCCTGCCGCAGCATGCCGAGGCCGAACAGCTCGTCGAGCATCTGCACCACGTAGGCCTGCTCGAGCGCCGTCACCGTGGCCTCGGTGGGGCGGTTGGCCCCGGCCTGCCGCGTGAACTCGTCCACCGTGGCGTCGCTGATCACGGCCGCGCGGCTCAGCGGAGCGCTCAGCACCATGCCCTCGAGCGACTTGCAGCGGCTCAGCGCCACGTAGGTCTGGCCGTGGGCAAACGAGTGCGAGGCGTCGATGATGGCGTGCTCGAAGGTCAGTCCCTGGCTCTTGTGTATCGTGATGGCCCATGCCAGCCGCAGAGGATACTGGCGGAAGACGCCCTCCACCGTCTCGGTGATTTCCTTCGTGCGGCTGTCTATCGCATACTTCGAGTTGGCCCATTCGGCCGGCTCGAGGTCTATCGTCTCGCCCGTGTCCTTCGTCCGCACCCTTATCTTCCTGCCGTCGGCGTAGGCCACGTCGCCGAGCATGCCGTTGTAGTAGTGGCCTGCCGGGTCGTTCTTGATGAACATCACCTGCGCCCCCTCCTTCAGCACGAGCGTCTCGTCGGCCGGATATGAGCTCTCGGGGAACGTCCCCTCCACTTCGGCGCGGTAGCTGTGGGCCGCCGCGGGCAGCATCTCCAGTTCGTTGTCGTTGATGCGCTGCGCCTGCCAGTTATGCGTCGTCAGCTGTATGTAGTCGCTGCCGCGCGGCGGGGTGAAGCCCGGTATGCAGCGGCGGTTGAGCGCTTCGAGCGTCTTCTCGTCGGCGCGGTTCTCCCGGATGCTGTTCAGCAGGCCGATGAAGGCGCTGTCCTGCTGGCGGTATACGCGCTGCAGCTCTATCGTCTGATACTGCGCGGCCATGAGTGCGCGGCTCGAGAAGAAGTAAGGGGTGTCGTAGTACTGCCTCATCATCTCCCACTCGTCGTCTTTCACCACGGGCGCGAGTTGCTGCAGGTCGCCTATGAGCAGCAGCTGCACGCCGCCGAAGGGCAGGTTGTGCACGCGGTAGCGGCGCATCACGGAGTCGACGGCGTCGAGCAGGTCGGCCCTCACCATGCTTATCTCGTCGATGACGAGCAGGTCGAGGGTCTTGATGATGCTGCGCTTCACCTTGCCGAACTGGTAGCGCTTCTGCTCGCGGCTGCCGAAGGTGGCTCCGGGCACGTAGGGCGACAGGGGGAGCTGGAAGAACGAGTGTATCGTGGCTCCGCCGGCGTTGATGGCGGCGATGCCCGTGGGTGCGAGCACGACCATCCGCTTGGGCGACTTCGTCCTCAGTTCCCTCAGAAACGTGGTCTTTCCCGTGCCGGCCTTACCCGTCAGGAAGACGTTGCATCCGGTCTTCTCGACTAGCTGCCATGCCATGCGCAGTTCTGTGTTATTTTCCATTATGTGTGTTGTTTGCTTTATGATGTGTGTTGCTTTGCTGTGCGACGTGTGTTGCTTTGCTGTGCAACATGTGTTGTTTGCCATGCAAAAGTACAAAGATAATTCCGGTCTGAGCATAAAAGGCGGCATTAATTTACGGCGGTTCAGGCTCCGCCGGCGGCAGATGCGTTTCCCGGCAGTAGCTCACGGCATCTTTTGACAGCTCTCAAAAACACTTTTGGTAGCTCTCAAAAACACTTTTGACAGCTCTCACAAACGCGTTTGATGCCTCTCACGATACATCGGCGGGCAACCCGATGCACCGTCACGGGCGCTCCGTTGCACCGTCAGAACGGCCTCCCGGCACCGTCACGGGGTGCTCCTTGCGCAGCCGTTGGTTCGGATTTGATTTGCGGATACTCGGTTTTTGGTTTGGATTTGTTTTTATTGTGTATATTTGCATTCGCTGATTTGGGGCTTACGCCACACCTGTTCTATATCAAATGCCAGGCTGACTTGTTGTAGTTTGCTGCGGGAGAGGTGGTTCTCAGACCGTATCCTCGGCCGTACGGGGCTGTGGCGGGGGCCTACCGCCCCGGCTTCCGCCGCTATATCTACGGCCTGGCCCGCCTCGTCTACGGGCGCAAATGACGGCGGCGGCCCGGCGCAGGCCCTGCCGAACTGCTATAAATTGTTATATACTTTAAAAAGATGGACGTGCAACCGGCTCTTATTCAATAAAAAATAGTATCTTTGCAAAAGACTATATAAAAACTCATTAAAACAAAGTTTATGAAGACAAATTATGAAATCCGCTACGCATCCCACCCCGAGGATGCCAAGAGTTATGATACGGCGCGCATCCGCCGCGACTTCCTTATAGAGAGAGTATTCGCTGCCGACGAGGTGAACATGGTATATTCGATGTACGACCGCATGGTGGTTGGCGGCGCAATGCCCGTGGCCGAGGAGCTGAAGCTCGAGGCCATCGACCCGCTGAAGGCCGAATACTTCACCACACGCCGCGAGATAGGTATCTTCAACGTTGGCGGCGAAGGCACGGTGAAGGTCGGCGACGAGGTGTTTGAGCTCGGATTCAAGGAGGCCCTGTATATCGGCCGCGGCGACCGCGACGTCTATTTCTCGTCGAAGGACGGCGCAAAGCCCGCCAAGTTCTACTTCAACAGCGTCACCGCCCACACGGCATATCCCTGCCGCAAGGTGACAAAGGCCGACGCCGTGGTGGCCCACATGGGTGCGCTGGAGACGAGCAACGAGCGCGACATCAACAAGATGCTGGTCAACCAGGTGCTCCCCACATGCCAGTTGCAGATGGGTATGACGGAGCTGGCTCCCGGCAGCGTATGGAATACGATGCCCGCACACGTGCACAGCCGCCGCATGGAGGCTTACTTCTACTTCGAGGTGCCCGAAGACCAGGCCGTATGCCACTTCATGGGTGAGGTGGAGGAGACCCGCCACCTCTGGATGAAGGGCGACCAGGCCGTGCTCTCGCCCGAATGGAGCATCCACTCCGCCGCCGCCACACACAACTATACCTTCATCTGGGGTATGGGAGGCGAGAACCTCGACTACGGCGACCAGGACTTTTCACTCATCACTGACTTGAAATAAAGGGGAAACAATTTTATAACTAACAATACTAAAATCATAATTAAATGAACAATCCATTTTCATTAGAGGGGAAAAACGCATGGATTACCGGCGCTTCTTACGGTATAGGATTTAATATTGCCAAGGCTTTCGTTGCCGCAGGCATCAAGAACATAATCTTCAACGACATCAACGAGGCTGCCCTTGAGCGCGGTCTGGCCAACTACAAGGAGGCCGGCATCGAGAACGTGCACGGATACGTGTGCGACGTGACCAAGGAAGACGACGTGAAGGCACTCGTGGAGAAGATTCACGCAGAGGTGGGACAGATTGACATCCTCGTCAACAACGCAGGTATCATCAAGCGCATACCCATGCACGAGATGAAGCGCGCCGAGTTCCAGCAGGTCATTGACATCGACCTCGTAGGTCCGTTCATCGTTTCTTCGGCCGTGCTGCCCGAGATGATGGAGCGCCGCGAGGGTAAGATCATCAACATCTGCTCGATGATGAGCGAGCTGGGCCGCGAGACAGTGTCGGCATACGCAGCAGCCAAGGGCGGTCTGAAGATGCTCACACGCAACATCTGCTCCGAGTACGGAGAGTACAACATCCAGTGCAACGGCATCGGCCCGGGCTATATCGCCACTCCGCAGACCGCTCCTCTCCGTGAGAAGCAGCCCGACGGCAGCCGCCATCCGTTCGACTCGTTCATCTGCGCGAAGACTCCGGCCGGCCGCTGGCTCGACCCCGAGGAGCTGGGCGGACCCGCCGTGTTCCTCGCATCGAAGGCTTCCGACGCCGTGAACGGCCACATCCTTTATGTGGACGGCGGTATCCTCGCCTACATCGGCAAGCAGCCTTGATGAGTGAAGAGTGATGAATGAAGAGTGAAGGATTAACTGTGAAATAGTTAAGAATCAATTGTGAAGAGTGAAGAATCTGCCGTGTGCGGGTTCTTCACGCTTGACCCCATCTCAATACTCTATAATACTGATAATCAACTAAAATACGAGATTCTACCTGTTGTTTGATACCGCAAAGTTCCCACAGTATTGAAGTGTCCACAAATATGAAATACACTGACCTTTAGATTATTCATTTTGATTTGCCATAACTTTCAACGGGTTCTGCTACCATATTATATTCAACCTCTGTAGTCTCGTAATATTTTATTTTTCTGTCTTCAAGGTAAATATGGCTAAGAGTATATTCCAAAGCCTCTAAAGTCTGTTGGCGGACTTTTGGTTTCAACTGACATTCCCAAACAGTAATACAATGCCACCCCATCGAAGTTATCTGTTGCCGTTCCTCTATATCTCTACGCCGATTACGCTCAATTTTATTCTTCCAAAACTCAACATTTGTCTTTGGTAGAGCGTAGTATTTACATTCTTCGTGACCGTGCCAAAAGCAGCCATTTACGAAAATAACAGTTCTGTATTTACGTAAAACCAAATCTGGATGTCCCGGAAGCCGTGGGTGATTCAGCCTATACCGAAACCCACGGCTGAACAAGAACTTTCTCACCAGCAATTCTGGCTTTGTGTTCTTGCTCTTTATCGCGGACATACAGCGATGACGCTGCTCTTTGGTCAAAACATCTGCCATTTTATTTTTTTTGTACTGTCTTTATCAGTCATAACTTCTTTGTAAAACCATTCCATCTTAATGTCACAGTTCTTGCTATTCGGTGCTGGCTCTGCCTCTTTAATTTTAACCATAATGGGCATAGGTACACAATTCCCAAAAACCAATGCCTCCCCAGGTACTGCTTGTTTAATTTTAGTAATATAATCCTCGCTAAAATATGGAAGAACGGAATAGATATACTTCATATCTACTTCATTTTGAATTCGGTGTACAATGTAATTTCCACATTGCGACAAAACAGTTTGGGATAACTCTGAGGGTCTTTGTGAAGATATAATCAAATAAAGTGAGTATTTTCGACCTTCCCGTGCTATTTTTTCAAATATATTTTCACGCATTATGTAATTAGTGTCTTTTCGAATATAGCGATGTGCTTCATCAAGAATCAGATGTATTGGTTTTTGCTGTCGCAATTTCCCAAACTTATGTTTTCTATAATCGAACACCATTCGAGATACGACACTTGTCATCAATTCTAAAGCATCCGTTCCCACTTCACTCGAATCTATAGTGATAAGTTGTTTGCTTTTTCCCTCAGAATCTGAGATGCCAAACATTTTTTCTAAGTAGTCATTGCAATCTTGATAATCTGGAGTTTCAATACGCATAAACGCACACTCTGGGTTATAAAGAAAGAAATCCAACCGACTCATCAGCGTAGATGTGAAGTCTCTAATGTGCAGATTACCATGAGCCTCTTCTTCCAAAAGTACCATATCAACCGCAGTTCGCAGATAGTGGTAATCAAAGTATTTACCAGGCATAAGCTTGTTTTGGTCTACCGACAAAGCATCACTTTCATCGATTTGTCGGAATGCACCTTCTGTTTGGGTATCTGAAAGGTTTGCTTCGCAATGGTCACGATGTTTTGTTATACATACGTATTTCGGCTTGTCTTCTATAGCTGTAAAAAGATTAAGTGCATTAGACAAGGAATCATTATTGTTGCCAAAGTTAACCACGCACAGGTCGTTACATGCATTGAGAAAGTTAGAAAGATCTGTCAAGACATTATTATCAGCATCATCACCAAGACCTCGATCGCATGTCTGCCTAAGCATTGCGACAGCTCCTTTTGCCGCTGTCATTTTGGAGGTGTCACTATCTATTCTGCTTACAATATTGAATAGCATTTGCTGTAATTTCCATTTGATATAATTGGCAAATCGATGAGTATCGTTTCTTTTATCAGTATTGAAAATGCTATAAAACTTATAACTCTCTTGAAGGACTCTATCCCAAAACGGTTTTTGAGTTCGTTCCGATGCCATTAAAAATGACAACCACTCATCAAGGTTCATCAAATAATAAGGTAATATGAACCGTTTATGTACACCTTTCTCCTCACATATATTAGGCTTATAGAAAATAGATTCTATCTCGTTATTCAAATGTGCCTCTACTCCCAAAGCCATTGGATATTCACCATTTGCATCGAATATGATTGTTTTGGCTCCTATAGCTTCATTTTCATGCTTGCGATATACTTCATGCAAAATATGAGCTATTGTATTAGACTTGCCGCTACCACTATTCCCAAGTACGGCTGAATGTATATTGAAGAAACGGTTGATATCAAGTTCTATAGAGTAATTAATCAAACTTTTACTTGTCCCAATGAAAATTGTTGAATGTACGCCATCAATGTCATATCCTTCATTATAAGACAATATTGAATCCAAATCATTAAAAGTCACGATTTCCACGTCACTATACAAAGAAGGGAAAATACCCACACCCATACAGAACTTTTCGTGCATTAATGTTCCTATTGGCTTAATGATAATCTCTCTTGAACTGTCGAGATTATATGTACTATATATTTGATTTTCCTTGCCTACCCAATCAACTATTGATACCACCTCACACAAAATATACTCTCCTGAAGAGTTTATGGTCTTCAAATAACTACCAATATTGCCAAAATAGTATACTTTTCCATCAATATTGACAGTAGAGTTTCTTGTAGTGTGAAACAAACGAACTCTAAACTTGTCATATTCCACTGATATTATTTTACCTATTTTCATCTTTTGTTTCAATCTTTAAGCTTTCAACGAATCGGTTAAGTACATCTTCTTCTTTTTGGAATGTGTCAAGATTTGGCAAGAGATTATTAACTATATAATCAAAGTAATTAATTGTTCCCTTTTTATCCTTTTTGTCTTCGTCATTATACTCTATCCCACTAATTGTAAAGATGCGTTTATCGTCAATAAAGAAGATTGGCTTAGTTTTCTTTTCCTCGATTTTTGGTTTGGAGCCAAAGATCACCACATTTATAGTTGAATTAGTAGCCAAGGCCCTATATATTATATCGTTTACATGCCTGTCACTGAAACTATATCCTATAACAAATAGGACAGAATGTGGTTCCAGTAATTTGTTTTGGAACTCGCGAAAGAGGTCAACATATGGGCTGCCCAAGCTTTTGTCCTGCTTTGTTGGGGTGGGATATATAAGAACAGAGCCATTGGGGGTTGTTTCAGAAGGAACAACTTCCTCAATCTCGAAATAATTATTAGTTTGATTATGCGATTCACGCCAATTAACAGAACCATGAATTTTATAAAGATATACCATATTTTCAACAGGTTCATATTTGTCAATACTAGTGTCCATTCGTTTAGACCATGTATAGTTGAAGATAGCAGGATTAAAGTATTTGTGAAGTCCTCCGCTAAAACCATTAATGTAATGAATATTCAATGCGTCAAGAGCTGTTTCACTGAACAAATCGTTATTTGTCGTAAACACTCGAATTCTGGAATTATCCTTAGTCCTAAGAGCCAACTTTTGATAAAAAGTTTTATAGTATCCTAAGACCTTATTGTGATTATCTTTATCGAACCCAATATTGATACTGTTAAAAATATGCTTTTCAACTTTATCTATCATGGCTTCATAAAGTTTCAACCAAGATTCTATGTTCTCTTGTTGATCCTTGACCGTGAGTTCTATCCCCTGATAATGTGTTCTTGCGGCATACATTACTGTCAGACATTTCTCTAAATTGTTTTCACATTTTGCAGCGATACTTTTGAACTCTGTTTCCATTTCTTTCTCTTCGGCGGTGAAGGACAACGAAGTATAAAGTTCCGACATTGTAGGAATTGCTCCACTACTTGTGCCGGACCCCAAAAGAAAATTGACATTTTTCAAATTAAATAACTCTCGGATCTTGTCCTTAAGTAAAGAAAGCTGTTCTTCAAAATTAGAACTCAATTGAAAATAATCAGAAGTGCCTTGGGTCATAACCAAGTCACCAAATTTATGTTTATTATCTGTCATAATCACTTGTCAATATGAGGTTGTTAATTCAAATTTGTCTTTATATCCTATCAAAGAATCCCTCGTATTCTTCATCGATAATCTTCCATTCTCCCATTTTGCGTCCACCTACACGAGCTATCTTGCCTAATTCTTGAAGGCGTTTCAGATATTTCAGGACTTGACGTGCTGATAATCCCATGGAATCAGCCATTTGAACAGTGCTGACTTTAGGATTTGTAGATATTAGCTTATATATCTGGCGACTTGCTTTTATGAACTCTTTTGTGAACTCTACGGGTTCTTTTATGAACTCTTTTGTGAACTCTACGGGTTCTTTTATGAACTCCTCCCCTTGAAATGCGTTGTTAGAAGCAATATTATTATCACTGCCTTCATAATTCAAGTTCCATAGAGTCACGTGAAACTCGGAAGCGTTGGAGGTGAATTCAGGAGTATGGTAGTCTGAAAGATGCTCATAACGCCTATATGTGTTTATGATTTTCTTCATTCCGCTACCCCGTCTCTCCATAAGTCCCAGTCTACTGAAGAAATCAGCCAACAAAGGATTCCTTCTTTTGGATGGTACTGTAAGTGGGTTTAACTGCTGGATAAGCCTGCCGTCCAACATTCCTCCTGGTGAGTATATTTCCAAACGGTTGTCATACATATCTATGTGTATTTCACTTCCCATCTGCATATAATCCCTATGGATGATGGCATTTGCTATCGCTTCTGTTACGGCACGTTCCGGGTAGTCAGGAAGTTCTTCACGATAGTCATTCTCCTTCCACCATTTCTTTTGGGAATTGTTCCTGACAAAAGAAACAGCATCCTGTAACTGGCCGATTACGCAACCTTCTAATTCCACATCATCCATTGCTTCACCCAAGCCATTAGTCATATCTAAACCATTCCATCGTGTGCAGAATATGCGTGATTGTCTCATAGGTGACTCATCTGCTAATAATGCACCAGCATTTGTAAGCTTGCCATTCTCATCAATGATGCCCCAAGAAGTGAACTCATTATCCTCAAATGACCGCTGCAGTCGTTTATAGTGAACAGACCTTAGTTTGGAGAATGCCATATCCTCAAATCTATAAGAAGATGGAAGTCCGTCAAATGTGCGTCCAGAACCTTTCATTACAAGATTCTTCAGTTGAATACGGTCAGCTACAACAGACTCATTTCCAATACGCACAAAAGCCAAACGCTGTTTGTCTCCAATATAGTAATATGGTGTTTCTTGCCCAGACATGACACGCAGCACTATTAGTTTCTTTCCATCAACCACCTTAAACAACAAATCTATGGCAGGAATAGGGTCTAGTTTGGTTTTAATGGCTTCACTGATATTTTCTGCATCTTCCTCGGCGTTTACAAGTCCTACGACTTCATCATCATCTGTTATGCCAAACACAAGTACACCTCCTTCGCCATTGGCAAAGGCAGACACGCTTTTCAGCCAACTCTTAGGCTTATTGCGTTCAAGCATCTCTTTCTTATCGTAGGTTGTGGCTTCACCTATCATTGTATGTATAATATTTTCCATATCGAATATCTATGATTGAAAGAATATAATGATTAGTCCCTTTTCGTCTTATGATATACCTTTAATCTATCTTTATCATTTTTGTCAAGTTGATAGGACGAGATATATCCAACCTTTTGCAATGCTCCCAACAATTGTCTGTTCAAGGAATTGTCTGACAATTTGGCTCTCTTATCCTGATTGCACACCTCGATATAATCACCTCCAACAGAAGTCAGTAAATGTGTTATTACACTATAGTCATTGAGCCCAGCAGAAATCCCATATACAACCAATTCCAACTTTAAGGATTCATTTTGGGAGATATTTATAAGAAGTGATGAGAGTGTATCTGCGTTGAATAAAATCCGTCCATTCTCTGCAAGAATCATCAGTCTGTCTTGCCCTACATTCTTTAACTTATCAATATCCGGGAAATGTCCGGTGAATGATTTTAACAGCTTTCTATAATTATTTATGTTCAACATTTTGCTGCCAAACAAAGATATATATAGATCATTTTTATTACTCAAATCATTCGAACATATTTCATCAGACAACTCTGTCACATAGTAATTAATAAATGACATCAGCTCATCACTAATTCCCTCTTTGTGCTCATAATAGAATGACACATTATTCCAAGTTGGCAACAATATCTTGGATTTTACAGCTATAGCATACATCTCCTCATTAACTATTCCTGCAAAATCATCTATATGATTATGTTGACCTGTTAAATATGTAGTTTTAACTTCTGCATCTATATCCGCATTGTTCAAGAGAAACATCAAAGATTCAGAGCTTTCATCTTTATATTTATCCTTTAAGCATTGAATTGTAGAAGATATATTGTCTTCAATATGGCTAATGAAAGAATCATTATTTGTCTCCTTTATACGAGTATAATTGAGATTCTCGACAGATAAAGCCTTGTCTTCGGAATGAAGCCGCCTCGTAATAATACATATATTCTCAAGATTAATTTCGTAACAATTGTTCTCGATAACACAATCAAGCAAATCCTCAGAACCATTGCATAAACTAACAAATCGGCTCACCTTTACCAACATCAGCGATTTATCCAACGTGATACCTTCACTATGTTCAACCAAAAACTTATAATTATCATTAAGCCATTTTTGTTGCTTTTGAGATAATTCCGGACAGAATTTCAGATAAGCTTCAATAAGATTTTCCCGTTCTGTATAATTTGTCCAATTTATTAGATTCTCCCATGAATTTGTATATTCAATAAAGTGCTTAAAGACCACACTATGTTGCTTGCCTTCCGAATAATACTGGGACAAAAATTGTAACGGTGCTTTATCTCGCTCCAGTCGCATCATAACATGTTCAAATTTTTCACTCTGAACATTATGCGAGGCAAGATAATCCAGTAATTCAATATTGAGAATGGCATCACTCTCAAACATATAATCCTTCAATTCCTTGACAAAATTCTCAATCTTATCTATATGGTATTCATAAGGTTGCCTTTCTTCAATTTTCATTGATAACAAAAGTTCCCTATCTGCCAATGAAACCATACCTTCATAGAAATATGATATATAGTCGTAGTAATCTTCGTCAAGGTAGCCTCTACGAACAAACACATTCATCATCGGAGTTAATCCGAGGCTCTTATATTCATCTGTTTCTCCTAACTTATATTTTTTTATTAGATCCTTTAATCTCAAAGATTTCGCTTTATTTTTTTCCTGTTGGATACGTCTATACTCATTACGGAAAAACGCAATACCATTCTCCGACAACTTTAATCGTTCAGAATAGTTAACCTCTTTGTCTATTTGTTTGAAGTCAACAGATTCCGATTCTATAGTTGTATTATTATAATAATAACGATATTCGTATGTTACCTTTCCTTCATTCAGTAGTTTAGCGAACAAATCTTCATTATTAGCAATTTGTTCAAAAGAATAACGATTATTATGAACAAGTATATACACAGGTTTGTTGGACAACTTATGCCAAAGTTTAAACAAAAACAGCCTCCTCAAATCAGTTTTACTTAAATTTGCATCCTGTTTGAAGATTTGTTCTTTTGTAGACAGGGCATTTTCAGATTCCTCAATAGCCTTTAAAGCAAGGGGAATAAAATTAGATTTACTGCTGATACACTTATAAATTTTTCCCTCCCTTCGATGCAACAAAGCAAAATCCTGGGGATAATAGTTTTTATAAACTATCATTCCCAACAGTTTCGTCTTATTAAGCTGAAAATCACTTGCCTCACACAACTTATCACGATATTGTTTGTATTCATTTACAATGTTGGTCAGAATGCGCATATCCTGAATAAAAAATGCCATTTCAGACAGATCCTCATCACTAATACCATCGTTTCCGCATCCTTTTGCCTCAAGTGCAGATTTGAGCTTGTCCTTTGAGTTCGAAGGATTGATTACAGGTATTACCGTTGTAATAAAGTCAAAAAACTTTGTTCTTTCTTCATCTTTAAAAATGTCATCTTTAATAGCATAGATAAAAGTGATATGTCGGCCAACTATCTTGGATTCATTGATAAGCTGATTAAGTTCTCGCAGTTTCAAGAATATACCCGGTGTCCCGAATCTGTCCAAATCTTCAATAATTACGACATTATAATCCGTTACTTGGAAAAAATACAGAATTTCGTCAAGATGTTTGTTAAATATAGAGTTATCTTCTATAATTTCAATTTCGCCCTCTTTCAAATTTAACTTATTCAGTTTTGAATTGCTATATGATTTGAAGACATAACGGGCAATCACATATAATACAAACAAAAGCCAAGCAGAAGCGGCTAAATCAAAAATTGTATTCCATATGCTACCCCAACTGAAGAAATCATAGATTGAGTCCACTCTTGCGAAATTCGGCTCAAATAAGATGAGAAAACAGACTAATGTCAATACACAACAAAGCGGATATCTTATCAGTTCACGATTCGATAAATGTACAATTTTTCTAAAACGAGAATTTGGTACAGTTCGCGTTTCTTCTCTATAAATGATTTGTTGCAGAATACTATATTCGATTTTGCGGTTAAGATTTTCTATGCGCTTTTCTTTTTCTGCATCTGTTAATTCGGCTGATGTATCCTGTTTTTCATCAGAAGCGATTTGTTCCTCATTAGCTTGCAGAGTTGCCAATGATATAGGCAGGAACTTATATTCATTGGCAAAATCTTCCATGAGAGTAATGAGCACGGAGCTTTTTCCGGAGCCAAAAGGCCCCGTTAGAGCAATGTTTTTTATATGCTCTTTTTCCGCTATAGACAAAGCTTCATCTAATTCAGTAACTGATTTATATGATGCTTCTGATTTATCTATTTTCTTAGGAAGTAGTGTGTCAATTGCCATATCCGCCTTTTTTTAATCTGTATTAACTAAATTCTTTGTTCGTATAATTCCACCATCAAATCATTGGAAATCAATTCTCCCGGCTGCATTTTTATGCGATATATGGAAGTTCGATTGCTGCCCAATGAAATAAAAGAGGATAAGTTTAATTTTAAACATGGCTTGCCATTCTTTGTGCCAAAATAAACTTTCTCCACTTTATAATAACCGTCAATGTCTCCGCCAACCATAGGCAAAAAATATCTGATGTTCATCACATTGATAGATGGAATCTTTTCCATTATATAAGTCTTCGCAACGTGGTCATAAAAGGCCTGATAGTCTGCGTCTGTTTTCCTGACCAATCCTGTTAAGACATCCTTGATTTTTGGCTTAGGCAATTTATCAAGGGTACCGACATTGTCAATTCTATCAATATGAAACTTCGTTTCGAGTTCAAATGGATCACTGACATAGAAATGAGTCTGTAAAGCATCCACAAGCTCTTTGCTTTGAGCCGTTTCCCTTTTTATTGTTGAAGATTTTATTTTGAGAGACTTCCATATATTGGCATCTTCATCCTTCATTAGAGCAAGAATCAGATAATTACTATCACTCTTCGGACGATACAATTTGCCGTTTAGTCGTTGGAAATTATCCTGAATGAACTGATAGCAATCCATGCCATCACGTGGCTGCAGAGTTCTGAATGTGTAGAGTTGATTGAGAGTGCTTTGAATCTTATTCCTGAATTCTTTGCGGACATACTCTCTCCATATCGCTTGCGCACTCTTATTGTTGCGACCATACAACGATACGATGTACAAGAAGTTAACATCATAGTGGCACAACAGCAGTGTGTCTCTGTCAAACAGGCGATTTTCAAATTGGCGGTTCAACTGTACTCCACCATCCTGCGCTTTCAACTCCTTATCATCAAAGGAAAGGAATTTACTGTTTCCGGTCTTTTTGTTAGGAATTCGGGCACTGATAAAGAAATTGGGGATGGGATTATATCCTTCAGTCAATGTATCCCTTAACTGAGGATGCGCTCCGTTACCGTCACCGTCCAAAAACAGATTCATATTCCACTGAATGACATTTTTGGCGTATGTGTATTGCTTGTATATCGATTGGTCTCCAAGTTGCGTCCTGTCATTCTTGGAACGTTTGTAATACTTGCTGTCTCCTATATAGTATGTAAGCTCAGACGGTAAATCGGATTGTTCGATAAGTCCTTGACCGACAAACATGTGGTCAACCAACTTGCCATCTCTTTGTTCCGTCAGTTCTTTCGGCAAATTTTGCTTGTCATTGCCACTTACCAAGGTGTCAATCATGACTTCAAAAATATGTTCGAAATCTTTCGCCAACAAATAGTCCTCCGACTGCCTGTTCATCGCAATCTTATACTCCCTGTCAAAGAAAGCGTAACACAAATCCCATATTCGAAGAGCTTTGTCCGAGAAATATTTGTACTTGATTTGTTTCAGTCTTCGGCATCCCAGATTCCTACCTATATATGACTTCTTCAACTTCTCGCTGCTAATAAGAGGATACTGGATATTGATTTCAAAAGAAAAACCATGTGTCTCTCGGATGTAATTCAAAATGGAGAAATATATGACGAGCAGCTCCTCGTCAAAATTCACCATTTTCTTCCTGTTTACCGGCTCGATGTAAATAGGGCTTCCATTATGTATGATGGCTTGCGCCGAAGCTATAGTCTTGTTCCAATTGATTTTGTTATAACCAGAATGAACGTTCTTGGCCACGAAGGTAAAATAGTCCTGATTATTTCTGTTGAAATCTCTCAGTGCTATTATCACATCAAGTAATGTGTTGTGTTTCTGTTTTCGCCCTCTGCTTTCGGACTGATATTCCTTGCTTTCAAGTATATTGTCGTTGTGAGATTGTTTATATACGCTTATCGTCCGGTATATCCAAATCGAAAGTGTGGACAGGAATTCCTTGTATTCTTTGCAACCTTCTTCCGTAAACTTAGTCTTTACCTTTTCGGACTCAAAGTCTATTATTTCCTGTGGCGAAGCACCGAATATCGTATCATCCCCACTCTCCTCGTTTATCTCACCTGTCAATACCACTTTGGGCAAGAAGAATACAACATCTTTTGATGTCTTGCTATAACAATACCCGACATACCCGAAAGAATATTTGTCCTCCTTTACAGGAACAGACACGACATCCCTGAGTATATCTCTGACTGTCAAATTATTCTTGACTATGTCATTCAGACTGTATGGGTACCCTTCAATAAACAGCAGCATAGATAGATTATTGCAGTTTTTCTACTTTCAGATTCCAACTCTCCGGAATTGCACTTATTAAACTATCCATAATACCTTGTCCTCCCCATCCATTAGTAGAAACATAAATATTTTCATTACCGCACAGAAGAACTCTTACTCTTGGCTCTTTATCTGTTCGAGTGTTATATTCTTCCTGCGTCTCCACAAAATGAGAAACAAATTTTCCTAAAGACTTCCAGTTCCCAACTATTTCTGATGCGGACAAAGTGGGATTTTGTGTGATATACAATTTTACCAGTTCGGCTGCTAAATTTTTCTTTGCGTATTTACCAACACCATTTATTGCATATCGAGTCATATCTTTCCCCATGTTGCCAGCTTCTATTTCGGTGTCATCGCCATCATCAATATCATCTTCGTTGTTATCGAATTTGGAAATGTTGAGATAATCCATCATGGAAATAAGTTTCTGCTTACCTCCATTACCGTACAATTCAGAGAATGAAACTTCTTCTGTTTCGCTAATTTTAAATATATCTCCCTCTCCATCCTTACAGACATCATTCCACAGATAGAACAATATCTTGTTCAACAAGACTTTATCGGTAATTATTCCATCTGATGGATTTATGAAATAATCACCTAACATCTTATCTTCTGAATTGGTTGCACTCAAGATTTTGTCATTGACTTTTCTTTGGAATGAAGTCCAAGAATATTCTGTATCAACAATGACAATTTTCCAATCAGTGTTTTTATACTTGATAGGTTCATACTCCCAATCCCAACGTCTCTTGAAGGCGCTATCTATCGGGAATAAAGATTGGTCGGAAGTGTTCATGGTAGCATAGATATAGAGGTTTGAAGGCAGACAAAGTTCTCCGTCTTTTATGCCTATATTGTCTTCGCCAAGTTCCTCTTTTAAGAAAGATTTCAAATCAGCATCAGCCTTGATTGTATATTCTGATACACCGTTTTCATCTCTGTCAAGGAGCTGGAACAAGTCACCGAATATTTGGGCACAGTTACCTCGATTGATTTCTTCAATGATCAGATAAACATTCTCGTCTGTCTGATACGCACGAATATAAGCATTAAGGAATGACTGAGGAATGAATTTGTAGGTTATAATATCCTCAAATAAGTCCTCTCCATCTTTCATTCTGACGGTATCTTTCCCGAACAGACCATACAACGGACGTTTTCCTCTTGTTGGTTTGTATGCTCCGACAAAGGTTGAGTAGTCGCTGTCTGGATGGAATGTGGTTCTGAATATATTTTCTTTAGAAACACCTTCAAGTTGTGCCTTTATTTTATGGGATTTACCTGTACCTGGTGCACCATAATATATGATTTGATGAAATGTTTGCTCAACATTGTCTGAATGTTCAAAATATTCTATATTTGAATCAGCTTCAAAATCAGATACATTATCAAAACCAATCAGCCAAAAAGCAGCATACTCATTATTACTATTCTTATACAATGAGATTTTATAAGCAGAATTTGGAAGTAGGATTTTTCTGATAATTTTTGCAAATACGCCATCACTTTCAAATTGCTTAAAATACGGTCGTAATTTAGATGCGCCTGTTGACAATTTAAGCAATGATTTTGTTTTAAGCAAACCATTTGCTTCTGTCGTCTGTGAAATATAACTCAAAACTTCCTTGACTTGCTGCGTAATATCATAATTATGTTCATAATTATATTGGCACACATAGCCAAGCATACTAACTATATTACTTGTCAAAAAATAATGCTTAATCTCAATTGCACCATCAGCAGCATCCGTTTCATTTTGTACTGATGCATAGTATTGAGGGAATTCTTTGCGAAGCTCTGCATCCGCCGCCCCTAAAAAAACGTGAATTGTTCCGTTTCCGCTTCCTTTTTTCCGTTCAGGAACTAACAATTCATCCTTAACATTTTCCCAATTTAGGAAAATGTCACAGACATGCTGGTCATAACCAGCCGCTTGCATTTTGTTTTTATAAATCTGTTCCATATTGAGTTATATCCATTTGCTTTAATATTGCGATTAACACATCTACAACAATGCTATTACCTGCTTGTTGGTACATAGCAGTATCAGAAACGACTATTTTAAAGGAATCTTTAAACCCCATCAAACGCAAACATTCCCTTGGCGTAAGTTTTCGAATCCGCCCCTTATGCGTAACGTAATTATCAACTCCAGCCCTGTGCATTTTATGCATAGATTGCAAAAGAGGACGAGCAATATCCAAATCTGTTTTTGTTGATGTTTTAAAATTCTTTGTCCCCCCAGCAAGCACGTATTTTGCAACTTTATCTGAAAGATAATATTTTTCTTCTACATCCTTTACATCAAAAACGAACTCGTCAAACGCTTCATCTGTTGGTGTTAATTCAGAATCCGGATGAAAAACAAAGTCACCATGCCAATTGAATTGTTGATTACGCTTTTGGCACAATTGTATATCACCATTGATCTGAGTGTAACTTTTATCTCGATTCTTATGGCTGGTCACAAATTTGACACCTTTTTCTTTTAGAAAGTATTTGGTATCAATATAATCCTCCAAAAAATCATACATCTTGTATTCAAGAGACACTGGAGCAGGATATTCAAATTTAGTTTTCTGTCTAAAACCAAGACAGTACACTCGCTCTCTATGTTGAGGGATGCCATAATCACAACTATTCAGCACATGAAATTTCACATCATATCCCAACTCTTCAAAGATGTCATGTATAATTTGCCAAGTTCGTCCTTTGTCATGGTTTAATAGCCCTCTGACGTTTTCAAAGAGAAAGACTTTAGGTTGAGTTTCTTTTACGACTCTTGCAAATTCATAAAATAAGGTACCTCGCGCGTCTTCAAAGCCCAATCTATGACCTACCATTGAAAACGCTTGACATGGAGCTCCACCAATGATAAAATCAACTTGATGCAAAAACTTCCTTGCATCAAAATTACGGATGTCATCAAACCAATCTTCTTCATTAATATTATAATTCGCAAAGTAACTTTGTTTGCATTTCGGTTCAATATCGCCTGCAAACATTATTTGATGTTTTAATCCAAGTCTTTGGAAAGCATGTTCTATGGCTCCTATTCCACTAAAAACAGTTCCTATGCGCACTGTCCTTTCAGGATGAGAAAATCTCAAATTCTTCCAAGAGACACCTTCTGATATAGGTGTCTGTAACAACTCTTTTTCCTTGAGTCGCTCAGCTCGTTTTTTTACAAGTTTCTTTACTTTGATAATCTTCTCAGAAACTTCTGTTATATCTTTTTTTACTGTTGCCATTTTATTCTATCTCGTAATCAAAATCGGCCTCTATAAGGTCTTTTATATCTACTTTGAGCAATTTGGCAATCTCAACGAATTGCATCATAGATGGTTGAATCTTATTTGTTTTCCATCGTGAAACTGTCATATCAGTAACGCCCATTTGTTCCGCCAACCATCGGTTGGTTATTTCTTTTTCAGCTAAAACGACACGTAGTCGATTAGAGCAATCTTTCTTTTCCATGCCACAAGTTATGTATTATCGTGTGCAAAGATAAACACAAAATGATAAATATCCAAATTATTTGATAAATATTTCACTTTTAAGTATCTATTTTTTCGAAACTTCTCACAAAATAACTATTTGAGCAGTGTTTTTATCCCATTATCGTTTACGTATCGGCTTTTTCCTTTCGCCCCACGGCATATCCGATGTTGAACCTCCGCCACCAGTGCCTACGTGCGGCTGAGCAGAACCGCCTGTTGCCAGTTCAATAGCAGCGCTAAGTAATTTGGCTTGTATCTCGCTAACTTGCTCGGCGGCACTGAAACAGGCGTTTACAAACTCGTGTTCTGTCAATTCTCCATTGCTGAAGGCGTGCAACCGCTTGTCGCTGTCGCTAAGGTAGGTGACAGCGGTATGCTCAATCTCCTTAACCTTGGTCCAGATTTTCAGGGTGACGGTATAAGGGTTGTTGCCAAGGAATCGATGACTGATGAGTTCCGCTCCTGATGATAGCCGGTACCGTTGTGAATTAACCTTGCGGTCAAGCTCGTCAATTCTGTTCTTCTGCCTTTCAATGATAGCATACTTCTCGACAACCTTCTGCTCTGCGATTTCCGCACGTCTGATGGCAGCATCGATTTCCTTCTGATAGCCATTCCTCAGTTTGGCGATGTCAGATTCATGCTTCTGCTTCATGACTATTTTCTCCGCCTCAAGTTTCGCTATTTTGGCTTGCAGTTTCCTAATCTCCTCATCCTTTGCAGACAGTTCCTTTTTCGCTTTGGCAAGGTCGCCTTTACCAAACAGGGCGAGTATTGTGTTCTTACCCTCCTTGGTTTTCTCTACCTCATCCTGCAACTTGGCGATGTCTTCCTCATACTGTTGCATTTGCTGCTTGTAGTGGGTGGATGTAGCAACATGCTTGGCGGTAGAGCCGACTATGCCACGCTTCAACCCGAATGGTTTCATGGCAACAGCATACGTGTCCTGATATTCACGAAGTCTGGCACGCTTGAGCACGTCATCGGCAGACAACCGTGGCCCGAACTTTGTGTTATACTTCCGCTCTCCCTCCCGTTCCCTTCGCTGCCTCTCTGAGGTGACGATGGGGACTATGGTCGCATGCAGATGTGGAGTCTTCTCATCCATGTGCAACACACAGGACACGACATTCTCTTTACCAAAAGTCTCGTGCAACCATCTGAGGTTGGCCTCAGTCCACTTGCCCAACCGACTTTCATCCTGTAATTTCATCATCTGCTCGTGTGTTCCTGTCAGGATGATTCGGATTGCCTTGCACTGGTTGTTGGCGACCTTGCGTGACAGGTTGGCATGGTCTATGCGGTACTGAATAACCTCGGTTCTGTTCTTAACTCCATCAGGAAATCTTATCAGTTCCCTGTTTAGATGCGTGCGGCTACTGTCTGCATTGTCCGGCACATACGTCTTGCCATTGGCATCCTTTCTCTCAATGTGGCACGACATTCCGCTGTCGTTGCCACTGCCACGCTGGAGGTGACATACTGCATATTGTTCTTTCATCTTTCTTAATTGTTTTGTTTGTGATAAATTGAAAACCTTCTTTTTTATAAAATGCCGTTCCATCATCCACGGATGCCACAGGCTGTCCGCTTATGGGGCTTTTTCGCTTTGCCGCTCGCAGAGGGGAGGTGATGAAAATGCCCTAATAAGCTACGGCATTTTATAAAATCCCTTTCTTCAAGACAGCAAGCTGTCCCGTTACGGCTCTTCAACAATCTCAAGACCAAGTTCGTCAATGAGCGTCTGCAAAGCAGGGTTGCGGTCTATCATCTTCTGGAGAATCATCTGCGGCGTGTCTTCCATCAAGAGGAAGTCGGCTATGTCCAGACCTTGGCTTCGCTGCTCATCCGTTGCCATTGCCTCCAACACGTCATTGACTGATGCGGAACGGCAGACCTTGCCGAGCATGGGAAGCCGTGCCTGCCACTCCTGTGTAGCTCCGAGGTCGGGTATCAGCACCACATCTCTGCCAGTCAAGGCAGTGATGGCACGTTCGTTGAAGCAACCGTTCTTTCCACCTGTGGCTATCCACAGCACATCGGGCATGAAATGGGAGGCAATGACAGCCGTCTTCTCACTCTCCACCACAAAGACCTTCCTGTCGGGATATAAGGGAAGAAGATGCTCACCGAAGAAGCACTGACGGAGGTTATAGTCTTTCAGTTTCATTTCCGTATGCACCCAGCAGACGTGCGACTGGGGATGCTTCACCCTTTTGCCTGTAGTAGCATCATACAACATGATTTTTCCAGTGCGGACACAACCGCTGCAATCCACCTGCCAAAATACGGCAGCACCTCCCCATTTCCTTGACGTGCCTATCCGGTAAAGGCGGCTCAACCTGTCGCTCTCTTCCTTTCCCATGCATCTGGCAAGAAATGTGTACAAAGGGTTGATGTCATAGTGTGACAAAGTCTGCTCCATAATGGCATAGTCTATAAATGACGGTTGTGGTTCTTGTCAAGGTGCAAGAGATATTTGTATCATGTCTTGTCTTTCTTTCATCATGGTGTTGAGAATTTCCGGATTTTCTTGAAAATAGTCTCTTGGCGCAAAGTGATAGCCACAACTCTGTTCGTGGTCACACCTGCCGACATAGTCGGGAAATGTAATCTCCCTTTTACTGTCAACATAGCGTGTAAAACAGGCTTTGCAGCCACATTTGGGACACTGCTTTTTACACCCGGTATGGTATTTCTCCAAATGAAATCTATATTGTTCCATATTCGTTTCTGAAATTAGATTACGGCGATTTCAGTTTTCAGTTCTTTCAGTTTTGCAGAAACCTGGAATGTATGGCACAGACATCTTTGTATCCATCTTCTGAAAAACTGAAGAAACTGAAATGTGAAACAGGGGCTTATTCATTGCAGTTTGGACTTAGATTCCCCCTCAACACTGCCTTGTCAATTCTTCAAAGACCGTCTTCCGGTATTCCCCTTGCCGGATTTTATGGACAAGACGGTTTTTGAGAAGTTCTTTGAGGTAGTTCATCACCGTGCGGTCGGTCACCTTTAGCTGCTTCCCTGCGGCAAGAGCCTCCGCGGTAGTGAACGAATCGTTCAGCATCGAGAGCAGTTCCCTTGACGGTTCGTCACAGGCATCGTTGGCGACATACTCCCTTATCCTGCAATAGGAATCCTCGAAATAATCCATCAACCTTATAGCTCCATGCATAGCCTGTTTAGTCACGAACTGGAGATGGCTCTCGCCACACGCATAGCGCAACACCTGTAGGATAAGTGCGATGCGTGCCACATGGACAGGGGCTTTCATCGGGCGGGACTCTATCATGTTGTCATCCTCTATGGCATTTGTCCGCTGTATGGTGGCATTGTGACTTGTGATGAACTCATCCCTGGCTTCTTCCTCCATGTCTATAAGGTGGAAATTCTGTTTCTTCCCGTCCTCACCAGTCTCATAGTCAAGGGCAAGAACCTTTCTGATGATACTCTGCCATGCCTCCATGCCGGAAGCGGAACGATGGTGTGTAGAGTTGTCTTCTTCCTTCGTCCAGAGTGTCAGCTGCTGTACCTTGGGAAGCGTGAACAGAATACGGTCAAGCAGTCCGTTCTCCTCATACCCCTTCTTCATCAGTTCTCCCATACGCTTCGTCTGTGTGGTTCCTATCATATTGATGCAGGGGTGTTCGATATGGAGCGGTATGGGATTGTTCACACGTACCACATCCAGTGCGCCTCCGCTCCATGCCGTCAGCAGCTGCTCTATCAGCTGTCCGTTGTTGTAGCGGTTGGCGGAATTGAACATGCCCATAATCTCATCCACCAGGATTGTGACACCGCGAGGAGAGTTGTAATGGGCGAGGAGCAGGGCTTCTGGAGTGAAGTCCGATACAAGAGTGCGTGCCAGTACCGGCTTCTCCATACCGCAGTCGCCCTTACTCTCCTTCGCAGCATTCTGATAAGCAGCCATGTCAGCCTTGAACTTCTCCATCTTCGCATTGTCGTTCCTGCGTATGGGACGGAATGCCGCTTCAAGAGGCGGTGTCTTGCCCAGTCCCGGTCTCCCCACCATAATGATGTAGAGGGCGGCATTGGTTATCCATTGCCCTTTCACTCTCACATAGTAAGTCCCTCCTAATGCGGAGGATGTTGCCAAAAGCATGGCGGGTGCAAGATACTCCACCTTGAAGTTCTCGTACCTTACCATATCAAGGATGATGGTCTGCACCCTCTCGGGGAAGGCGTCCAAAGGAAAGCCTGTGTTCTTGATGCCCTGTACCTCCGACATGACCTTGTTGCATATTTCCTGTGCGATACCCATGCTCATGCCTCCTTCCTTTTGCAGTAGTTGGTTACACTGTCGTTTCTGCCGCCTGTCTAGATGCGGCGGACATCACTCATGGCATACATGTTCTTGTTCCCGACCTTGACGGGTACGAGATAACCGCGCTTTGCCCACAGGTTGAGCGTGCCGTCACATACGTTGAGGAGTTCCTTCACCTCACGTGTGTTATAATAGGTCTCCTCCCGAGGTTTCTTGCTCTCTATCTCCTGTCTATAAGCCATGATAGCCCGTTCAGCAATTCCCTCGCCAAACATTTTTAGGTCGGCAGCGGTGACTTCTATCCTGACATTCGCACCCTGCTCAACCAAGGATTGTAAATTTATAGCCATACTATAATATTTATGAATCTGACACTATGGCCATCACCTGAAATCCCTGATACCTCCCTTCCGATGGCACATGAAAAAGAGACACCGCCAAACCTCGGGAAAGATTTGACGGTGCGAAATTATAGAGATAATGTAAGGGGTTGAAAGAAAGTGGATTGTCTTAATTGTTATGACAAAAATGACAATTTATGACAAGGGGGGATTGCAATAAAATCACGATTACGCTTTGATTCTGTGTTCAAATAAATGCAGACTTGGTTACTTTGAGCTAATGCAAGGTAACCAAATTCGTATCAAAAAGTAGATAAAGTATAGTATAAATCTGAATGTCAATTATCCTTTATGTCTTGTGAAACAATTTCCCCAAATCATCCCGCAGCCGTCTAAGCAATTCCCGGTATTCGTCACTTTCAATATACCGGCATACTTGCATTTTTCCATCCTTCATCAGCATCAGAGTGTCCGTTCCTGCCAGCTTTCCGACCGCTTGCCTGAGAGAATGGTCGCTGCGGAGTTCGCTGACTTCGGGAAACTGCTTGGTCATGGCAATGGCATATTCCACTCCATTGAGTAATGAAAGTCGGAGCGGCATTTCCCTTAGCACAAAATATGGCAAGGCTTGCTGCATGGCAGACCGATGGGTTGTGACGTAGCTACGGATGTAGGATATGACAGCCTCACCGCTGTCTGCTGGCAGATAGTCTATAAGAGAACATGCCTTGGACTTCTTCCGTCCGGGAGTAAAATGTTGCACATTCTCCTTTGCAGTTTCCAGTAGTGGGGCTGCTTCCGTTACGACATCAATGTCTTTCGCCGCATCTCGCAAAGCCCATTCGCTGGTATCACCGTCTTTATTGGCTTTCTCCATGGCGAAATAGCTTTCCCAGTCTTCCTTTGTCCGATAACCACCCTTGATGCTGACGGCAATGATGCTTTTGTAAGCAAACGAGCATTTCATCCTGTCGATTCGCTCTATATGGGGATTTGACATCTGTTTCTCCAACATTGCCACCATGCTTTCGAAACTCTTTCCGTAAAACAGCCAGCTCAGCAAAAGAGGAGCGCACAGCCTGACTTTCATCTTTGGCTTCATGCCAATCATGCGTCTGGCTATATTTATCCATCTGCACTTCCTTTCTGTGTCAGAAACAGGCACGGAAAACATTTCTTCAATCTTCTGTGGAAGGTTCTCTTTGGAGACCATTATAAAAATGGAGTCAAATGTCTCATCCCCATCATCGCCCCATGCCAGCTCCCATTCCCGTGCTATGTGCCGCATCTGACCGCTGACTGCCTTGAATATCTGATAATAGAAGGTCTCGTCACAGTTTGTCATGATACGGGCAAATTCGTTATACTCTTCCCTGTGTTCGTTCTTCCATTTGAGGATTCCGGCTTTGAACGCCTCGAACTTTTCCGTCTTTTCTTTGTCCTTCATCATATGTCAGTCGAGCAGGTTTACAAGCTCTTTCTTCATTTCATCGTCTATCTTGCGGTAGCGGGCAAAGGCACGGCTTCCCTCGGAGTGTCCCGACATCGATGCTATCAGATTAGGGTCTTTCACCTGCTTGTAGAGGTTGCCGATGAAGGTCTTGCGTGCCGTATGGCTTGTGGCAACCTCCCAAAGCGGACGTGCCTCGTCCTGTCTGGTCTTGGGATTCAGTGTGCGCACCATACGGTCTATGCCCACGTGTTTGAGGATGCGCTTTATCATCTTGTTGTACATGGTCTGCGTGAAGCGTGGCAGCAGGGCATCATCAAGGTCGGTGTATCGTGCAAGGATGTCCTTGGCCTTTTGGTTGAGAGGTACACGCACCGTGTTGGCGTGCTCGTGCTTGGTCTTCTGGGGGATATACTCTATACACCCATCGACGAGGTTTGCCTTGGTCAGCGAGTTAAGGTCACTCACACGGCATCCTATCAGACACTGGAACATGAACACGTCACGATATACGGCATAGCACGGGGCAAGTCCGCTAAGGTCGGCATAATATACCTTGTCACGCTCTTTCAAGTTCAGGAAGAACGGATCACCGTACATGGGTTGGGCTATCTGGTACTGGTCAAAAGGGTTGTTCTTAGTCATTCCTTTTTTGATACACCATTTGATAACAGTGCGGATGCGGTAGAAGCAGCCTGTGATACTATTCTCCGAGCGTTCCTGCTTGTACTTACTTTCTGGGATGTCCTTATAGAAAAGGGGGAATTGTTCTCCGTATGTGTGTTCTTCTTGCATCCATCGCTTCAAGTCGCGCAGGTCATCTGCGGTTATCGTGTCAACGTTAAGTTGGAATCCCCTACGATGCATCACTTCCCTCTGGAACCTCTCAAATCTGCCAATCTTGTCAATGTTGGACAGATGGTGCTTGCGGCTGTCCGATGCGAGTATGGTCTCATCAATATAATGCTGTATCTGAGTCACTAAGCGGTACTCGTCACTCTTGCTCCCGAAATGAGAGTTGATGCCGGGATGGTGGTATTCCTCAATCAATGACTGTAGCCACTTTCCGTCCACACCACGGCGGTATTCCTTGACAATAAGCCGGGTGATGTTCTGTATCTCCTCGTCAAATTTCATGCGCTTCTCGTCCGAGACGAGTGCCACACGGGATTTATAGCCCTGCTTTTCCGCACTCCAGTGGTTGGGGCTTATGGAAAGCTCGCTTGCAGCCTTGATATCTACGCCTCCCTTGTCACGCAGGCGGAAATACACCCTTGCGAGGTCGGTGACGTTGTTCTTCGATGCGGTCTTCCTTATAAATGCGGTCACTTTCATAGTCTGTATGCTTGCTTAGTTTATCATATCAACGAGTTTGCGCTTCATGTCATCGTCAATGTTGCGGTACCGGGCAAAGGCACGGCTTCCCTCCACATGCCCGGACATGGACGCAATCAGATTAGGATCGGGTACCTGCTTGTAGAGGTTGCCGACAAAGGTCTTACGTGCCGTATGGCTCGATGCCACCTCATACAAGGGCTTCTGTACGGTCTTGTAGCCGTGGGTGTCAAGCACCGTCACCATCCTGTCAATCCCGCAATGCCTCAGCAGTTCCCTTATACCATTATTATATATATAGATAGGTTTGAATGACAGCAGCCTGTCTGAATCGGAGCCTTCGTATTTGGAGAGTATTCGGAGGGCTTTCTCGTGCAATGGCACTCTGACCGTCTTTGCCTCGCATTTCTTTGTCTTCTGTGGCATATACTCAACAAAGCCATCCTTCACGTTATCTCTTGTCAGGCGGTACAGGTCGCCCACCCGGCAACCGATATAGCAGTGGAAGACAAAGATGTCACGGATGACCTCCAATTGTGGAGTAGAAGAGAGGTCTGCTTCATAGAGAACATTGCGTTCCTCGATGGAGAGATAGAAGGGATCACCATATACGGGGACTTTGCACCCATACTGCAGGAATGCCTCATTGCTTGTATAGCCCATCTTCTTGCACCAATGGAGAAACACGCAAAGAAGATTCATCGTGTTTATAATGGTTGTGCTTGACTTCTCCTTCGGCTTGTATTGGACAGGGATATAATCCTTGTAGAAGTCTGGATGTTCAAGATACAGCAGGTGCTCATTGACTACATAGTCACGGAAGTCATTCATATCTTCCAGTGAAATTGTCTCGACAAAAAGGTTGAACTCCTTGTTTCCCATAATCTCACGGTTGTAGGCCACATACCTTGTCAATTTACGGTAGAGGTTCTCAATCTGCCCCTTGGTCTGTCTTGTCCCATCATGCCGGCCGATATATTCTGAAAGTCTTGTCAGCAGGTTGGGATGCTTGCGCTCATACGCGAGATTCGGATGGAGCACATCCTCGATGACCTGTCTCAGCCAGTCCCCGTCTGCCTTGTTACGGTCAAAGGATGTCTCTATCTGTTCAATGATGGCGGCAATCTGTTCGGGAATGCGCTTCTGCTCATTCTTGTCCACAATGGTGTTCCTGCGATACCTTAGCGCATCGCCGTTCCAATACTTATCGACCACCTGCAACCCGGAAGCGACCTTGATGTCGATTTCCTTGTCGCGCACTCGGAAACAGATGCAGGACATACCTGCCTTTCCGCTCTCTTTTACTTCTTTGAGATATACGCTTGCTTTCATGTCCTTGTCGGTTTTATGTTTTCTGGGTGCAAAGATAATATATTTCCCGTAAATGTTCCCAATAATCCCGAAGAAACTTGCAGGCGATTAAAAAGATTTAAGATATTGCTCCCATGATAAAGTAAGCTAAAACACTTGTAAATCAGCCGTTTTATTTGCAGTTGTTATACTTTTGTTTTCATTTGATAGTCAAAACTCAGTAATAAATTTCATTGGTTTAGGTTCCACTCTTTTTTTTGTACCGCTATGCGGCTGTTTTCCCTCCCATGCGGCTATGTTCTGAATTATTTTTCGTATTTTTGCCGATACTCCACAGCACGATAATGCGTGGGTGGAGAAACCGTTATGAACAGGGATGTATTGGAATTTGTCACTTTCTGCATCGGGGCTGTGGCCGGCAGGCATGGCCTCTCGCGCCGCGATGTGTATGGCCGTCTGAAGAGCTCCGGCATTCTATACGATTATATAATACCGGGTTATGACGTGCTGCACACATTCAGTTCCGGATATATCGTTGATGATATAACGGACTTTATGAAGAAGAAAGGAGTGCTGGCGACATGATAATATACAATGAGGCCCTCCGCCGTCTTGCTTTTGAGAGGCCGAACATCCAGTATTGCATACGTAACGGGGCGATGCTGGAAGAGTGTGTAACGTTTATTGAGGCCATAAGATTATGAATGACAAGGATTCGGGAAGGCGTATTGTGCTTGATATGAAGATTGCACGCATCATTGAAGTTTATAGCAAGGAGCATGATGTGTCGCTTGAAGAGGCGGCCGACACCTATTATAATTCGGTTACGGCTGAACTCACCGAAGACGGTGTGGCCGACCTGCACTGCCGCAGCGACAGATATCTTGCCGATGAATTGTGGTTGGAGGTAAGGAAGAAAGCAGGGAAAGACCTTAAATATAACATGGGTTAGGAAACTAAAAGGGATTGCCGAATGATGGTCCCTTTTAGTTTTATCGGTCATACGACTTGATATTAATTCATAATTTAGAATTAATAATCTATATGTTATTTCACCACCGTCTTCTGCCCGTTCACGATATACACTCCCTTGGCGAGCGGGTCGAGACTGGATGCCATGGCCATGACGCGCTTGCCGTCGATGGTGTATACATTATATATAGGTGTGCCCTTGTCGCTGATGGTGCGGTCGACGGCTGTCTGGTTGTCGAGGTCGATGAGGTTGTAGGCCTGGGTGCCCAGTCCTATCTTCTCGCCGTACTCCACGGTCCACTGCCCGTGCTGGTTGTTGATGCGCGTCTGGAGCGGCACGGCCGTGTTGCCCGTGGTGTTGTCGTGGTTGAACACGAGGTCGAGGCACGCCTTGTCCAGTGCGATGGGGTCTGTGGAGGCGAGGATGCCGACGTCTGCCATCTGCGGTTTCGACGGGTTGCCGTCGCAGTCGCAGTCTACGGACAGGTTGTTCATCACGTTGATGTAGAGCACCTTGCCGCCGAAATAGTTGTGTACGGCCTGCGCTGCTGCCGCCATGCTCTCGAGAAACGGGTCCTGCTGTCCGCCCCACGGGCTCGTGGTGGAGCGTCCTGCGGTGTGGATGTAGCTCTTTCCGCTGCGTGACGCCACGCCGATGGATGCGTTCTTCAGCACGCCGCCGAAGCCGCCCATGGCATGCCCCTTGAAGTGTGCGAGGTTTATCATGAAGTCGTAGTTGGCCAGGTGGCTTCCCACGATGTCGTAGGCGATGTGCTTCTGGTCCTGCGTGGGGATGTTCATCGTTCCCTCCTCGTCCATGATGTCCACCGTGGCAATCTTGTCGTAGCCGCGCTCGCTTATGGCGCGGCGGTGCGCCTCCGTGGTGGAGCGGTTGCCGCCGTATGCCGTGTTGCACTCCACGATGGTCGCCTTGGTCTCATCCACCAGCGGCTTGATGAATGCCGGGCGCAGGTGGTTCGAGCGTTCGCTCTCTCCCGTGCTTATCTTCAGTGCCACGCGGCCGGTGGCCTCTACGCCCAGCGCCTTGTAGATGCTTACGAGCGATTCGGCGCTGATGTCTTTCGTGAAGAACACTGTCGCCCTCTCCTGTGCCATTGCCGTACCGGCCAGCATGATGGCAGCTGCGAAGATCAGTTTTTTCATACTTTTAATGTTTTTATTTGGTTATGTCTTTTGCCTGTTGTCGGATGCCTTCGGTCTCCTATCTCCTTAATTATCTTCTTCCCGCCGGCGATGTTGAGGCCGTGCTGTTCATCATCGTCAGTTTCTTCATGGCCTTCATTCTCATTTCAGTTTGCTTCTCAGTGCCTTTGCCTCGGCCGTGCTCGTGGCCATGCCCTCATAGCTGAAGCCGTACATGCGGGCGAAGCGGCTCATGCTGTACTCGCCGTCGTCGAGCATCATATTCGTCGGCGCGGCACCCTGATAGATGAAGAAGAGGCGCTTGCCGCCGAACTCGCCGTCGGGGATGTTGCCGTAGAAGCGCTCCATCAGCGTGCGCACCGAGGCGCAGATGTTGTGCCAGTAGACGGGCGAGCCCATCACGATGATGTCTGCCCCGCGCATCTTGCCGACCACCTCGTCCAGCTGGTCGCCCTCGAGCGTCTGTCCGTAGAAGTTCAGGCGGTAGTCGTTGAGGTTTAGCGTCTCATACTTTTTGCCCTCGAGCAGCACCCCGGCCATGGCGGCGGTGTTTCCGTCGCGGTTCGGGCTGCCGTTGATGAAGAGAATCTTCTCTGTCTGTTCTGTTTCTTTCATTTCCTTTGAGTCTTTAATGTCGTTCTTACAGTTGGCGCTGAGCAGTATGCTGAACAGCACAGCCAGCACCGTCGATAGTCTTTTCAGTTTCATAATCATTGCCTTTTCTATTTTGATTGATGTTCTTTTGCGTTATCCAAGAGCGTTGCACGCTGCCGCATCATGCTGACAGCCAGCACCGTGCTGCCGTGCTGCAAAGTAACGGCAAATATCCGGAACGGCTGTTATACAGATTTCCGTGATTTATTACAAAAACACCTTATAAAGCCGGAAGGAAGCCCCTCCCGACCTCCCCCAAGGGGAGGAGAAGAAGGCGAGCGGGAGATAATGGAAGATGGGAGATGTTAGATGGGAATGCTGGCAGACCAGTTAAGAAAAAGCGGGCGGCAGCCCCGATAAGGTAGCCTGCCGCCCGCTTGCATTGAAAGACTCAGTCTGTGGTGTCAGTCAAACTCTTGGTCGTATACATCCCAATCTTCGCCATCTTTGTTGTGGAGGCTGTATCGGGTTTCTTCTGTGCTCTGGCAGATCATCTGCTGCATTTCCATTTCAAATACTTCACTTGTCGGTTTCTTATATTCTTTTTTCATAATCTTATAATTAGGAGCCCCTCCCGGCCTCCCTAAAGGGGAGGAGATGGGGTTGAGGCTGGATTAGGAACCCCTCCCAACCTCCCCAAAGGGGAGGAGACGGATAGAGGCAGGATTTATTTTATTGATTCTCTGAGAACTCTGAGGCTGTGCCGCACTCAAATTCTCCCCTTCGGGGAGATTAAGAGGGGCCTTAGAGGGGCTTTCACCTCCCCTTAGGGGAGGCTGGGAGGGGCCCTTTCTTCCCGTTCTTTATCACGATGCCCTTGTAGCAGCCGCTTACGCGCTGTCCGTTCAGATTGTATGCCGGGGCGGTGGCGTCTACCGGAGATTCGGCAGGCACGGACTCTATTCCTGTCGTGCCGTAGTCGAGCTTTACGTTCAGGCGGGCGGGTGTCGTGCCGGCGGCTGTTTTCAGATAGGCGCGGTTGTGCTTCACCGTGGCACCGGTGCCGGCGCGCCAGAAGCTGCCGTTTGCCCAGCCGAAGTAGATGCCGAAGCCGGCTTCCGTGTCGTTGAATACTTTTCCGGTATATGTGCCGTACAGGCCGGGAGCGTCTTTCTCCTCTATATCAGCGGGCAGGTCGGTCATCACGTCTGTGCCGGTGAAGATTACCTTCTCACTTGTTGCCGGGTTGAAGAGATAAGCTACATCCGGCTCCGTGCTTTCTGCCACCGATGTGAACTTCACCTCGTCGCCGTCAATGTCTGTATATTTATATAATGTGCCCTGTTCCGCTATCACTGTTGCGTCTACGGCATACGGCAGGCAGATTGTCGACATGTTGTCGGCCGTGAATGTGCGGGCAAACGATGTGCCTGTGGTCTTGACGATATAGTTCTCTGTCGATACGTTTGCGAGGTCGAAGCCGTCGGGCACGCTTATCATCATTCCGCGGCCGTCGAACGCTTCGTTGTCTGCCAGCAGATTTACTTCACCTGTGGCGTTGCTCATGTTCAGCTTCATCAGGTTGTTGCAGGCGGCGATATCGGTGCTTATTCCTTCCGAGACATAGAAGTTTCTTATGTCGAGGTCGGTCAGGGCGGTGCAGTCGCGGAACATATAAGCTACATCCGTACTTTGCTTTGGTTTGAAATTGCTTATATCGAGACTCTGCAAGGCGGTGCAATCGTAGAACATGTAGTTCAATTTTGTAGAGGCATCGGTTTTGATACCGCTCAAATCAAGTGATGTCAGTTTGTTGCAATTCCGGAACATAGAAGAAAGGTCGGTAATCGGGCTTTTGGTCTCGAACTTCTCACCGGTTTTTATCGACTCCAAATACGAACAATACCGAAACATATTAGACATATCTGTTACGCTCTCAAGATCAAAAGAACTCAAATCGAGCGATTGGAAACCGGTGCAATTATAAAACATATTAGACATGTTCTTAACCTTTGAAGTGTTGAAACCGCTCAAATCGAGACGGAGCAAAGAGGAACACCCGTAGAACATATTTGCCATTCTCTCAACGTTCGAGGTATTGAAATTGTCGCCGAAATATGTCAATGTCAAAGCACTGCACCCACTGAACATAGAAGACATGTCCTTAACCTTTGAAGTGTTGAAACCGCTCAGATCAATGTTTCCCAATGTTCTACAACCAGCAAACATGTTCTCCATGTTCGTAACGTTCGACGTGTTGAAGCTGCCGAATTTAAATTTTTCGCTTTTCAAGCCATAGCAAGCATTAAACATATAAGACATATTCGTAACGTTCGACGTGTTGAAGTTGCTCATGTCGAGTGCTTCCAAAGCGTCACAACCGGAGAACATTCTGCACATATTCGTAACGTTCGACGTGTTGAAGTTTTCACTGAAAGCAAGCGAAACCAGATGGTAACAGTTTTCGAACATTGAGCTCATGTCCGTCACCTTCGATGTATACAGATTGTTCAAACCTTCTATGTGATCAACTCCGCAATATTCAAACCACTTATAGCAATTGGTGGGACGGGTAAACTTAAAACTCTCCTCAAACACAACCGCCGTCATATTCTGGTACTTTGATTTCCACCCGGGAGTTTTCTTTTCAACGTTGGTTACCACGTCATTCCCTCTCCAGCAGTTTTCCAAGTCGGTGAGCGTGATAGTATTTCCGTTAATGGTTATCTCTGTCAAATCGGCCGCGGCGTCACACAGGAAATGCAGCGACTTGCTGGTTGCGTCGTATACCACATATGGCGTCGAGTTCAGCAAGGGGTCGCAGCCGTCATACATACCTGTTGTAGTGGCATTCGCGCCGAAATCATCGCTCTTGTCGATATATGTAAGGTTGCTGCAATTTTGGAACATAGAAGTCATATTCTTCACTTTCTCCGTATTAAAGCTACTGAGGTCGAGCTCGGTAAGGGCTGTGCAACCTTCGAACATAGAGCTCATTTCCTGAACATTTGAAGTATTGAAACTGCTCAAATCAATGTTGTGCAAAGAACTGCATCCATAGAACATTATTTTCATGGTCGTCACGTTCGCTGTATTGAAGTTTTCACCGAAAACTATCGATGACAAATTGCTGCAATTTTTGAACATAAATCCCATGTCTGTCACCTCCGCCGTATTGAAGCTGCTGAGGTCAAGCTCAGTCAGACTTCTGCAACCTTGAAACATTTTGTTCATTATCACGGCCTTGGAAGTATTCAGATTTTCCAGTCCCTTGACAGATGACAGATTGGCAAAATCTCCAAACAAATAATATAAAGTTCTTGGCGTTACTTCTTTGAAAGACTCGTCAATCACAACACTCTTAACAAGGCTATTAATCTTGTACCAGCGCGGGGATAGATATACCCCTGTAAAATCTCGATAGTCTGTCACGTCCTTTCCCGACCATAGCTCGGTTATTGTCAGATCCTCTCCGTTGTAAGTGAAAGTACCGCCTTTGCTCAGTGTCTCACTGCTGTTCAGGAAATAAAAAGTAGTATTTTCACTACAATATACGGCGTAGGCCGTCTTTGTCTGCGCCGGCATCATTGTGGCCACAAGCGACAAGGCGGCAATAAGTAAAATTTTTAATTTCATAAAATATAATTATTGATTATCTGTTTTGTATCGGGTGCAAAGGTAAACAAATAAACGGCAACGTTTTACCCCCCCCGTTAAGATTTGTTAAAGTCACCCAAGAGCCCCTCTTAATCTCCCCAAAGGGGAGAATTGGAGCGCAGAAGACCGCAAAGCCGCAAAGCCGCAAAGCTTTTTCTAAACATGGAGACGCTCTAACTTTGTCGCAATCCCTGCAAAGTTAGAGCGTCTCCGTGTTCAGAAAAAAACTTTATGCCTTTTTACTTTTTTTACCTTTAAGCAGCCTTTAAATATCAGTCGAACACACCGGTGTGTGTATGATTAGACCAATATTCTTCTGAGTTGCTTTCATCATAGTCGTCCTCAGTCAACGACTGGGTGAATTCGTTTTTCGTGCTTTGGCAAATCATCTGCTGCACTTCCATTTCCAATACTTCGATTGTCGGTTTGTTGTATTCTTTTTTCATCTTCTTATAATTTGGCCCCTCCCAACCTCCCTCCCAAAGGGGAGGAAATGGATAGAGGCAGGATTTATTTTATTAATTCTCTGAGAACTCTGAGGCTGTGCCGCACTAAAATTCTCCCCTTTGGGGAGATTAAGAGGGGCCTTAGAGGGGCTTTCACCTCCCCTTAGGGGAGGCCGGGAGGGGCCCTTTCTTCCCGTTCTTTATCACGATGCCCTTGTAGCTGCCGCTCACGCGCTGTCCGTTCAGATTGTATGCCGGGGCGGCGGAATCGGCCGGAGATTCGGCAGGCACGGACTCTATTCCTGTCGTGCCGTTGTCGAGCTTCACGTTAAGGCGGGCGGGTGTCGTGCCGGCGGCCGTTTTCAGATAGGCGCGGTTGTGCTTTACCGTGGCATTCGCGCCGGCGCGCCAGAAGCTGCCGTTTGCCCAGCCGAAGTAGATGCCAAAGCCGGCTTCATCGGCGGTGAATGTCTTTCCCTTGTATGTGCCATACAGGCCGGGAGCATCTGCCTCCACTATGTCTTCGGGCAGGTCGGTCATCACGTCTGTGCCGGTGAAGATTACCTTATCGTTCGTTGCTGGGTTGAAAAGATAAGCCACATCCGGCTCTGTGCTGCCTGTCACCGATGTGAACTTCACCTCGTCGCCGTCGATGTCCACATATTTATATAATGTGCCCTGCTCTGCTAACGATGCAGCATCTACGGCAAACGGCAGGCAGATTGTCGACATGTTACCGGAAGTGAACGTGCGGGCAAACGATGTGCCGGCAGACGAATAGATGCCGTCGGAATTGACGATATAGTTCTCTGTCGATACGTTTGCGATGTCGAAGTCGCTGGGCACGATTATCATCATTCCGCGGCCGTTGAATGCCTCGTTGTTTGCCAACAGCCCCACTTCTGTTGTGGCTGCGCTCATGTTCAGCTTCATCAGTTTGCCGCATTTGGCAATATCGTCGCTTATTGCGGACGAAATGCAGAAATTTCTGATGTCGAGGTCGGTCAAGGCGGTGCAGCCGCTGAACATAGAAGCCACGTCCGTACTTGGCTTTGACTTGATGTTTCTTATGTCGAGACTCTGCAATGCTGTACATCCTCTGAACATCTCTTTCAATCTCGTAGAGGCATCGGTCTTGATGCCGCTCAAATCGAGCGCTGTCAGTTTGCTGCAAGACCTGAACATAGAGGCAAGGGTATTAATAGGGCTTTGAGTCGTGAACTTCCCGCCGGTTTTTATCGTCTCCAAATTCGAACAAGCATAAAACATATTAGACATGTCTGTTATGCTCTCGAGATTGAAAGAACTCAAATCGAGCGATTGGAAACCGGTGCAATACTGGAACATATTAGACATGTTCTTAACCTTTGAAGTGTTGAACCCGCTCAAATCGAGATTGGTCAAGGCGATGCAGCTGATGAACATACTGCCCATTTTCTCAACATTTGAGGTATTAAAGTCATTGCCGAAAGATATTGATGCCAACTTCTCGCAATTGCCGAACATATTATTCATATCTTTGACCTTTGACGTGTTGAAACCGCTCAAATCAAGGTTTTGCAAATTGCGGCAACTCGCAAGCATGCTCTCCATATTCGTCACGTTTGAAGTGTTGAAATTGTCGCCAAAAACTATCGGGTTCAAATCGGTACAACTACTGAACATATAAGAAATGTCCGCAACGTTCGCCGTGTTGAATTTGCTTATATCGAGTGTGGCCAGTCTTTTACAAGCCCAGAACATACCGTGCATATTCGTAACGTTCGCCGTGTTGAAGTTCTCGCCGAAAGTAAGCGAGGTCAAACCTTCACAAGAACTGAACATCTCTTTCATGCCCGTCACTTTCGATGTATAGAGATAATCCAAGCCGGTTATTGCCGTTAGAGATTTAAATTCGTTAAACCACCTATAGCAATTTGTGGGGCGGGCAAATTTAAAACTCTCATCAAACATAACGGTCGATACATTGCTTTTTAAAGTTCTCCACCCGGGGCCATAGCCCGCTTCATCGTTTACTAACACATCGTCTCCTTTCCAACAGTTGCTGCCCTCGGTGAGCATGATTCTGTTTTCGCCAAAAGTTATCTCCATCAAATCGGCATTGGCATTACACAGAAAATGCAGCGAATTGTCGGCATAGTTGTATACCACGTATGGCGTCGAGCCCTGCAACAAGGGGTTGCAGCCGTTGTACATGTTTGTTGTATTAGTGGCATTCGCGCCGAAATCATCGCGCTTGTCGATATATGTAAGGGCGCTGCAATGGGCGAACATAGAGGTCATGCGCGTTACTTTCCCTGTATTGAAGCTGCTGAGGTCAAGCTCGGTCAGAGAGCTGCAACCGTTGAACATACTCATCATGGTCTTAACATTTGAAGTATTGAAACTGCTCAAATCAAGTTTTTTCAAAGAAGTGCAACTAAGGAACATGTTCGTCATATCCTCCACTTTCCCTGTATCGAAGCTGCTGAGGTCGAGCTCGGTCAGGGCGCGGCAATTGTTGAACATATTACTCATATCCGTCGCTTCGGAAGTATCCAGATTTTCCAGTCCCTCGATGGATGACAGTTTTGATAATAGGTAAAACCAATTTGCAAGACTTTTGGGCTTCACTTCTTTGAAAGACTCGTCAATCACCACTGAGTAGAGCATCATAGACTTATTATCTGTTTGGAAATACTTATTCCATTCCGTGGAGACGATATCTGAGTTTGTCACCTGCTCTCCCGACCATAGCTCGGTTATTGTCAGTTCCTCTCCGCCGAGGGTGAAAGTACCGCCCTTGCTCAGTGTCTCACTGCTGTTCAGGAAATAAAGGGTTCCGATGGTTCCAAACTCTTCGCAATACACGGCATAGGCCGTCTTCTCTTGCGCCGTCGTCGCCATGGCTACAAGCGACATGACGGCAATCAGTAATGTTTTTAGTTTTCTCATTATTATATAATTATTGATTTATTCATAAAAGAAAGCCGTGCCGGGGCAGTGCCGGCACGGCACGGTTAGTATAGTTGACAAAGGTAAGCAAATAAACACCAACGTTTTACCCCCCCCCGTTAAAAAATGTGAATACGTTACAATTTGACGCCGGCAAGCATGCAATTAGCTGTCGGCAAGCAAGAAAACGATTTGTTACCTGCCGCACGTAACATCGTTATCTGGCCCATGTAACGGTGTTACGTGCCACGCGTAACGGTGCGACGCGCGGCAGGTGACAACCCTACGGGCGGCCGGTAACGGCTCCGGATTATTCAGGCCGCCGCTCGGCCGGATGCAGACAAAATATTCAAAAACCGGCGGAAAACTTTGGTGCTCTCGCCAATAACCGCTAATTTTGTAACCCGTATTTATTGTAATCAGTTTTTGGGAGAAAGAAATGAAATACGGATTTGACAACGACAAGTACATCGCGACCCAGAGCGCGCACATCAAGGAAAGGATTGCCCAGTTCGGAAACAAGCTCTATCTTGAATTAGGCGGAAAGCTGTTCGACGACCATCATGCTTCGCGCGTGCTGCCGGGATTCCAGCCCGACTCTAAGCTGCGCATGCTCCAACAGCTCAGCAGTTCGGCAGAGATAGTCATCGTGATATCCGCCGAGGACATCGTGAAGAACAAGGTGCGTGCCGACCTCGGCATCACCTACGACGAGGATGTGCTCCGCCTGCGCGACGAGTTCCGGAGCCGCGGCTTCGCCGTTGGCTCGGTGGTCATCACCCACTACAACGGCCAGCGCGCCGCCGACGACTACCGCAGCCGTCTGAAGAGGATAGGGGTGAAGTCGTATGTGCACTACATCATAGACGGCTATCCGCACAACGTAGACATCATAGCCTCCGACGAGGGCTTCGGCAAGAACGACTACGTCGAGACGACCCACCCGCTGGTCATCGTCACCGCCCCCGGCCCCGGCTCGGGCAAGATGGCCGTGTGCCTCTCCCAGCTCTACAACGAGCACAAGCGCGGGGTGACGGCCGGCTACGCCAAGTTTGAGACCTTCCCCGTGTGGAACCTCCCGCTGAAACATCCGGTGAACATAGCCTACGAGGCGGCCACCGCCGACCTCAACGACGTCAACATGATAGACCCGTTCCATCTTGAGGCATACGGCAAGACGGCCATCAACTACAACCGCGACATCGAGATATTCCCCGTGCTCAACGCCCTGTTTGAGGGTATCTACGGCGAAAATCCATATAAGTCGCCCACGGACATGGGCGTGAACATGGTGGGCAACTGCATCTGCGACGACGCGGTGTGCTGCGAGGCGTCGAAGCAGGAGATAATACGCCGCTACTATGCCGTGCTCAACCTGATGGCCGAGGGCAAGGAAGTGACATCGGAGGTGCAGAAGATAGCCCTGCTGTTCAAGCAGGCCGGCATCAACTCGGCATACCGCGCGACCACCGTCGCCGCCAAGGAGAAGGCCGAGCAGACGGGCCACACCTCGTCGGCGATAGAGTTTGACAACGGCACGATAATCACGGCCAAGTCGTCGGAGCTGCTGGGATGCTCCGCCGCTCTGCTGCTGAACTCGATGAAATATCTCGCCGGCCTCGACAAGGAGGTGAAGCTCATACCGCAGGACCTCATCGAGCCGATACAATACACTAAGGTCACCTATCTGAAAGGCCGCAACCCGCGCCTCCATACCGACGAGGTGCTCGTGGTGCTCTCCGCCCTCACGGCCCGCGACGAGCGCTGCCGCCTGGCTCTCGAGCAGCTGCCGAAGCTCAACGGCGCGCAGGTGCACACCACGGTGATGCTCTCCGAGGTGGACCGCAAGATATTCAAGAAGCTCGGCGTGGATGTCACCTGCGACCCAGTGAGGAAGAAGTGAAAGTAGGGACATATTCTCGTATTTGTCCGCATGTGATAAATCGTTTTATTGCGGACAAATACGAGAATATGTCCCTACTTGTGCAACGTATGTTTTGATATAAGCCGGAGAGGTTGTCGGTGACACATTAAAAGAGTATAGGGGAACCGCGTACGACGCGGTTCCCCTATACTCTTTTAATTTTTCAGCTTTATCAGTTGAGTGCGTCGGCCAGTTCGGCACCGGCCTTGAACTTTGCCACCTTCTTTGCTGCAATCTGAATCTTCTGCTTCGTGGCGGGGTTGATGCCCTCGCGTGCGGGACGCTCGTTCACGCTGAAGGTACCGAAACCGACGAGAGATATCTTGTCACCTGCTATGAGAGCTTCCTTGATGGCTGCCACTGTAGCGTCGAGAGCCTTCTTCGCGTCTGTCTTGGCCAGACCGGAACCAGCTGCAATCTTTTCGATTAATTCTGTCTTGTTCATAATTTTGTTTTTAATTAAATATTGATGTTTATTCTGTAGTTCACTTGTTTATATTCCGCAAATATAGGGTAAACAATTCAGAAAACAAACAAAAAAGGTAAAAAAGTTGATTTTTTGTTGAATTTTATGGGCTGTCGGGGCGTTTTCATGCTGTTTGACGGATATTTTTCGTAATTTTGCGGCCGATAGACAGGATTATATTTAATAAGGTAAAGATTATATAGAGATGCGAAATATCCCTGCTGTAACAAAGAATTTGTTGATTATCAACATACTGGCATTCATCGCCACCGAGGTGCTCCAGCTCCGCGGCATAGACCTCGCGTCGGTCTTCGGACTGCATTTCTTCATGGCGAGCGACTTCCGCCTTTACCAGCTGTTCACCTACCTCTTCCTCCACGCCGGCTTCATGCACCTCCTCTTCAACATGTTTGCCCTGTGGATGTTCGGCTGCGTGATAGAGAATGTGTGGGGGCCGCGGCGCTTCCTGTTCTATTACCTGCTGTGCGGCGTCGGTGCCGGACTGATGCAGGAGGTGGCGCAGTTCGTCTCGTTCAGCCTGATGATTAAGGAGCAGAACCCCGGCGTGGGGCTGGCGGACATGCTGCTCATCAGCGAGAGCCTCTCCGGCTACCTGAACGCGTGGACCACCATCGGCGCCTCGGGCTCCGTATATGCGGTGCTTCTTGCCTTCGGCATGATATTCCCCAACGAGCGCGTGTTCATCTTCCCGCTCCCGGTGCCCATCAAGGCCAAGTGGTTCGTGATGTTCTACGTGCTGATAGAGCTCTGGTCGGGACTGACCTCGCGCGGCGACGGCGTGGCCCACATGGCCCATCTCGGCGGCATGCTCTTCGGATACATACTGATAAAATACTGGCGGAGGCACCCCGGCTCAGGCTACGGCATGGCCGGCGGCAAACGCTTCTTCGACAGCATGATGGACAGCCTGAGCCGGCACCGCAGCACGGGCCGCGCCGCAGACATGCACGTGGAGCAGGGCGGCGCGCGAGAGACCGACTGGGAGTATAACGCCCGCCGCAAGGCCGATGAGGAAGAGATAGACCGCATACTCGACAAGATACGCAAGAGCGGCTATGACAGCCTGACGAAGGAAGAGAAGAAGAAGCTCTTTGACAGCAGCAGTAATGATTAAGCAGCTCAAGACTTTCACCGTGAACGTGGTGGCGGGCGCCAACGTGGCCACCATCGGCGTGATGCTCCTCGTGGGCTTTGCAGACCGCTTCGACCCCATGAGCCATCCGTTCATTGCCTGTCTCGGCCTTGCCTTTCCCGTATTCCTCGTCATAAACCTTGCCTTCCTCTTCTTCTGGCTCACGTTCAAGCGCCGTTTCGCGCTCATCCCCATAGCCGGATATTTCCTCGCCTTTGCCCCGATACGCGTCTACATGCCCCTCAACATGCCGGCAGACATGCCCGACAGCGTGATTAAGGTGCTCTCGTATAACGTGCAGTCGTACAGCGGCGCGCCGAGATACACCGACTCTTTCGACATGATATACGGCTATCTGAAAGGCTGCGGCGCCGACATCGTGTGCCTTCAGGAAGACGTCGACTCGTGGCGCGGCTCGAAGACGCGGCTGATGGAGATATTCCCCTATGCCGACACCACACACGTGGGCAGCACGAACATGAACGGAGTGGGCATCTACACCCGCTTCCCGATACTGAAGAAAGAACGCATCCCATACGCCTCAACCGGCAACGGCAGCGTGGCATACTATCTCGACATCGGCGGCGACACGGTCATCGTCGTCAACAACCACTTCGAGAGCAACCATCTCTCGCTCGAGGAACGCCGCATGTACAAGGAGATGCTCAAGGGCGACGTGGGCAAGGACACGGCGCGCACCGAGTCGAAGAAACTCATCCACAAGCTCGGTGAGGCCGCAGGACTGCGTGCCCCGCAGGCCGATGCCGTGCACGAGTATATCGCCAGTCACAAGAACTACCCGCTGATAGTGTGCGGCGACTTCAACGACAACCCCATCTCATACACCCGCCGCGTGGTGGCCGAGGGACTGACAGACTGCTTCGTGGCTACCGGACGCGGCATCGGACTGTCGTATAACCAGAAAGGTTTTTTCGTCAGAATAGATAATATAATGTGTTCCGACGCCTTCGAACCATACAACTGCATGGTAGACAACAGTATCGACGCTTCCGACCATTATCCCATCTGCTGCTGGCTAAAAAAGCATGAGAAAGGGAGATAATACTTGAAAAAAGCGTGAAAAACGGCAATAAATTTTCCGCAATGTAAAAAAATAGCTATATTTGCAGGCTAAATAGCGTCAGATAAGGAAATAATAATTAAAATAACATAATAAAGAAAATGCAGAACAAAGGAATCGTAAAGTTTATCGCACTTCTTCTCATGCTCGTTTGCATATTCTATCTGTCCTTCTCTTTTGTGACACGCCACTACGAAAGTAAGGCTGCCGCAATGGGCGAGGAGGCCGGAAAGGAATATCTCGACTCCATCATGAACGAGAAGGTGTACTTCGGCACTTACTCGTTTAAGCAATGCCGCGAGATGGAAATCGGCCTCGGTCTTGACCTGAAGGGCGGTATGAACGTTATTCTTGAAGTGTCGGTGCCCGACGTCATCGCCGTGCTGGCCGACCACAAGACTGACCAGGCGTTCGTGAAGTCAATGCAGGACGCTAAGAAAGAGGAGGAGACGAGTCAGAGCGACTTCATCTCTCTCTTCGTGAAGTACTATAAGCAGAATGCTCCGGGCCACCGCCTTGCCGAGATTTTCGCCACACAGCAGATGAAGGGCAAGGTAAGCACACAGAGCACCGACGACGAGGTGGAGCGCGCATTGCGTGCCGAGGTGAGTGCCGCCGTTGACAATTCGTTCAACGTAGTGCGCAACCGTATCGACAAGTTCGGTGTCGTTCAGCCCAACATACAGAAGCTCGAAGGCAGCTCCGGCCGCATCATGGTCGAGATGCCGGGTATCCGCGAGCCTGAGCGCGTGCGCAAGCTCCTTCAGGGAAGCGCCAACCTCGAGTTCTGGGAGACATTCAACAGCCAGGAGATAGTGCCCCTGCTGGCACAGCTCAACCAGCGCTATGCCGCTGTGGGAGGCGAGGCAGACTCCACAGCCGTTGAGGCCGCCGCCGTTGCCGACACTACAGCCGCCGACACGGCGAAGACCGGTCTTGCCGCTGCCATCAGCGCAAAGAAGGGCGGCAAGGACGGAGCTGCTGCCGCAAAGCAGGCCGAGCAGCTGAAGAAGCAGAACCCGCTGTTCTCCGTGTTCCAGCCCTCGCAGGGCCAGAGCCTGAGCGTGGTTGGATATGCCGTTGCACGCGACACCGCCGAGGTAGACAAGATTATCTATTCAGACATCGCACGTCAGATTCTCCCCGCAGACCTGAAGCTCATCTGGAGCGCAAAGCCTGCCGAGTTTGACAAGCGCGCCGAGATTTTCGAGCTCCACGCCATCAAGGTGACAGAGCCGTCGGGCCGCGCTCCGTTAGAGGGTGACGTCATTGTGAATGCAAAGGACGAGTTCGACCAGATGGGGCATCCCTGCGTATCCATGCAGATGAATACCGACGGAGCACGCCGCTGGGCACAGATTACCAAGCAGAACATCGGCCGCGCCGTGGCCATCGTGCTCGACAACACCGTATACAGCGCTCCCCGCGTGAACGGCGAGATTGCCGGCGGCAACTCGCAGATTACGGGTAACTTCACCATCGAGGACACCAAAGACCTTGCCAACACCCTCAACTCCGGTAAGATGCCGGCTCCCACACGCATCGTGCAGGAGGAGGTGGTAGGTCCGTCGCTCGGTGCACAGTCTATCCAGCAGGGTGTCATCTCGTTCATCGTGGCCTTCGTGCTGCTGATGGTCTACATGCTCATGCTGTACAACATCATTCCGGGTATGATGGCAAACATCGCGCTGCTCTTCAACCTCTTCTTCACCCTCGGTATCCTGACATCGTTCCAGGCCGCGCTCACCATGCCGGGTATCGCCGGTATCGTGCTCTCGCTCGGTATGGCGGTCGATGCCAACGTGCTCATCTATGAGCGTACGAAGGAAGAGCTGCGTGCCGGACTCAATGCCCGCGAGGCCATGAAGAAGGGTTATGCAAACGCCTTCTCGGCCATCTTCGACTCGAACCTCACCTCAATCATCACGGGTATCATCCTCTACTCGTTCGGTACAGGTCCTATCCGCGGTTTCGCAACGACGCTGATCATCGGTATCTGCTGCTCGTTCTTCACCGCTGTCTACATGACACGCCTCGTATACGAGCATCAGATGAGCCGCGACAAGTGGCTGAACCTCACGTTCTCGACATCATTCTCACGCAATATGCTTCAGAATACGAAGGTTAACTTCATGGGAATGTCGCGCAAGATGTTCACCATCTGGGGCGTCGTAGCCCTCATCTTCATAGGCTTCCTGCTCACACGCGGTCTCAGCAAGAGCATCGACTTCACCGGAGGACGCAACTATGTGGTCAAGCTGGAGAAGAATGTTGAGCCGGAGCAGATACGCCCCGTGCTTCAGGGAGCTTTCGGCGAGGCCAACGTGAGCGTCATCGCCCTCGGTACAGACGGCAAGACGATACGTATATCGACAAACTACAAGATAGAGTCTAACGACCCGAACGTAGACGACGAGGCAGAGACGATACTCTTCAAGTCGCTCTCCGGCGCAGGTTTCGTCACCCAGAAGAGTGTCGAGGCGTTCAAGAACCCCGACGTGCGTGCCGGCGGTTCCATCATCAGCAGCACCAAGGTGGGCCCGTCTGTGGCTAAGGATATCACCCACGGAGCCGTCATCAGCGTTATCCTTGCGCTGATAGCGATCTTCCTCTATATCCTTCTCCGCTTCCACAACATGGCCTACTCTATCGGTTCTACCGTGGCTCTGGCTCTCGACACGCTCGTTGTCCTCGGCTTCTACTCCGTGCTGTGGGGCATCGTTCCCATGTCTCTCGAGATAGACCAGACGTTCATCGGCGCCATCCTTACCGTTATCGGTTACTCCATCAACGACAAGGTGGTGGTGTTCGACCGCGTGCGCGAGAACTTCAACCTCTATCCCAAGCGCGACCGCAAGTCTCTTTTCAACGAGTCGCTCAACCAGACGCTTGCCCGTACCATCAACACCTCGGTGACGACGCTCATCGTGCTGCTGTGTATCTTCATACTCGGCGGCGACAGCATCCGCAGCTTCTCGTTTGCAATGCTGCTCGGCGTAGTGTTCGGTACGCTGTCTTCAATCTTCATTGCCGCACCTATCGCTTATTTCACGATGAACAAGCGTGCCGGCAAGGCCGAGGCTGCTGCCGAGGCATAACCAGCCGGCGGCTTACTGCCGCGGCATGAAAGAAAGAGAATACATATTATAATATAGGAGCGGCCGCATCATCGAGGTGATGCGGCCGCTTTTTTGTGGAAGCCCCAGCCTCTCCAAGGGCCCCTCCTAACCTCCCTGGAAGCCCCTCCCAGCCTCCCCAAAGGGGAGGAGACAGCGATGAGAGCATGGGAGAGATGGGAATCATGGGAGAAATGGGAGGACTGAGAAAAACGACCGTATGACGGAATTCCGCGACTTGTAGGGCCAGAGTCTCGTCTTTGGCCGCAGCCCGTAAGGGCTAAGAGAATATCTCGTTGTGGGTTGTGCTTTGGAGCGTCGGCAATGAATATCCTTGCCTTGCAGTGCTTTTCATCTCATTAATATATCCTTCCGCATGGTTTCCTCCCCTTTGGGGAGGTCAGGTGGGGCTTTTCCTCCCCTTTGGGGAGGTTAGGAGGGGCTCTTGGGTTAGCCGGGGTGTGGTTTCTTTCCGTACCCCGACCGAGAATCGAACTCGGATCTACTCTTTAGGAGAGAGTTGTTCTATCCATTGAACTATCAGGGCGGAACGGTTCATATTGCCGCTGCAAAGGTACATTAAAAAATCGAGGAACAGAAAGGAATAGTATATTTTTTGTATCTTTGCATCGCTTAATCACATATTCACTACTAAAACATTATCATTTTATGACATTACAATTCCATTGTCTCCGAGACTTCATCGCATGTTCCGTCCGCTTCTGCCGTGGGTTCATTGCCCGCTTCCTTCCTTTCAGGGTGGGTAGGAGCGAGCTTCAGACGAGCCTTAGGAGAGGAGTCATTTTATCGGCCGCTTCGGTCTTCTCCGTTGCCGGTGGCCGCGGCGCAGACCTGCCGTCTGTCGGCGGTTTCCGTCCAGTGCATAACGATGTGTTTTGGAATACAGCCGACGGCAGGCCGCTGTATAGTCAGGGCGGCGGCATATTCCGTTTCCGCGACCCTGACAGCGGGAAGGAGAGATACTACTGGTACGGCGTGCGCTATCGTGGGGCGGAGGCTTACAGGGCTGACCCGACGGTGACGGTGGGGCAGGTAGAGTTTGATGCCGTGACATGCTACAGTTCTGAGAACCTGACAGACTGGACCTTCGAGGGCGACGTCCTCACACGCGACGAACTGCTGCGGCACGGCCGGATGACGTGGGTGGGGCGCCTCGGCGTGGCCCGCATCGCCGAGACCGGGCGCTATGCCCTTTTCGTGCAGCACGGGGCGGGCGTGCTCATCGCGCAGGCCGACGCGCCGGCGGGGGAGTTCCGCTGGCACAGAAAGATTGACATGACCTCGCGGATAGGCACGCCGAACACCGGCGACCAGACCGTCTTCACCGACGAAGACACCGGACGGTCGTACCTCGTATATTCGTATGGCCGAGGGAGGAGCAGGATATATATATCCGAGATAGGGCTGTGCGGCGACTCCGTGGACCTGCTCGACTGCACGCAGATATTCCACGGGGCGAGCCGCGAGGGCAACTGCATGTTCAAATACCGTGGCCGTTACTACATGTGTGCCTCGAACATTTACGGCTGGGACGGCTCTTTCGCCTATTGGCTCGTTGCCGACGACGTGCGCGGCCCGTATCTGCCGGCCAACGACATGCAGGTGATGAGGGGCTGCGAGGCCGACTATTCGCACGTCTCGCAGACGGGATTCTTCTACACCCTGCGCGGCGCTGCGGCTGAGACAGTGATATATTGCGGCGACCGCTGGGCCGACTTTGCCGGCAACGGTCTCGGCTATAACCAGTGGGTGCCGCTGTCGTTCGACGGCGGCGAGCCGGTGTTCAACTCCCTGTCGTCGTGGATGCTGGATGCCGTGACGGGCGAATGGCGCGTTGCCGCCGACAACAACTATGTGCGCAACGGCAGTTTCGAGGCCGACCGCCGCCGCATCCCCAATCCCGTGAAGCCGCGGCAGGACTATATCCTCGGCTGGACTACCACCGTGGTGAGCGGCCGCCCTGTTGCCGTGGACGACAGCCTGTCTCCGAGACTGAACTACTTTAACACGCGTGACGACCGGCGCCACGTCATAGGCGAGAAGAGTCTCATGATGTGCGACAGCGTCATGCCGTTCAGCCGCCGCGTGTCGCAGACCATAGAGTCGACGGCTGCTGTGCCGCTGGCCGACGGCGACTATGTGCTCCGTGCCAAGGTGCGCCGCAGCGGCCGCTTCACGCGTCTCGAGATGTATGCCGAGAGCGGCGGCCGACGTGCGGTGCGGAAGATAAAGCCCTCCATGACGGCCTGGACAGAGATAGAGCTCGGGCGCGTGCGCATCCGTGGCGGACGGGCAGAGGTGGGCTTCGTGGCCGAGGGTGATGCCGGTGCCGTGTGTCTTGTTGACGATGTGTCGCTGGTAAGGAGAAAATGAAAAAATGCCGCCGCTTTCACAAGCGGCGGCATCTGACCTAAACTAAAAGTGGCTTTGCCACATTAATTAAAACAAAATGTTCTAATCATTAATCTTAACCTTATTCCTCGTCATCCAGTCCCCAGACGTCGATGCTGCTGAATGAATGGCCTTTTGAACGGTCTATTTCGTTGTTACCCGAGGGATCGACTGTTGGATCTGGACTTGCAGCGAGCAGCGTGGAGATTTCTATGTCGAGGATATCTATTGCCGGTTTACTATACTTTTTCATGTCGTTTCGTTTTTATTTGTTTGTTGATTGTGATATTATTTGTTGATGAATTTCTTGCCGTTCTTTATCAGCAAGCCCTTGGCGTCTGCTGAAACGCGGCGGCCGGTGAGGTCGTATACAGCCTCGTTTGCCTCATTTGCTGTGCTGTCGATCTCGCTGATGCCTGTCGTCTCGCCGCCGAAGGCAATCTTCACGCCCTTGGCTGCGTTTACTTCGCTGACGAGCAGATAAGCCTTGTTGGCCATAATCTGTGCGTTGGCGGGCTTGCGGAAACCTACAACGCCGTCTTTCATTCCGAGCGTGAGCACAACCTTTCCTGTCTCGGCAAGATCCGTGATGTTTGTGTTGGCGGTAACGCCCTTGAGAACGCTTGTTATTCCGTTTGCCGTGGCGTCTGAAGCCTCAAACTTATATTCGCCTGTATTTGCTGCTTTCACGAGCACGGCGCAGTTTGCGGGAAGCACGTCGCCATCAATTTTGGTGACTTTGAGTGTCGACTCGTCATCGCTCAGAACTCCCGTATATGCCGTTACACCTGCCGGAATGGTTGCGGCGTAGTCGAGATACAGGCCGTAGTATTCGGTGTCCTCGGCTGCGAGGGTGTAGGATTTGGGAGCGGGATATGTAACTTTAAAATTACTGTAATAAGTATCTGGTGTTCCAGTCTCAATTTCTATAGTTGAATTTTCTCCATTGTATTGGTATTTCCATGATTGCGCACTTGGAGGAGTGACGTCTTCATTGCCAATTTTTGTAACATTGACATTCCCTCTTCCTGCATTGAACTCAATTTCGCATCCTTTTGCTGCCGGAATAGTGAATATTGTATTTCTGGTTTGCGCTGCATCGTTTCCGTTGTTGTTGCATTTTCCGTTTGAAGCATTTATACCCATCTTAACATCAATGGTCTTTCCGTTCATGGTTGCCTGTGTGACATATATATCCGTTGGACGGCTTGAACCTTCAGAATTTACCGTTGCACCTCCTTCTTTTGTATTGAAATTCCATGTTACGGTCACATCGGTTTCTGGATTGGCTAAGTCAAATGCGTTGTTTTCAAACACAGCCAACAGCGTGGCATCTCCGGTTATTGTATACTCATCCCCAGCTTTATATGTTTTTTCTCCGTCTTTCCATCCGGTGAGAGTTTTACCGGCAAGATAGACTTTGTTGTTTGTCGGTATAGTAATCTTGTCATTGATGTCAAGAGTATTGTAAATGACATCTTTTCCTTCTACACCTTCTTCATTAGCGGTAAATGTAATGACAGGAAGTTTACGGAAATTGGCGGTTATATTTTCATCTTTGGCTATACTTTCAATAGTATAGGTTGCAGATGTTCCTAAGTTATCGTTGTCTGCATCAGACCAATGGTCGAATATATATCCTGTTACGGGTGATGCCGTGAGAGTGATGTTTGTACCTTCATTATATGCTTCTGCGCTTGGCGTGAGGGTAACTGTTCCTGAATTTTCTGGTTGTACATTTGTTGTTACGCTATATTTTGTAGTCTCTTGAATTTCACCCTCAACAGTTCCTTTTACTTCAATGTTGGCTAAAAGGATGTTTTTAGCACTGGATTGTGTGTATCCTTTTAGGAATAAAGTGAGTGTGAGGCTGTTATTTGCATCACATTGTACATCCTTAAGACTTATGGTTACCGGTGTTATGCCGGTACCGCTGTCATTTCTTCCTAATTCAATGTCTGTTCTTGCAACCTTTTCTGTTTTTCCGCATGATACAGTGTAGTTTACAAATTTATTCTTAGAATTGTCACTTTTATCACCGAATGATTGTATACCTGCGTATAAGGTTATGCTTGTTGGCTTGAAAGTTATTCCGGCTTCCGGGGTGAGTATGAATTGAATCATTTGTGTAGAATTCGTGACAGTTGTGCTTTTCGGGACAGCTATATTTGTCGTTGTTATGGTCTCAGTTTTGCCATTTATTTTACATCCGGATCTTGTGCTGTTTATACTAAAAGCTACGGGCGTAGTTGATACAGTGGCTCCTTTTACTGTGAACTTGCTGTTGATGTTCGCATCAGTAGAGGACAGAGTGGCATCTGTGGATGCAGAGGCTTTAAACCATGTTGCTGTAACTTCCGTTTGTGCCCATGCCGAGCTTACTCCGCACACGAGCATCATGCTGACTACGGTCAGCAGATAAAGTAGTTGTTTTCTCATTATTTTGACATTTTTAGTTAATAGATACATCTTTGATGTGCCGGCAAAGGTAGTTAATAATATTCAAAAAAAAAAAACGGATGTGAAAATATTTGTAATAGGGCCCTTTTTAAGGCTTTTTAAGGAAGTGAGGGGTGACGTTGGGGAAGGAGGGAAGCCCCACACGGCCTCCCCCAAGAGCCCCTCCCAGCCTCCCCCAAGGGGAGGAGACCGTGCGTAAGGCTATATTAATAAGATGAAAAACATAGCAAGGAAAGGGCATATATTGCCGACACCACAAAGCACCACCAATAACGGGATGTTTTCTTAGCCCTCACGGGCTGCGGCCAAAGACGAGACTCTGGGTCCTACGGCGTTTGTGGCTGTCACGTCTCACGCCAATTTACAGCATGGCCTTCTCCCCTTGGGGAGGTCGGGAGGGACCCTCAGGAGGCCTTTTTGATGGTGTTGTTGGCATGGTTTGATGGTGCGTAATGATGCCTTTCGATATATGATGCTTGCTTCCGAATGTGTTTGTGCCCGCTATCAAAAGTGTTTTTGAGGGCTGGGCTAAATGTTTTTGGGAGCTGCCCAAAAAGTGTTTTTTTGATATCACACTCTTTATTCATGCTTCAGGACCAATAACGACCAAAGCGTAGGCAATAGATTTTTTTTTCGTACATAGACGAGCTGTGTCCCTACATGTCCGCAATATCCGCCTGTTGTTTAAGGTGATATTGGCCTTTTTATTGTTTGCTAAGGTTAAAATGAAAGGTTAATAGTTAATGAATATTAATTCGGGGGGGGGTAAAATTGAGTTTCCTGAAAAAATGTTATCTTTGTAATCGTAACATAACAGATTATTGACTTTGATTAGAATCTAAACTGACCTGAAATTTATGCATATAGGAAAGAGAATAAAAGATGTACTATTTGGAAAGGGATATAATGCCTGCTGGCTCGCAGAGCAGATACCATGCGAACGCTCTAACGTTTATCATATATTCAAGCGGACGGACATTGGCATCGGCCTGCTCATCACCATATCACGCATATTAGACCACGACTTCTTCGCGGAATTGTCGCAGGAGCTGAAAGGGGAGCAGCCCCTCCCGACTTCCCCAAGGGGGGGGGGAGGAAATAGGCAGAGATAATGGGAGAAATGGGAATGATGAGAAATTGGAGAACGGAAGGAATTGCAAACTGCAAACTATCTGATGGGAAAACGCGACTTGTAGGCTCCTCGCGAGTAGGGCCATAATCTCGTTTTTGGCCGCAGCCCGTAAGGGCTAACGCTTCTGCGCCTTATCATTCCTCCGCCTTGAGGACATAGACGAGCTATGTCCCTACCGGAGTGTATGCATGTAATAAAGATGTGCGCATGGTAAAAGATGTGTGCGTGGCAATCCTTCCCGCATGGTCTCCTCCCCTTTGGGGAGGTTGGGAGGGGCTAAAATTTTCCGCCTTGCTTTAAACCTTTTCCGCCGCCGGTCGTCATAACGTTGTTATGAATCGATTTATACTGACGTTATTGGCAATGGCAGCCGTTGTCGTGGCTGCTGCTCAGGGCACGGTGAAAGGAAAGGTGCTCGACAGGCAGACGAATGAAGTGCTGCAGTTTGTGAACATACGCGTGTCGCAGGCCGGCACGGGCAAGATGGTGAAGGGAGCAATCACTGACGGTGGCGGACGCTTTGCCGTGGGCGGACTTGCCGACGGCAACTACGTGCTGACGGTGTCGTTCGTGGGCTATAAAAACCTGACGCGCAACTTCACCATCGGCAGCAAGTCGAGGCATGCATCGTTCCCCGCGCTGTATATCGGCGAAGACCGGCAGACGCTCAAGGAGGTCACCGTCACGGGCCAGCGCTCGCAGATGAAGCTCGAGGTAGACCGCAAGACATTCTCCGTAGACCAGGTGCTGGCGGCCGCCGGCGGCTCGGCCAGCGACCTGCTCGAGAGCATCCCATCCGTCGAGGTCACCACCGACGGCGAGATTTCGCTGCGCGGAAACTCCAGCGTGGAGGTGTGGATCAACGGCAAGGCCAGCGGACTTACTACCGACAACCGCTCCGAGATTCTCCAGCAGATACCCGCCGAGAGCATCGAGCGCATCGAGGTGATAGACAACCCCAGCGCGAAATACAGTCCGGAAGGTTCCGCCGGCATCATCAACATCGTGCTCAAGCGCGACCGCAAGGCCGGATACTACGGCTCGCTGCGTGCCGGAGTGAACACGGCCGGAGGGTGGAACACCGGCGGAAACATCAACTACTCCAGCGGCTCGCTCGACGCTTTCGCCAATCTCGGATACCGCCGGCGCAAGAGCAGCGGAGGCTCGCTCAGCGAACAGACATATACCGACCGCGGCACATACCAGAACTATGAGGGCGAGAACGAGCACGGCGGAGGCAACCTCTTTGCCCGTGCCGGCGTGACATGGCATGCGACGAAGAAAGACGACATATCAATATCCGGAATGACGATGCTCGGCCGGCGCGACAACCTCTCGCTGACGCCCTACCGCTACGGCACGCTCGGCGCCCAGGAACCATCCCGCGTGATGTTCCGCCGCACCGAGGGCGACGGCGACATGACCATGTTCAACGCCGAACTGGGATATACCCACACTTTCAGCGACACGCACAAGCTCGACTTCAGCCTGTCGTTCAACCGCTGGAAGAACGACGACAACAACTACTACCGCGACAGCACGACGTTCTTCGACCCTGCCGGGCCGACCGAATATTCGTGCCAGTACAGGCCGATGTTCATCAACAACCGCTCATGGGAGGCCAAGCTCGACTATGAGAACCAGATTGCGGAGAACCTCAAGCTCGAGGCCGGATACGACGGACGCTTCTCGCACGAGAACACGCCGCAGGAGTCGTGGGCCGACAACACCTCGTGGGACGGCTCCGCCATGACCGAAGACCGCAGCTTCTTCAACCGCTTCATCTACGACATCGACGTGCACGCCCTCTATGCCACGCTGACCACCAAGCTCGGAAAGCTCGGAATAATGGCCGGATTGCGCGGCGAGTACTGGCGGGTGAACACCGAGAGCTACGACTACGACCAGGAGCACGACGCCTCGCTGCGCGACGCGCCGTTCAAGAAAGACTATTTCCAGCTCTTCCCGAGCCTCTTCCTCAACTATCCGCTCACCGAGTCGTCGCAGCTGCAGCTCAACTACACCCGTCGCCTGCGCCGGCCGTGGGGCGGACAGCTCAACAGTTTCCGCAACACGCGCGACGCCTCGATGGTGTCGTTCGGTAATCCGGAGCTTACTCCGGAGTATACCAACTCGTTCTCGCTGAACTATCTGAAGACGTGGGAGGGCCACACCCTGTCGTTCGGCACGTACTACCGGCCCACCACGGACGTCATCCAGAGCGTGCGCTGGAACGAGGGCGGCGTCATGTACTCCACCAGCGAGAACGTGGCGAAGAGCCAGAGCGCCGGCGTGGAGATGATATTGAAAGACAAACTCTTCCGCATCCTCGACCTGACGACCACCGTCAACGCCTATTACTACAAGCTCGACGGCTTCAGCTACAACATCGGCGGGCAGACGGTGACGGGCGAGGCCGACGAGAACTTCTCGTGGGATGCCCGCATCCTCGCCGGGCTCATCCTGCCCTACGACATCTCCTTCCAGGCCACGGGCAACTACCGCTCGCGCAGCGTCATCACCCAGGGCTACCGCAAGCCGACGGCCAGTCTCGACCTCGGCCTGCGCAAGTCGTTCTTCAACAAGGCCGTGACCCTGGCCGTAAACTGGCGCGACGTGTTCGGCACGCGCCGCATGGAGACGTTCACCGAGGGCGACGGCTTCAGCCGCCATCAGAAAAACTGGCGCGATCCGCGCGTCAACTTCGTCGTGACATGGAACTTCGGCAACATGGCCGGTGCTAAGAAGAAGCGCCAGGAGGAGAGTGGCGCCGGCGAGGACGACATGCAGGGCGGCTACGGCGGCTATGAATAAGGGAAACGGCAAAGCCATCATATAATATCTGTCGGAGTAGGGACATATTCTCGTATTTGTCCGCAACAAAACATTGATGCCCTAATCATGTTGCGGACACATACGAGAATATGTCCCTACATTTTTGATGCCCCCGACGACTACACAAACTGTTTATCTTTGTTAATTTATCGTATACTTATTTAATTTTCGGGGGGGGTAAAACATTGACATTTTACTTTCTTACCTTTGCCGGATGATGCATAATCGGCAAGGGGAATAGTCCCCGAAAGTTTGTTAAACAGCAATTAAATTAATAATGAGAAGAAGACTTTTGTTTGTTGCGGCGGCCCTGTTGCTTGCCGTAAATGCGGCGATGGCGCAAGCGGCAAAGACTGCCTACGCCGTGTATTGCGAGGAGGATGAGACCCTTTATTTCCTGAACAGCAGTGAGACACTGAGCGATGGCGGCGATTACAACGGCCTGACAATAACAAAGGCATGGCCCGTAGATTTGACGAAGAAGTTTGAACATGAGTGGTTTGAGCGTAATACGTCTTACCGGCGCGTGGTGTTTGACACGTCATTCAAGGAAGTGAAGCCCACAAATTTTAGCTTTTGGTTCGCCGGTTCTGAATACCTGTCGTCTGTTGAGGGCTTGAAAAATCTGAATACTTCCGAGGCCGACGAAATGCAAGGCATGTTCGAGGGTTGCAAGAAATTGACCGAACTCGACCTCAGCAGCTTTAATACGAAATGGGTGACGACCATGTATGCCATGTTCAGAGACTGCAAGGCATTGACCGAACTCGACCTCAGCAGCTTCAATACGGAATATGTAATCGATATGAGTCAGATGTTCTCCGGTTGCGACAACCTTACATATATAGCCAAGAGCGATGAGTTTGTCATCGGTGGAAACACTAAAACAGATGATATGTATGACGGCTGCGACCCCTTGTTGCAGGGCTCTACGCCATACGTGGTATACAAAGAAGCCGACAAGTCGCTGCATTTCCTGTGCGATGCCGCGGCCGATTTGACTGCGATAACCCTTGAAGACGGAACTGAAATCACGCTCACCGAGGGGAATTATTGGAAAGGAAGCGACTTTGTGAACATTTATCAGTCCCAATATCCCAAGTGGCATTCAAAGGGAACGGATGTAACGAAGGTGGTGTTTGAGAGCAGTTTTAAGTTTGCCCGCCCCACCAATTGCACTAATTGGTTTGCTTCTTTTCAAAAACTTGAGGCAATAACCGGCTTGGATAATCTCCATACTTCGAAGGTTACGGACATGTACGGCATGTTCAGAGAGTGTTATTCCTTGAAATCTCTTGCCTTCGGCGAGAACTTCAACACGGCAAACGTGACTGACATGAATAATATGTTCTCCTTGTGCACAGGTTTAACCGCTCTCGACGTGAGCAAATTCAACACTGCGAAAGTAAAGGATATGGCAAACATGTTTAAGGAATGCGGGCAATTAACGAGCGACAAATTCAAACTCGGCAGCTTCAATACGGCAAAGGTTGAAGATATGTCTATGATGTTCAACGGTTGCGCGAGCTTGTTAACTCTCGATTTAAGCAGTTTCAATACTGCAGAAGTCAATACAATGGAAGGCATGTTCAGCGGTTGCCTTTCGTTGACTTCGATAGTTTTCGGAGAGCACTTCAAGGCCTCGAATACTTATAATATGGCTTCAATGTTCAGCAAATGCTACACATTATCCACTCTCGATTTGAGCGGTTTCAACACTTATGATGTTATGCATATGAATGAGATGTTCTCCGAGTGCAGCGGATTGAAATCGCTTGATCTGAGTTCTTTCGACTTAACGAGAGCGTGGGACATATCCAAAATGTTTTATAACTGCACAAAATTGGAGACGATAAAAATCGGCGATAAATCCAAAACGGGAAACAATTTAAACAGACTTGACGATATGTTTTACGGTTGCAGAAAACTGACATCGCTCGATTTGAGCGGCATCAAGACTTCCGCTTCTATGGTTTACAGCCCTATGTTTCTTGACTGCGATGCCTTGACCGACCTCAACATCAGCAACTTCTATATCTCAAATGACATAAGCAACGAGCTCGCCCAATGCGACAAGCTGATGAAATTGGACCTGAGCAATGCCACAGGCAATGTAAATCTGCTGGCAGACAACACGGCATTCGACGGCCGCGGAATGCTGATACGCGTGCCGGAAAGCTACGATGGGGACATATCGGCAGAGAACTATATCGTCAAGCCCGGCAGAATATCGTTTGCACGCACGTTCACTTCCGGCAACATGTCGACCATCTGCCTGCCTTATGCCATAGATGCTGAATCGCTGGAAGGGCAGGGTACATTATATAAATATGTGGGAATTGACGGCAATGAGGTGAAGTTCACATCGGTGACAGGCGAGACGACACGCGGCGAAGCATATCTTTTCAAGCCGGAAACAGGCGAAGAGATAATCTTCAGCAGCATAAAACCCATCACCGACCTGCCCGAAGAAATAGCAGAGGGCGCCGCTCCCGGCCTGTACGGCACATACAATGGTAAGACATTCGCCGATGAAGCCGCAAAGGGCATCTATTTCGGCTGGGCCGGTGGCAGCTTCTGGCGTGCCGGAGAGGGCGCCGAGGTGAAGCACAACCGCGCTTATCTGAAAGCAGCCGCCGGCACGACGCCCGCCCGCCTGAACGTGAAGCTCGACAGCGGCGTGACGGGCATCAGCGAAGTGAGCACTGCCGCCAATGACGACAACGCCTCGGCCTACGATCTCATGGGCCGCCGCGTGAATGCCGGCTACAAAGGCATCGTGATAAAGAACGGGAAGAAAGTGAAGCCTTAATACAATAAAAACAGCCTCTATCCGTCTCCTCCCCTTTGGGGAGGCCGGGAGGGGCTCCTAAAACAACAAGATTATGAAAAAAGAATATAAGAGACCGACAATCGAAGTATTGGAAATGGAAGTACAGCAGATGATCTGCCAAAGCCCGGAATTCACTCAGAAGCTGAATGACGAAAGCGAAGATGGTTCAGGCGATACAGCATGGCCGGAATACCACAACGTGTTCGACTGATTTAAAGGAAAAACGCAAAGGTCGCAAAAGCGTTGTGCCTTTGCGTTCAGAAAATATCTCTGCGCTTTAGCGTTAAAATAACCTTCGCTTTTCATTGATAAGAAGCCGGACACGCTTCACAGTGTGTCCGGCTGCAAACTTCAAACAACCAAAAAAAGAAATAGATTCCTTTTATTAAATGAAGAATATCTAAATGAAGAATGAAGAGTGAAGAATGAAGAATATGCTGACGCGGTAGATGCAACCCTAACCTTGTTGACTGCATAGCCCTTACGGGCTGCGGCCAAAGACGAGACTCTGGCCCGATTTCGCTTGGTTTGTAACATAGAAAGCAGGGCGCAGAATCCGTGACGGAACATGACCGAACCACGCATTGTCTATGCGCCAGCCTATTCTTCACTCTTCACTCTTCATTCTTCATTCTTCACTCTTCATTCTTCATTCTTCACTCTTCATTATCTTATGAACAGCAGTTCGCGATATTTCGGCAGCGTCCAGAGGTCGTCTTCGACAATCAGTTCGAGCTTGTCTATCTGATAGCGGATTTCCTCCAGCTTCGGTGCCACGGTGTCGTGGTATGCTATTGCCTTGGCGTGCTCGTCGTCGATGCGGTTTGCCACTTTGCGTGCCTGCACCAGTTCTTCCACTCCGCGTTCTATCGTCGCCGTGCGGTCGGCAATCTCTTCAATCAGTTTTATGTTGCGTGCGCTCAGCTTGTCGGCCTTTTCGGTGTCGAAGATGCCGCGCATGTTCTGCACGTTCTTTATCAGCTGGCTCTGGTAGTGCGTGGCCACGGGGATGATATGGTTCATTGACAGGTCGCCCATCACGCGCGCCTCGATCTGTATCTTCTTCGTATACGTCTCCCATTTCACCTCGTTGCGTGCCTCCAGCTCCTTGCGCGACATGACGTTCAGGCTCTCGAACATGCTGATGCTGTCTTCGTCGAGGTAGCGCTCGAAAATCACCGGGCAGCTCTTCTCGCAGTCGAGACCGCGGCGCATGGCCTCCTCTACCCACTCGTCGCTGTATCCGTTGCCGTCGAAGCGTACCGGCTTGCACGTCTTTATGTCTTCGCGGATGACGTCGATGATGGCGCTCGTCTTGTCCTCGCCCTTGGCGATGAGTGCGTCCACGCGCTTCTTGAAGCTGACGAGAGCCTCCGCCACTGCCGAGTTGAGGGCAATCATGGCCGATGCGCAGTTAGCCTCGGAGCCCACGGCACGGAATTCGAAGCGGTTTCCGGTGAAGGCGAAGGGCGACGTGCGGTTGCGGTCGGTGTTGTCGATGAGCAGCTCGGGAATCTCCGGGATGTCGAGCTTCAGTCCCTGCTTGCCCGTCACGGCGAAGAGGTCGTCCTTGTCCGACTTCTCTATATGGTCGAGCAGTTCGCTCAGCTGGCTGCCGAGGAACGACGATATGATGGCGGGCGGTGCCTCGTTGGCGCCCAGCCGGTGCGCGTTCGTGGCGCTCATGATGCTCGCCTTGAGCAGTCCGTTGTGGCGGTATACGCCCATGAGTGTCTCCACGATGAACACGGCGAAGCGCAGGTTGTCCATCGGCGTCTTTCCCGGACCGTGCAGCAGCACGCCCGTATCCGTCGAGAGGCTCCAGTTGTTGTGCTTTCCCGAGCCGTTGATGCCGGCAAAGGGCTTCTCGTGGAGCAGCACGCGGAAGCCGTGCTTGCGTGCCACGCGCTTCATCAGCGACATCAGCAGCATGTTATGGTCTACGGCGAGGTTGCACTCCTCGTATATCGGAGCCAGCTCAAACTGGTTAGGGGCCACCTCGTTGTGGCGTGTCTTGCAGGGGATGCCCAGTTCGAGAGCCTGTATCTCAAGGTCTTTCATGAACGCCTGCACGCGGTCGGGGATTGTTCCGAAGTAGTGATCGTCCATCTGCTGGTTCTTTGCCGAGTCGTGTCCCATGAGCGTGCGGCCCGTCAGGAGAAGGTCGGGGCGTGCCGAGTAGAGTCCCTCGTCTACGAGGAAATACTCCTGTTCCCATCCGAGGTTCGCCTGCACCTTCTTCACTTCGGGGTAGAAATAGTGGCAGACGTCCGTCGCGGCGATGTTCACGGCGTGCAGCGTGCGCAGCAGCGGAGCCTTATAGTCGAGTGCCTCGCCGGTGTATGATATGAAGATTGTCGGTATGCAGAGCGTGTCGTCCATGATGAAGACAGGCGATGTGGGATCCCATGCGGAATATCCGCGGGCCTCGAACGTGTTTCTGATGCCGCCGCTGGGGAACGAGCTGGCGTCCGGCTCCTGCTGCACGAGCAGCTTTCCGCTGAACTCCTCTACCATGCCGCCCTTGTAGTCGTGCTCGATGAACGAGTCGTGCTTCTCTGCCGTACCCTCGGTGAGCGGCTGGAACCAGTGCGTGTAGTGGGTAACCCCGTTCTCCGAGGCCCACTGCTTGATTCCTGCTGCCACGGCATCGGCTATCGAGCGGTCGAGGCGCGTGCCGTTGTCGATGACGTCGATGAGCTTCTCGTAGACATCCTTCGGCAGATACTTGTACATCTTCTCGCGGTTAAAGACGTTCTTGCCGAAATACTCGCAAGGCCTCTCAGACGGGCACTTGACATCCAGAGGCTTCTTCTTGAACGCCTCGGCTACAACCTGAAATCTTAAGTTTGTCATTGTTTTATGGTTTTATGGGAGTGATGGGAGGAATGGGAGAGATGGGAATAATGGGACTGATGCCACATTATATGCTATCGGATTTTTCCCTCTTCTCGTCCTGACTCCTTTCTTTATAATTTCTAATTTCTAATTTATAATTGATGAATCATTCTTTCCATCGCCCGTTCGCAGTCGCTTCTTTCGCCGAAGGCGGTGAGCCTTACGTAGCCCTCGCCGCTCGGGCCGAAGCCCACTCCCGGCGTGCACACCACGTGGGCGTTGTAGAGCATCTGCTCGAAGAAGCGCCAGCTGCCCTCTCCGTTCGGAGTCTTCACCCACAGGTAGGGCGCGTTGCGGCCGCCGTAGACCTCGAGGCCGAGGCCGGTGAGTGTCTCGAGCATTATGCGGGCGTTCGTCATGTAGTATCCGATGGTCTCTTTCACCTGCTCCTTTCCCTCGGGCGAGTAGGTGGCTTCGGCCGCCCGCTGGCTGACGTAGCTCGTGCCGTTGAATTTCGTGCACTGGCGGCGATACCACAGCTGGTGCAGCGATATGCGCTTGCGGCCGTCTATCGTGCCGGCCGTCAGGTCTTTCGGCACTACCGTATATCCGCATCTGATGCCTGTGAATCCCGCCGTCTTCGAGTAGCTGCGGAACTCGATGGCCACCTTCCGGGCACCTTTTATCTCGTATATGGAGTGCGGAATGTCGTCGTCCTGTATGTAGGCCTCGTATGCTGCGTCGTAGAAGATGAGCGTGTCGTTCTTCAGTGCGTAGTTCACCCATTTGCGCAGCTCTTCCTTCGATATCACCGTGCCCGTCGGGTTGTTAGGGTAGCACAGGTAGATGATGTCTACGCGGCGGTCCGGAATCTGCGGCACGAAGTTGTTTTCAGCCGTGCACGGCATGTATATCACGTTGCTCCACTTGCCGTCCTGCACCGTGCCTGCCCGTCCGATCATCACGTTCGAGTCTATGTATACCGGGTAGATAGGGTCTGTCACGCCGATGCTGTTGTCCCATCTGACGAGTTCCTGTATGTTTCCCGTGTCGCTCTTCGCTCCGTCGTTGACGAATATCTCGTTCGGGTCGAGGTGTATTCCCCTGGGCAGGTAGTCGTTCTTCACGATGGCCTCGCGCAGGAAGGCATATCCCTGCTCCGGTCCGTATCCGTGGAATCCGGCAGCGCTGCCCATCTCGTCGACGGCCTTGTGCATGGCCTCCGTCACGGCGGGGCACAGCGGTCTTGTCACGTCGCCGATGCCGAGGCTTATCACGTCGGCCCCCGGGTGCGACACTTTAAAGGCGTTCACCTTCTTGGCGATGTCTGCGAACAGGTAGTTGTCCGGCAGTTTGAGGAAGTGTTCGTTTACTAAAGCCATAATATATTGTTTTTAAGAGGAGCCCCTCCCGGCCTCCCCAAGGGGAGGGGCCTTCAGTCATAATTTATAATTCATAATTCCTAATTTATTGAAATGAATCCTTCATTTCAATACTCCCTTCAAAGACAAAAGCCGCCGGCCCTGTCATGTAGACATGCCCGTCGGCTTCGTTCCATTCTATCGACAGCGTGCCGCCGTCCATCACGATGTTGCTGCGTCGTCCGGCGCGTCCTGTGAGTGCCGCCGCCACGGCTGTGGCGCAGGCTCCCGTGCCGCATGCCATGGTGATGCCGCTGCCCCGTTCCCAAACCCTCGTGCGGATGTTTCCGTCGGGCCGCACCTCGGCGAACTCGATGTTACACCGCTCGGGGAAGATGGGATGGTGCTCGAGCGCCGCCCCGCAGCGGGCGACGTCTGTGGCATCTATGTTATCCGTGAATATTACGAAGTGGGGATTGCCCATCGAGACGAACGTGCCGGTGTGTCCGCAGCCTCCGGCCGTCAGCGTGGCCTCGCGCAGGCTGCCCGTCCCGTTGCTCACCTGGGCCCTGTTGCTCAGTTCCGGCCGCAGCATGTCCACCGTGACGCTGTCCACCGTGTTGTCCGCCGCGGTGTGCAGGCGGAGCGTCTTTATGCCCGAGAGCGTCAGCAGGCGGATCTCCTTCTTGTCGGTGAGGCCCTTGTCGTAGACATATTTTCCTATGCAGCGCGATGCGTTGCCGCACATCCTGGCCTCCGAACCGTCGGCGTTGAATATCCTCATGGCAAAGTCGGCCTCGGGAATCCCGGCCCTGCTTATCAGCACGAGGCCGTCGCTTCCTATCCCCGTGTGCGGGGCGCTCCATCTCACTGCTGCTCCGGCCGGGTCGTCTATATTATATAAAGATGTGTCTACATATATATAGTCGTTGCCTGCTCCGTGCATCTTGGTGAATCTGATAGTCTCTGCCATATTCTTTTTCTTTTGCCGGCCGTGAAGCCGTTGTTTGTTGTTCGTGTTGCAAAGTTACAACGATTTGTCATAAAAGCCTGTCTTTTCCGTTGCGTTTTCATCTACTTTTAGAGATAAAATATTAAATTGTAAGCAAACGGCTGTTTAAAGATTACAGTTTGATAGTAATATTATGTGTGGTTTGACGGTTTGATATAGAACTCTTAAAACAAATGACATAATGCTCCGTTCCGGTTTGTCGGAAAGGCAAATTGTCGTAATTTTGCAGCCGGAAGGTTAACGACACAAACGCAATATAAAATGAAAGTAAAGAAAAGATGGATGCTGATGATGTCCGCAATGGTGGTAGCCGCCGTTGCGGGCCTGTTCGCGGAAGAGCCCTCTTTCGTGTGTGACTTATCCCAAATCGACTCCGCCGATGTGGCATGGCTCATCACCGCCACGATATTCGTGCTCATGATGACGCCCGGCCTGTCGTTCTTCTATGGCGGAATGGTGGGCGCGAAGAACGTCATATCGACCATGCTGCAGAGTTTCATCGCCATGGGACTCATCAGTGTGCTGTGGGTCACGTTCGGTTTCAGTCTCGCTTTCGGCGACGACATTGGCGGAGTGATAGGCAATCCGCTGACGTTCCTCATGTTCGACGGCGTCGGTGCCGGCGTCTACACCACGCCCACGGGCAAGATTCTCGGCGGCGCCACCATCCCGCTGGCCCTCTACGCTCTGTTCCAGATGAAGTTTGCCATCATCACCCCCTCGCTCATCACCGGCTCGTTCGCCGAGCGCGTCCGCTTCTCGGCCTACATGTTCTTCATGATATTCTTCTTCGTGGCCATATACTGCCCGCTGGCCCACATGACGTGGCATCCCGACGGACTCTTCCTGCGCTGGGGCGTGGTAGACTTTGCCGGAGGCATCGTCGTGCATGCGTCGTCAGGCGTGGCCGCCCTTGCCGGTGCGCTCTTTCTCGGCCGGCGTCGGCCGTCGACCCGCCGTTCCGAGCCGGCCAACATACCGTTCGTGCTCCTCGGTGCGGCCATGCTCTGGCTGGGCTGGTTCGGTTTCAATGCCGGAAGCTCGCTGCATGCCGACGGCATGGCCGTCAAGGCGTTCCTCAACACCAACACCGCCAGTGCGACGGCCATGATGACGTGGATATTCTTCGACTGCCTGCGCGGCCGCAAGCCCTCGGCCATGGGTGCGGCTGTCGGCTGCGTGGTCGGCCTCGTCGCCATCACGCCCTCTGCGGGCTACGTCACCGTGGGGCAGAGCATCTTCATCTCCTTCGTCATCACTATAATATGCAACGTCGCCGTCTACTGGCGCAGCCATACGGGCATCGACGATGCCCTCGACGTATTCCCCACGCACGGCACGGGCGGTATCTTCGGCACGGTGCTGACGGGTATCTTCATCCGGGAGGGTTTCATGGCAGGCACCTGGGACGGCTTCGTCGTCTTCCTCTACCATATCCTCGCCGTGGCCATCGTCATCGTCTACACCTTCGCCGTCAGCTATGCAGGCTACTGGCTGATAGACCGAATGATACCCATGCGTGTGTCGGCAGCGAGCGAGCGCGTGGGGCTCGACATCAGTCAGCACGACGAGCGCTATGCCCTTGCCCACTTCGGCGAGCGCGAGATTGCCGAGTACGAAGACCATAGATAAGTCCCTCTGCGGCCTTCCGGCAGCCCGCGGATTCCGGCTTTTGGGTGTATCGCGTTGTTACGTGCCGCACGTAACATCGTCACCTGCGGCACGTAACACCGTTACCCGTGGCACGTAACATCGTCACCTGCGGCACGTAACATTGTTACCCGTGGCAGGTAACAAACCAAGGAACTCTCAGTTGAAAATCAACGGGTATTGTTTCGCTTGACAAAAGCCCCTCCCGGCCTCCCCAAAGGGGAGGAGAGGGGAGCAGACGGGCAGAAAAATTCTGTCTTTCCGGCCGCTGCTTACACTGTAGGCGTAAATGGCGTGATTTTCTTTCGGATTGTAACGGCATTCTAATAAAATGCTTTCGGATTGTAAATCGGGCACTGAAAGTAGATTTTTAGAGTATCGGTTGTCTGTCATTTTGAAAGCTATTTTATTAATTTTGCAAGCAGATTGTAAGTCAATAATGAATTTACGCAAACTAAATGCAACCAAATATATGGTAAACGGATTGTATAGAGCCGACCTCGAACACGATGCGTGTGGCGTCGGCATGGTGGTGAACATCCACGGAAACAAAAGCCATGAACTGGTGGACAACGCCCTGCGGGTGCTTGAGAACATGCGGCACCGCGGTGCCGAGGGTGCCGACAACAAGACCGGCGACGGCGCGGGCATCATGCTCCAGATACCCCACGAGTTCATATTGCTTCAGGGTATCCCCGTCCCCGAGAAGGGCAAGTATGGCACGGGGCTCGTGTTCCTGCCCAAGGATGAGGCCGAGCAGCAGAAGATACTCTCGGTGATGATCGAGGAGATAGAGCGCGAGGGACTGCAACTGATGCACCTGCGCACGGTGCCCACCAACCCCGAGTGTCTCGGCCGGTCGGCACTTGCGAGCGAGCCGGCCATCCGTCAGGTCTTCGTCACGGGCGTCACCGACGACAAGGTGCCCGTCTTCGACCGCACATTATATATAATACGCAAGCGCATAGAGCGCCGCGTGCACGACAAGGACTTCTACGTGTGCTCGCTGTCGAGCCGCAACATCGTATACAAGGGAATGCTGTCGAGCATGCAGGTGAGGCAGTATTTCCCCGACCTGACCAACAATTACTTCACGAGTGGCCTCGCACTGGTGCACTCACGCTTCTCAACCAACACATTCCCCACATGGAGCCTCGCCCAGCCCTTCCGCCTGCTGGCCCACAACGGCGAGATAAACACCATCCGCGGCAACCGCGGGTGGATGCAGGCGCGCGAGAGCGTGCTCGCCTCGGAGGCCCTGGGCGACCTCCGCAACATATCGCCCATAGTGCAGCCTGACATGAGCGACTCGGCCAGCCTCGACAACGTGCTCGAGTTTTTCGTGATGAGCGGCCTCTCGCTGCCCCACGCCATGAGCGTGATGGTGCCCGAGAGCTTCAACGACAAGAACCCCATCTCGGAAGACCTGAAGGCGTTTTTCGAGTACCACTCCATACTGATGGAGCCCTGGGACGGTCCGGCGGCGCTCCTCTTCAGCGACGGACGCTATGCCGGCGGCATGCTCGACCGCAACGGTCTGCGTCCCGCCCGCTACACCATCACCCGCAACGACATGATGGTGGTGGCCTCAGAGGTGGGCGTGATGGACTTCGACCCCTCCGAGGTGGCCGAGAAAGGCCGCCTGCAGCCTGGCAAGATACTGCTCATCGACACGCAGGAGGGCCGCATCTACTACGACGGCGAGATAAAGGAGCGCCTTGCCGCCGAGCATCCTTACCGCTCGTGGCTGTCTACCAACCGCATACAGCTTGAGAAACTGAAGAGCGGCCGCAAGGTGAGCAACGCCGTGGACAACCTCATGGCGCACGAGCTGATGTTCGGCTACGGTGCCGAAGATATCGACAGCACCATCATCCCGATGTGCGTCAACGGGCAGGAACCTACCGCGGCCATGGGCAACGACACGCCGCTGGCCGTGCTCAGCGACCGCCCGCAGCTGCTGTTCAACTACTTCCGACAGCAGTTTGCCCAGGTGACAAACCCCGCCATCGACTCCATTCGCGAGAATCTCGTCATGTCGCTGACCGAGTATATCGGCCGCGTGGGGTCGGGAATCCTCAACCCAGACGAGTCAAACTGCAAGATGGTGCGCCTCCCTCACCCGATATTGAACAACACGCAGCTCGACATCCTGTGCAACATACGCTACAAGGGCTTCAACACCGTGAAGCTGCCGATACTCTTCGAGTGCGCCAAGGGTGCCGACGGACTGCGCGACGCGCTCGACGCCCTGTGCAAGGAGGCCGAGCGCAGCGTCGACGACGGCTACAACTACATCATCCTCACCGACCGCGACATCGACCGTGAGCATGCCGCCATCCCCTCGCTGCTTGCCGTGAGCGCCGTCCACCACTACCTCATATCCGTCGGCAAGCGCGTGCAGACGGCCCTCATCGTCGAGAGCGGCGAGATACGCGAGACCATGCACGCCGCCCTGCTGCTCGGCTACGGTGCCTCGGCGCTGTGCCCCTACATGACGTTCGCCATCCTCGACGACCTCGTACGCCGCGGCAAGATACAGGAAAACTATGAAACCGCCGAGGCCAACTACATAAAGGCGGTGAAGAAAGCCTTGCTGAAGATAATGGCGAAGATGGGCATCTCCACCATCCGCAGTTACCGCGGAGCAAAGATCTTCGAGAGCATCGGCCTGTCGGAGAGCCTGCTCAAGACATACTTCGGCACCGAGACGTCGACCATCGGCGGCATCGGGCTCGAGAAGATAGCGGGGGATGCGATAGCGAGGGTGAAGGGAGCCCCCCTTAATCCCCCCAAAGGGGGGACACCAGTGGACTCCGTTACATCTTCAATCCCCCCTTCGGGGGGTACGGGGGGCCACTTCCTCCCCAACCACGGGCAGTTCCACTGGCGGCGTGACGGCATCCGCCACGCCTGGAACCCCGAGACGATAGCCACCCTCCAGCTGGCCACGCGCACGGGAAGCTACAAGAAATACAAGGAGTTCGCGCGGCTCGTGGACGAGAAGGACAAGCCCATCTTCATCCGCGACTTCTTCGGATTCCGCCGCAACCCCATCGATATAGACAAGGTCGAGCCGGCCGAGGCCATCATGAAGCACTTTGTCGTGGGTGCCATGAGTTTCGGAGCGCTCAGCAAGGAGGCGCACGAGGCCATCGCACTGGCCATGAACAAGATAGGCGGCCGCTCGAACACAGGCGAGGGCGGCGAGGACAGCGGGCGCTTCACGGCCACCGTCGACGGCATCTCCCTCTCGTCGAAGACAAAGCAGGTGGCGTCGGGACGCTTCGGCGTGACTACCGAATATCTCGTCAACGCCGAGGAGATACAGATCAAGGTGGCCCAGGGAGCGAAGCCGGGCGAGGGCGGACAGCTGCCGGGATTCAAGGTCGACGAGGTCATCGCCCGCACGCGCCACTCCATCCCGGGCATCTCGCTCATCTCGCCGCCGCCGCACCACGACATCTATTCCATCGAAGACCTGGCCCAGCTCATCTTCGACCTCAAGAACGTGAACCCCACTGCCGCCGTCAGCGTGAAGCTCGTGGCCGAGAGCGGCGTGGGCACGATAGCCGCGGGAGTGGCCAAGGCCAAGGCCGACCTCATCGTCATATCGGGCGCCGAGGGCGGCACGGGAGCCAGTCCGGCGTCGAGCATGCGCTTTGCGGGCATCTCGCCGGAGATAGGACTGAGCGAGACGCAGCAGACGCTCGTGCTCAACGGACTGCGTGGACAGGTGCGCCTGCAGGTCGACGGCCAGCTGAAGACCGGCCGCGACGTAATACTGATGGCCCTGCTCGGTGCCGAGGAGTTCTCGTTCGGCACGCTGGCGCTCATCGTGCTGGGCTGCGTGATGATGCGCAAGTGCAACCAGAACACGTGCCCCATGGGCGTGGCCACGCAGAACCCCGAACTGCGCAAGCACTTCATGGGCCGCTATGAATACCTCGTCAACTACTTCACGTTCCTCGCCCAGGAGGTGCGCGAGTATCTGGCAGAGATGGGATACACCCGCCTCGAGGACATCGTGGGGCGGACGGAGCTGGTGGTGGAGGCCCCCCTCAATCCCCCCAAGGGGGGAAGACCTGCGGGTGGAAGTCTCACCACTTCATCCCCCCTTGGGGGGACTGAGGGGGGCCGCTGCTCTCTCGATTTCTCCCGCCTGCTCCACCGCGTCGGGGGCGGCAACGCCCTGCACCATGTGGCCGACATACCGGCCGAGCTCGGCGACGTGCTCGACCGCCGCATCATCCACTCGGCGCAGCGGGCCATCGACGAGCAGGAGGAGGTCAACCTCGACTACGCCATCAAGAACACCGACCGCGCGGCGGGAGTGATGCTCAGCGGACTCATCGCCAAGCGCTACGGGGCGGCCGGACTGCCGGAGAACACCGTCAACGTGAAGTTCAAGGGCTCGGCCGGACAGAGCTTTGGAGCATTCCTCGTCAGCGGCGTGAGCTTCAAGCTCGAGGGCGAGGCCAATGACTACTTCGGCAAGGGACTCAGCGGCGGCCGCATAGCCATACTGCCGCCGGTGCGCAGCAACTTCCCCGCCGAGGACAACATAATAGCCGGAAACACAGGCCTTTACGGCGCAACGGGCGGCGAACTGTATGTCAACGGTAAGGTGGGCGAGCGCTTCGGCGTGCGAAACTCGGGCGCGATAGCCGTCATCGAGGGCGCCGGCGACCACTGCTGCGAGTATATGACGGGCGGCCGCGTGGTCGTGCTCGGCGAGACGGGCCGTAACTTCGCTGCCGGAATGAGCGGCGGCGTGGCCTACGTGTGGGACAAGAACCACGACTTCGACTACTTCTGCAACATGGATATGGTGGAGATAAACCTCGTGGAAGACAGCAGTTACCGCAAGGAGCTGCACGAACTCATCCGCCAGCACTACCTCTACACCGGCTCGAAGCTCGCCCGCACCATGCTCGACGACTGGAACCGATATGTCGGAGACTTCATCCAGGTGGTGCCGATAGAATACAAGCGCGTGCTGCAGGAGGAGCAGATGAACAAGCTGAGGCAGAAGATTGCAGACGTGCAGAGAGACTATTAGTGGTAAATGAAGAATGAAGAGTGAAGAATGAAGAATTTGCTGCCGCACAGACTACGTACGTGCAGACTTCATTTGGACAGCACAGTAGAGCCAGAGTCTCGTCTTTGGCCGCAGCACGTAAGGGCTATGTAGCCTATAAGGTTACTGCCGCCCTTCCACTGCGGCAGCAAAATCTTCATTATTCGCTTCGCTTATCAGCACGTCTTCACTCTTCATTCTTCATTAGAATAAATAACATAAAAATACAAAGAACAGATTGTGGAGCAAGGAGAGCTTGCCACTGCGGCAGCAAATTCTTCATTCTTCACTCTTCATTCTTCATTTAAAAGAATATGAGTACATTCTTGACCATTCACCGCCAGGAGGCGGGATACAGACCGATACATGACCGGATTCACGATTTCGGCGAAGTGGAGCAGACGCTCAACAGTAAGGACAGGCGCACACAGGCGTCGCGCTGCATGGACTGCGGCGTGCCGTTCTGCCACTGGGCGTGCCCGTTAGGCAACAAGCCGCCGGAGTGGAACGATGCCCTGAGCAAGGGCGACTATGAGCTGGCATACCATCTGCTCAGCGCAACCAACGACTTCCCCGAATTCACGGGCCGCATCTGCCCTGCGCTCTGCGAGAAGGCGTGCGTGCTGAACCTCATGGCCCATGAGCCGACGACCAACCGCGAGAACGAGGCCGCCATCATGGAGATGGCCTTTCAGGAGAACTTCGTGCGGGCGGTGCAGCCCGTGCGCAACGGACATAAGGTGGCCGTGATAGGTGCCGGCCCCGCCGGACTCGTGGCCGCAAACCGCCTCAACCGCATGGGCTACAGCGTGACGGTGTTCGAACGCAACGAGAACGCCGGCGGACTGCTGCGCTACGGCATTCCCAACTTCAAGCTGAACAAGGCCATCATCGACCGCCGACTGAGCCTGCTTGAGCAGGAGGGCATCGACTTCCGCTATGGAAGCGACGTCGACCTCGCCGCACTGCCCGGGGGATTCGAGGCTTACGTCGTGGCCACGGGAACACCCACGGCGCGTGACCTGAAGATAAAGGGACGTGAACTGAAAGGCGTGCACTTAGCGCTCGAGATGCTCGCACAGCAGAACCGCATACTCGCCGGCGCTGAGTTTGCCAAGGACGAGCTGGTCAGCGCACGCGGCAAGGACGTGCTCGTCATCGGAGGAGGCGACACCGGCAGCGACTGCATCGGCACGGCGCACCGCCAGGGATGCCGCAGCGTGACGCAGATAGAGATAATGCCCAAGCCGCCGGTAGGTCCCGACGACCCCAATAACCCGTGGCCCAACTTCCCCCGCACGTTCAAGACCACGTCGAGCCACGAGGAGGGGTGCACCCGCCGCTGGAACATCAACACCCTCGAGTTCATCGGCAAGGACGGCCGGCTCACCGGAGTGCGCGTGCAGGAGATTGCGTGGAAGCCCAACCCCGACGGCGGACGCCCGCTGATGGAGCCTGTGGGCAAGCCCGAGGTGATAAAATGCGAGATGGTGCTGCTGGCGATGGGATTCCTCAAGCCCGAGCTGCCGCCGTTTGCGCCCAACGTCTTCACCGCCGGCGACGCCGCTACAGGCGCATCGCTCGTGGTGCGGGCCATGGCAGGAGGCCGCCAGGCCGCCGTCGACGCCGACCGCTATCTGAGAGGATAGGCGGCGGCCGCCGCGCCTGAGCTACCACATACCCCTCTTCCTGAGAAGTCTTATGTCGTTGGCGGTGAGTGCGATGTCGCTCAGCAGGCGCTGCTCGTTGCGGTCGTTGAGATACTGCCACGCTCCCGGACGATACCCTTTTCCGGCAAATGACAGGCTGTCGGCACGGTATGGGGTGGCAATCCCCGCCATGTCGAGCATGCTGTGAAACACTGATGCGCTCGTCGCCACCGGCTTACGGCTGTTGGCGGCGAGCGCCTTTATTGTCTCCGGATGTCTCGCCGCATACTCCTCCGACGTCCATACCAGCAGCGGCACGTGTAGCTGATAGTATGTCGGTATTGGCGAGGCGTGCAGGAAAGACATCCCGTCGTCGAAGATGTCCTCGCCATGGTCTGACGTGTATATCATCGCGGCCGATGCGCCGCTGCCGGCCAGCATGCCGGTGAGGCTTGTCAGCAGGCTGTCCGTCTGCCTTATGGTGTTGTCGTAGGCGTTGATGAGGCTCGCCCTGTTGTCGCGCCGGGCGCTCATGTCGGTGTCGGGACGGAAGTGCGCCCCGGCCGCGGCATACCTCTCGTTGTATGTGAAGTGCGACCCGTAGGTGTGCAGCACGATGAACAGCTTGCCGCGGCTGCGGCCGATTTCGCCTTTTGCATATCCGAGCAGGCGGCCGTCCATGACGTTTGCGCCCTCCGGGGCGTCGTCCTTGATGAACACGCAGCGGTCGGCCTCGCTCCCGAAGAAGTCTATGAACGAGTGGTTGCGGTTCTGGTTCGACAGGAACACCGTGCGGAAGCCCGCCTCCTTGAATGCCGTGATGATGCTCTTGCGGCGGTAAATGCTGTCGTAGTCGGCGGCCGACACCGCCGACAGCAGCATCGGCACGCTCTTGTGCGTCGTGTTCGACTGCGTGAGGGCTCGGCCGAAAGCCGTCAGCCCTGCGGTGCGTGCCAGCCTCGGCGTCGTGTTACGTCCGTAGCCGTAGAGTCCGAAGTTGCATGCCCGTGCCGTCTCGCCGACGACGAGCACGTATATCTCCCGCTCGCCGGCATCGTGCGTCGGTCTTGCGCCGAATCTGAATGCGGCCGAGGTTTCGGCGTAGTGAGCCGTGGCGTATGCCCTGTTCACGGCCAGCGCGAGGTTGTAGCATGCGTTCAGGGGGAAGATGTCAGCCTTCAGGCAGAACGACGGAGTGACAGCGGCCGTGCCGGCGGTCACGGCCGTGGCGGCAGCGAGGGCAGCGGCAGCCATGCGCCGCTGCCTCATGGCAAAGGCGCCGTCGAGCAGTGCCTTCCGCCCCGCCGCCACGGCGGCCGCCGTGAGCAGCGGGATGTAGAGCACCACGACCGTGGCGATGGCCGGGGAGAGGTTTCCCAGCAGTTCGGACACTTCGCCCGGATTCGTCGTGATGATGTTCAGGAACATGTCTACGGCAATCGGTCCGTTGCCGAACAGGTAGAGAAGGACGATCTGGAAGGCCGATAGGAAGATGAAGAAGAACATCAGCCACACCGTGCGGCCGATGTTGCGGCTGAGCGAGAGCAGCAGCCAGTAGGCCGCCACGGGCAGCATGAAGCCGCAGAGCCGCGTGGAGAGAGGCAGCCGCTCGGTGAAGATGAGTGCCGCGCAGGGCACGGCCAGTGCCGCCAGAGCGGCGAAGAAGAGAAGCAGCGGGCCGCGCTCCGGTCTGCTGCTGTTGTGTGTATGATGTGTTCCGGTCATATTATCGTTATTCTTTTCTTTCCATGTCAGGCCGCTGCCGCCGCGTCACCGCCTGCCTGCTGCGCGGCGTCAGAACGCCTCGTTGATGTTGAACAGGAATCCCGACTGCCCGCTCCGGCCGAATCCGTAGTCGAGCCGCACGTTCACATCTTTCTTGAACTCCCACCGGTATCCGATGCCGTAGTTCGGCAGGATGTGCCGTGCCCTTATCTCGCCGAACCTGCCGAAGACGTTTCCCGCGCCCACCCATGCCGTGATGCCGTTGCGCCGCCACACGTGCTGGCGCAGTTCGGCCTGCACCTCAATCTTGTTCTTGTCGCGGTAGCGGCCCTCGTAGTATCCGCGCATCGAGCTTGACCCGCCCAGCAGCGCCATCATCGCCCATGGCGTGTCGCCCCGGTTGAACACGCCGCGCAGCTCGGCGGCGAGTATACCGCCCGTCCACACCCTGCCGTAGCAGCTCGCGGCGATGTCGGTGGTACTGAAGGTGCAGGTGTTTCCGAAGCACCGCGGCCTGAAGACGTGCGACACGGCTATGCGTGCGCCACGGTGCGGGTTTGTCAGCACGTCGCGCGAGTCGTATACGAGCGACAGTCCCACGGCGGCGCACGACGTGCTCCCGCCGATGCCGGGATAGAGGTCGGGGCGCTCTATGCCGCTCGCCCTGACGTAGTCGTACATGGCCGTGGGGCCGGCGAAGAGGTTGTCGGCAATCCTGAAGAGCAGGCTCGCTTTTATGCGTGCCTGCCAGCGGTCCATCTCCGACTTGTTGGCATTGTCGTTTCCCATGTCGTGGCCTATGCCCCAGAAGTAGCTCGGGAAGGAGTAGAAGTAGACGGTATAGTCGAGACGGAGCCTGTCTTTGGGGAAGATGTTGTTTCCGCGGATGCCCAGCATGTAGAATCCCACGGTGGATATGTCGCTGAAGAGCGACACGTTCGACGGCGGCAGCAGTGAGTCGCGGCGGTCGGTGCGGTACAGTCCGGCGGCGACGAGTCCCAGTCCGAGCTTCGTGTCGGTGCTGTAGTGCGGTCCGCCGATGATGCTGAAGTCGAATTTCCTGTGTTTCCTGTTCTTGTTCGCATCGTTGAAATAAGCCAGCAGGCGGTTGACGAGGCTGCTTTTGCCCGTGGCCGCGGTGTCAGCGGCCACGCGGGTGCTGTCCGTTGCCGCCGCGGTGCAGGCATGCAGAGCGGCAAAGGCTGCTGTCAGGAGTATGTGGCGGAGTGTCATGAGCATGTGCCGTTCAGTAAACAAGTCTTACATTGTCTATCCACAGCGTGTTTCCCGGCGAGCCGATGTATGCCCCGCCGTGGCTCGACGAGAACTGCAGGAGCAGGTGCGTGGGCGTCTCGCCGGCCGCGGCCCATCCCGTCTCCTTCACGGGCACGCTCTTGCCCTTGCTGTTGCGGGCGTAGTCGGTGGAGCGCAGCCCCATCGTCTGTGCGTCATAGCCGGGATTTTTCCTTATGTCGCCGTAGAGAATCTCGTATGTGGCGCCGTTCTTCCAGCCGCCGGTGGAAGCATCGTACTTCACCACCATCGTGCCGACGCGCTTTGCCGTGATGTTGCCGCGTGCGTCTTCGGTGCGCTTCTGCAGCAGCAGTATGGCTATGGCGCAGTCTCGTCCGGGCACGGTGGTCTTGCCGCTGAAGCCTGTCATCCTTATCCTGCTGTCTCCGCCGGCCGCCTTCATCCTGTAGTCGTAGCGCAGCGCCTTGGGCCTTTTGGTGAAGGGGATGCCCCAGTTGAGTGCCTTCGGGCCGTCCTTGGTGCCGGTGATGGGCTCCTTCATGTCGCCGAGGAAGATGGAGCCGGCCGCGAGCACGCTGATGTTCACCAGTCCGAGCACCTTCACGCTCTCTATGTGCGTCGTCATCCTGACGCAGTGGCCTCCGTCCCGCGTGTCCTTGTATACGGAGTTGTTGGTCTTGACGATGCCCGCCACCCTGGCCATGACGTTCGACGTGCCCCACGGAGAGCCTCCGGCGTTGGCGTAGGGCTTGTTACCCTCGATGGTCATGGCAGGCCCTATCTCGTAGAGGGTCTTGTCGTTGCCGCCGATGATGGCCGACTCGTGGATGTGTCTCGTCACCCAATGCTCCATGTCGCCGTATCTGACAGGCTCCTCGCGCTCTCCGGCGGCCTGGCCCATGGCGGCCGTGCAGTTCGCGGCCATCATGCACGCTGTAAGCAGGATATTTCTCATAGTCATCCTCCTTCAAATTAAATATATTGCAAAGATATTACTTTTTCCCCTGCCAGGCGGAGCGGACGGCTTTTAATTTATGTCTATTTGTAGCTAAGTTTGGTCTGTTCGTCTTTTTCTCATGCCTGCTTCCGGTTTCCTTCAGTTCTCAAAAACACTTTCGCCAGCTCTCAAAAACACTTTTGACAGCTCTCAAAGACCTGTTTGGAAGCAGGCAGGATACATCGGCGGGCAACCCGCCGCACCGTCACGGAGGCCTTATCGCACCGTCACGGAGCCTCCGTCGCATCTTCACGAGGCCCCCGTCGCAAGGCCGTCGCACAGTCACCGCGCTCCGCCCGGCCGGCGGCAGCGATGACGCCGCTTAGCCCCCGCCATGCAGCCTGTTAATGTGAATTTATTATAAATGGGCTCGTATTTAAGGAAAAAAGAGTATTTTTGCACATTAATAGAATATTGAAAGTCTGCTATGTCTTGCATATTAAGTATTGAAACGAGCACGGAGGTGTGTTCCGTGGCCGTCAGCAACGACGGAGAATGCGTGTTCAACAGGGAAGACCACGACGGCCCGAACCACGGAGTGAAGCTCGGAGTGTTCGTCGATGAGGCTCTCGCATACGCCGACGGAGCGGGGACGCCGCCCGATGCCGTGGCCGTGAGCTGCGGTCCGGGCTCTTACACGGGCCTGCGCATCGGCGTGTCGATGGCGAAGGGTATATGCTACGGCCGCGACATCCCGCTCATTGCCGTGCCCACGCTCGAGCTGATGTGCGTGCCGGTGCTGCTCGGACACGACGATATGGAAGACGACGCGTTGCTCTGTCCCATGATAGACGCCCGCCGGATGGAGGTATATGCCGGCATCTACGGCCGCGCGCTCGACGAGGTGCGCCCCGTGGGAGCCGACGTCGTGGACGCGGAGACATACCGCAGCTATCTCGACAGCCGCCCCGTGTACTTCTTCGGAGGCGGCGCGGCGAAGTGCATGGAGGCCATCGGCCACACCAATGCGCGCCTGATAGACGGCATCAAGCCGCTCGCCCGCTGGATGTTCCCGCTGGCAGAGAAGCGCCTGGCATCGGGCCGGACGGAGGATACGGCCTATTTCGTGCCGTTCTATCTCAAGGACTTCGTGGCAAAGGAAAGTAAGAAACTGATATAAGGAAACAAAGGGACGGCCAGCCGGCGGTTCCGCGGAAAGATATGGAAATAAAAGGATTAGACTACAACACGCAGCGCACGCCGCTGATGATGCCGGAGTACGGCCGTGAGATACAGAAGATGGTAGACCATGCCGTGTCGCTGGCCGACCGTGCGGAGCGTCAGGCCTGTGCCGAGACCATCGTGCGGCTGATGGCCACGAAGGTGCCGCAGCTCCGCGAGAACGCGGACTATGAGCGCACGCTTTGGGACCACCTCTACCTGATGAGCCGCAGGGAACTCGACATAGAGTGGCCCTACGACGTGAAGGCGGCCGAGAAGATTCTCGACAAGCCCGCACCGATGAAGCATCCCGAGGGCGGCGACAGGGTGAGGCTGCGCCACTACGGCCACCTGCTCGAGCAGATGTTCGCCAAGCTCAAGACGATGCCCGAGGGGCCGGAGCGCGACGAGCTGGCCCGGATGGTGGCAAACCAGATGAAGCGCGACCTCGTCACCTGGGGACACGGCTCGATGGACGATGAGAAGGTGGCCGACGACCTTGCCCGTTTCACGGACGGCAAGATACAGCTCGACCTCAGCACGTTCCGTTTCGACAGGGTCGTGACCACGGGAAACGGCGATGCCGCGAGGAGAAAGAAACGCAAGTAATCACATTATATAATATATAGTATGTCGGCATTCATCATCGAGGGCGGCCATCCGCTCAGCGGAACAATAACGCCGCAGGGTGCAAAGAACGAGGCTCTTGAGGTAATATGCGCATCGCTGCTCACTGCGGATGAGGTGCGGATAAGCAACATACCCGATATCCTCGATGTCAACAACCTGATATTGCTGCTCAAGGACATAGGCGTGAAGGTGGAGCGCATGGCCCCTGGCGACTATACCTTCAGGGCAGACGACCTCGACCTCGGCTATCTCGAGAGCGACGGGTTCGTGCGTAAGTGCGCGTCGCTGCGCGGGTCGGTGCTGATGATAGGTCCGCTGCTCGCCCGTTTCGGCAAGGCCGTGATAACGAAGCCCGGCGGCGACAAGATAGGGCGCCGCCGCCTCGACACCCATTTCCTCGGGTTCGAGCGCCTCGGGGCGGAGTTCCGCCACGTGGAAGACCGCGACGTCTATGAGATAGGCGCCCGGCAGCTCAACGGGTGCTACATGCTCCTCGACGAGGCATCGGTGACGGGAACGGCAAACATCATCATGGCGGCCGTGCTGGCAAAGGGCACGACCACCATCTACAACGCCGCATGCGAGCCGTACATACAGCAGCTGTGCCATCTGCTCAACCGGATGGGCGCCCGCATCAGCGGCATCGCATCGAACATGCTTACCATCGTCGGCGTCGACAGCCTGCACGGGGCTTCCCACCGCATACTGCCCGACATGATAGAGGTGGGCTCGTTCATCGGCATGGCGGCCATGGTGGGCGACGGCATACGCATAAAAGACGTGTCGCCGGCAAACCTCGGCATCATCCCCGATGCCTTCCGCCGCCTCGGCGTACAGATAGAGCAGGACGGCGAGGACCTCGTCATTCCGCGGCAGGACCATTATCAGATAGAATCGTTCATCGACGGGACCATCATGACCCTTGCCGACGCACCGTGGCCGGGGCTCACCCCCGACCTGCTTTCGGTGCTGATAGTCGTCGCCACGCAGTCGCGCGGCAGCGTGCTGTTCCATCAGAAGATGTTCGAGAGCCGCCTGTTCTTCGTCGACAAGCTCATCGACATGGGCGCACAGATAATCCTCTGCGACCCCCACCGCGCCGTGGTGATAGGTCACGACCGCGGCATCACCCTGCGGGCGCGCCGCATGGCCAGTCCCGACATACGCGCGGGAATAGCCCTGCTCATCGCCGCCATGAGCGCGCAGGGCACCAGCCGCATCGACAACATCGAGCAGATAGACCGCGGATACGAGAACATCGAGGAGCGCCTGAACAGTCTCGGGGCACGCATCACGCGCCTGAACTGTCCGGTGGAGTGATTTATAAATCTTATAAGGCTTATAAATCTTATAAGACTTATACCCTTGACAGGAAATGATAAGAGCAGAAGAAGTTTACAAGATAGGCCGGCTGGGCAAGCCCCACGGCGTTAAAGGCGAGATAACATTCATGTTCACCGACGATGTCTTCGACCGGGTGGACAGCGATTGCCTTGTGCTCAGCGTCGACGGGATATTCGTTCCGTTCTTCATCGAGGAGTACCGGTTCCGCAGCGAGGAGACCGCCCTCGTGAAGTTCGAGGGCGTGGACACGCAGGAGAAGGCCTCGGCGCTTACCAATACCGAGGTGTGGTTTCTGCGCCGCCTTGCCGATGATGATGAGGCCGGCATGTCGTGGGCTGCCATCGTGGGCTACACCGTCGCCGATAGCCGCAGCGGCAAGGCCGTGGGGCGCATAGCGGCGGTGGACGACTCCACCGTGAACACGCTCTTCGAGCTTGAAGACGGCACGCTCATCCCCGCACGTGACGAACTCATCTGCGGCGTGGACACCGAGGGGCAGGCCATCACCATGGACCTGCCCGACGGCCTGTTAGACATCGGCGGGGCCGGATAACAAAGAAAGACATCAGATGAAAAAGAAACAGATAGCCATCCTCGGCTCTACCGGATCGATAGGGACGCAGGCCCTTCAGGTAATAGAGGAACATTCAGATCTTTACGAGGTGTACTGCCTCACGGCCAACAACAGGGTCGGAGAGCTTGCCGCGCAGGCCCGTAAGTTCAGGCCCGCCGCCGTGGTCATTGCCAACGAGGCACGCTACGGCGAGCTGAAGGCCCTTCTCGCGGACGAGCCCGACATCAAGGTGTATGCCGGAGCGGCGGCTCTCGACGAGATTGTGGAGGCCGGACCGATAGACGTCGTGCTCACGGCGATGGTCGGCTTTGCCGGTCTCTCGCCGACGATACACGCCATCAAGGCGCGCAAGACCATCTGCCTGGCAAACAAGGAGACACTCGTCGTGGCGGGAGCGCTCATTTGCGACCTCGCCGCGCGCTACCATACGCCCATCATCCCCGTAGACAGCGAGCACTCGGCAATCTTCCAGTGCCTTGCCGGCGAGGGAGACAACAGGGTGGAGAAGCTGCTCCTCACCGCCTCGGGAGGCCCCTTCCGCCTGATGGACATGGACCGGCTGGCCACCGTCACCAAGGCCGACGCCCTGCGCCACCCAACGTGGGACATGGGCGCGAAGATAACGATAGACAGCGCAACGATGATGAACAAGGGCTTCGAGGTCATCGAAGCCAAGTGGCTCTTCGGCGTTGAGGCCGACCGCATCGAGGTGCTCGTGCATCCGCAGTCCGTGGTTCACAGTGCCGTGCAGTTCTGCGACGGTGCCGTCAAGGCCCAGCTCGGCGTGCCGGACATGCGCCTTCCCATACAGTATGCCTTCTCATATCCCGACCGCCTGACCCTCTCGTCGGCACGGCTCGACCTCTTCGGCCATCCCCTCGAGTTCTTCCGGCCCGACCTTGAGAAGTTCCGCTGCCTCGCACTGGCCTTCGAGGCCATACGCCGCGGCGGCAACGTGCCGTGCATCGTCAATGCGGCCAACGAGGTGGTGAACCGCGGTTTCCTCGAAGACAGGTGCTCCTTCCTCCGCATGAGCGAGGTGATAGAGAAGACGATGGACCGTGTAGGCTTCGACCCGAGTCCGGAATACGACACCTATGTGGCCACCGACCGAGAGGCGCGGCGCATCGCTGCCGAACTGATGCTTCAATAATCATGAATCATAAATCATTTAATTAATCAATGGAAATATTTTTGATACGCGTATTGCAGTTCATGCTTGCAATATCAATACTTGTCCTGCTCCATGAGGGCGGCCACTTCTTCTTTGCCAAACTCTTCGGGATAAGGGTCGAGAAGTTCTATCTTTTCTTCGATCCGTGGTTCCATCTGTTCCAGTTCAAGCCCAAGAACAGCGACACTACGTACGGCGTCGGGTGGCTTCCGCTGGGCGGATACTGCAAGATTTCCGGCATGATAGACGAGAGTTTCGACACCGAGCAGATGAAGCAGCCGGCCCAGCCATGGGAGTTCCGCTCCAAACCGGCATGGCAGCGCCTGCTCGTGATGATAGGCGGAGTGCTCGTCAACTTCCTCCTCGCCCTGTTCATATACTCCATGATACTCTTCGCATGGGGTGATACATACATCCCCGTGAAGGACATGACCCACGGAATGAAGTTCAACAGCGAGGCCAAGGCTCTCGGATTCCGCGACGGCGACATCCTCGTCGGCACGGACAAAGGCGCGTTCAAGGACTTCGGCGCCGATCTCTACCGCTCCATCTCCGAGGCCCATAGGGTCGACGTGATACGCGGCGGCAAGGCCGTGAGCATCGACATGCCCGGCGACCTGAACCTGCTCGGCATGCTCCAGACGGCTCCGCCGTTCGTCCGCCCGCTCATTCCGGCGGTGATAGACAGCGTCGTGCCCGGCACGGCAGCAGCCAAGGCCGGACTGATGAAGGGCGACAGGATAGTAGCTTTCAACGGCGCGGCCATCGGGTCGTACAACGATTTTACCGACCGCATAGGCTCGCTGAGCGACGTTCTCGCCACGGCCACGACGGCGGCAGACAGCATGAAGGCCCGCACGGCCACCATCGTGGTGATGCGCGGCACGGCGGCAGACACCTCGCGGGTGGTCCTCTCGCCTGAGCTCATGCTGGGCATCACGTCAAAATCGTACGTATCCATCTACAAGCCGGTCACCGTCGGCTACGGATTCTTCGAGAGTTTTCCTGCCGGAATACGCTACGGCATACACGTGCTGACCTCCTATGTGGACGATATGAAGTACGTCTTCACTGCTGACGGAGCCAAGTCGGTGGGCGGTTTCGGCGCTATCGCCAGCCTCTTCCCCGCCACGTGGGACTGGTATATGTTCTGGAAGATGACCGCATTCCTCAGCATCATCCTCGCCTTCATGAACATACTGCCCATCCCTGCCCTCGACGGCGGCCACGTGCTGTTCCTCCTCTACGAGATGATAACGCGCCGCCAGCCGAGCGAGAAGTTCATGCTCTGGGCCGAGTATGCGGGCTTCGGCCTGCTCATCCTTATCATGGTGATGGCAAACCTGAACGACGTGCTGCGCTGGTTAGGCTATATGTAAGCCGCAGCGGCAATCCGGACATTAACTCATAAACGAACAATATACAGACGATATTATGATACAATCGATGACAGGCTACGGCAAAGCCGTCGTAACCTACGGTGAAAAGAAAATCAATGTAGAGATAAAGTCGCTTAACAGCAAGGCTCTTGACCTGACCACGCGCATCGCCCCGCTCTACCGCGAGAAGGAGATGGAGATACGTCAGGTGCTCTCTGCCGCCATGGAGCGCGGAAAGGTGGATTTCTGCATCTATGTGGAGAAGGACACGCTGGTGGACGCTACGCCCGTGAACGGTGCGCTCGTGGAGAACTACTACCGCCAGATTCGTGCCATTTCGGAAAAGACCGGCATCCCCGAGCCGCAGGACTGGTTCGCCACGCTGCTGCGCATGCCCGACGTGATGACGCGCACCGAGCAGGAAGTGCTCAGCGACGGTGAGTGGGAGGCCGCCCGCCGCGCCATCGACGAGGCCGTGGCCGCCATCACGGACTTCCGCCGTCAGGAGGGAGAGGCCCTCCGCCGCAAGTTCGACGAGAAGATAGACAACATCGTCCGCCTGCTCGAGAGCATCGAACCCTACGAGAAAGCCCGCGTGGAGAAGATACGCTCGCGCATCGTCGACGGCCTCAGTGCCATCCCTAACGTGGATTACGACAAGAACAGACTGGAGCAGGAGCTCATCTACTACATAGAGAAGCTCGACATCAGCGAGGAGAAGCAGCGCCTCGCCAACCACCTCAAGTACTTCCGCGAGACGATGGACGAGGGCCACGGACAGGGCAAGAAGCTCGGCTTCATAGCCCAGGAGATGGGCCGCGAGATAAACACCACGGGCTCGAAGAGCAACCTTGCCGAGATGCAGAACATCGTGGTGATGATGAAAGACGAACTCGAACAGATTAAGGAACAGGTGCTCAATGTGCTCTAAGGGTAAGGTAATCATCTTCTCCGCTCCGAGCGGGTCGGGGAAGAGCACGATAATAAAGTGGCTCATGCAGCACGAGGAGCTGCGCATGGCGTTCTCCACGTCGTGCACGAGCCGCAGTCCGCGTCCCGGCGAGGTCGACGGCAAGGACTATTTCTTCGTCACTCCCGACGAGTTCCGCGCCCGCATAGCCGCCGGCGAGTTCCTCGAATACGAGGAAGTGTACGAGGGCCGATATTACGGCACGCTCAAGTCGCAGGTCGAGAAGCAGCTCGACGAGGGGCAGAACGTCGTCCTCGACGTCGACGTGAAGGGCGGATGCAACATCAAGGACTACTATGCCGACCGTGCGCTGAGCGTCTTCGTGCGCCCGCCGTCGGTAGAGGAACTGCGCCGCCGCCTCGAAAGCCGCGGCACTGAGACCGCCGAGACGATAGAGAAGCGCATCGGCCGCGCCGAGTTCGAGCTCGGTTTTGCCGGCCGGTTCGACCGCGTGGTCGTCAACGACGACCTCGACACGGCGCGCCGCGAGGCTCTTGAAGTGATAAGGGAGTTCATCTCGCGGTAGGACTGCACATTATTATATATATGGGCAAGATATCCACGGGAATATTCGGGGGCTCGTTCAACCCCGTGCACAACGGTCACATCGCCATTGCGAAGGCCCTGCTCGACGGCTACGGCCTCGACGAGATATGGCTCGTGGTATCGCCCCAGAACCCGATGAAGCGGAAGGCCGACCTGATCGACGATGCCACGAGGCTCGACATTGTGCGCCGCGCCGTGGCCGGCGAGCCCCGCCTGCACGCCAGCGGCTACGAGATGGCCCTGCCCCGGCCGTCGTATATGTGGAACACGCTCAGCCGCATGGCGGCCGACATGCCCGAAAGGAGCTTCACCCTGCTCATCGGCGCCGACAACTGGCAGGTGTTCGACCGCTGGTATCACCACGAAGACATCATGCGCAACCACCGCATCGTGGTCTATCCGCGACGCGGAAGCGAGGTCGACGCACGCTCGCTACCCGCCGGAGTGACCCTCGCCGACGTGCCGCTGCTCGACATCAGCAGCACAGAGATAAGGCGGCGCGTGAGAAGCGGCGAACCCGTGGACGGGCTGGTGCCCGACTGCGTGAAAGAAACGATAATTGAATGTTATGAAGGTTGCATCTCAGGCGGCGCGGGCTCTCGGCCTGCTGTCGCGTCCCGTGAGGGATAACGCATCGTTTTTCGTATTCATGTACGCCCTCGGATGGGCGTGCATACACCTCACAACCCCAGGCGACCACGACCCGGAGTATTGCTCCGCGTCGGCCATGGAACTCTTTGCAGACCTCTATGCCGTCTGCATCATCCTCTGTCTTATTCCCCGCCGCGTGCGGAGCGTGGTCCGCGGCGTGCTCAGCGCTGCGCTCTATGCCGTGTCGCTGGCCGACGTGTTCTGCTACGCGCGCTTCGGTTCGGTGCTCAACCCCACGCTGCTGCTGCTCGCCGAGGAGACCAACGCGGGCGAGGCAGGCGAGTTTTTCAGCGCATATCTCGGCTGGGACGTCATCGTTTCGCCCGTGGGCTGGCTGCTGCTCATCATGCTTCTGCACGCCTTGAGCTGCTTCCTGCCGCGGCTTCTGCGCCGCATACGGCGCCAGCCCCGTGCCTGCATCCGTCTGCCCCGTGCCTGCGCATGCCTGCGCCGCCGCTTCTCCGGCGTCGTCGCCCCGCTTTCCGGTGCCGTGCTCGCCGCGCTCTTCGTGGCGTGCGCCGTGTCGTCGCTGCACAACAAGCGGCTCATCAGGCGCATCATGTCGTACGACACGATAGGACAGGTGGAGCGCGGGCAGCTCGGCAACGACAAGCCCCACTTCTATCTGCCGGTGCACAGGCTGGTGTTCAGCATCTACGCCAACCGGCTGGCCGCCCGGCAGATAGACATTCTCACGGAAAACATAGGCCGCGTGCGCGTGGACAGCTGCTCGTTCCGCAGTCCCGAGATAGTGCTCATCATCGGAGAGAGCTACAACCGCCACCACTCCGAGCTCTACGGATACGACCATCCCGTGACGCCGAGACAGAAGGCGCGGGCGGCCGACGGCAGCCTGACGGTCTTCGACGACGTGGTGGCGCCGTGGAACCTTACCAGCTTCGTCTTCAAGCACATGCTCTCGATGTATACCGTGGGCGACAAGGGCGACTGGTGCGACTATCCGCTCTTCCCCGAACTGTTCCGCAAGGCGGGCTACGGCGTGATCTTCGCCTCCAACCAGTTCCTCTTCGGAGCCGGCGATGCCATTTACGACTTCAGCGGGGGCTTCTTCCTCAACGACGAGAAGCTGAGCCATGCCCTCTTCGATGCACGCAACAAGTCGCTGCACGAGTTTGACGAAGACCTCATCTGCGAGTACGACGCGATGCCGAAGCCTGCCGCCAAGGCCAACCTGACCATCATCCACCTGTGGGGACAGCATGCCGAATACCGCAAGCGCTATCCCCGCAAGCACAAGAAATACCACTATCAGGACTACGACCGCCCAAAGCTGAACAAGCACTCGAAGATGGTGCTGGCCGACTACGACAACGCCACGCTCTACAACGACTCCGTGGTCGATGCCGTCATGCGGCGCTTCGAAGACCGCGAGGCCGTCGTCGTCTACCTGTCCGACCACGGCGAGAGCTGCTTCGGCTTCGACCGCAACTACTTCGGACGCACCCATTCCGACAACATAACATACGAGACGGCATACGAGGAGTACGAGATTCCGTTCTGGGTGTGGTGCTCGCCGGCCTACCGCGTGGCCCATCCCGACGTCGTGGCGGCGCTGAGGGCTGCCCGCCGCAAACCCTTCATGACCGACCGCCTGGCCCACATGCTCGTGTGGCTCGCCGGGATATCGTGCCCTTACTACCGTGCCGACTGCAATCCGCTGAGCGACAGCTATGACGCCGCCCGGCCGCGACTGCTCAAGCACGCCGTCGATTACGATAAACTGAGAGAAGAATATGGAAAATAGAGAATGGCTCAGCCGTGCCGAGTGCTCGGCGTTGAGGGCGATAGCGATAATGGGAATAGTGCTTCACAACTTCTGCCACTGGCTGGACATAGAGGCGAAGGAAAACGAGTATCTGTTCCGCGTGAGCAATAACGACGGTCTGTGGCATGCCCTGACCAGTCCTGACGGCATGCTCCCGGTGAGCCTGCTGTCTTATTTCGGCCATTACGGCGTGCCGGTGTTCGTCTTCCTGAGCGGCTACGGCCTTGCGCGGAAGTACGGCAGCACGCCCGATTTGCCCGTGCTGGGCTTCATACGCCATCACTACCTGAAACTCTTTGGCATGCTTGTGGCTGGTTTCGTGGCCTACACGCTGGTCGATGCCGTCACGCCGCATCCCTTCCCGTACCGTGCGGAGTATATCGTCGCCCAGCTTCTGATGTACATCAACCTGACGGAGCATCCCTCGACATTCATCCACCCCGGGCCCTACTGGTTTTTCGGACTTATGATGCAGCTCTACATCATCTACCGCCTGCTGCTCCACCGCCGCGGCACGGCCGTGATGGCAGCTCTCGTCGTCGTGTGCTGGGCCGTGCAGGCGGTGTGCTCTCCCGAAAGCGAATCGCTGCGCTGGCTGCGCTACAACAGCATCGGCAGCGTGCTGCCCTTCTGCGCCGGAGTGCTGCTCGGGCGGGCGGGAGCATTTCCTGCTTTCTTAAACCTGCGCCGCCGGCAGTGGGCGCTGCTGTGCGTTGCCGCGCTGTGCGTGCTGCTCCCCATGTGCTTCTTCTATCAGACGTGGTTCTGTGCGCCGCTGGCCGTCATTGTCGCGTCGGTGGCTTTCGTCAAGGCACTGCCCGCCGCGGTCATGCCCGCGTTCACATGGATTGGCGGCGTGTCGGCCGCCATGTTCGTGTGCCATCCCATCACGCGCAAGATATTCATCGAGACGTCGCTCCACCGCGATGTCTACGCCGGCCTGCTGCTCTATATCGTGAGCACCGTCGCCGTGTCGTGGCTGTTCAGCAAGCTGCTGGCAAAGATAGATATCAAGGGGTAGGGCGGGCGCTCCGGAGGGCGGCCTGTGGATATCTCTTGCATCTCGGGGCGGTCGGGAACGGCCTTTTCCCGGCTGATTTGCAATCCGCCTGGACATAAGGAAATATGCGGGAGATTGTTACCAGCCGCCCGTTACATCGTTACGCGTGGCGCGTCACACTGTTACGTGTGGCCCGTCACATCGTCACCAGCGGCAGGTTACATTGTTACGCGCGGCAGGTAACAACGCGATACAATATTTTGCTTCGGGTGATAAATAATCCGCCGAGGTAAAAGTAATAATTTCTGATATATAATTTAGCCCATCCTTGGCTTATAATTTAGAATTCCTAATTTATAATTTAGTTTCTCCTGATTTATAATTAAGTCCTACCTGTGCTTGTCCCGTCCCATCCATTTCCTTATCCTGCGGCGCAGGCTCGAGGCTATCGTGCCGAAGTTTCCGTGGCGCAGGTTGAGCAGAAGCTCCTCGATGGAGTATCCAATCTTTATCCATGGGTGGCCCCATGCGTTGGTGCGGTACAGTCGTTCCTTGTATCCCACGTTCTCGATGACGTAGCGCGGGTGGCGCAGGGGAAAAGCTATCTCGTGGCGCGGCATGGTGAATATGCGGCGGAGGCGGTGCGGCATGGTCTCGAGCGTGGCTGAGTAGTGCGTCGAGTCGGCTGTCAGTCCCACGTTGTTGACCATGTTCTTCGTTGGCATTACGGCCAGTCCGGAGTTGAAGAGCATGGTTGTCCAGAAGATGCTCTCGAAGTATTGCTTGCCCGAGGCGGCGTGGTCGCGGCACATGCGGATGATGTCACTGCGGTGACGGCGGCTCTTTATGAGTGCCTGCAGCTGACTCATGGCATACTCGTCGTCGAGGAACGAGTAGCTCCCGTCCCAGCGGTCGATGACCCTCCGCCACGATGCCCATCCCCAGATGGAGAATGCCGAGGTGAAGAAATAGTCGCAGGGCACGCCGGGCGTCGTCCCGTCGGTGTTGAATCCGGCAATCATCGTGATGCGCTCGTCGTGCTCGTAGCGGTCGAGCATCTCCTTGCAGAAGGGGAAGAACGACTGCGACGGCACCACGTCGTCCTCGAGCACGATGCACTTCTCCGCCAGCGAGAAGGCCCATCTGTGGGCGATGAATCCCGAGGGGTCGCATCCGTAGTTGCGTTCCTGAAACTTACGGTGCACGTCGCACTCCCAGTCTATTTCCTCCGCAATCCTGCGGCAGGCCTCGATGCCGGCCTTGTCGCGCTCGCCGCGCGGCCCGTCCTGATAGAGGAACAGCCTCGACGGCCGTGCCTTCCTCACCTCGTTGAACACAAGCCGGAAGGTCTCCGGACGGTTGAAGAAAACCAGCAGCACTGCGATGTCTGTCTTTGCGGGATGTATCATGTCGGTGAAATGTTTTATTTCACAAATATAATCAATAAAACCCGAATGGCAAAGGATAGACCGGCTTTTGTTGCTTCCTTTCCGAAGAAAAGCGGCCGGATTGTTTATATATATGGAAACAATTGATTATCTTTGTGGCAAAATATAGGTGAGACATGGAACATAGGCCGAGATTCAGTATTATTTACTCGGAGGAAGTAGTATCATTCCTTGAGGGGCTTGACGTTAAAGCAAGGGAAAAGATAATGTATAATATCAACAAGAGCAAGTATGTAGTTGATAAAAGTCTTTTCAAGAAACTGGATGATACGGATGTATGGGAATTCCGTACATTATATAACGGCATACAATACCGTGTGTTTGCATTTTGGGATACGGAGAAAGAAGCTATAGTTCTGACCACGCATGGAATTATAAAGAAGACGCAGAAAACGTCGAAGAAAGAGATTGCCCGTGCAGAGGCGATAAGAAAAGAATATTTCAAATCAAAAACAAGATAGTCATGGCAATGAAGTTTTATACAGAAGAAGAAGCATTGGATAAGGTGCTGGGAACCAAGGGTACGCCGGCAAGGGATAGCTATGAATCTGAGATAAACTCGTTTCTCATGGGTGAGGCAATAAGGAAGGCGCGGCTTTCAAGGAATATGACTCAGGAACAGCTCGGAGAGCGTATGGGTGTGAAGAGAGCGCAGGTGTCGCGGATAGAGAACGGGCACAACCTGACGTTTGCAACTATATCCAAAGCATTCAGGGCTATGGGTATAAATGCCTCGTTTGATATGGCCGGAATAGGGCGTATAGCCTTATGGTGACCTGACATTCATTCACCGTTACATGACGTATGACATTATGAGCAAGGGAAAATTGGTGCTGGTGCCCTCCGGGGGACTGGCCAACAGGATGAGGGCCGTGGCGTCGGCATACCACCTTTGTGCGGCTACGGAGTCGCGGCTGCAGGTGGTATGGTTTCGCGACTGGGCGCTCAATGCGGCCTTCCGCGATATCTTCGAGCCTGTAGACGGCAGCCTGCTGTCGCTCCGCGAGGCACGCTGGTGGGACTTTGCGGTAAACGACCGGCCGCGCCGCCGCAACCTGTGGCTGCCGTCTGCGGCGCAGAGGATGCTCTACGGGCGCAGGCTTTACGAGCACCATATCGGCGAGATAAGAGACAGGGGATTCGACTTCGAGGGGTGGCAGCGCGGGCACAGGTGCTACATGAGCTGCTGCCAGGTGTTCGGCGACTTCCCCGGCAGCATATACAAGATGCTGTTCCGCCCGGTGGGCAGCGTGGCCGGGCGCGTGGCGGAGAACACGGACAGGTTCTCGGCACACACAATAGGCATGCATATCCGCCGGACAGACAACCAGAGATCGATAGACAGGAGTCCGACGCGGCTGTTCATCGAGGCCGGAAGGAAAGAGCTGGAGCAGCATCCTGACCTGAAGATATTTCTCGCCACAGACAGCGAGGACGTCAAGGCGGAGCTGCGCAGAGAGTTCGGCAGCATCGTGATGACGCCCGAGGCCGAGGCCTGCCGCGACAGCGTCGACGGCATCCGCGGCGGTCTGACAGACATGTACACGCTGGCGTGCACCGACCGCATCTACGGCTCGGCATGCTCGAGCTTCTCGGAGATGGCGGCGGCGATAGGCGGGAAGGAGCTCAAGGTGCTGGAACTGTGAACGGACGATATACAGAGGAAGGATAGAATGGCAAGGAAAGAGAGAAGGATAAGCCGGCCGGTGATACTCTGGCAGAAGATTCGCGAGGCATGGCTCTACAACGTGGGCTATCTGGCAGCCCCGTGGCGGCAGCGGCGCTATATCCGCAGGCTGGCCGGCAGGGAAAGGATAAGGGTGGTCTTCGTGGCCGTGAACATGCCGATGTGGAAGTATCAGGACCTCTACTTCATGCTGAAGGCCGACAGCCGGTTCATCGTGTCGGTGGTGCTGTCGCCGTCGATGAACTTCACCGACGCGCAGCGGCAGCGCGACATAGAGCAGATGCGCCGCTCGTTCACGGAGAGCGGGGTGGACTATGTGGACTGGGACATAGAGCACGGCGCAGAGCCCGTGGACATACGCCGCAGTCTCGACCCCGACATTGTGTTCTATGCGCAGCCCTATCACGGGGTGTTCCATCCGCGCCACCAGTTTCTCAACTTCACCGACCGCCTGCTGGCATACTACCCCTACGGCTTCCAGCAGACGCGGGACAAGTGGCTCTTCGACCAGGTGTTCTGCAATGTGGCGTGGAAACTATACTATGTCAACAGCTGCAACGCCGACGATGCGCGCCTCTACATGCGCAACCGGGGCCGCAACGTTGTCATCGTGGGATACCCGAATGCCGACCGCTACATGGCCGCGGGCGGGGCAGACGCCTGGAAAGGCGGGGAGCACAGGCGCAAGCGGCTGATATGGGCGCCCCACTTCACGCTGGCAAACGACGGCTCGGCGATGTCGCGCTCGAACTTCCTGGCCGTCAGCAGCCTGATGCTCGACATTGCCCGGCGCTATGCCGACCGCCTGCGGATTGCGTTCAAGCCGCATCCCGGCCTCTTCACCGAGCTGTGCAACCATCCTGAATGGGGCGAGCAGCGGGCGCGCGACTACTACAGGGCATGGGAGACGATGGAGAACACGCAGCTCGAGACAGGCGGTTTCGTGGAGCTCTTCAGGGGCTCGGACGCCATGATACACGACTGCGGCTCGTTCGTGGTGGACTATCTGTACTTCGGAAAGCCGGTGATGTATCTCACAAGCGACATGGAGAAGACGCGCTCATACGGCAATGCGGTATGCCGCGAGGCTTACGACGTGCACTACGCGGGCAACGGCGCCGGCGATATCATCGGCTTCATAGACAATGTGGTGCTTGGAGGAGACGACCCGCTGGCAGCGCGGCGTACGGCATTCTACGAGAAAAACCTGCGTACGCCGGGCACAGGGTCTGTGGCACGGAACACGTATAACGATATTCTTGAATCTTTGGGAATGGCGGGGCAGTGAACGCACTGCCGCCGGCGAAGCTCTATCCTTGCACGGGTGACCCCTCTGCAAGGATTTTTTCTATTGTCAGGCGCATGCCCTCGGCGATGTGGGTGGCGGCCTGCCAGCCTAAGGCCTCGAGCTTGGCGGTGGAGAAGACCGACCGGGTGACGGGGTTGTCGCCCCGCCTGTCTGCGGCTCCGGCAGCCTCGATGACGACCTTGCGGCCGGCAATGCCCGCTGCGAGTTCGGCCAGCTGCCTGATGCTGATGTCCGATTGGCTGTCGGCGATGTTGTATGCCTGCCCGTTCGCGCCCTTGAGGAGGATGTGGAGCAGGCCCGACACGCAGTCGGCCACGTAGCACCACGAGCGGAACTGGCTGCCGCTGCTCTTCATTACGATGTCCTCGCCGCGCACCACGTTGCGTATGAACTGGGCATACACGCGGTTGTCGCTCTCGGTGAAGCCCGGACCGTAGACGTGGCAGGGGCGGGCGATGACGATATCGGCGCCGTATTCGGCGGCGTAGGCCGCGCAGAGGGTCTCGGCCGCGCGCTTCGACGAGGGGTAGCAGGAGCGCGGCGACGTGCAGTCGACATATCCGCTGTAGTCTTCGGTGAACACCCGGCCGTCGCCTTCGCCGTACACTTCGCCCGACGAGACGAAGAGCAGGCGCCGCATGCCGTGGCCGAGGCCGTAGGTGATGAGGTGGTCCAGGCCGCCGATGTTTGCCTTTATCACCTCGACGGGATTGCCGGCAAAGAAGTTCGGGCTGGCGTTGCTTGCCGCATGGATGATGTAGTGGAAGGTGGTGTCGCCCTCGAGCGGGAGCGTGATGTCGTGACGGATGAAATGGAAACGGCTGTCGGCGGCATAGCGGGCAAAGCGCTCGGAAACCACGCGATACGCCGGTGCGTACGCGCGGCGATACGCTTCCGTGTGGCTGACCATCGGACAGCCCTCCGCGCGATAGGCGGCAATCGCGGCGCGCATGGCATCCGTCGGGAAGGTTTCCGCCAGCGTTTGCAATGCACTCTCGAGCGCGTCCGGCGCGGGATGGAACGTTTCGGCGGTATACATGAACATCCGCGCGGCGATTTCGTCGCTGAATCGCGCGTCCATTCCCTTCAGGTGCATGCGCACAAGCCCGTTCCCGATGGGCTCAAACGATACGCCTTCTTCGCCCGGCGCGCGTTCGGCACGGATGCGCCGCACGGCCTCGGCTTCGTCCTTCACCAGATGACCGCAGCCCAGCGCATGCTGATAGCACAGCTTGAGAAAATCGCCCTCCCGCATTTCGGGATACCGCGCCGCGTGCGCCCGCAAAACCTCAGAAAACGTCATGCTGTTCCTCTTTCATCAACCGTATTCAATCTGCGCGCGCGCCGGCTTGTAGTAGGACTTGCACAGCAGAACGCGCTTGATTTCGCTGCCGTCGGCGCTGTGGTACACGCGGTACGCCTCGGCTCGATAGCCCTTGCGCGCCTCGCTGACCACGACCTCCTGACCGGAGCCGAGCAGCGGATTGTAGGTGTACACCGGATCATCCGGTTTGACCGTCTGCGTGGTCTTGGCTTCGATGGTGATGTAGCGTCCGTTCGGGAACAGCTCGCCGTACACCTCGCAGTATACGCGCTTGTTGTCGCTCACGTAGCACACCAGATACATCGGCGAGGACGACGTGTTCTTGAACTTCATGTCCTGTCCCGGCCAGCTGACCGTCGCGTCCTTGCCCTTGTCCACATAGGCCACCGTGCGGGAATGCTCGCTGCGCTCCACGATTTCACAGTTGGCCTTCATCGCCGCGTTCCACAGCGTCGTGGACACCTGACAGACGCCGCCGCCGATGTCCTCAGCAAGCTCGCCGGACTGATAGACCGTCGCCTTCTTGTAGCCGCGCTTCGCCGTGCGCTGACCGACGACCTGATTGAACGAGAACGTCTCGCCCGGCTGGATGCAATAGCCGTTGAGGGCCGCGCACGCCAGCCGCAGGTTGGTCAGGCGATTCTTGTTGGAGCTGGACGCGTTCGTCACAGCCTGCGTGATCATGCCGAACCTGCCGTTCACGTCGGACGAATCCTTCGTGGGTTCCACCGTGTTCACGGCCACCTGCACCGTCGCTCCGCCGCTGTTCAGCGCCGCGCTCGCCTGTCGGTACAGCGCGTCCGCGTCCACGGAATAGCCCACGGCAGAGGAAGCGAACGTGAACTTGCGCGTATCCACGTCGAAGCCCGTCACCTGCGCGTTTACCGGGTCTACCGTCAGCGACGCGGCGATTCCGTCCGTCCACGCGTGCAGCTGCGCTTCGTCATACAGCGTGCGGGTGATCTCATAGCGCTCCTGCGCGCTGCCGATCTGCCGAAGCGAACGATAGCGCTGCTCCAGAGTGCCGCTGCGGGCGCGCGACCACGCGTTGCCCAGCACCTCGCGGTAATTGCTGGAATAGCCCAGCTCGCGGCAGGTCTTTGACCACGTCTGTCCGTTGTACGTCAGCGTGACCGTGCGGTCGGCGTAGGCGGGCTCGATCCTCTCTTCCCAGTGCTTCAGCGCGGTATCCAGCGTCACATCCGTCAGCGCGTAGCCCTCGACGATGATGCCCGAATAGAAGCCGTCGCTTTCAACCGCCGCGCGCATGATGCGGAACCGGCGATTTTCGCTGATTTCGTGCACCGCTAAAAACGCGGTGACCGCCAGAATCAGGATCATCAGGCACGATACAGGCAGCGCCCACCAGCAGGATTCCTCCCGAACCCTGCGCTTGCCCTGCGCGCGCCGCTTGCCTGTCGCGACGGTCTTTTTTCCGTTAGTCTTCTTTTTTG